>NZ_NGJU01000001.1 GCF_003987495.1 Vagococcus salmoninarum
GTTTTTTAAAGAGTCTTTGATAATTGTAAGTTTGAAAATCAAGCTCAGTTGAACACTTCAGCATTAACCGCCAGTAGTTTTTTAGCTTGCGATAATCTTTCATTTTACTAGCGTTCGAACCAAAGAATTGTTTCATGATTTGAATGCGTGTTTGATTCAATGAACGAGAAATTAATTGAACCACATGGAATCGATCAATGATTACTTCAGCGTTAGGGAAGAGCTCACAAGCCAATGTAAAATAAGCAGCATTCATGTCAACAACGATTGTTTTTACTTGTTGTCGTGCTTCTAAGCTAAAGCGGGAAAAGTACTCTCTTAAACCGTTTAAGCGACGGTCTGGCAGAATATCAATGATTTCATGAGTAACAGAATCACAGTAAATAAAACTCATTTTTCCGACAACATTTTTAACAGACTTGAATTCGTCTAGAGACAAGTTGGGCGGTAGATAAGTATAGTCAACTTTAAAAGCAGCGCCTAACTGAGTTAAAATGCGTTCAGTAGTTGTTGGAGAAACGTTGTGTCGTCGTGATAAATCCTTTAACGAAATGGCATCACCTAATTCAATAGCGAGGGACTGTTTCACTTTATTAGCTATAAAACAGCTAGGGGCAACTTCTTCTGATTGGGCGACAAAGGTTCTTTTACATTTACGACAAAGAAACCGTTGTTTCTTTAACTCGATATAAGCTGGCCGATTGGCCAGATGAAGCCATTTTACCCTTGAAGTTAGAAAGCCATTCTTAACAAGTAGAAAATCAGTGTTTTCTCGGTCACAACATTTACAATGAGTGGGTGTATAAGTCAAAGTAGCAAAATAAAGGGTTGCAGTAACGCCTTTTATTTTTTGTTCAACGCATGCTTTTTCAGCAAATGTGACATTGGGGTCTTTTAAATTAAGTGATAATCGGATATAATCGTTATGAAACATATGAATCTTCCTCCCTGAATTGGTCTTAGCAACTTTATTCTAACTGGAAAGTTCATATGTTTCTATTTTTTTGTGTAAAAATAGGCGTGAATGAATTTCTTCATCCACACCAAAAATTATACAGCCAAAAGAAAAAGTTGGCGGTGAGTGTATGATTGAATTATTAACTGAAGACTATCTTAAAATTTCCGGGTCATATGGTGGTAACCAAGGCTGGTTTAAAGATGATCAGTTTAGTCATGATGACGAAATAAATTATGGCGGTTGTGGCTTGATTGCCATGGCAGATTATTTATTGTATTTAAGCCTTGCCGATCACCAACTAGCAAAAAGCTTGCCCGGATTAGTCAAACCTCAGCAGTTAAAAGGCGCTACTTATGAAATGTTTGTGAAATCACTTTATTATAAATACTTAAAACCTTGGCGTAATCCGCTGTTTTCGCCAAAAAAATACCAAAAAGATGCTAACTTTGTCTTAGGGATTCAAGGTTGGCAACTAAAAAACGGCTTAAATCGTTATTTTAAACAAAGCCAAAGTCAGCGGCGAGTTAAGTTTATTAGCTTAAAAAATCATAAACATAAAATCAGTCAAATTATAAAAAAAGAGTTACAAGAAAACCGTCCTGTGCCTTTGATCGTTGGTCCTAATAAATCAGAATTTCCTAAAGGCTTAAAATTTATTGGTCGAAAGCAAGGGATGTTAGTCAATAGTATTGGGGGCAAGGAAGCTGGAAAAGTAATTGATATTACCGCACATTGGGTAATGATCACTAAGTATGAAAAAGACTATGAAAGTGAAATAGAAAAAATAACCATTTCTTCTTGGGGGAAAATGTACGAAGTTGAGTTAAAGCGTTTTTTGGAACAGTCAGATTGGATTAGTGGCATCATACAAGCTCGCTAAATTATCATTTAATGAGCTTGTTTTTTTGTGAGTGGAGTGTTATTGTAAATCTATTATAGAATAACGTTCGCTAAAGGTGTTTTAAGCGAACTTAGTTAGGAGGACTTATGAAAAAAATCGGATTTGTCTTACATAAAAAGAATAAAGCAATGATGTTAAAAACATGTCACGATGTTTGGACGTTACAGGATAGCAAAACTGTGGCCCAAGAAATCAAAGAAGTCATTAAACGCAATAAAGAGGCAGAATTTTACATCCACTCCTTGAAAGATTTAGAAATGCAGTTGATTCAATACTACCCACTTTTTCTTATCTTAAAAGAACAAAATAAACTTCTTTATATTTTAGAAAAAGAGGAACTAACTAATTATTCAGATGAAAGTTTATTTAATATTTTATATCAATTAGCAGAATTGGAAAATCATATTATTAGTGAACGAACGATTCGTGGGATTGAAAAAGCCCGGTTAGATGGAGTTGTCCCAGGACGGCCAAAACTAGAGGAAAAAAAATCAAAGAAATTAAGAAGCATTACAATAGTCGAAATAAAACCTTAAAAGAAATTGCCTTATTATGTGATGTTTCCATTGGAACAGTCTATAAATATACTAAAGCTTAAAGTCTCACTCAAAAAGAACGCAGTGCTACCAGTTAACTTGGTAACGCTGCGTTCTTTTTGAGTGGTATAATTAATCCTTTTGGCTTAAGTTAATAAATTTTTTATGACTGACTTCAGCAATTGCCATTAAAAGGGTTTCGTAAAGGGACTCTTCTTCAAAATCATGGAACAGAAAGTATTGTAGGCCATCTGGTAAAATGGAAAAAGTGTCAGTAATTAGTAAATCTGCTTCATCAATCGAAGTGACAAATTCAATAAAAGTATCGGAAAAATGGGTGATAATTAACTCTTTAATCGTCAAATTAGCCACGATAAAGTTGGAGAAGTAAAACATAATTTTAAACTTAATTTCTTTTTTTGAAAAAGATAAGCCATGAGCCCATTTTTTTAACATCGGAATGAGGTCGTTATACTGTTTAGTGGACCAATTAGTATAAGGAAATGTAGGCAAGTCTAAAAGGCCAGCAATTTTTTTATTTGTTTCTTCTCGTTGGCGGGTATTCGAACGAGTTTTTAAATGGTAGTTTTCAAGGCGCTTGAATTCTAATAAAATATCAGCCGAAAATAAATCAATATAACAGAGCTGCAGTGTACAAATATAGAGTGCTTCCCAGTAATTGTCTTTAGAAGAAAAAGTGGTGCCAACAATATCTGCGGCTAAAACTTCAACTAGTTCAATGGCGTAAGTAACAACTTTATTATTAGTTAGTTTTCCGAGGGCTTTCCCAGTTAGAACCCGTTCTTCAAAAGTTAATGTACCGTTAATGCAACAACGAGCGATGAAGTTAATGAATAAGCTACTATTATGACTAAGGGGTTTAATGTCTTTGCGACAATCGTATAAGTTAACAACGCTTAACATACTTTCAATAATCTCTCGGTTTTCTAAATGGATGAAAGTCACAGATTCCAGTGATTGACGACGTAATTGAACCGTATCGTAGAGGGAGTTTAGTGAGCGTTTTTCATATGGGTTAGACAACTTTTTTTCAATAAGATTAAAGTATTTGTATATGTTCGGGGCGTTAACGAGTTCAGCACTTAGGGGAAAGACTTTTTTTTCAATCTCTAAAATCGCATAAGTTAGCAATAAAATACTGTTTTCAGAACCATCAATCGTCAGTGAACCTTGCTTATTAGTAATTTTGATATTAAAAGAGCTGATTGTTTTATTAATTTCAACTAATTTCTTGTAGACGTAACTTTGTGAAACATTAATGTCAGCACACAATTGGACTAAACTATTATTTCTTTCAGTGAAAATATGTGAAATTATTTTAAAAGTAATTGAAGAATTTAAGTAGGAGTGACCTAAGCGTCCGATAACTTCTGTTTGATTTAATTTAGTTGTATAGTTTAAAATATAAGCTTTATTTTCCAGAGTAATAGTTAACTTGTCACCAAAAATATCATTGATATCAGCGTTAAGGTCAGAAACTAGGCGGCTAGCAGTTGTAATTGGGGTCTTAGTTTGATGTTGGATTTGATGTAAAGTGACTTCTTTATGAGAATAAAAGAGTAAAAGAATCCGGATTCGATTAATCTCAGTTTTTTTGAAAAATAGATCTAACATAATGGATCATTCCCCTTCTGTTTAAGCAGTGACGGACGGAAAATGGCAGGAAATGAATCAAGAAAAATGATATTTTATTCCTTAAAGTTTCATAAATAGTACTTAAATAATATAACTTTAATGTGTATAAAAATCAATAGTTAGTTTCAGAGAGGAAAAGATAACATCCTGATGAAGTTGAATAATCTAATTATGGTTTTTTTATCCTAATAAAGGAAAAACTATTTCGGGATGAAATACCCGAAAGTATATAACGAACGGTATTTCTTACATGATATGATAAATAGCGTAAAGGGAGATAAAACCCCTTTATACTTGAGATGTTATTAAATTAAGTTAGAGAAAAGGAGGGGAAGATTGGTAAGAATCATGTTGTATAAGAATGCTGGCATATTTATTGTATTAATCAAAAGAAACAAAGAAGAATATTAAATAAGTGGGAAAAAAACTTTTAAATAGTGTACATAAGGGAAACTATTTAAATGGTCACCAAAGGCTAAAGTAACTCAGGAAGTGTGAGTCTAAAATTTTATTTTTTTGGGGAGATAAATAAAATATCACAAAGTATGAGTCGGTTAAAGGCCAACTTGTTTGAATGTCACTAACTAGAAAAAAATCAGAGATGGTTTGTAAACATGCAAAAGGCCTAGGTAAAGAATGACTGTCATGTCCTCTGAAGTATTTTAGAAGTCAGTCCAGCCTAATGCTGGTAGTTCCAAAGGTGCTGTTCATAATTTATAGTGGCGGCTATTTTTATGTAAGAGCCAAGCAAGTGTCAGGAACTTTTCGAATATAAAATAGAAATAATTTCAAAAGGGTAACGATTGACAAGTTTAGTTATGATAAATGATGCTCAACCATTCCTTAAAACAAGTCAGTGTTTCAATGATTGTACTTGTAAAGGTCCAGCCATGGAAGGAGATTATAAATTATGAAAATTGGTTATACATTTAATAAAAAAGAAGTCTTATTAGAGAAAAACTGTTGCGATGAAGTAATTGAAGATCACGCTAGTAGTTCCTCAGCTCAAGAATTTAAAGAGTTTGTTGAGGAAAATATCGAACATAAAATTCACATTCATAGTTTGGAAGATTTAGGAATTCAAATATTTCACTCCTATCCAGCTCTTAAATATTTAAAAGATCATAATAAAATTTTGTATGTTATTGATAAAAGACCTTTGTCTAATTTAGCTGATGAAGAATATTTTGATGTGCTATACCATTTAGCCCTCTCGGAAAATCAAGTAGTCAAAGAACACGGCTACCCAACTTTAAGAGCTAAAAAAGGCGGATCCTTCCCTGGGCGACCAAGTGTTTCCGATGAAAAAATCAATCGTATTCAAGAGTTATACGGCCATCGTAATAAAACCATTCGCCAAATTGCGGATATTTGTGGCGTCTCTGTTGGGACTGCCTATAAGTATGCAACAGCTGTTAAAGACCATCTCAATTAAATAAAAAGCAAGGGGTCGTGACTATTGTCACGGCTCCTTTTTTGCTAAAGGGCTTCTAAAAGTCAAATAGCGACTCTCTCAACAACTGCTAAGCGTTACCGTCATTCGTAAGTCTTTAGCCTTTAGAAATCTGGGACAACGAAGAATCGTACCTCTTATGACATCTCTCACACCACCATTTTGGACAAATCTTTAAATCTGTCCCTTCTAAAGTAAGCCTTTTCAAGGTAGACTTATTGTAAGATCAAAGAAAGGGAGCGAAGCAAGTATGAAAAAAATTATTAATCAACCGGAGAACGTTGTTAACGAAATGTTAGATGGGTTAGTTTATGCCCATGGAGATTTAATTAGTCGAGTAAATGATAGCGGAGTCATTATTAGTAATGATTTAAAACAAGGCAAAGTTGCCTTAATTTCTGGTGGAGGTAGCGGACATGAACCGGCTCATGCTGGGTTTGTCGGTCAAGGAATGTTAGGCGCTGCTGTTTGTGGACCTGTCTTCACATCACCGACACCTGACCAAGTATTAGTGGCAATTCAAGAAGCAGACAAGGGAGCTGGCGTCTTTTTAGTTATCAAAAACTATTCTGGTGATGTTATGAACTTTGAGATGGCTAAAGATTTAGCTGAGATGGAAGACATTCAAGTGGAAACGATCATTGTTGACGATGATATTGCTGTGGAAGATAGTACTTATACTGCAGGTAAACGAGGGGTTGCGGGGACTGTCTTAGTCCATAAAATCTTAGGAGCAGCTGCAGATCAAGGTGCTACTTTAATTGAGATTAAGGAATTAGCAGAGGCAATCGTGCCTAACATAAAAACTTTAGGTGTTGCTTTAACTGGAGCAACCGTCCCAGAAGTTGGACATCCGGGCTTTGTTCTTGGTGAAGACGAATTGGAATTTGGAGTCGGCATTCATGGCGAACCAGGTTACAGCAAAGAAAAAATTGCCCCATCAAAAGAATTAGCTAAAGAGATTGTTGGGAAATTAAAAGGTCAATTTAACTGGCAAGCTGGCGAAGAATTTGGCTTACTAGTCAATGGTTTAGGTAGTACGCCGTTGATGGAACAGTATGTCTTTATTAATGACGTTAAAGAATTATTAGCAGCCGACGGTTTAACAGTTAGTTTCAAAAAAGTTGGCGACTATATGACCGCCATTGATATGGCTGGTTTATCATTAACAATGATTAAATTAACAGAAGCTGATTGGCTAGAAAAACTTAATTATAACGTTCAAACAATCGCTTGGTAAGAAGTTAAAAGGAGAGGAATTAAGACAGATGGATAATACTCAAGTAATCAACTGGTTAATGGATTTTACAACAAAAATTAATGAAGAAAAAGCCTATTTAAGCGATCTAGATAGTGCGATTGGTGATGGCGATCACGGCATGAACATGGCTCGTGGTACGACTGAAATGGCGAAAGCCTTAGAAGAAAAACAACCGGCAACGATTGCTGAGACCTTTAAATTAGCTGGTATGACCCTTGTCAGTAAAGTTGGTGGAGCGTCAGGCCCACTTTACGGCTCTGCTTTAATTAGCATGGCTAAAGCTGCAACTACTTCAGAAGAACTAATTGTGATGGTAAAAGCTGGTTTAGAAGGAATTCAAAAACGCGGCAAAGCTGAAATTGGTGAAAAAACCATGGTTGATATGTGGGCTGGTGTGATTGAGGCTTTAGAAGCAGGCAATCTAAGTAGTGAAAAAATCACAGAAATTGCTAGTTGGACGAAAGATCAAAAGGCGACGAAAGGCCGTGCTTCTTATTTAGGCGAACGCTCGATTGGTCACCTTGATCCTGGGACTGTGTCAAGTGGTTACTTCTTTGATAGTATGTTGAAAGCGGGGATAACAAATGGCTAAATTAGGAATTGTAATGGTGTCTCATGTACCAGAGCTAGTTAAAGGGATTGCACGTTTAATTGCTGAAGTAGCTAAAGATGTCCCAATTACTTATGCTGGTGGGACCGAGGAAGAAGAAGTTGGCACAAGTTTTGCTAAAATCGAAAAAGCCTTTGAAAATAACACTGGTGAGAAGATTTTAGCTTTCTATGACTTAGGCAGTGCTAAGATGAATTTAGAAATGGCCATGGAGCTGACAGATAAAGAAGTGGTTCTCTATGATACCGCCTTTGTTGAAAGTAGTTATACAGCGGCTGCGTTAATGCAAGCCGGAGCTGATTTTTCAGCTATCGATGAACAACTACAACCTTTAACTATTAAGTAAATCCCTTAGTGCAAAAAATCAAAATAACTTTAACTTCAGCTAATGAAAGTTATTAGATAAACGGGTTCTCAAAGTCAAATACTACAAAAGTTCAATAAATCCGGATGATCAAAAAGCTGATTATTCGGATTTATTTTCATTTTTTGGGATTTAACTGACTTTTATCCCACTTTCAATTTTTTTGAACAGCCATGAGCTTAAATATATGATAAACTAAAAAAAGTTAATTCAAAGATGAAAGTCGAGGAAACGAGATGAAAAAAATAATTAACCGTTCAACAGATGTCGTAACCCAACTTTTAAATGGGATTAATTTCGCCTACGCAGATATCTTAGAACGGGTACCTAAGACAGGTATTATCTTAAGTAAAGTTCAACCACAGGCCGTGGCGGTAATTAGTGGTGGTGGAACAGGTCATGAGCCAGCCCATTCCGGTTACGTTGGTGAAAATATGTTAGCAGCTAGTATTAATGGACCAATCTTTATCCCACCGACAGTGGCAGAAATCGTACAAACGATTCAATTAGTCGATAAGGGCCAAGGGGTATTATTAATCGTTAAAAATTTTGAAGCTGATGTGACTAATTTTTTAGCAGCCGAAAAATTAGCCCAAGGAGCAGGCCATCAAGTGGCTCATATTATTGTAAATGACGACTGTTCCATCGATAAAGAGACTTTCAAAAAACGGCGCCGGGGTGTAGCTGGTACTGTCTTTGTTCATAAGATTCTCAGTGGGGCAGCAGCTGCTGGTCAAACTTTAAAAGAACTAACCCTTTTAGGGGAACAAGTTGTGATGTCTTTGAATACTTTAGGTTTAGCAGTCGCCCCAGGGACCTTACCTGGTGAAAGTGCGCCTCAGTTTCAATTAGGGGAGTCTGAAATTTCTTTTGGGATTGGCATTCATGGCGAGGCTGGTTATCGTGAAGAACCGATTAGTCACTCGGAAAAGTTAGCTAATGAACTGATTAATAAACTAAAGAGCCAGTATCAATTAAAACAAGGCAGTCAATTAGCACTGCTGATTAATGGCTTAGGCGGAACAACGGCACTCGAGTTAATGATCTTTGCCAATGATGTTCGCCGCTTGTTAGAATTAGACGGCATAGATGTCCAGTTTAAAAAAGTCGGTAACTTTATGACTTCTCTAAACATGGCCGGTGTCTCATTAACTTTTTTAGAAATTAAAGACCCTCAGTGGCTGACTTATTTGCAACTACCAGTCAGTGCTTACGGTTGGTAGTTGCCCTTAGGGAATCAAAGCTCCAGCCAAAGCGTTTTCTAAAGTTGTTGAAATTTGAGCGGCTAAAATAACTGGTTCTTCAGGGCAACCATTCGTTAACCAGTTTTTAGTCACTCCTACAAAGGCGTGACTATAAAACTCCGTTGGAAACGTTAGTTGGGAAACAGTCAACTGTTTTCCAGCTTTTTTAGTGATGTCTGAAGCAATGGTTTTTATAAGGCCATTCGTATGTTCTAAAAAGTAGTGGTCAAAAGAGTTCTGTTCTGAAAAGGCGAAGGCATTCCGATAAAAGGGTTGGTTATGATAAAAATAGTCGAGAATTCGGAGAATCACATTGTGCCATTCTTCGTAGTCTAAAAAGTCACTAATGTTCTCACTAATTTCTTGTTGATAGATCCAAGTAAGTAATTCATATTTATCTTGAAAATGATTATAAAATGTTTGGCGGCGAATGTCTGCCGTTTCCATTATTTGACGAATCGTAATTTTAGTAAAGGGGGTTGTGGTCATTAAAGATTTTAAGGCATAAGCAATAATTTTTTTAGTGATTAAAGATTCTTGCATGTTGCTCCCCCTTTCTTAATAGCTAATTAATTATAACATGAAACGAAAAAGGGGCCATTGATTAAGGGTCTGAAAACAGTTCAACTTAAGAGAACATTCAGGCGTTCATTTTTTTTGTATGTCCTTTAAAATTGCGTTATACTTGCATGTAAAGAATTATAAATTAGGAAGAAGGGAACCAGATGGCAAGAATATATTTAGATCATGGAGCAACGACGCCGATGCATCCCTTAGTAATTGAAAAAATGGCAGAAACCATGGCGACTGTCTACGGTAATCCTTCTAGTGTTCATCGTTTAGGCCAAAAAGCCCACGGGGTGATGGAAGATGCTCGCCAAGTAGTTGCCGAAAGTATTGGTGCTAAAGCCCATGAAATAGTTTTTACGAGTGGCGGAACAGAAAGTGATAATACGGCGATCATTCAAACAGCCTTAGCCAATCAACACAAAGGTAAACACTTGATAACTACGGCTGTTGAACATCCAGCTGTTTTAAATACGATGGAGTATCTCCAAGGGGAAGGCTACGAAGTTACTTACTTAGGTGTCGATAAATTAGGTAATCTTTCTTTAGCAGAATTTGAAGCAGCTTTGCGACCGGATACGATCCTCGTTTCAATTATGCATACGAACAATGAAACAGGGGTTCAGTTTCCCTTGGCAGAAATTGGTGACATTTTAGCCAACCATCCCGCATATTTTCACAGTGATGGCGTTCAAGCTTATGGTTTAGCAACAATCGCTGTCCAAGAACTAGGTCTCGATTTGTTTTCAGCGACTGCTCATAAAATCAATGGTCCAAAAGGCTTAGGGTTTTTATACCGCCGGGATGGGTTAATGATGAAACCGTTAATTCATGGTGGTGAACAAGAAGAGAAACGGCGGGGCGGAACTGAAAACATCCCTGGCATTGTCGGTTTAGCCACGGCCGTTTCCTTGCTAACGACTGCAGAAAAAGCCAATCGCTTAGCTAGTTATGAGAGTTTTAATGAGAGTATCATCAAAGGCTTAGAAGCAGCTAAGATTGACTTTTCAATTAATGGCGATGTCAGTCGTAAATCCCCACATATTTTGAATTTACGCTTTAAGAATGTGCCAAATGACTTACTCTTAATGCAATTAGATTTACAAGGGATTGCCCTTTCAATCGGTTCAGCTTGTACCGCCGGGAATGTGGAACCATCTCATGTTTTAGAAAGCATGTATGGCTTGGGGCACCAAGCCACCAAGGAGTCTTTGAGAATTAGTTTCGGCTTAGGGAACACTTCTGAGGAAATCGCAAACTTCTTGGCTCATTTAATTCAAACTATCGAAGGCTTAAAAAGCTAAACCACCCTAGGAACCATAGACTAACTAAGGAAAAATAGGTATAATAAAGCTAGAATAAAAATATAGAGGTGAATAGAATGGCATTTGAGCAAACTGCAACAGTATTAGGCTGTCCCATTTCTTACAAAATTGGTCAAGAAGCTAAAAAATACACAATGCGAGACAATGGCTTTACGGAAACTAAATCTGGTAATTTCCAATTAATCCGCCCGTTAGATGCAACACCCCAAAGCAAACAAGGCTTTAAACTAAAAATTACAGTGTCAGAAGACTTAGAAACGTTAAAAATGTCTGTGACAACAGCCAATGGTATGAAAGCACTTGATATTTTTTCAAATGATAAATTTGCGATGAACCAAGAGAAGTTTTACTTCTTAATGGATGGTATGATTGATCGTGGTTGTTTCGAAAAAGTTGAATAAAAGCGTTAAAAAAAGGGATCGCTGACTTATGTCGCGAGCCCTTTTTCGTTACAATAAGGAAGTAAAGGCGGGGTGAGATGAAAGCTTGTACAGTTATCGAATTATCAGTTTTTAGTCAAAAAAATGGTGGTGGCAATCTTTGTGGTTTAGTCTTGAATGGTGCGGAATTAACCTCTCAAGAGATGCAAACAATTGCTAGCTTAGCTGGCTATAGTGAGACAGTGTTTATTGTTGAGTCTAAAGTAGCGGATATCGGCTTGCGTTTCTTTATGCCTAATCAAGAAACCCCTCTCTGTGGTCATGGAACGATTGGCGCAATTAGTTATTTAAGTTCCCAACTAGAGGCAGAACGTCAACACTGGCACATTGAAACTCAGGCAGGGATCTTAGAGGCCACATTTAATAAACAAGCACAAACAGTGACTATGAGCCAGTCCCCAGCAATGTTTAAACCTTATCAAGAGGACATCGTTGAATTATGCCAGGTGTTAGGAATCCAGCCCCAAGACCTAGACCCGACTTTGCCCGTTGTTTATGGTTCCACCGGTGTTTGGACCTTAATTGTACCTGTCAAAAAGCTTGCCAGCTTAGCTAAAATGCTTCCTCAAACTCAAGAGTTTCCGAAAGTTCTTCAAGGGCGCAAAGATATTTCCATTCATCCTTTTACTAAAGGGGAAACAAGTGACTATGTGGCTCGGCATTTTTCAAGTTACGCTTCAGGAATTATCGAAGACCCAGTGACAGGAACGGCTTCTGGGGTGATGGCAGCCTATCTATTAGTCTATGGGGATGACCCCCAAGTCCAGAGGGGGATCAACATAGAACAAGGGGTGGCGCTAAAGGAGCTTGGCAAGGTAACGGCACAAGCTAATTATTTAAATCAGCAAATCGACGTTAAGGTTAAAGGGGAAACGACTTATAAGCGTAAGTTTAATCTATCATTTTACTAAGAATTGGCTTAAATAGATGAAAAAAAAGTCAAAAGGGCTTATAATAAACACTACTGAAAATCCGACCTTCAAATCGTAGATAATTCAGAATTCGAAAGAAATGATGGTGATAGTATGACAGACAATAGCAAAACTCGGGTTGTCGTCGGCATGAGTGGAGGAGTTGACTCTTCTGTAACAGCTCTACTTCTGCAAGAACAAGGATACGATGTCGTTGGTATCTTCATGAAAAATTGGGATGATACAGATGATAACGGGGTGTGTACGGCAACTGAAGATTATAAGGATGTGGCGAAAGTCGCTAAACAAATTGGCATTCCTTACTACTCAGTTAATTTTGAAAAGGAATATTGGGACCGTGTCTTTGAATATTTCTTAGAAGAATATCGTCGTGGCAGAACGCCAAACCCTGATGTAATGTGTAACAAAGAAATTAAATTTAAAGCCTTTTTAGACTATGCTTTGAAATTAGGTGCCGATTACGTAGCAACTGGCCACTACGCCCAAGTGACTCGTGATGAAAATGGGGTATCTCATATGCTTCGAGGCATTGATAATAATAAAGATCAAACGTATTTTTTAAGCCAATTATCACAAGAACAATTAGCTAAAACGATGTTTCCTTTAGGACATTTAGAAAAATCAGAAGTCCGGGAATTAGCTGAAAAAGCTGGTTTAGCCACAGCTAAGAAAAAAGATTCCACAGGAGTCTGCTTTATTGGTGAAAAAAACTTCAAAGAATTTTTAAGTAAATACTTACCGGCTAAACCAGGCAATATGGTGACTGAGACTGGCGAAGTCAAAGGGCAACATGCTGGTTTAATGTATTATACAATCGGTCAACGCCAAGGCTTAGGCATTGGTGGTGGCGGTGATAACTCAGCCCCTTGGTTCGTGATTGGTAAAGACTTAACAACGAACACGTTATATGTTGGCCAAGGCTTCCATCACCCAACCTTATATTCAACCCATTTAGAAGCTAGTGAGATTCATTTCACAACGGAAGGGGAACGTGAGCTCGAGTTCACTTGTACGGCAAAGTTCCGCTACCGTCAAGCTGATGTAGGGGTTTCTGTTAAATTGAATCCTGCTAATCCAACAAAAGGGACAGTAATCTTTGATGAACCTGTCCGGGCGATTACCCCAGGTCAAGCAGTCGTCTTCTATGATGGGACGGAGTGTCTTGGTGGCGGGATGATTGATTTAGCTTTTAATGGTGCAAAAGAGTTACAATATATTTAAGAAAGACAACTTAGAAATACTAAAAGGAGTAGAGCAATCTACTTCTTTTTGGTTGTGAAAAAGACAAAAACTAAACTAATGAATGATAAGTCATTTTAATTATTATATGATATAATAAAAATGAGAATTTTTTTAAAGGATGTTATTAATAATGTATGATACTTATGATTCAGATATATCAATAATTGAGGCTACAGAAGAAGAGATTCGTTTTTTCGTTGGAAGTGTTGCCTCTTATTATGTTTTTTCAAAAAAAGAGCTATTAGCTGAGCAAACAGTTTTATTAAAAAATAACTATCAACAGGCAGAAGAGAGCCGCTTGCTAGGTCGAATCAATTTTAGCGATAGCAAAGCCTTTATTTATACCCATTTAGGTAGTTTATTTATTGCCCTGGAAACAAGGACTTATTTTGAAAGTTCTTCCCGTATCAAAATTAAAGTGTCTTATTTGAGAGAAGGGTATCAACTTGAACGTAAGGGTATGTTTGATATAGGTGTCATTAATAAACAGGGAGAGCAAATTTTTCAGTTAAATCAGCGATTTTTATTAGAAGCCTATTACACAGAAGAAGCCACTGATTTTATAGATAACCGTTCGGAAATCCAGTGCATTTACGAACAGGGGAATCATTTTGGCTTTGTCTATCAAGACAGTCAGCAAAAAATTAAATTTAATAAAATCTATTTTAATACTTTGTTCAGAACTGATAAAATTAAACAAGTCAGCGTCATCAGTGAAGTAGCAATTAAATTGAAAATGTTCAACAATCGTTTAGTTACGATTGATTTAAGTAAATTAGTTGTTAATAAACCGTTGAAACTTTTGGAAGGGAAATATTTAGACAAACTGCAAGGGGACCCAATTCAAAGTATTATTCAACAAAACCGGACTAGGTATTATGTCTTTTTAAAAGAGACTGGGGTTTATATTCAAAAAGGCCAACCAACTCAAGTTACCCAGTTTGTCAATCGCCTAGGCTGCTTGAGATTTGGTAAACATTTATATGTTTATGGCTTAATGTTTCATAAAGCATATAAGGCCCATGCCAAGTTTGATTATTTATTTACTAGTAGTGAAGCAACGCCGTTGGCTAAGTTTAAAAGACCCTTTAACCGTATTCGCATATTAAAAAAATTAGGTTATTTTAAATTAAATATAAATGAGCTAAATATCGGTGATCGCGTTCATTACCCACTGTGGATTGGTAGTCAGACTAATCCAATTCACCGATTACAGCTTAATCAAAAGAAAATCAAAAGTCGAGTGTATACTAAACTAGTGACTAAAGAGTTAGTTTATGTTTTACGGACTGATATTCACGGCAGTGTCAGTTATTCGATTGTTCCTAATAATAAAATGTATAATCTCATGAACAGGATTAAACAAAAAATAGCGATGCTTGGGGCAAAAATCAAGCTTAGTCAGAAAAAGACGAATGTTTATTTTGAAAAAATGGCTTCCAAGGCAGACGAATCAGCTTATCGGGTGTTTGAGAGCGTCATGAGAGTCAGAAATGTCCGTTCTAAAAATTTTTTCATCTTAGCTAAAGAAGCTAAAATGTATCGGCCAATGAAAAAGAAATATGGAAAACATTTAGTGGCAAAGTATTCTTTGAAACATTATTATTTATTGTTTAAAGCTGACTACTATATTAGTAGTGATTTAAGTAATCATATTATAAATGACCGCATCTACATTAACGAAATTATGACGAAGTTAAAAGAAGTGCCTTTGATCTTTTTACAACATGGTATTATGTTTGCGAAACCAGTTGAAAATCCTTTAGGTAAAATATTTTATAAAGAATACGGCGCCTACAATGTGTATAAGAATGTCGTGAGTTCTGATTTAGAAGCCTTTGAATTTTATAAAATGGGTTACACCTCAAAAGATTTGATTAAAACAGGTTTAGCTACGTTTGATTATGCCGAAATTGTTAAAAATAGTCAGAAGATTGTCTATATGCCAACTTATCGTTATTGGGAAGAAGGCATGATTTATAGTGGGGACATTGAGAAGACGACTTACTATGCGTCACTACTTAACATGATTAAAGTCTTCGAAAAAAATGGGCTTTTAGATGACTTAATCTTAGTTTCTCACAATAAGTTTTCTGAATATATTATTAAGGCCCTGCCAGAGTATCGCCACTTGTTTGCAGATAATCCTTCAGAAGCCTTAAAAATTGGCCGAATCTTTATTTCAGATTATTCTTCTGCTATTTACGACGCGATTTATCGAGGGGCTTATCCGATTTTTTATTGGAAGAACAAAGACTACTTGAGTGAAAATTATCAAGCAGAGCCACCAATTACTGAAAAAAATGCGCCAGGTCCAGTGGCCACAAGTGATGAAGAGTTAGTTGCCATTATCAAAGAGGCGATTGCAACTAATTATTATTTAAACAATGATTACCTTAATAAGTATCGAAATATTAACCAATTTACGGATAATCGCAATACCGAACGGATAGTTAACTATTTATTAGCAGATAATATTTTGTAAGAGGAGTGAAAAAAGTGATAGTACATTTGAAAGAAATTAGTCCGTTAAAAATTGAATTTAGCTTATGGACGAAAGATGCTCAGCGTGTCTATATTAGGAAGCGGAAAGACTTGAAAAATAATTTGGACATTGAAATCAAAGAAATCGCGGAAGATAAATATGTCGGGATTCTTGATTTAGAAGCCAATAAAAACTGGTTTCTCACTGTTGATTTTTTTGATTTTGTCGTAGTGTTAAATGATGGTAAAGAGCAATTTGTTTCGATGGAAGAGTATGGGAACATTGATGGCGTTGAGTATGGCTTAAATAAGATTTTCAAACTAAAACCTTATAAAAATTTAAAAGGTAATTTATCGTTTAAAAGCTACACTGACGTCGAGTTAAGGGAAAAAGGTATTAATAAAAACGATGGCACGATTGACTTAGATTTTGAGTTGCCTTTTGAAGATAATTTTGGTGTTTATTTACTAGAGTTAGAGCTTGCTCATAGTAAAGAAATTTATCAATTTGCGACAGAAGTAGCCAGTTCTAAAGAAGTTAATTTTTCAGTAGATATGAGTTTACTTGGGGAAGGTATCCCGATCTATTTTACAACAGAGCATCCAGTCGTTAATTATTGGGTGAGAGTTTACTATTATGATGAGTTGTTAAGTAGTAAAACAGAACTCCTAGTCACCGAAACTAATAGTATGAAAAAGACAAAAGTAGGTACCTTACTGACTTTCGAGCAAGAATTTAGTGGCTATAAGCTGACTAATGTTAAAGTCGAAAAGGATGGTATTCGTCTAAAAGTACTAAGTGACAATTCCGCAGCCGAAGTCTATGTCAAAAAACGTAATAACTTTCGTGCCCCGGTTGATGGCACAGTTTTTGTGAAACTTGATAAACATAAAAATGACTACCTATTAAAGTTTGATGACTTTCGATTTGAATTTAATTTAAATGAAGATCGCATTTTTGATTTTTATTATGTGGAAGAACACGATAAAAAAACATTTATGAAAAATCTAACCTTTGATGAAGTTTTTGAAAAAGAGATGATAACTTTTCATAATAGTGATTACAGTGTCTATGAAACAAATGATCATAGTTTGGCTTTAGCGGTAAGAAGGAATTATCGGGATAGTCCGAAAAATACAGTTAAGTTAGGGATTATAGGCAGTTGCTTTAGTCGTGTTGGTTTTTCTAACAAAGCATATTTCAATCCAGGCTACTTTGCGAAGTATGAAATTGTCGATACGATTTTTCATAGCACGGCGGCGAGTCTCTTAAGTTCCCCTTTAGACGTTCCTTATCGTCAACTTTTGGAAGTTGAAAATGAAACAATCAGAGAACGGATTGAACTTGAGTTTAGTAAAAAGCATTTAACCAAGATGAAGGAAAAGAAAGCAGATTTTTTAATCATTGATTTTTTTGCTGAGGTTTCTTCAGAAATAGTTAAAATTCAAGGAAATCAGTATCTAACAAATAACATCCAGATGAAAAAGTATAAAATTATTGAAGAAGCAAATTTAGTGGGGGAAATTGTCACGGTTGAAAATTGGGAAGTTAGAAAAGCAATCTTTACAGACTTATTAAAAGAATTTATACAAGAATTAAAAAAAATAGTCCCAGAAGAACGAATTATTTTAATGAAAATTAAATTAGCTGAGGATTACTATACAAAAGAAGGAACTAAAGAACGGTACAGTCCGAAAGAAATCGAAACGATTACTCAGCTGAATGAGAAATATAGCATGATTGAAGATCTATTTATTGATTGCTTACCAAAAGCAAAAATCATTAATTTAGGGGATAAAAACTTTATTAGTGATAAAAGATTTCCTTTAGGGGCATCAATTAATCATTTTGAAAGTGCCTACTATAAAGAATTTATGACCCGTTTAGATACGATTGTCATTCGTGAATTGACTAAAAAGAAAATCAGCCGCCGTAAAAAGTAAAAAACACTCAAAGGACCGAATTAAATCGGTAACTTTGAGTGTTTTTTTATAAGAGTGGGGCAAAAACTGCTAGCACAGCTCGACCAACTCGTTTGTACCAAGGAATATCTAAGGCAGCAGCTAGACTAATTTCTTGGCAGTCTTTTTCGGTGGCTAAGAAATCAGTTAACATCTCTTTTAAAGCAGTCGTTTTATACATCCAGACGCCACATTCGAGATGTAAGTATAGACTGCGATAATCAAGATTAATCGTGCCGACGACGCCATAAATTCCATCAACAACAAAAGTTTTAGAATGAATGAAGCCAGGGGTGTACTCGTAAATTTTCACGCCAGCTTCGATCAGTTGGGGATAGTTTGAACGACTCATTGTATGGACGTACCACTTATCAGGGATATGCGGGGTTTGAATTCGTACATCAAGGCCACCTTTAGCAGCATTGCACAAAGATTCCATTAAGACATTGTCAATTACTAAGTAAGGAGTAGTGATGTAAATATACTTTTCTGCCCGATTAATCAGATTTAAGTAAACATTCTCACCAACAGTTTCATTTGTAAAGGGCATATCGGTATAAGGTTGATAATAGCCACTGGTTGGTTCTGACAATTGGGGGTAGCCGGGATAATATTCGCAGTAATCCCGCTCTTCAGAACGTTGAAAATCCCAGAGAGCTAAGAACATTAATGTAAAGCCCCAAGCCCCTTCCCCTTTAAGTAACAAACCAGTATCTTTCCAATGACCAAATTTTTCAACTTTGTTAATGTATTCATCGGCTAAGTTATAACCACCAGTAAAGGCGACTTTACCGTCAATGACTGTTAGTTTTCGGTGATTGCGATTATTAAAAATCGAAGACAAGACTGGCACAAAAGGATTGAAGACCGCACATTTAATTCCCAGTTTTTCTAGTTTTTGATGGTAGTTATGGGGGAGGGTAAACATACAGCCCATGTCGTCGTAAGATAGGCGAACGTCAACGCCAGCTTGGGCTTTTCGGACTAAAATTTCTAGTAAACTATCCCACATCACCCCTTCTTCAATAATAAAGTATTCCATGAAAATATAATTTTCAGCTTTTTCTAATTCTTCAAGCATTTTTTCAAAGGCAATTTCACCAGTGGCTAAATACTCACTAGTCGTATTTTTAAAAGGGGGGACAATTCCGTAATTAGATAAATAGTGAGATTGAAAAAGGGCGTTGGGATTTTCCGAAGTCATCCGCAAGTCAGGAATCGTGCAAGCTAAAGCATGGGCTTCTTTTCCTTCAATTTCTGCCATCTTGTCAGTTAGTTTTTTCGGCATCCGCAAGCGCCCGAAAATTAAATAAATAAAAGTTCCAAAAATTGGTAATAACATAATTGGAATCAGCCAAGCAATTTTATAAGCGGGATTTGTTCGGGCATTGATAATCCGTAAAACAATTACGATCGACAAAATAATGTTTATGACATAAAAATAAACGAAAAATTCTTGGAAGCGTAAGACAATCGCGAAAATTAAACTTAGTTGAACAAGTAAGAGCAAGACCGTTAAAGCGGCTCGATGAGTCAATAATTTTAATAGGTTCATTTAGTTAACTCCTTTGTAATAATCAGAAAGACACCTTAATTATACGCTAATAGTCAATTAGATGGGAGTTTAATTGGTAATTACCAAGATTTAGTTAATTATTAAATTAAGTTGGCTGAGAAGTGAGCTTTAAGATCGAGGCAATCATCCCGAGAATTAATAAGGCAATTAGGGTAAAAGAGAGATAAAAATTATTAAATAGATCAGTCGTCAAACCGAATAACAGGGGACCTAAAGCGCCGATCATAAAGCCACCAGACTGCATAAATGCTGATAAAGTAATAACTTCTTGGGCATTACGACTGTGAGTTAAAGGTAGCATTAAGGCTAGAGGGAACAAACCACCTGCTCCAAGACCGAGGAAAATCGTCACTATCCAAGGTGAGACATGGCATAACAATAAAATAATCCCAGTCAGTTCAGAGAAGCTACAAAACAACAACCAAAAGCGTTGATTTTGCTGACGGCTAACGAGCCAAGGAATCAAAAAACTCACAGGGATTTGAATCATTGTAAACAATGTTAGTAACAAGCCGGCTGATTGGGGATTGAAACCAAGTGATTGGGCGAAGGGGGCTAGCCAAGCTGTTAAGGAATAAAAGACAGCTGCCATTAAGCTGAAAAAGAGCATAAGCCACCAGTTTTTCCTTTGCGGACTTTCGATGTTAGCTGTCACCTGAGTTTTAGGCGTGGCTTTAAGTAGCGGCAACAATGCCAGAGCAGCTATCAAAGCTAGTAAGCTCCAAATACCTAGAGGGGATTGCCAATTGTCATTAAACCGTCGATAGAGAGGAATAGCTAAGCTTGAGGCTAAGGCCGCACCACAAACCATGGAGACTGAGTAAAAGGACATTAGATAATGACTAGTAGGATAGTGCTTTTTAATTAAGCCAGCAATTAAGGGGCCGGCCATGCCGATGCCCATCCCGGCTAAAAGGGCGGTAAAAATTAATAGTAAGCTACTGTGAAGTTTGAAACGAATGACTAAGGCACTAAAAAGCAAGACCATGGCAAAGAACAAGGCTTTTTCCACAGACCAGCGGCGACTAAGTTTAACTGCTAAGGGGGCAAATAAGCCCATACAGAAAACGGGAATTGTCGTAATTAAACTAGCAGTTAAGCTAGTCATGGCAAGTTCCGTTTTGATAATCATTAACAAAGGGCCGACAGCGGTAATCGCTGGCCGTAAATTTAGAGATAATAGAATAACGAGTAAGACAAAATATATTTTTTTCATGTGATAACACTCCTTTTTTATAGTGATAATTGGAGTATATCCTTGCAGAGATGATAAAACCATACTATTATTACTATAGAAACGATAGGGAAAAGCTATTGTTGAAAGGTGGAAACAGTCGTGGAGTTAAAACAGTTACGTTACTTTTTAGTTTTATGTGAAGAATTACATTTTTCCGAAGCAGCCTTTCGTTTAGGCATCTCACAACCAAGTTTAAGTCAACAAATTAAAAACTTAGAAAGTGAAGTTGGGCTATTACTATTTGATCGAATCGGTAAAAAAAACAGTCAAACAGAAGCGGGTCGCCGTTTAGAATTTTATGCCAGAAAAATTATTAACAGTATTCAAGATGCAGAATTAGCAATCGAAGATTTAAAAACCGGAGGCAGTGGTCAAATCCGCGTAGCCATGTTGCCTTCAGATCTTGATTATCGTTTAAGTCAGATGTTAGCAGAGTTTCATCAAACGTATCCAGAAGTTAAAGTGACGGTCATTCCCTCATTGGAAATTGAACAACTGTTAATAAAAAATCAAGTCGACCTTGGAGTTGGCTTGTTAAGAAGCCCCTCGAAACAGCTCAATCAAGAAAGTATTTTTACTGAAACTTACGGCTTGTTTGTGCCAAAGACTCACCCATTAAGCCAAGTCAAAAGCATTCAAGGGAAAGACTTAGAAAAGCTGCCATTGTTACTTTATCCAAGTGGTTTTTACGGGCGTCAGTTAATTGACCAGTGGGCGCAGGAGCGGAAGTTAAGTTTAGAAACGGTCATGGAAACAGGTTCAGCTAGTTCTCAGTTTCAGTTAACCGAAAAAGGTGTAGGACTAACAATTCAACCACAACATCTAATTGGCGAACTAGGAACAGAAAATTTAGTGGCAATTGAAATTAGCGACGGCCCGATTCGGGAAGTGGCTATTAGTTATTTAAAAGACAGATACATTAGTAAAGTTATGTTAGATTTTATGACTGCCGTCAGTTTAATATTTTAATGAAAACTAAGTCAAAATCAAAGAAAACTTTCAGAAAAAATGCTATAATCAAGGCTTGTTTTAAAGAAATCTAGGGGGATATTATGACATTTAAACAATTATGGGAATTAGGGGAAATCTACACTGCACCACTGAATTTATTTTTAATTTTATTAGGAGCATCCTTTGCTAAAGGGGAATTTGGCGTTTTTGGGAATTGGCGTTTAGTCATTTATATTTTTACGATTGTCTTTTTTCATATTGCTGTAAATATTTTTAATAACTACATGGATTATCAAAATGCGTCAGAAGAGCACGATTATAAAGAAGCGAGTAATATTATTGGCCGAGAAGGTTTGAGTCTGCCATTAGTAAAAGGCGTTTTTTATGGTTTTATGGCAGCTTCTGGTCTTTTAGGTTTGATACTAGTCATGAATACTAACTGGTTTTTAGTGATTATTGGTTTCATTGGTTACTATGTTGGCCTTTTTTATTCGGCGGGGCCGCGGCCTCTTAACAGCTTACCAATTGCTGAAACAGTGACGTCGATTGCCAGTGGCTTTTTAGTGCCCTTTGTTGCTGCTTATGTTGTTAGTTTTCCGACGGGAGAGTTTACTTTAAGTTATGCCGCTCAATTATTTCTGGTCTGTCTGCCACCAGTTTTAATGATGTTTAATAACTTATTAGCTAATAATACATGTGATTTAAAAGAGGACATCGTGAACGGTCGCAAAACTTTAGTCTATTATATCGGTCAACCAAAAGCTGTGAGACTGTTACAAGTCTTTTTCTTATTAAGCTTTGGCTTGTTACCAGTATTAGTCTTACTAGGTTTAGCACCATGGCCAGTCTTAGTTTTAATTTTACTTGTGCCAAAATTATGGCAACAATTGAAAGGTTACTTTGGGACCCAAGACAAACAAAAGACCTTTCCACTTGTGTTAAAAAGCATGGCTTCAATTATGGTTGGCTATCCGGTATTGTATTTTATTGGGGTGTTGTTTTAAGAGAACAGGATAAAGGATAAAGTAGTTGCCTTTTGTAAGGTTGACTACTTTTTTATTTATAAAGATTCCAATCTAATAAAATTTAAATCCTAGAAGAACTAGGATTGCCTTAATTATAGACACTATCATTTGAAATTCATTCTCAATTAGGCTAAAATAAGGAGGATTGGTTTTATCAGCAAAAATTGAATGTGGAGGTAATGATAGATGTCCGTATTAGAAGTGAAAAACTTACATGTCTCAATTGAGGACAAAGAAATTTTAAAAGGTGTGAACCTAGTAATGAAAACAGGTGAAATTCACGCCATTATGGGGCCTAACGGTACCGGTAAATCAACTTTATCAGCAGCAATTATGGGAAATCCAAATTACGAAGTCACAGAAGGTGAAATTCTGTTAGACGGCGTTAATATTTTAGAATTAGAAGTTGACGAAAGAGCCCGTGCAGGAATCTTCCTAGCAATGCAATACCCAAGTGAAATTCCTGGGATTACTAATGCTGAATTCATGCGAGCAGCAATTAATGCCAAACGTGCTGAAGACGATAAAATTTCAGTGATGGATTTTATTAAAAAATTAGATCAAAAAATGGAATTACTTGATATGGCTGAAGAAATGGCTGAACGTTACTTAAACGAAGGCTTTTCTGGTGGTGAGAAAAAACGTAATGAGATTTTACAATTATTAATGATGGAACCAACGTTTGCCATCCTTGATGAGATTGATTCTGGTCTAGATATCGATGCCTTGAAAGTTGTGTCAAAAGGCGTGAATGAAATGCGTGGCGATAACTTTGGCGCTTTGATTATTACTCACTACCAACGTCTCTTAAACTACATCACACCTGATGTTGTACATGTGATGATGGAAGGCCGCGTAGTTAAAACAGGCGGCGCTGACTTAGCGAAGCGTTTAGAAGCAGAAGGTTACGTCGGGATTAGTAAAGAATTAGGAATCGAATTTAAAGACGAATAAGAAAGGATGACAAGATAAATGAAGGAACAAGAATGGAATACTTATCTTGACGACCTAAAAGTCTTTTCAGCAAGTCAAGGAGAGCCAGTTTGGATGCTTGATTTACGTCTCGCAGCTTTAGCTAAACTGGCAGAATTAAAGTTACCAGTCATTGAACGAGTAAAAATTGACCGTTGGCCTTTAACAAGTGTCGCGGACTTTGAAGAAACCGTTGAATTTGATAATGTTTACAGTTTTGATACTTCAAAAGATAACCCAATGCTCGTTCAACACGGGAACACGACAGTGGCGGAACAAATGCCGATGAGTCTCGTTGAAAAAGGCGTGATTTTTACGGATATCTTTACTGCCATGACTGAGCATTCAGAATTAGTGAAAGAAGCTTACATGCAGTTAGCTGTCAAAGCCGATGAAGATAAATTAACAGCTTTCCACGCTGCCTTTATGAGTGGCGGAGCGTTTTTATACGTACCGAAAAATGTCGTGATTGAAGAACCGATTGAGGGAATTTATTTACATAATGCTGCCTCTACGACGAATTTTGTCAAACATGTCCTTGTCTTAGCTGAGGAAAACAGTGAGTTTAACTACTTAGAACGTTTCCAAACAATCGGTGAAGGCGATGTTAAAACTAATGCAAATATCGTTGTTGAAGTGATTGCGAAACAAGGCTCACGAGTTAAGTTTTCAGCGATTGACCAATTAGGTGTTAACGTTACAGCTTACATGAACCGTCGCGGACATATTTTAAGAGATGCCTCAGTCGATTGGGCAATTGGTGTTATGAACGATGCCGATGTAGTTGCTGATTTCGATTCTGACTTAATTGGCGAAGGGTCACATTCTGAAGTTAAAGCGGTGGCGATTAGTGCTGGCCGTCAAACCCAAGGGATTGATACCCGCGTCACGAACTATGGCAAGCATTCGATTGGTCATATTTTACAACACGGTGTTATTCGTGAACGGGGCACGTTAACGTTTAACGGCATTGGTCATATTATTAAAGGTGCTAAAGGGGCAGACGCCCAACAAGAAAGCCGTGTCTTAATGCTTTCGGATCAAGCCCGTGGCGATGCGAACCCGATTTTATTAATTGATGAAAATGAAGTCACAGCCGGTCACGCTGCCAGTGTTGGTCGCGTTGATCCAGAAGAAATGTACTACTTAATGAGTCGTGGTCTACGTCGTGTCGATGCTGAGAAATTAGTTATCCGCGGTTTCCTAGGCTCAGTCTTAACAGCTATTCCAGTGAAAGAAGTTCGTCAAGAACTAGCAGAGGTTATTGAAAGGAAGTTATCGTAATGTTAAAGGCTCACGAATTAAAAAAAGACTTTCCAATATTGTTTCAAGAAGTCAATGACGAACCTTTAGTTTATTTAGATAACGCCGCCACAACCCAAAAACCTCAGGCTGTTTTAACTGCCTTACAAGACTACTACAGCTCTGACAATGCCAATGTTCATCGTGGCGTTCATAGCTTAGCAGAACGCTCGACAGCAGCTTATGAAGGCAGCCGTGAGTTGGTTCGCCAATTCATTAACGCTGAAAGTAGTGCTCAAGTCTTATTCACTCGTGGCACGACGACAAGCCTTAACTGGTTAGCTCGTAGTTACGGTGATGCGAATGTCCAAGCAGGAGATGAGATTGTGATTTCTTACATGGAACATCACTCGAACATCGTTCCTTGGCAAGAATTAGCTAAACGCAAAGAAGCAACTTTAAAATACATCGAGTTAACAGCTGATGGTCACTTAGACATGGCTGATGCTCGTAAAAAAATTACGAATAAAACGAAAATTGTCGCCATTACTCACGTTTCGAATGTCTTAGGGGTGACTAATCCCTTGACTGAGTTAGCAGAGTTAGCCCACCAACAAGGAGCAGTCCTAATTGGTGACGGCGCCCAAGCCGTCCCACACATGGCAGTTGACGTCCAAGCTTTAGGGGTCGATTTTTACGCCTTTAGCGGTCATAAAATGTGTGGACCTACGGGGATTGGCGTACTCTACGGGAAACGTGAGCTCTTAGAAGCCATGGAGCCAATTGAATACGGTGGCGAGATGATTGACTTCGTCTACGAACAAACAAGCACTTGGACGGAACTTCCTTGGAAATTTGAAGCGGGAACACCGAACATTGCTGGGGCAATTGGTTTAGGGGCAGCGATTACTTACTTAAATCAAATTGGAATGACTGCTATTCACGAATATGAGCAATCATTAGTGACTTACGTCTTACCGAAACTCCAAGCCATTGAGGGCTTAACTATTTATGGGCCTCAATCTGCTGAAGAGCATAACGGGGTAATCGCCTTTAACCTTGATGGGGTCCACCCTCATGATTTAGCTACAGCGATGGATATGCAAGGGGTGGCTGTTCGAGCCGGGCATCATTGTGCTCAGCCGCTACTGAAATATTTAGATGTCCAATCAACAGCCCGAGCAAGTTTTTATTTTTACAATACGCTAGAAGATGCTGATATGTTAGTCACAGCTTTGATAGCAACAAAGGAGTTTTTCCAAAATGGCCCTCTCTAGATTAGATAATTTATACCGTCAAGTGATTCTCGATCATTCAAGTCACCCTCATCACCATGGAATTTTAGATGAGGCAACGACGGAAATCGAGATGAACAACCCAACTTGTGGGGACGTTATTCAATTGCAAATGAAACTTAACGCAGATAATCTGATTGAAGACATCCGCTTTGCAGGCAGTGGCTGTTCAATCAGCACCGCCAGTGCGAGTATGATGACTGATGTGGTGATTGGTAAAACAACGGAAGAAGCCTTGGAACTAATTAATAGTTTTTCAGAACTAGTTCAAGGAAATGAAGTGCCAAAACTTGATGATTTAGGAGATGCGGCAATTTTAAGTGGTGTCGCCAAATTCCCAGCTCGGATCAAGTGTGCAACTTTAGGGTGGAAAGCTTTAGAACGGGGCATTTATGAAAATAAACTAACTAGTGTCGAAGGCGCAATCCATAGAGAAGATGAAGGGGGAACTCACGAATGAGTGAACAAATAACTGACTTAGACTTAGGAACAAGCGAAGTTCCTGAACTTGAAGAATACCGTTACGGTTTCCATGATGATGTGGAATCAGTCTTTACGACGGGTGCTGGCTTAACAGAAGAAATCGTTCGTGAAATTTCACGAGTCAAAGAAGAACCAGAGTGGATGTTAGACTTCCGCTTAAAATCTTTCGAGACATTCAAAAAAATGCCAATGCAAAAATGGGGACCTGATTTATCAGACATTGATTTTGAAGCCTTAACTTATTATAAAAAAGCAAGTAACGAACCAGCCCGTGACTGGGATGATGTGCCAGATAAAATCAAAGAAACCTTTGAACGAATCGGGATTCCAGAAGCAGAACGTAAATACTTAGCGGGAGCAAGTGCTCAGTATGAATCAGAAGTGGTTTACCACAACATGAAAGAAGAATTCTCGAAACTGGGAATCGTCTTTACTGATACGGATTCAGCTTTAAAAGAATACCCTGAATTATTCAAAGAATACTTTTCAAAATTAGTCCCACCAACAGATAACAAATTAGCGGCTTTAAACTCGGCTGTTTGGTCTGGCGGAACGTTTATTTATGTGCCTAAAGGGGTTCAGTGTGACGTGCCACTACAAACTTACTTCCGAATCAATGCCGAAAACATGGGTCAATTCGAAAGAACCTTAATTATTGTTGACGAAGGGGCCAGCGTTCACTACGTGGAAGGCTGTACGGCACCGACGTATTCAACTAATAGTTTACATGCAGCGATCGTTGAAATCTTTACTCGGAAAGACGCCTACTGTCGTTATACAACAATCCAAAACTGGTCAGATAACGTTTATAACTTAGTGACAAAACGCGCGAAAGCCTATGAAAATGCCACAGTTGAGTGGATTGATGGTAACTTAGGTGCCAAAACAACGATGAAATACCCATCTGTTTACTTAGATGGTCGTGGGGCTCGTGGGACAATGCTTTCAGTGGCCTTTGCCAATGAAGGACAAATCCAAGACACTGGTGCGAAAATGATTCATAATGCACCAAACACGTCGAGCTCAATTATTTCAAAATCAATTGCTAAAAACGGTGGGGAAGTTAACTACCGTGGGCAAGTCACTTTCGCCAAGAAGAGCCAAGGCTCAATCTCTCATATCGAATGTGACACAATCATTATGGATGACTTATCGAAAAGTGATACGATTCCTTTTAACGAAATTCATAACAGCCAAGTTGCTTTAGAGCACGAAGCGAAAGTCTCAAAAATCTCAGAAGAACAGTTATACTATCTAATGAGTCGTGGCTTAACTGAGATCCAAGCCACAGAGATGATTGTCATGGGCTTCGTTGAACCATTTACGAAAGAACTTCCGATGGAATATGCCGTTGAATTGAATCGGTTGATTCAGTATGAGATGGAAGGCAGTGTAGGTTAATCATGTTATAAGAGCTAGAAAAGGCGTTGTATAGCCAATTCTAGTTCTTTTTTTGCCTTCTTTTAGAAAAAAGCTATCTTAAAAGCTATCTATTTGTTTAGAAGCCTAAATAGTTTGCCAATTTCTGACTAGTATTTTCGGCTTGTTGCGGTGTAACGTGAGAATAGATATTCATTGTTGTTTTCACATCTTTGTGGCCAAGTCTTTTCTGAACCTCATTGATTGTTGCCCCAGATTCAAACATGAGAGAACAGGCGGTATGTCTGAATCCATGAGGCGTTATCGTTTCAAAGTTATGACCGGCTGCCGTTGCCTTCTTATAAATCCAGTCTAGCCAATCGTTAACAGCTTGCGGATAATAAAGATCATTTAAACTATTAGGAAACAGCAATTGCTTCTTTTTTGATGTATTGTAGCCAAGCTTTAAATAATCTTGTTGTAAGGTGCTGATCCATTTACGCAAAACTTTCAGTGTATCATCATCAAGGCTAATCGTTCTGTAAGAGCTAGTAGTTTTTGGTGTCTGCATAATAATATTGTCATGTTCATCAATGGCAATAGTTTTTCCGATGGTAAGTGTCTTGTTGAATGAGTCAACATCAGTAATATATAGCGCTAAGGCTTCTGACTTTCTCATGCCAGTAATGGCTAATAACCGGAAGAAGGCGAAATATTTATAATTATCTAATGTTTCAACAAATTGAAGAAAACTCTTAAGCTGATCTTTATCATAAAAGTTCGGCTTTTTTTCAGCTTCTTTCCGCCTGGGAAGGATAGTTTTTTTCATTGGATTAGACTCCATTAGTTCCATAGACACACCATAATTCATAACTTGAGCGGTAGCACGTCTAATATAATGATACTGCTTATAGACGTCATGCCATTCGTTCACACACTTTTGACAGTATGAAACGGTGATTTTATCAAGCTTCATTGTACCAAACTTAGGCAAGACATGATTCTCAATAAATCGCCTATTTGTTGCAATTGTAGAAGGCTTTACACTCTTTCTGTGCTGTTCTAACCAATCATCGTAAAGTTCTTTGAATGTGGTGCTAGGCTTTTTTCTGGAAGCTTTTAGAATGTTAGACTTTAGCTTATCAAATTCAAGTGAAGCGTCTGCTTTAGTGTCAAAGCCTTTTCGTGTTGTAACTATTTTCTTGTTAGTAATTGGATCAGTAGCCACGTAACCGCTGAATTGCCACTTACGTTTGTTGTCCTTATTCTTGTATTGTTTGAATGTTGCCATTGTATATCCTCCTTGTCGCTAGCTGGGGGCAAGGAATTAGAGGGTTACTTCAATTTTTCAATCTTGTGCATTGCTTCTTGAATAATATCTGTTACAGAATTATATATATTTAAGTCAATACTTCCCAAGACTTCAAACTTACTAGACTTTTCATCTAAAGCGTAACTATCCAAGTTAATCATAGTTTTGTTTAGTTCGTATAAAGAATGACTTATAAAACCAGAATTAGTATGACTAACACCACCAATTAATAAATCACATATTTTTGCTACTAAAGTAATCGATTCATCCAAATCAAAAAAATCTCCATCTAATAATTTATATTCTGAGTAAATCAAATCAATAAATTCATTGTATTGGTTATAATATAAGTCATCTTTTGAAACATATTTCGTTTTGTTGTCTTTTATATATATATCGATTTTCTCATCTAATAATGAATAGAAAATATCAGAAATAACCATAAACCTTTCATCATAATTTTTAGGAAAGTCATTATCCGAGAAGCCTAAATTATTTTCGTAACTTCTTATTTCGTTTGAAAGATAAATAATAAAATGTATAAAGTCTTTATCAATTCCGTAAAGAAGTTCACTAGTAGTAACTGAACCAAGGTGTGCAATTTTTTCTAATCTTGCTTTATTGGGAAGATTTTTCCCCGTTTCCCAATTGGAAATAGTTCCACTTTTTGATTTTTCGTCTACTTTTAGTGCGAAATCACTCATGCTTAGATTTAGTTTAAGTCTGATTTTTTTTATTCTTTGTCCAACTTTTTGAGGATCGGGCTTTAATAGTTCGTTTAACAAATCGTTTTGTTTCATATTTTCACCTCCGTTAGTACTTATTCTAAACTATTTTGCAAAGAAATACAAAGAAAAGTTTGACTTGATTAAATAATAGTGTTATAAATAGTTATGCAAAGAAATGCAAAGAAAGTTCGAAAGGGGGTGGGATAAATGAATATTATTGCTGGTTATCGAAGAATGTTAGGATATACTCAAAATGATATAGCGCAATTACTAAAAATAAGTAAGCAATCTTATTGGTTAAAAGAGAATGGTCGAGTGGCTTTTTCTGACAAGGAAAAAGTAATCTTTCGAAATTTATTAGTTTCGATATTTCCTGACATATCTATTGATGAAATTTTTTTTGCACATTTGCAAAGAAATACAAAGAAAAACGATTTAGGAGGATAGTATATGGAGCTGAAAATTGATCATATAGAATTGTCCCAACATGCAAGTGATTTATTTGTCTCTAGAGTAATTAGTGAAATAAAACCATCGTTGGAAGCGATCGCAAAACAACTAATTCAAAAAGAATGGTTATCGCTAGGAGAAGCTGCCGAATATATTGGAGTATCAAGAAGCACATTAGCAACACACTTTGTTAATAAAGGGTTAGCAGTTTCAAAAATACAACAAGTAAAACGAATCTCGAAAAAAGATATAGATGAATTTTTAAATGAAAATAGAATTTAGTCTAGCTGGGGGCGAGAAATAAAAAAAACACTAAAGGATAGCCGTCCAATAGTGTTAGGGGTAAAGAATATTTGTATGAACTTTACCTCTCTATCATAACAAAGAAAGAGGGAAATTGAAATGAAGAAGAATAAATTAGTATCAGATTATGCGTGTGAGGTTGCGGATGTTACAAGTCAAATAGGACTACTAGAAAACTATTTAAGTTGTTTAGCTTTACAGGGAAGTCAGAAAAATCATGAGTTAGTATTATTTTCCTTATTTAATGAGAAAGGCTTATCGAATGCCACGGAATCATTAAAGATGATGAGTGAAAAAATTCAAAGTATCGCTGACATTCTAGTGGATTGCGAAGCAGAGGTAGTGAGAGGTGAGACTTATGGAATTACTCACTCTTAAAGCAGCACTAAGTTATGCGGAAAATAGTTATCCAATCATACCATTATATCCAAATACTAAAATACCTTGTAAAACTAGTGATTTCTCGAATGGTTTTCATTCAGCGACAACTAACCAAGAAATGATTTTAGATCATTGGAATCAAGAAAAAAACGTATCATGCAATATAGGTTTACAGGTTGGAAAAGAAACAGGTCTAGTTATCCTTGATATTGATGTCCATGGTGAAAATGGTTTTGAAACATTAGAAGTGCTAGAAAATCACTTTGAGAAGTTGCCCAATACTTTGATTATTGATACTCCTACAGGAGGAAGACATTACTATTTTAATTATCCGAGTAATGTTACGATCCAACGTCAAATTAACGCCTTCAAAGGAATAGATATTTTAGTAGACGGATATGTGGTAGCACCACCTTCTCATATAGATGGGAAAGCATATAAAAGAATAAGCGGTAAATTACCAGAGTTAGCCGAGTTTCCTCAATTTTTACTAGATTCCTTAGAAGCAAGTGCGGATAATTACCCATCTAGTAAGTTGGAAATGCCACAGAATCAACCTATGACACAAGGGAAACCGAAGTATACGGCAAAATTCTTAACTGAAATGGTTGAAGGTTCAAAGACTGGTGGTAGAAATGATTTTCTTATGAGATTTATAGCCAAGTGCTTATCCTTAGGAACTGACTTAGAGACAATCTATACCTTAGTTTTAGTTGTAAATGATAATTTCATTGACGTACCACTTGATGAAAAAGAAGTAAATACTATTTTTAAAAGTATTGTGAAAAAGCACTTACAGAAAGTAAAAAGCATTTAAAGAAAGTGGGGTGATTACTTGAAAGAAGTGAATGAAAATATTGTTGAGTTTATTCAAAAAGCTAAACCAGCGTTAGAAAAAAAAATTTCAGATACGCCAAGTTGGTTAGTTACTGATGAAAAAGGGGTAGAAAAAGTAGTTGCTCAAAAATTAGCTCATGTCCTTATGAAAGAAATACCAATCATCAGAGTGAGTTCCTTCTCACAGGGCGCAAGATTCGACAAGGTGACAGGTACATGGCGAATGGATAACTTATCCGAGTATTTGGACAGTGTCATTACAGACGAGCTAGAGAGCGTGGGCAAGTGGTCTCAAAGCAAACTAGCCGAGGTCAAACGATTTATTATGATTAAAACGTATGATAGAGAAGCAAAAAGCAATCCGTTTGACCACAGTAAGCCACATCTTGTTAGTTTTAAAAATGGTACTTACAATTTTAAGACGCAGCAGTTGCAGCCGCACAATCCAAAAGATTACATTTTCCAAAGTCATAATTTTGAGTTGGATATAAATGAAGAACACCTACCAACTAAAACATTATCTTGGCTTGAAGAGTTAACTGGAGATAATACAAGCGCCAAGTATTTAATTGAAATGATAGGTTACTGCTTTTATAGAAGCTATGCGCCCTTTCAGTCCATTACTATATTAATTGGTGCAGGAGGGAATGGGAAATCAGTTTTCTTGAATCACTTAACAAAGGTCTTAAATGATGAAAATGTTTCTAACGCTTCATTGACTGATCTAGGTAACAAAAATAATAGATTTGCTACCAGTATGTTATATCAAAAGTTAGCTAATATATTCGCTGATATTTCAGCAGATTTCATAGATTCGACAGGATTGTTAAAAGCATTGACCGGAAACGATATGTTATTTGCAGAATATAAGGGGCAAGATCCTTTTATGTTTAAGAACTTTGCTAAATTGATATTTTCGGCCAATACTCTCCCGCAATTTAATGATTTTAGTTTGGGATTTGACCGCAGATTATACGTTGTACCATTCAACGTTGTGATAGGCAAAGAGTTTAAGCAAAAACATGATTTAAAAGCGATTGAACAAGAGATACCACAGTTTGCCTACTATTGCTTAAAAGCGTTCAGTGAAGCAATGGAACGAGGGCAATTGAGCTTGTCAGAGCCAATGATTAAAGCTAAGGAAGAATGGTTGAAGGAAGCCAATCACTTATCACGATTCATTGATGATTATTGCAGAATTGATGAAGAAGCTAAGACAGGAGACTCTACTAGAAATATTTTTGATAAGTACCGAGATTTTTGTTTTGATGAAAATATTAAGAGTTTGTCACAGCCAAAATTCAATCGGCAGCTTGAAAATCTAGGAATAATTAAAAAAACAATACGACAAGATAATACTAGAGTTGCAAGATATATAAAATTATTTTTAAAGAATGACTATGATTTAGATTAGTTGTTGAGAGCAGAAGTGAGAAAACACCCTACCACTCATGCCATAGGTTGAAAAGGTTGATGTAGCAACGTTTTACTAAGTCGGTAATAATGGTAAGACCATGCCACCCACTTTTTCAACACCATGCCGGCACGAGTGGTAAAAATGGAGTGGCATGGTCATGGTGTCAAATAAGATGATTGCAAACGTTGATATAACAGTGTTAGTAAGAGGTGGTAGGGGTGGCATGGCGTTTCCCCACTACCGACCGCTACAATAAATATCCTTAAATAAATATATTAAATAATAGAAAGAGTGATGATATGTTAAACATTATTTCAGTTGATGAAATGCCAAATGAGAAACAAATAGATCAAGCAGAAAGACTTTTATTCTTAACAATGGAAGCGACTAAAGATTATGTGGTAAATGAAAAGGAAGGCAGTAAAAGCATTTATGCAAATTTAATGATGGGATTGCTTAACACGTTAAGGAATGATAGTAATTTCCCAGATGATGTACAAGAGGTGGAACATTTAGTAAATGTTATTTTTCAAGAATATTTAGAAAAAGGAATGCCAAGCGGAAAGCTTGATGACACTTATAATTTAATGGTACTTAGAATGACAATGGCGCTTGCTTGTAATAAGGAAGTTATGGCGTTATGTAAGAAAGCTTTCAATTAAAAGTATAAAAAACAAGCAAAAGTATTATTTTTTTAAAAGTGAGTTCCAGCATACTGACACAAGGGTTACAGCGATATTGGACTACTTGTGATTATGTAGTGTAATCAACAGTAATCGAAAGTGAATTTTAAGGAGGAAGAAATGTTAAAACTAGTATGGGTTCCTAAAGAATTTAAAGGTTTCAGTTTTACAGGGTTTCACAATGAAATGAAAGAAACAATGAAGGAGGTTAAGAAAAGGCAACATGAGACTCATAAGATGTACGCAGATATGCTTATTATGCAAAATAAAGCGGCTAAACTTTCAGAGGAAGAAGCTGCTCATAATATTAAAGTAATTGTGGACTGGATGGAAAAAGAATTAGAATTATAAACTAAAGGAGAGAAAATAATGATAAACATTGAGAAACAAAAATACGATGAAGCGATGGATTTAATTGACGAACTACTAAGGCTTTCAATCTACGGAGAGTCTGATGAGAATTACGAACATAAGGTACGTGAAGCTTTGAGGTTAGCAGTTGAACTATTAGATGATGGTACAGACAGAGAAATTTATCGAAAACACAAAGGACTTAATGAAACCCAAAATTAGATGTAATGGTGGAGGTTGTCGGAAGCTGATAGACTTTGATAAAACTTATTGTGACAAACATCAACCTAAGAGAGTTTATCATCAAGAGGAATACTGGGAACGTAAAGAGAAGGAAGGTAGATACTTTGCCTTCTACCGTTCCAAGTCGTGGCGGAAAGCGTCTGAGCTATATAGAATAAATCAACCTTGTTGCGAAGATTGTTTAATTGAAGGAACGATCCGTAAAGTTGACGTAGTGGATCATACAGTGGAGCTAAGAGATAATTGGGATAAGCGGTTAGATGAATCAAACTACCGCTCACTGTGCCACTTCCACCATAACCGCAAGACACAAAGGGAAAGAATGAGGCGTGAGAAAGAAAAAAGAGACACCCACTAAGGAATGCCCCCGTCGGTTCGGGTTCTAAAGAACCGATGATGATACCTTCTTTTTCAAAATAAGCCTATTCCAAAGTTATTGGTGGTAAGTTGTTAGTAGCTACTACCGTTTACTAATGTAATCGCAAGTGGTATAATGAAAGTAGGAGTTATATGAATGAAAAAATAGTAGTACCGTCTACAGATGGTACAAAAGAACAGATAAGCTTACCTAATTACGGCGAAATTATTATCACTGTCAGAAATGGGAAAGTCACCAATATTAGAACGGTAAACGATAAAAAAATATGTTGATATACACCTAAATAGCAAAGCTAAGGATGTATTACTAGATGATTGTTTTCATTTGGTAGTGCATCCTTTTTAGTTCCTTGAAAACTGAATAAAGCAGAAGTATGAAAATGCAGCCCTCTGACACGATAGAGACCAGCGAAAAACTGCTTATAAAAAATAGAAAGGAGAATAATTATGACTAAACCAGTTAAATTATTAGAAGGTACACGACAGCATTTGTCATTAGAGGAACGATCACAACGAAAAGAAGCGAAAAATGAGTTATTTAAACAACAGCCGTTAATCAGTCACCCCCCTAGTTGGTTGCCCCAGTCAGCAGTTAGTGAATGGAATCGACTAATACCAGTCTTAAAAAAAGATTTCCCTATTTCTGAAACAGATTACAGTTTGTTAGTTGCGTACTGTTTATCTTATTCAAGGATAAAAACGGCAGAAGGTGAGATTAGAAAGTTTGGTACGTTTGTCACCAGTGATAAAACAGGTATCACACAGGCTAACCCAGCGGTTAAAGTACAGTCTCAAGCAATGAAAGATTTAAAATCAGCTGCCAGCTCTTTAGGTATGACTTTAGAAGCCAGAGCAAAACTTGCCCTAAATAAAGCCAAAACGGAAAAACCGAGTGATCCTTTCGAGAGGTTACTAAATGACGGTTAACTTTGCCTTAGATTACGCTGATAAGGTGTTAGCTGGGGATATTATAGCCGGTCAAAAAATCATTCAAGCGGTCACTCGATTTAAAAATGATTTAAAAAGGTCTGAACAAGCCGACTTTCCTTACTATTTCAATAATGAAGTTGCTAACCAATCAATTCATTTTATGGAAATGTTGCCAGGGACTGACGGACAAAAAATAAACATGTTGCTCTTTCAAAAGTGGTTAATTGCTGAACTCAATGGCTGGCGAGAGAAAAAAACAGAGAACAGACGGTATAATAGAGCGTTTATCTCAATGAGCCGTAAGAATGGGAAAACTTATCTTGTGAGTGGTATGGGTTCAAATGCGTTACTTATGGAGAAAGAGCCAGCAGAAGGTAGGCAAATTCTATTTGTTTCTAATGCCTTAAAGCAGTCCAAAATTGGTTATAACATGATGGCAAACGGTTTGCGTAAAGTAACGAAGCAATCAAAATATATGCGGCAGCGATTAAAAATATTGAACTCACAAATTACAGATTTAGATAGTAATAGCTTTGCCATAGCTTTAGCGTCTGAAACAAGTACACTAGACGGTTTTGGAGCTACGACAGCCATATTAGATGAATGGCACGAAGCAAAGGACAGGAAAGTCTACAACGTCATTAAATCAGGTATGGGCAATCAAAAAAATGGATTACTTGCAGTTGTTTCAACAGCAGGACTTAATATCAATGTTCCAATGTATGAGGAATACGAGTTTCTTACTAAAGTTTTAGAAGCAAAAGAAGAAGCTGATCGTTACTTCATTGCTATATGGGAACTTGACGACAAGGAAGAAATTCATGATGAGAGGTTATACATTAAAGCTAATCCTATTTTTGAAAGTGAAGCGATCAAGCAAACGATGATTCAGGCGATACGTGATGATGTGGCATTAGGTATCAAGCAAAATAACTTAAATTCGGTGCTAGTGAAGAACTTTAACTTATGGCTACAAGCGTCAGATGATAGTTACGTCGCAGCCGAAGATTGGAATGCTACTGAAATTGAAAGTGAGAATATTCAAGGTAAAGACGTTTATGTGGGAATTGATTTATCAAAAACCAATGATTTAACGAGCTTGTCTTGGATAGTACCACTTGAAGATAATCAGTTGTATTGTGATAGTCACTCGTTTATAGGCACAAAGTACGGGCTACAAGACAAAATAAGACGTGATGGCATTGACTATATCCAACGTGAAAAACTAGGAGAATGTACCATTACTTCATTAGAAAGTGGCATTATCGACTATGAAGAAGTCTTTCGTTGGTTGATTGATTTCATACAAGAAAACGACTTGAATGTACTAGGTATTTGTTACGATTCTTGGAACGCCAACAGTTTAATTAGTCGTTTTGAGAAAAATAATTATCCGTTAATTGAAGTAAGGCAAGGGGCTAGGACACTGAACACACCAACAAGAACGTTTCGAGAGCAGTTATACGATGGGAAGTTGTTACACCCAGCGAATAAGTTACTGACTCATGCCGTGAATAATGCCATCTTAAAGGAAGATAATAACGGCATTCAAATTAATAAGGCGAAAAACTCAAATCGAATTGACCCTATTGTCGCTTTGATGAATGCCTACACAGAAGCAATGTTCTACTTTGAAGAAACGGAAGGGAGGGAAGCTGATAATGAATTTTACACATCTGAAAACTTTAGTTTTTAACCATATTCACACGCTACTATTTTTAATCGGTCTTGTGATTGTACTTAGTGCTATTACATTGCTGACAAGTATGGAATGGGGCTTGTTGGCACTAGGGATAACACTCATAGGCGTTGCGTTAACATTAAACAATTATTAAGAAAGGAGGTAAATACGTGGCACTTTTTAAAGCAAGAAGTATAAAAAAAACAACAGGCGATCCATTTCTTGATAGTGTGGTTAGTCTGACAAGTGACAATCAATCAGACTTTACAAGTATTCGGGCATTAAGAAACAGTGACGTTTTTACAGCTATTAAAGTGATTGCCAGTGACATTGCGTCAAGTGAGTTACAACTTATCAAAAGTGGTTTAGTAGAGGAAGAAGCAAAATTATCTTATTTGATTAATGTTAAACCTAATCAATTGATGGACGGATGGCATTTTAAGTTTGCTTTAGCAGCTAATATGCTTTTAAACGGTAATAGTTTTGCTGAAATTATCCGAAATGGTGAAGAAGTTGCTGAACTACGATTGTTGCTTAATTCAGAAGTAAGTTTAATTCAAAATGAAAATGGCACACTGACTTATGAGAAAAAAGAAGGCACTGCCAGTATAAAATTAGCTGCCCATGATGTGTTACATTTCAAGTATTTCTCACAAGATGGGATTGTTGGGTTGTCACCTTTACACAGTTTAAAAGATGAGTTGAATGTCCAAGAAGCAGGGAACAATACCTTGTATAATTTCTTCTCTAAAGGCGTAAACGGCAGCGGTATTCTAACCGTTCATAAGTCGGACTTAGATGGTAAGGCTAAAGAAGCAATCAGAAAGAAATTTGAAGAAGCTAACGGCTCAAACGATGGCGAAAACTCATTACGAACCATCATATTAGATGAAACGATGGACTATAAAACATTAGAGATTAATACAGAAGTGTTAAAGCTGGTAAATTCTAATGATTGGACGACTAAACAAATTGCTAAAGTGTTTGGCATTAGTACTGATCGTTTGGGAGTGGAGCAGCAACATTCAAGTAATGTTCAAGCTAATTTAATGTACTTGCAAAATACGCTCATTCATTTCTTCTCGGTCTTCACTACAGAAATTAGAAGCAAGTTATTAGATGATAAAAAGTTGAGTGTCCGTTTTAATGCGGATCGTTTACTTGAAACTGACCCGCAATCAGTCTTAGAAACCACAATTAAGGCAGTACAAGGCTCACTCTTAACCATTAATGAGGGGCGTAAAAAGATAGGGTTGCCAAAAGCAGATGGCGGAGACAGGCTACTAGTTAGCTTAAACTACACGCATTTGGACAACTTAGACACTTACCAATTTAGAAAGGAGAATACAGTAGATGAGTAAAGAAGTAGAAGAAAAACGGTTAACAGATGAAGCAGAATTAAAATCAAAAGAAGCAGCTGTACCGGACGAAACGGCAGCAGAGAGTGATCCCGAAAAAAAGGGGAAGATGATTAATGGGTATGCGTTGAAGTTTGACACACCTAGTAAAGATTTAGGAGGGTTTCAAGAGGTTATCACAAAAGATGCCTTAAAAGACACTGATTTATCTGATGTGGTTTTATTAGTGGGGCATGATTATTCTAAACCACTAGCTAGAGTCAAGAACGGTACATTGAAGCTAGAAGTAGATGAAACAGGCTTGAAATTTGAAGCGACACTTCCTAATACAAGTTATGCCAATGATGTGTATGAAAATATCAAAGCAGGTAATACTGATTCTATGAGTTTTGGTTTTAAAGTAGGTGAAGATGGGGATGAATTTGAAAAACGTGATGGTGAAGTTATCAGAAAAGTTAATTCAATTCAATCCTTATGGGAGTGTTCCATTGTGACCGTCCCAGCCTATGATGACACCAATGTAAAAGTAGACACTCGGTCATATGATCAGTTCTTAACAAAAAATACAGATAAAAAGAAAGAGGAAATTATTATGAAAAAAACATTAATTGACACAGAAAAAACAGAATTAAGAAGCTTTGAGGACTATATCCGTTCACACGGTGAAGTAAGAGACGGCTTAACTACCATTAATACGGACGTGGTTATTCCAAAAGATGTAACCGGTGAAGTCTTTGACCTAAAACGTGCCACAACGAACTTAGCCCAATTCGTGACAGTGAAACAAGTCTCAAATGGTGAAGGGAAGTACCCAGTAGCAACTAATCAACAAGCCATCTTAGCTACTAAAGCAGAACTAGCAGAAATTGCAGACATTGACGCTGATATGTTTACGCAAGTTGATTACAAAGTTGAAACACGAGCAGGCAAGATTGCCTTATCCAATGAAGTGGTAGAAGACGCCGTAGTTGATATTGTGGCAGAAGTGAAAGCTCAACTCACTCAGTTAGTCGATAATACTGACAACAAGCATATCATTGACTTGCTTAAAACATTCAAAAAAGTACCCGCAGCAAGTTTAGATGATTTAAAGAAAGTTTACAATGTGGAACTTGATCCAGCGTTAAATAAAATGATTATGACAAACCAAACAGGCTTTAATCACTTGGACACACTAAAAGATAGTGACGGACGTTATATCTTACAGCCTGATGTCACATCACCAAGTGGCTACTCATTGTTTGGGTCGCCTATGTTAGTTGTAAGTGATAAGCAACTAGCTAACAATGGTAAAGCTTTCCCAATGATTATGGGTGACTTAAAACAAGCGGTATTCGTGGCCAGACGTAACCAAGTAACAACTCAATGGGAGAAATTTGATTACTACTCTCAAGGTCTAGCGGTCATTGTCCGTAATGACTACAAGAAAATAGATGGAGAAGCGGCACGTTATATTGAATTTACCCCAGCAGTAGGCGAATAAAAAAATAAGGTGTGTACTTAGCGGTACGCACCTTTATTTGATTATCTATATGTGGCGATGTCGCCGCATTTGAAAGGAGATTAATATGTTAGAATTACAAGATATTAAAAACAGTTTAAGAATTGATCACACGATGGACGATAAAATGATTGAAGGTTTAATCATGACGGCTAAAGAATATGTTATTAGCGCCATTGATTCGAGCGATAAAGAAGGCGTTATAGAGGGCTACGAGCAATTCGAGTGGTCTGTCAGTTTATTAGTCCAACATTGGTATTTGAACCGTCAAGAAGCCAGTAGTGAACGATTACCAGTCACTGTACAAGCTATGATTCAACAAATGCGAGGTGCTTATTATGGCACTCATTAATAACGTTAGTGAGCTTAATGAAAGGATTGATATATTAGAAATAAAACCAAGTGGTGGTTTCGAGCCGGGCGAAGATGAGCCAATAATTTTACATTCATGTTGGGCAATGATTAAAACAAGTATGATAAAGGATATATATGTAAATAATGGAACGGCATACGAGGGAACGACTACATTTGTAATCAGAAGTGGTCAACCTATTATTATAACAAATAAATTAAAAATAAGATGGAAGCAACAAGACTATAATATTGTGACGTATAACCCAGATACAAGCAGAAAAGAATTTGATGTGATTATCGGGAAGGAATATAAATAGGAAAGACACACTCTTAACAGGGTGTGTTTTTTTGTGTATAATTATTTTAAGGAGTGATCAAGTGAAAAACAGAAAAGAAATAAGATATCAAGAGTTTCTGGGTGGGATGATAGGTGGAATTATAATTATATTGGTGTTCGGGGTAAGGTATACCTTAGAAGGCTCATTAGTAGAATGGTTGAGTGCTATTGGCACTCTAGGAGCAGTTATTATATCACTTTGGTTAGCAAGGGATAATAAAAATTATTCTAATATAACTGGAGATTGTTTTGAATCAGTAATAGCATACGGTGATTATGATGACTATCAAAAATTTATTAGTATAGAAGATTTTGAGAAAGCGGAGAAATTACTTTTTGAGGGGAAAATATTATTTTATAATCCTTCTGATTTTCCAAAAACAATATATAATTTAAAAATGAGGTATGAATTTATAAATCAAAATAATGAAAGCTTAGATACTATGAATGAGTTACGTGATGATAAACGAAATGTAATAGACTACATTAGCTTATCGCCAAGGGAGACAAAAGTATTACAGGTTAAGCAAGTTTTAAATAAACAAGATGTTCAAAATGAGTTTCATTACTACTTTTTTAATGCTAGGAAAATATATATTGAGGGGCAAAATGAAATGAAAGAAGCAGTCTATATTAATGTTTTTATTAATAATGCCCCCAGCTAAAAAGCTATCTATATGCTATCTATTTGTAAAAACAGATACTAATAGATGAAATTTATATATTGTAAATGTCACTATGAAGCTCTATTTAGCAGTATTTACGATTACTTAAAAGTGTTTTCCTTAGATGGAAGGCAGTGTTGGCTAAAGCCTTTTTTAGCACTAGAAACGTTGATTTATCAATGTTTCTAGTGCTTCTTTTTTTCGTAAAAGCAAACTAACTACAAAACTAACTACAACAGCGATTAAAATAAATATTTCTCTTTTTCAATGAATTGTGCGAATTGATCTGCACTGCGTTCTTCACGTTCAGGATAGAAGTAGTTATAGACCTGACGAGTCATTTTAGAATCTTTATGACCAACTCGGTACATAATATCCTCTAAGTTCATATCAGCCATTGCGCAAAGAGAGACATGTGTTTTTCTAAATTCATGAAGTGTAATTCGTTTTAAGTTGTACTTAGTCGCTATGACATCATACCAGTCATTTGGCTGACCGGGGCGACAAAAAAGATTATCTTTATTAGGGAAGACTAGCTGATGCTTATTCGTTGCTCTAATTCCCAAAACCTTAAACTCAAACTGCTGTCTAGTTCGCCATTCCTGTAACATAGCCATCGTTTCTAAATCAATTGAAATATTCCTTTTACCGGCATTTGTTTTGGCGCTTTGACTGGCTACTTTAGTTTTTTTAGATTTTGGATCGTACTCAACTTCTGCCAATGTTTTACTGATTGTTAATTTGTTGTTATCAAAATTAATATCGTTCCATTCTAAGGCAAGTATTTCAGATTTTCTTGCACCAGTGTAGGCTAAAATACGAAAATAGGTTTCGATTTTCATATTGCCATGTTTTTTACAAGACTCCAAGAAAATAGCTAATTCTTTTGGTGTATAAACAGTCATTGTTTCTGTAGCGACTAAATGTTCATCAATTTCTTGACGTTTGATTGGTTCAGTTTTACGCATGGGATTTTCAAGAATCAATTCCTGTTGAACACCATATTGTAAAATTTGAGCAACAGCCCTGCGGAAATAATAAGCTTGCTTATAACCATCTCTTATCCAGCGACGATTGACTTGAGTACAAAATCGGACTGAAATGTCTTTAAGCATTTTATTTCCGAAGTATTCAAGTGCATGATCTTCAATCGCTCTTCTTGTTATCATGATAGTAGATGGTTTTACTTTTAAACGATATTGTTCAATAAATTCTTCATAAAGCTCTTTAAACGTAATATTACCATTCATCTTTAACTTATTTTTATCAAAATCAAGTTGTAACTGTCGATAAGTTTGCTGGGCTTCTTTTTTTGTTTGGAAACCACTTCTAGTAGTGCGTACTTCTTCACCAAATTCCGTTTTTCCAAGGTAACATTGGAATTTCCAAAGCTTTTGATTATACTTAGTGTATTGTTTAAAAGATACTGACATATAAAATCTTCCTTCCTAATTCATTATTTGGATTAGGATATTTTGTTGTTTGTAAGATTTTAATATTCGTTTTTATTCCCTATTTATGTTCAGCGCTTTTTAATTGATTTAAAACGTTCTTTAAGTCTTCTAGGTCATATAAATGTTGTCTCCCGATAATAACCGCTTCTAAACCGTTTAGATGAAGCATTTTTAACGTGTCGAAACCAATATGCAGCTCTTTCATTAAGGTTTGTTGGTTCACATATCTACCAAGAATCAAAGGTACTTTATCAGGAGTATTCATAGGCAATTTCCTTTCTGAGACTAATAGAATATTCAAAATTAATCAATAAAATTTTATTCAACCTTTCTTTCAGATATAGTATATGTTTCAAGGGATGCGAGCTAGAAGCAAATACTGTATATTGATTATAAGACTTCCAGCTCCCATTTCCTAGAAAAATATTGATGAGTTAAAATCTTACTTCTTACAAATATCGTTTTGATTTTATAAATTGGATAAATAGAAATATGTGTTTAAGCTTCAATATCTTAAATAGTTATCTGTAAATTTGTCTCTTTTCTTCTATCAAATTATCTTTTGTCAAAAGATATCATAGGAGTTTCACCTCTCCCCAGTTTATGGCGAGCTTTACAGAAGTATCATTATATTCTTTGCATGTCGTGGCAGTAGGTGACAAGTCTACTTTGCTTGAAAAAAATCGCTCGCAATAAAATACACGGTCATGGCGCTTTTCAAGCGTTGCTCAATACAAAGAAAACGTATTTGATAGAAGATTATTCAATTATCAAAGAACAATGTTTCTATAAGTAAATTGGAAAAAGAAGAAATAAAAGCAACATAATTCTGATTTTTTTCAAAAAAGATAGAAAAGAGACAGGCAAAGTAGCCTGTCTCTCTAATTTAACCAAGGTATTTTTCTGGATCAAAATTGCGGACTATTTTTATAAAAGTTTCAGTTAAGTTTTGAAAGCAATCTTCATCCAAATAGCCTTGTCTGGATGCTTCTTTAATTAGCAAGGGCTTGAAATCTTTAAGTAACAATTCCATAGCTTGTTCATCCCCTTTTTTGGCTTGTTCAATTAGTGGTAAGAAATTTTTCATTATATCCCCCCTTCCTTAATGTTAGGTGAAAGAAGGAAGGGGGAGCACGATTGTTACACCATTGATTATCTTTTTAAAAATACCTCAAGTTTTTTTAATAATCTTTTTCTGAATATAGAGACTCCTTGACGGCTGATATCAAAAATTCGGGCAATTTCACTATCTGTTTTACATTGAATATATTTTTCATAAAGTAGTTTTTTTTCTTTGAAGTTTAGTTGTTCAATAGCCCTAGATAGCGCTTCGTTCTCAGCGAAATTTTCTAGATTCATAATTTCAGATTCTGAGATAAAATCAAGAGATAAATAAGATTCGGATATACTGCTTCTCATAATATCTTCTAATGAATCAGTTGGAAAGTAGGTATGAGAATATTTTTGTTTCTTTTTTAGGCAAGCACTGGCAGAATTTTTAATAGATTGCTGTACATAACTAACAAATAAATAGTTAACTTCAACTTCTGATTTCATGATTGAATCATCCTTTACTAATTATTTAATTTATACTGCCAGTAACCTCGAGTCACTTTCTCGACGTTTATAGAAGAATCTGAATTCATTCTTGGTAAAATATTGTTCGTCAAATTTGAGTAGTTGATAGATAGTTGAAAATCATTAATCAATTTTTCATATATTTGTTTATTACTTAGTGGCACACCATGACTTTTAAGAAGATGAGAAATTTGTAATGCTATTTTTGAGTAAGGAAGGTAGGATTTTCCTTCTTTTTTTGCTAATAAGTACTTAGCGTTCTCAATATCTTCTTTTTTAATATGATTTTGTCTCATTGTCGAATATTCATTATTTTCGTGAACATTCGTGTTAGTTTGACTAAGCTCATTTAATCGCTCTTTTAAGTCAAAATATTGTTCAGTTAGTTGTCGTCTTTCAGTCATAATTGCTTGCATAAGATGGTAAATGACTTTTTTTTCTTCTGAAATATTCATGTTTTCTCCTTTCAAATTAGGTATTCAACAATAAATTGAAATACCTAATGGAAAAAGCAACAAATATTATATATTGACAACACATAGATTCTCATCTATATTATACATAGATGTCCGTCTATATGAAAGGGTGAGGCGTATTGAAATGAAAAGACTTAGTTGATATCAAAAAAGTATAAAAATAAACAGTAGTCTTAAGGGAGACAATCTCCTTATTTTTTTGAGCATCACATAGATGTGCATCTATGTGGTTGAGGAAGGGATAAAATGAAATCATTAGTTTTATTTGAGTCAGAGATGTGTTGTGGTATCAAGATGACAGGAGCAGAAGTAAATAAAAATCTATTATATTTGAGCCCAACATTACAGAAAATTCAACGAGAAACAAATTACGAAGTGGAGCGTCATAGCTTAACAATTGAACCAAATGTATTTTTGGAAAATGAGGAAGTCAAATCATTAATAGATAAAAATGGCATTAGTGTCTTACCGATAACCATTGTGGATGGAGAGGTAAAAAAGTTTGGTGCCTATCCCTCATTAAAAGAATTTGAAAATTTTACAGGTGTAAATGAATAAAAATTTAGGAGGAAATATCATGGAAATGTATCAACCAGAGGCAATTCATTTAACGAAATATCTATTTTTCACAGGTAAAGGAGGCGTTGGGAAAACTTCTACAGCTAGTGCTACAGCAACTTATCTAGCTGACAAAGGGAAACAAGTCATGTTGGTTAGTACCGACCCAGCAAGCAATTTGCAGGATGTCTTTGAATTAGAACTCTCAAATAAAGGGACTAAAATTCCTAATGTAGAAGGTTTAGTTGTCGCCAACTTTGACCCTGTGGAGGCGGCTAATGACTATAAAGAAAGTATTGTAGGACCTTATCGTGGTAAATTGCCAGATTCAGTTTTGGAAAATATGGAAGAACAATTGTCAGGCTCTTGTACTGTAGAGATAGCCTCATTTAATGAATTTGCCAATTTTTTAACGGATAAAGAAGCCTCTACAAAATTTGATCATATTATTTTTGATACTGCCCCAACAGGTCATACTCTGAGAATGCTTCAATTACCTTCTGCTTGGAATAATTATTTAGATGAGAATGAGACCGCAACTGCTCCTTTAGGACAATTATCAGGTGCTGTAGACAAAAAAGAAATGTATGATCTAGCTGTTAAAACCTTAATTGACGGTCAGAAAACGACGTTGATGTTGGTAACGAGACCGCAAAAAACGTCTTTATTAGAAGCAGATAGAGCGTCAAAAGAATTGGAAGAAATGGGGATTAAAAATCAAGCATTAATTATTAATGGGGTACTGGAAGAAGCAACAGATAAAGTCTCTGAGGAATTTTATGCTATTCAACAGGAAGCATTAAAACAGATGCCAGCAAGTTTAGCTAAGTATCCAGAATATTTTGTACCATTACGTCCATATAATTTAACTGGAATTGAAAATATTAGAAAATTATTGAATGAACATCAAGAAGAACTATTGACGGGATCAATTAAACCAAAAGAATTTCCCCACTTACAAGCCATTGTGGATAATTTATATAAAACGGATAAAAAAGTTATTTTTACAATGGGTAAAGGTGGCGTAGGGAAGACGACGATAGCCGCAGCAATTGCAATGGCATTAGCGGATAAAGGGAAAAAAGTTCATTTAGCAACGACTGATCCAGCAGCACATCTTCAATTTGTTATTTCAGAAACTGACAAAATTAGCGTGAGTCATATTGATGAAGAAAAAGAACTAGCAGATTATCAGTCTGAGATATTAACAAAAGCTCGTGAAACAATGTCAGAAGAAGATGTGGCATATGTTGAAGAAGACTTACGTTCCCCTTGCACACAAGAGATTGCTGTTTTTAGAAAGTTTGCGGAAATAGTTGAAGGAGCAGATAGTGATGTTGTTGTGATTGATACCGCACCAACAGGTCATACACTATTGCTATTAGATTCAACACAAAGCTACCACAAAGAGAATGAACGTTCTTCTGGAGATATACCCGAGTCTGTTCAAAAGCTACTGCCTAAGTTACAAAATGGGGATGAAACAGAAGTAGTAATGGTCACATTACCCGAAGCAACACCTGTTTATGAATCAATTCGATTAAAAGATGACTTGGAGAGAGCGGGAATCGCTCGTACTTGGTGGGTAGTGAACAATAGCATGCTTTCTAGCGGAACAACGAACCCAATGCTTTTAGCAAGAGCACAAAATGAAGAAGTTTGGATTGATAAGGTAGCAGAGCTGTCTAACAATCATTACGCAGTGATTGAATGGAAAGCTGAGGATATTTCAGGAGATGCTTTAAGAGATATTTTATAATTTACGAGATAACTCATATTTTACTCATTGACAAAACATAGATAAAGTTCTATATTAAATATAGATGAACATCTATATGGAGGTGAGAATATGGATTATTTAGGATTATCAAAAATTATGAAGGCAATTGCAGAGCCTAATAGACTTCAAATATTAGATATGATTTCAACTGGTGAAAAGTGTGCATGTGATATTTTGGATAATTTTGATTTTACTCAGCCGACACTATCACATCATATGAAGGTTTTAATTGAGGCGGGAGTAGTAACCGCACGTAAGGAAGGCAAATGGCAATATTATTCTCTGGTAACAGAGAACATTGAAGAATTTCAAGAATTAATACATCAGATATTGAATATAAAACAAAAAGAAGGAGTTATGTAAAATGAGTAAAGTATCGTTGTATGAACCAGCAATGTGTTGTGACACAGGAGTTTGTGGTCCCGGAGTAGATACAGAATTGCTTCGAGTTTCCTCTATTATTCAAACATTGGAAAAAGCCGATGGTGTAGAAGTAGAGCGTTTTAATTTAACAGGTAATCCTGCGGCATTCATAGAAAATGAAAAAATTGGGGAGTTGTTACAGTCTAAAGGAGCCGACATACTACCAGTTGTTTTATTAGATGGTGAAATTGTGAAAATGGCTGGTTATCCGTCAAATGAGGAGTTTAGTGTCTATACTGGTGTTAATTTCTCAGAGGATAAGAAAGAAGAACAATCAAATAGTTGCTGCTCTCCATCATCTGGATGTTGCTAAACGAAGAAACTAAAGCTTATGAGAAGAAATTCTCATAGGCTTTTTTATTAAGTGAGACAGAATCTATTGACAATAGATAGATGAACATCTATATTATATATAGAAGAACTTCTATGTATGGAGGGATGAAAGATGGATTATGAATTAACAGCAAAAGTTTTTAAAGCATTAGGAGACCCAAAAAGAGTTCAAATTGTGGATATGCTCTCTTGTGGTGAGCGTTGTGCATGTGATTTATTAGAGCATTTTGAATTTACGCAACCAACGCTTTCCCATCACATGAAAGTGTTAATGAATGCAGGGATTGTTCAAGCCAGAAAATCAGGGACATGGCACAACTATTCATTGAATGCGGAGAATATGAAAGTATTATCTGGTGTTATTCAAACAATAATTCAAAACACAGATGACTGTATTTGTCATACGATTGATAATGCTGCATGTTCTTGTGAGGGTAAAGGGAGAGTAACAGCTACAAAGAAAGTAACAACTGCTTAGAATGATGATGTTAAATTTAAAGGAGGAAACCAAACATGAAATTGTACCAACCAGATCAGCTACCATTAACAAAGTATCTATTTTTTACAGGAAAGGGAGGTGTTGGTAAAACAACGACTGCTTGTGGCACTGCTACTTATTTAGCAGATAGTGGGAAAAAAGTTATGTTAGTCAGTACCGATCCAGCAAGTAATTTACAAGATGTTTTTCAAACAGAATTAACAAATAAAGGGAAAGAAATTCCAGAAGTTCCGGGATTAACTGTAGCAAATTTTGATCCAGTAACAGCAGCTGATGACTATAAAGAAAGTGTTGTAGGACCATTTAGAGGGAAACTACCTGATTCTGCTTTAGCGAATATGGAGGAACAATTATCTGGTTCTTGTACAGTAGAGATTGCTGCCTTCAATGAATTTTCTGGTTTTTTAACTGATCCAGAAGCAGAGAAAAAGTATGACTATATTATTTTTGATACCGCACCAACAGGTCACACGTTAAGGATGTTACAGTTACCGTCTGCATGGAGTAATTTTATGGATGAAAATACAACAGGAGCTTCATGCTTAGGTCAATTATCTGGTTTAGGTGATAAAAAGGAAATTTATGAGCATGCTGTAGCCACATTAGCTGATGGAGCAAAAACAACTTTAATGCTTGTAACTAGACCACAAAAGGCACCACTTTTAGAAGCAGATCGAGCTTCTAAAGAATTACAAGAGATAGGCATTGAAAATCAAGTTTTATTAGTGAATGGCGTCTTAGAGGAAGCAACAGATAAAGTATCTCAATTGATTTATGATGGACAACAAGAAGCGTTGGCACAAATGCCAGATAGTTTGAAAGCTTTTCCTGAGTACAGTATTCCTTTACGTTCTTACAATGTGACTGGTGTTGAAAATCTACGCCAATTGTTGAAATCCAATCAAGGTGAATTTTTAACTGAAATAGTCACACCAAGAGCATTTCCTAGATTGAAAGACATCGTGAATGAGTTGCATCAATCTGGTAAAAAAGTGATTTTTACAATGGGTAAAGGTGGCGTTGGGAAAACGACTATTGCTGCGGCAATTGCCACTGGTTTAGCAGATAAAGGCAAGAAAGTTCATTTGGCTACAACCGATCCAGCTGCTCATTTACAATTTGTGATTTCTGAATCCGATCAAATCAAGGTGAGTCATATCGATGAGGACAAGGAATTAGCAGATTATACAGAAGAAGTATTAAGCAAGGCTCGTGAAACGATGTCACCAGATGATGTTGCTTATGTAGAAGAAGATTTACGTTCGCCTTGTACACAAGAAATCGCTGTATTCAGAGCTTTTGCAGAGATTGTGGATGATGCCGATTGTGATGTGGTAGTTATTGATACCGCACCAACAGGACATACATTACTATTACTTGATTCTACCCAAAGCTACCATAAAGAAGTAGAGCGGACATCTGGTGAAGTACCAGAATCAGTGAAACGTCTCTTACCTCGTTTGCAAGATGGAAAAGAAACCGAAGTGGTCATGGTCACTTTACCTGAAACAACACCTGTTTATGAATCTATGCGACTACAGGAAGACTTGGATCGAGCAGGCATTGCTCATACATGGTGGGTCGTGAATAACAGTATGTTAACAAGTGGTACAACAAATCCAATGTTATTAGCCCGAGCACAAAATGAAAATACATGGATTGATAAAGTAGCAGAATTATCTAATAATCATTATGGGGTTGTAGAATGGCATGCAGAAGAAATCTCTGGAGAAGCACTACACAATATATTGAATTAGAAGCATTTTATTTTTTTTATTGATAGATAGAAATTTTTCTATCTATCATGCACTTATTTGAATTTTATGATGGAGGAAGATGATGATGGAAAAAGAAGAACAAAAAGGATTGGGAATATTTGAAAAATATTTAACGCTTTGGGTGGCTTTGTGTATGGTTACGGGTGTTTTAATTGGGAAATATTTGCCAGCTGTTCCAGCAACTTTAGGGAAATTCGAGTATTATCAAGTATCTATTCCAACAGCAATCTTAATTTGGTTGATGATCTATCCGATGATGTTGAAAATAGATTTTACTAGTATTGTCAATGCAGCTAAAAAACCTAAAGGTCTGATTGTAACCTGTACAGTGAATTGGTTAATTAAGCCATTTACGATGTATGCCATTTCAGCATTTTTCTTTTTCGTTGTATTTAAAGGGATTATCCCAAATGATTTAGCCAAAGAATATGTTGCAGGAGCAGTATTGTTAGGTGCGGCACCCTGTACTGCAATGGTCTTTGTTTGGAGTTACTTAACCAAAGGAGATCCAGCTTATACATTAGTTCAAGTTGCGATTAATGATTTAATTATTTTAGTGTTGTATGCGCCAATCGTTGCTATTTTATTAGGTGTTGGAAATGTAGCTGTTCCAATTAATACATTGATTTTGTCGACTGTTTTATTCGTAGTGATTCCACTTCTTTTAGGTGTTGTCACTCGAACATTCATCATAAAAAATAAAGGACTTCATTATTTTGAAACAGTATTTCTAAAAAAATTTGATAAGGTTACGATTATTGGGCTTCTCTTAACGCTAGTGATTATTTTTTCTTTTCAAGGTGAAAGAATCTTGAATAATCCACTGCACATTCTTTTGATTGCAATTCCGCTAACCATTCAAACACTATTTATTTTTGCTATTGCGTATACATGGGCTCGCTTTTGGAAGTTGCCTCATTCGATTGCTGCTCCGGCAGGCATGGTTGGAGCTAGTAATTTCTTTGAATTATCTGTAGCAGTAGCCATCTCACTATTTGGTTTACAGTCAGGGGCAACATTAGCAACAGTAGTGGGCGTATTGGTTGAAGTACCAGTCATGTTGCTATTAGTTAAAGTTGCGAATAGTACAGTTGGATGGTTTCAAAAAAATGAGTTACCTCAATCGTTAAGAAGCTAGTTTAAGAAGACTAAATTTATTACTTGGAGATGTTGATTGTGGCAGGTGTAACAAAAAAATTATCATTATTGGATCGTTATTTAACCCTCTGGATTTTTCTTGCAATGGGCTTTGGTATTGGATTAGGTTATTTTGTACCAGAGGTTGTGACAGGAATAAATAAACTGGAAGTTGGAACAACTTCTATACCTATTGCGATAGGCTTGATATTAATGATGTATCCACCGTTAGCTAAGGTGAAATATGAAGAGATGTGGCGTGTCTTTAAAGATTGGAAGGTTTTATTATTATCACTTTTCCAAAACTGGATTGTCGGTCCCATTTTAATGTTTATTTTAGCTGTTGTCTTTTTACATGATTATCCTGAATATATGGTGGGGTTAATTATGATTGGTCTGGCTCGTTGTATTGCAATGGTAATTGTGTGGAGTAACTTAGCTCAAGCGGACAATGAGTATACGGCAGGATTAGTGGCGTTCAATTCCATTTTTCAAATTATCTTTTATTCAGTGTTTGCCTATATTTTTGTGACAGTTATTCCGGGATGGTTAGGCTTAGAAACGCATGCTGTTTCAATTGGAATGGGTGAGATTGCAACAAGTGTTTTCATTTATTTAGGTATTCCTTTCATTGCAGGCTTTTTATCTCGTTGGATTCTAATAAAGAAAAAAGGAAAGAAATGGTATGAAGAAAAATTCATTCCTAAAATTAGTCCAATTACATTGGTTGCCTTATTATTTACAATTGTTGTGATGTTCTCCGTTAAAGGAGAAAAAGTCATTGAACTTCCAATGGATGTAGTAAGGATTGCCATTCCATTACTCATTTATTTTGTCCTTATGTTCTTTGTTTCATTCTTTATTTCTAAACGTATGGGAACCAGTTATCCAATTGCAGCTTCATTATCGTTTACCGCAGCGAGCAATAATTTTGAATTAGCAATTGCGGTAGCAGTTGGCGTATTTGGTATTAATTCAGGGGAAGCCTTTGCAGCAGTAATTGGTCCACTAGTGGAAGTTCCGGTTTTGATTGGTTTAGTAAATGTAGCATTGAAATTTAAGCAAAAATATTTTAAGCAAACTTAAAAAAGGAATGAGGCATCTTTATGAAAATTGTGATTATTGGTTCAGTAGCAGCTGGGACAAGTGTGGCTGCAAAGGCTAGACGAAATACAGAGGAAGCAGAGATTGTTGTCTACGACCAAGACAAGGATATTTCCTATTCAATTTGCGGGATTCCTTATTATATAGGAGATGAAGTTGAAGAGTTAGATAAGTTGACCCCTAGAAATGCTGCATGGTTTAAAAAGCGTTATAATGTAGATATTTTTACAGAGCATCGAGTGACAGCTATTCATCCTGAAACTCAAACGCTTGAGGTTGAGAATCTTCAAACAAAGGAGAAGAAAACCGAATCCTATGATGAATTGGTTTTAGCAACAGGATCCAAACCGATTGTGCCAGAGATTTTTAAAGCACAGCAAGCTAATAGAAATCTTTTTCATGTTCGTACTATTCAAGATGCTGCTGCCATTCACTCATTTATTGAAAAAGAAAAGCCACAACAAGCTACTATTATTGGTGCAGGCTTTATTGGATTAGAAATGGCAGAGCAATTGGTTCATAAAGGAATAGAGGTAACTATTATTCAACGTGGCAATCAAGTCATGAAACAAATGGATGCTGATATGGCTTATCGTGTCCAAAAGGAGCTTGAAAAGAATCATGTTAAGCTCCAACTGAATACAACAATCACAAAAGTAATAGAGAAGGATGGCTATATTACTGAATTAGCAACCAATCAAGAGCAAACAATCAAATCGGATTTAGTCATTCTTGCAGCTGGTGTTACTCCGAATACTTCACTTATTCAATCGACAACTATTCAATTGGGAAAATCTGGTGCGATTAAAGTGAATAAGAAAATGCAGACAACGGTACCACATATTTATGCGGTAGGAGATGTTGCTGAGAGCTATTCTGTCATTACAGATAAACCAATATATCGTCCACTTGGATCAACTGCTAATAAGATGGGTAGAATTGCTGGTGATATCATCACAGGAGGAACACTGGAACATCGTGGTATTTTAGGAACTGGTATTGTTCGAGTTTTTGATTTAGCGGTTGCATATACTGGTTTAACAGAAAAAGAAGCTAAATTAGAAGGATTAGAGACAGCTATTCTTTATAATATTAAGCCAGATCATGCGGACTACTTAGGTGGAAAAGAGCTGACAATCAAAGCTTTAGCAGATAAAAGTAGCGGGAGAATTCTTGGAGCTCAGATTATTGGAGAGCAAGGTGTAGATAAACGAATTGACGTAATTGCCACTGCAATTTCATTTGGTGCAGTAGCAGAAGATTTGTTCCATTTAGACCTTGCTTATGCACCACCATTTGCGACAACGAAAGACCCCGTTCTTTATACTGGAATGGCGTTAGATAATGCAATAAGCAATGGAACACCTTTAATGACCCCAACTGAATTGATTGAGCGACAAGCAAGTGGAGAACAACTGCAAATTATTGATACTCGTTCCAAAAAACAATATGAAATTTCTTGTGTTAAAGGGGCTATCCATATTCCATTAGCAGAAATACGTGATAGAGTGGCGGAGCTAGATAAAAATGTAACAACAATCACGTATTGTAATAAGGGCGTAACTGGAAATGCTGCTCAAAATATCCTGTTAAACGAAGGATTTAAAGAAGTCTATAATTTATCTGGAGGAAATAAAAATTACCAGATAATTGCCCAAATGCTCGCCTCTAACTGATTTAATGATGAAGGGATTAAATAGATGACAGAAGAAAAAAGAGCGCTGGCAAGACTTGCTGGTATCTTGGGAGCTTTCCTCGCTGCCAAACTATTAAACTATCAAATAAATGTTAGTATATTTGTAAATTTTGTTATAATTGTTGTGGTTCTATATGTTTTAGCTAAAAAAAGAGAATCTAAAGCTAAAGAAGACAGAAAATAGTTTGTCGCAAATGCAGTTGCACCTTGACTGCATTTGTTTTTTGACAAAAGAAATATGAGTAAGGAGGTAATGAGTAAATGAGCTATGCACTAGATTTAAAAGGCTTAAAAAAAGTATATGCGACCGGTGTTGAGGCGCTGCGTGGTATTGATTTAACTGTAGAAGAAGGAGATTTTTATGCACTGCTAGGTCCAAACGGTGCTGGAAAATCAACAACAATTGGAATTATTACCTCACTTGTTAATAAGACTGCTGGTCAAGTAAAGGTTTTTGATTATGATATTGATAATGATTTAGAGCGAGCAAAGCAACAGATTGGTCTTGTGCCGCAGGAATTTAATTTTAATCCGTTTGAAACGGTTCAACAAATTGTAGTAAATCAAGCAGGATATTATGGTGTCTCAAGAAAAGAGGCACTGAAACGTAGTGAAAAGTATTTGAAGCAGTCCAATTTATGGGAGAAAAGAAACGTTCGTGCCCGTATGTTATCTGGAGGGATGAAACGAAGACTTATGATAGCTCGAGCATTAATGCACGAGCCACGTCTGCTAATTCTTGATGAACCAACTGCTGGAGTGGACATTGAGCTTAGAAGAGAAATGTGGGCATTTTTAAAAGAGTTAAATGAAAGTGGCACAACAATCATTCTTACAACTCATTATTTAGAAGAAGCAGAGATGCTTTGTCGTAACATTGGAATTATTCAATCAGGTGAGCTAATTGAGAATACAAGTATGAAAGCACTTCTATCAAAACTACAATATGAGACTTTCATTTTTGATTTAGATAGCTACGACAAAAAGCCTGTGATAAAAGGTTATAAGCACTTTTTTGAAGATGATCTAACACTTGCTATAGAAGTTGAACGAAATCAGGGAGTTAATAATATTTTTGAGCAGCTCAATCAGCAAAATATCAAGGTTCTTTCTATGCGCAATAAATCAAATAGATTGGAAGAGTTGTTCTTAAAAATTACCGAAGACAAACATCAAAAGGAGGAGAAAAATGTTTAGTATCTACTTTACAGCACTTAAAAGCTTAGCAGTTAAGGAAACCAACCGTTACCTACGGATATGGGTACAAACTTTAGTGCCTCCTGTTATTACGACCTCATTATATTTTGTTATTTTTGGAAAAATGATTGGTGGTCGTATTGGTGATATGGGCGGCTTCTCCTATATGGAATTTATTGTACCAGGTTTAATTATGATGTCTGCAATCACAAGTTCTTACGCAAATGTTTCTTCATCTTTCTTTTCTCAAAAATTCCAAAAGAATATTGAAGAGCTATTAGTTGCACCTGTACCCACACATGTTATTATTTGGGGATTTGTTATTGGTGGACTGGGTAGGAGTATCTTAGTTGGGACATTGGTTACAGTCATTTCTCTATTTTTTGTTCCACTTCATGTTTATTCATGGTTTATTGTGGTGATTACATTATTGATGACTGCAATTTTATTTTCATTAGCAGGCTTAATTAATGGTGTTTTTGCACAATCTTATGATGATGTTTCAATTGTACCAACATTTGTTTTACAGCCATTAACTTATTTAGGTGGTGTATTTTACGCCATTTCAATGCTACCACCTTTTTGGCAAGGAGTTTCAAAAGTCAATCCTATCGTTTATATGATTTCTGGGTTCAGATACGGTTTTCTTGGGACAACTGATGTGCCACTCGTCATTTCTATAACGATTCTAATTCTTTTTATTATCATCCTTTATTCTGTTTGTTGGTATCTTGTTGATAAAGGGAAAGGGCTGAGAAGCTAGTAAAGAAGGAATATCAAAGGTTGAGAGAGTAAAAATTAGATTATTAAACAGTAAAAAGATAGAAACTTATTTGTATTTCAATAATAAGCTTCTATCTTTTTTAATTTTAATGTCATCAAACGAATTAATTGAACAACAAATGATTGGAACAGGATTCAAATATTGAAACTTTTTCTAAGAAATTGCATATAGCGAAAATGACAAAGCTTGCTGTCTGTATAAGTTAGTATCGGAACAAGGGAGCGTTCATAGACAATTGTATGGAATCAACATTGACATAATAAATTTGAAAGGCTACAATACAGTTGAGTGATTGCTCAATTGAAAGGGTGAGAAATATGAATAAACAAGAATTGATCTGTGATTGCGATGTTATACATAAAGAAGTTGTAGAGAAAGTGAAAGAAGTGATGCCTGAAAAACAAGCAATAACTAATTTAACTAGTTTATATAAGGCATTTGCAGATAAAACTAGATTGGAAATACTGTATGCATTACACGAGAGTGAAATGTGTGTTTGTGATTTGGCTGTGTTGCTGAATATGACGAAATCGGCAATTTCTCATCAATTAAAAACTTTAAGGCTCGCTAATCTGGTAAAAAACAGACGTGAGGGTAAGATTGTGTATTATTCACTTACTGACAAACATGTGTATGAAATTTTCGAACAAAGTTTCAAGCATGTAGCAGAATGAATCTGGAGGTCCCGATATGAAGAAAGAGTATATTTTAGAGGGGTTAACTTGTGCAAACTGCGCAGGGAAAATTGAGAATGACGTTAAGAAAATAAGCGGTATAGAAAATGTGACACTTAACTTAATGAATACGACGTTAGCATTTGATAAGAAAGATGACAACGGTCTTGATGAAGAAATCGAAAAAATCGTGCATACGTACGAACCAGAAGTTGGTGTTTTTCCTAAACAGGAATATAAAAAAGAACCAACAAAAAATTTGAGTCTTAAAGATAATAAGATTTTTCTTCGACTAGTAGTTGGTGCAATTATACTTATATTTGCAGTTATAGCCAACATGCAAGACGGTATAAATGATTGGTTGAAGTTAGCGTTATTCTTAATCAGTTATGCAATTCTTGGTGGAGATGTATTGTTAAAAGCAATTCGTAATATTTTTAAGGGCCAAGTATTTGATGAAAACTTCTTAATGAGTATTGCAACGATTGGAGCCTTTATCATTGGAGAAACCGCAGAAGCAGTTGCTGTTATGCTTTTTTATCAAATTGGTGAATTGTTTCAAGATATTGCCGTTAAGCGTTCTAAAAAATCAATTACAGATTTAATGGATATTCGACCAGATTATGCTAACTTGAAAGTTGGAAACGACATCAAGAAAGTAAAACCTGAAACAATAAAGATTGGTGATATCATTATTGTTAAGGCTGGCGAAAAAGTATCTCTTGATGGAATTGTCGTTGCTGGCGAATCCCTGTTAGATACAAAAGCATTAACAGGTGAATCGGTCCCACGAAAAACAAAAACTGGAGATAACGTATTGTCTGGTTGTATCAATCAGAGTGGTGTCTTAACGATTGAAGTTACAAAAACATTTGGTGAATCAACGGTGGCAAAGATTATTGATCTTGTTGAAAATGCTAGTAGTAAAAAAGCCCCCACTGAAAACTTTATCACAAAATTTTCAAGATACTATACTCCAGTAGTGGTAATTGTTGCAACCCTATTAGCAGTCATTCCTCCCCTATTCTTTGGTGGTGAGTGGTCTGATTGGGTAAATAGAGGGCTAATCTTTCTTGTAATCTCTTGTCCATGTGCATTGGTTGTTTCAATCCCGCTAGGTTTCTTTGGTGGAATTGGTGGTGCTTCTAAACATGGTATTCTAGTAAAAGGCAGTAATTTTCTTGAAGCCTTAAACAATGTTGATACAATTGTATTTGATAAAACAGGAACACTAACAGAGGGAGTATTTGAAGTCACTTCTATTAATACAAGCAATGGTTTTACAGAAGAGCAATTAATAGAGTATGGAGCAAAAGCAGAAACACTGTCTAATCACCCAATTGCTATGTCAATTAAGAAAGCTTATGGTAAAGAGATTGAACACAGTGAACTTGATTCTTATCAAGAAATTGCAGGACATGGAATTAGTGTATTGATTAAAGAAAAACCTGTTCTTGCAGGAAATGAAAAATTAATGAAACAGCATAATATTGAGTATATGTCGAACAGCGAAACAGGAACGGTTGTTTATATTGCTATTGATAATGTATTTGCTGGTTCAATTGTGATTTCAGATAAAATTAAAAAAGATAGTTTTGAAGCCATTCAATCACTTAAGAGTAAAGGTGTTCAAAAGACAGTCATGCTAACAGGTGATAATAAAGTGATTGCTCAAAATATTGCTAAAGAATTGTCATTAGATGAAGTTTATTCAGAATTACTTCCAACAGACAAAGTGGATATTTTAGAAAGACTTGAAAATGAGGAAGTTGACAAAGGAAAACTAGCCTTTGTCGGTGATGGAATCAATGATGCTCCCGTATTAGCAAGAGCAGATATCGGAATTGCTATGGGCGGTTTAGGGTCAGATGCTGCTATTGAGGCAGCAGATATTGTCTTAATGACCGATGAACCTTCTAAAATAGCAAAAGCCATTGATATTTCAAGTTTTACAAAGAAAATAGTATGGCAAAATATTATTTTTGCATTAGGTGTTAAAGCCATCTTTTTAACTCTTGGTGCATTCGGAATTGCAACAATGTGGGAAGCTGTATTTGCTGATGTTGGTGTATCTGTATTGGCGATTTTAAATGCTACACGTGTCATAAGATATAAATAATCAGAAGCAGATATTGTAAAAAGTACAATACCTGCTTCTTTATCTGAATAGTGTAAAGAATAATTTTTTAGTTGATTTTACAAAATTAAGCTGCGACAAATATAGTTGTGCGAACTAAAAACTCTTTCTCAAGTATTTTTAGTTTTAAAATTTATGGTGTTCCATACCCTATAATATAAGGGCTATTTTTTTCATAACTTAGTTTAGCAATCTTGTCTCCTGAATTACCTTCAATTGTATAAACAACTTCATTTTCTACTTTCTCCACGATTCCTACATGGTCGCTGACAGAATCACCATCCCAATCAAAAAAAATGATATTGCCACTTTTAGGCAAATTACCTTTCCCTAGCCATTGGTTTTTAGCTTTAAAATTTTCAATACCTGTTGGGCAATAAGCAAACCGTTCCATTTTAACACCAGCTTTTTCAGCATTATAAGAAACAAAAATGGCGCACCATTCAACACGTCCGTTGAAGCCATACCATTGCCAATACTTCATCCCTCCATCATGTGTTCCTTCATCCAATTCTTTAAGTGCTGAGTTTACAATAGCCGAATTTCCTTGACTATTATTGCCGGAAGTAGAAGTGGTGTACTGTTTAACAATTTGAGCGTAAAACATATTGCCATACGCATAACGATAATCATAGCCTAAGTTAACAGCTATAGGATTAGTGTAAGTAACTGTTTTTCCACCTGCTTGATTTTTTGAGAATTGAATCGCATTATCCAGAGAGTAGCTCTTACCTGAATGACTTAGAAAGCCACCTCCAAAATTATATGATTGTACAATATTTAAAACATCGTATTCTCGGTGTCCTTTCCACATATCTGCAAAATATTTTACGCCAACTTCAATGGATTCATTTGGATCTTGAATTGAATTAGGTGGCTTTCCTTGGCTTTCGGAACATTGCATTACATCGGGATATTTTTCTGAATTTCCCCCTGATTCTGCCATAATGATTCCTAATAAATAAGGAACCGCTTCGGAAATCTCATTTTTAGCAGCTTCTTTTGTGACTTTATCTTTCCAACGAAGCACTGCTTCTGGAAGGTTTTGTCCTTCTTCCGAGCCAGAGTTGGTAGTTGAAGAGTCACTTCCAGCAATGAGCATGAAAAATATAAAAAAGAAACCTGCCAGTAATAAAAGAGATAACTTACGTGGTTTCATAGGGCTGTTCCTCTTCTAATTCTGGAGTGCTATAGGCTTCCTGTCTTAAATGACTAATTTCTTTTTCAAGTTGCTTTGCTTCATGTTGTGTTACTGGAGATGGAGAAGGTGATGAAGGGGTTTCTTCTAGAGAAACATGTTCTATAGTTTCTGTTATCTCTTTATTCTCAACAACTTGTTCCACAGAAGTTTCAATTTCTTCCGCTAAAGGACTTGGTGCAATTAATGTATCATCAACTTCTTCCATTGGTAATACAGTTTCCGTTATAAAAGGTTCTGTACTTGTTTCAAAGTCTGATACGTTTTTAACAGGATAGTTTGGCAATTCTGCTGAATCTTTTACACCAACAGTATTTATAGGGAGCGTTTCTTCTTTGGATGTCATTGGATGTTCATCAAAAGCTGTTGCCGTTTTATCAAGAGAAGTTTCTTCTTCACCAGCTTGCACTAATAAATTATCCTGTAGTTCGTTTTGACGATAAGCGTGATCCAATTCTACTCCAGAACGAAGGTAATCATTTTCTGCGGCTTGTGTTTTATAGGCTTGTTCAGCATAGCGATTTTGCTGATCTTCTTTTTGTGCTCGTTGCTGCTGCCTTTCTTGAAGAGCTTGTTTTGGATTGAAAGAAAAGTCTTTTAACTCTGCTTTTCCTTTGATAAGTGAGCGAACGATTTGTCCTTTATTCTTCCAAATGAATAGACCTAATAAAACTTTTACGAACAGTCCAACAATCATTGTGACAATGTTTGTTACAACAAAAAAGGAATCTAGCAAATTTAGAATAGAGAACAAGAGACCAAAACCGAATCCAATCCCTATTTTTGAAGCAAACAGTGTTCCTAGTAACATGAATCCATTTTTTAACAGATGGTGCATGTTTGGAATCAAAGCTAAAAATAGTAGTGAGGGGAAGAGAAACAGAATTCCGTAAATTAATAGCTGGATTAAAATATTTGCAACCCCAATGATTAGTACCGCTGTTCCAATCACAATCAGCATAATAAATGTATTTAGTAAAACAGCTACTTTTTCGGTCATACGATCAGAGGTGAGATAAGAATTTTTTTCGGAGTCTTTTTTTATTTTATCTGCAATTTCGTCTGTCTTTTTTTGATTAAATGTTTCGCCACTTTTAACAAGATAGGATTCAAATTGCTCTTTTGATAAGTCAGTTTTCCCAAAATTGAGTAAAGCATAAGGTTTAATAACAAATTCATCAAAAATAAGATTTCGGATATTGCTTGTTCCATCTAATTGTTGGTTTGATCCGAGTAAGTTCTCTGAAATATTGCCATTGCCTTTTGTCAAACTACCACTTGTTAAATCAACTAATTGTCCTTGAACATTTTGAGATAGTATATTCACTTCTTGGATTTTGTTAGCACCATCCGAAAAGAAGGTCATACTTCCAACATAGATTAAAGTAAAAACACCAAATCGAATTAATGCTTTGCTGATTCCTTTTTCAAAAAAATCTTTCACTGAAATAACAATCACGAACGTAAAAAGGAGAATTCCTACAACACTGAATAACTTATTGTAAATAGCACCAGTAGTAGAGAATAAATCCGGTAATACTCCTTCTAATAAATTTAAACTAAAGAGTTTGTCTATCACATAATCTAATGCCAGAACAAGGTATTTGATTAAGCCAAAGGCAATATTGAGCAACGCATTTAGCACACTTTGTAAATTTTCATTGATGCTAAACCAGCCGCCTTTTTCAAAAAAGGATTGGAAACTGTCAATATCAAATAAATCTTTTAGTAACATAGCAGCTCCTTTCTAAGTGCTAAAGGTCGTTTCCACATCTGCACTTGTATTTTTTTTGACCGTTTGCAGCATTTGATGGATTTCTTCATAAGGACAGTAGACAAGCATTTTGCCAACACGTCCTCGTAAATCTAAATAAAGGCAATGATATTTTGGTAGATTTTTTAACCACTCAATATTCTCATTAGTGATTTCTAATCCTAAATGACGAAGAATATCTTCTCGTTCATCTTTGTCATCGTATGCAAAAATTCGTCCAAAGTTTCCTGTATCATCTTCTTCGGCTGTATCTTTAACAGATTGAGTGACAATAATCAGGGTATTGTTAAAACTTCGACCAACTCTGCGCATGGATTTGATAATCGCACGACCGTTTTTAGAAGAATTAAAAATCCAACTTTCATCAAATAGAACAACAGTGCTTTCCTCTCGGTCACGTAAGCCGAAAAGTTCACAGAATTTTCCAATAGACATCATCAACATGACCGATTTTCTTTGGGTAGCACTGTAATCATTGCTAAGTGTTTCTGCACGAGGCATTTCTAACCCCAAAACTTCTAAGATAGTCACCTTATTCGTAAGATTTAGTCCTTCATTTTCGCCATAACTAAAAGCTAATTCTAAAATAGAACCTTGTACTGATTTCTTGATTAAGCTGGCTGTATCTCGTACCTCCTCATGTGGACTTTCCAGCATGAAGTCAACTACATGAAGTAAGCCTATTCGTTCACCTTGATCTCTTCTTTTTAATACAGTTTCGATTCCTTCTAGCATTGCCAATCTTGATTTTTTCTCTCTAGCACTAGTAAAATCATAAAGCTCTTCAAATAAGTCTTGCGCCATGTCTTTTGCAGCTACTCGATTAGGAATAAAACAGAAGGGATCAAGAACGCCTTTGTTACTGGTTTTATTTGGATCAAGTCTCACTTGGTGGAAGTGCTGTTGAATGAAAGCACAAGTGTCGGGATACTTTTCTTGATAAAGTGGATGATTGATAACCTCCATAATCCAATCGAAGAACTCAGATTTAGGATCAACGTACAATCCTTTTCCATTCATTAAAACTGAAAGGAAGAAAATAAACTTTGCCAAGTAGGATTTTCCGTTTCCAGTGGGTCCAGTGATGGCAATGTGCGGGCTATTGGCTTTTTTATCAGCGATATCATTTTGGTTCCCAATAGATGGATTAAAGAAAATGGGTTTTCGACTCGTTTTTGCCACTTCTTTTGGTGTTAAGTTTCGAGTGTTTTTCAATTCCGAGACCATACCAATAGGAATTCCTACGTTATCACCAATCCGATTTTCAACACTCAATAACATTTCACTAATTCCTTCAACTGTGGTGTAGTGAAGCCAATTTTTTTCAGAACCTAGTTTGTTACCAGCTAAAAATTGATGGAAGAGAAATACTTGATCGGCTAAGCCTTTGACTATTTCAACATTTCGAGATTGGCATAAAGAAATGACGGTACGAATCCGACTACGACATTCCTCTGGTGTTTGTCCAAAGACACCAAAAAGTCCCAGCCATTTAATGACAGGGACTCTTAAGTCTATTTTATTGTTTAAGTCGGTCAAAGCATAACGATTAAAGCGACTGGATTTCATTTCGGAATCGCCCATAGAAACCGTTTCTTTTGCACTATTTTTTAATCGCTTGGCAGCACGAGAAGACTTTCCTTTTAATCCTCTACCACCTTTTAAGGGTTCAAAATGCCCTTTGAGTCGGAATTCTACTGGAAAGGGGAGACTTTGCACCACTTCTGCTATATGATTGAATGCCAAGTTGGGGGCGAATTTATGAATAGGAAGCAGAGCAATGTAGCTAGTTCCTTCTGAGCTTCTTAACTTTAATAAGCCTTGTTCTTCTGTAGGATCAAGAATAGTATCTGTTAATGAATAGCTGCTATTTTCAACAAAATCAAGATCAAAGGAAGTCTTCATTCCACGTACATAGGGATAACGGCAGGCTTGTAGCACTTCTTGTTCAGTAAGTCTACGCCCATTAACCGTTCCAACAAGTTGAAAAATTTCTGATTCTATTGAACGGTATCGTTTTAAAAAATCTTCATCAACAGTTAGGTGATAGTGGTTCAAGGATAATAACTTTCCTGCGTAATAGTCAACGACTTCCATCGCTTTTCCTTTTACAGTTGTTGCAGAAGATAAACTAGAAAGTTTAACCCCAATATAAAATTTTTCCGTTGTGAGAACTCGAAGTTGATTTTCTAATTCGGAAAGTGTTCGATCAACTAAACTATCGCCCATTGATTTTGCTTGTTCATCAAAATTTTCGGAGAAAGCTGCTAGCCGCTCACTAAGATTGTAAGAATGCGGATTTAGAAATAGTTCAAAGTCCTCAAAACGGCGTAAGCTTTGTAAAAATTGATTCCATTTTTGTTTATGCTTTTCTTGAATTTCTTTATTTTGACCAATAACATAGTCGCTAGGACAAGTAAAATATGCCCAAACTTCATTTTCTGTAGTAAGCAATAAATTATGATAAACCTTATGAAATGGCTGTTTAAACTTCATTTTTTTCCACCTTTCTATAATAATCTAGTGATTCGTTTACGAATGGATTGCTTGATTAATGAATGATATTGTTCCTTTAATTTAGGAATTTCTGACATCGGGATAACTCCGTCTGCAAATTGCCGAAAGAGTATTTTCTTCATTAGCAATACTTCATCATCTGTTTCAAACAATTCATAGAAACCTTCTTCTCTTGCCTTTAAGGATTCAAATTCATGGATTAGTTCTGGAACAACACTATCTTTTATTTCTTGTTTCAATTGGTCAACATCTAATGTATTCATTTTTGCTTCTCCTTCTTTTTTTATGGAAAGCTGTTCAACGGTACAGCGATCATAAATTACTTTTTCTTGTTTAAATGAGTGAAGTTGCTCATGATACAGTGATTTATGCCCAAATACAAAGGTCAGAAGATAGAGAAAATAATCTTTCAAAAAAATATCCGCTCTCTTTCCATCCGGCTCAACTCGGTTAAATAGTTGTACTAATCCATAAGGAATAGCTAGAGAAACTATGACGACTAATTGATTCATTCCAAAAAGTATCAAGAGAGCACTAAACACAATCGCAAAACTGACTGTTGCAACAGTGAAATCCTGTGCATAAACAACAAAAGGTAAGTGGACATTTTTGGCAATTTCTCTGATCATATAGGGTGCATTGAAGGGCTCTCTATAGTCTAATATCTGTTTTTCTATATTCATGACTATAACCCAAAGTAGCTTTTTAGATTAGAAAGTGAATTAAGAACGCCTGTAGGGTCTTTGATAACAGCGTAAATGATACCGCCAAAAAAGAGGATTGCAAAACCTTGAATCCATTTTGAATTTAGAAATTCTTTGATGACTAAATAAACAACAACTACACCAAAAATTGGTGCAATCCAGTCATTCAAGATATAGTTACTGGCTTCCTTAGCGTTTGCATCAGCATAAGCGACAGGAGATAGAGCGAAAAAGAATAAAAGGCTACTGAATAGTGTTGTGAGTTTGACAGTTAGTAGTTGTCTTTGCTGAGGAGAGCATACTATTTTCTTTTGTTTCATTTAAATTCCTCCTAAATAATGATGAATGGTTTCAATAAAATAAGTGTTTTCTCGTTGCTTCAACAATAAAGTCATGGTTTCCTTGTGACCTATTTTTGTTTCACCATCAATAACATCAAATGTAACAAAAGCAAAGAGTTGTTTGTCTTTGAAGAAGGGTTTAATTTGGCTATTACTTATCTGATAATTACCTGTTAGAATTTCTGGTTCTTTCATCATAAATGCCATATCTTCCAATGAAGCAGATACATATTTATCAAGGAATGACTGGATGAAACTGACAACCATTTTTTCTTCTTTGGTATCCACTTGTTGGTACTGAGAAATATCAGGCATTTTTAGTTGCCCATTTTTTGAAGTTAGTGAAGGCTCAAGAGTAAAATAAGGATAGGCAGTCACTTTAAACGATTGATTTTTTAATTGTATAAAAGGGATATTTAACAACACACGATTTTCAATTTTTTCGTAGTCAATATATTTTTCTTTGGTGACTACTTCTTTATTACCTTCTTTTTTCTTTACATCACGTTCTTTTGTAACTGGAGCATTGATTTCATAAGCAATACGGTATTGAGCCACCAATTGTCCATTTTCACTGATTAGATTATAAAAATCAGAAGAGAGTAGTTTTCGTTCAGTCCCCGTATTCTTTTCTTCATCTAGGGTAATCATGAAATAGGTCTCTTGGAGTGAATTAAAACGTTTTTCAAATGCTTGCTGCTCGGTAGGAATATTAATGTAAGCTGTAATGAAAGGCTGTAGAAACTGTTTATACAATTCTGATGTAACAGCTGTATTTGTCTTTTTTGCTAATTCTTTGTGAATCGTTTCAGTTAATGTGGTTTGTTCTTTGCGAATAAGACTTTGCATTTGGGTAGATTTAACAAAGGCAAAGGGACCACTGCTGATTAACAAAAGCGTTAGGATTAGAAAGAAGGTACGAGTCGTTCGGATACTAGCGGCTTTTTCTTCTTTTGGTAAAGCTGGGGGATGATTCTTTTTCTCTTTGATAAATTTCATTGAATTACTCCTTTGTGATTATTAAAAAAGGGAACCCCTTTACCAAATAAAGGAGTTCCTTTGCAGAAAGTTGCGTACCATAAATTTTTAAACGACTAGACTGAGAATTGAATAGATAGGTAGCTTTGTAAAAATCATACGAATAACCAAGATAAACACCGGAATCGCTATAACGTTCTAGTCCTTCAATATAAAGACTGGTGTGTTTAGAAAGAATTCGTTCAAAACAGACTTCTTTTTTAGGAATAAAAACCAGATTTTCTCGTTGAGTTAGTTTTTTTACAGTGAGAAATTGCCGAGCTTGTCTTTCGGGAATTTGTCCTTCTAAATAGAAAAAGCCATATTTTTTGAGTTCTTCTTTGAGATATTTCTGATTCATGACAATACCTCAATAATAGTATTGTCGTTTGCTTGATAGAGGCGTCCATCTTGGCGTAAATCTTCACCAATTCCCCCATAGTCAACATTCCACTTGATTAAATCAGGAACACCAGATAAATAGCCAAGATCATCCACTAATTGTTCTGCATAGTCTTTATAAGAATAACAGTCAGAGTAGACTTGAATTTCATCAATTTGTTCAAATGCATCTAAAATATCGCTGAAAAATCCGTACTCTACAAGTTCACCTAAATAGTGAATGGCTGGGTGTCCACTATGCTCATCCAGTTGTTCTGCTACTTCATTCATTTCACTAAAATTTTCATAGTGAGAAAGGGTAAATGGTGCCATGTAGTCTGTTATTAAATGTTCCTGCCCATCGTCCAATTCGATTTTTTCTTTGACCTCTTCCCAATCAATAGGTAGTTCAAACCATCGCCCTTTATGGGTATGAAGATTTTCGATATATAATTCAATCATTTTTTTCACCTCTCAATTAAATAAAAATTGTGCTAATAGCTGTTCGACTTCATCTTGTGTAACAGTTACAGAAGAGGGAGTAGCTGCTTGAGTTTCTTCTTGTAGCAATAATTCTTTTATTGTTGTTGTAAGTTTTGACAGCTCTTCTTGATCTTTTTCTTTTAGCTCTGCTTGCTGAATTCTAGACATTAACTCATTTTTGCCAAACGTTTGATCCATAATCCAAATTTTCTTTAGCGTAGGAGCAAGATAGTTTGAGAGCCAGCGTAACGCTTTATCATAATTTGGTTTTTCACCCTTCATGGTCAACCGTAATTCTTGCATGCTTTCAATGACCATGCGCCAATTTTGACTGTAATGAGTGCGCAGTCCATTTGAGTCGCAATCATATACTTTGATGGCAGTATCAATTAATTCTTTGACGATCCATTCAATTGTTTCTCCTGTAGAAAGTAAATATTCAACAAAGAGATAAGCTTTTTCGTCAGCCAAACGGATTTCATAACGATTTTTAATGCCATATTTCTGACGAGCCATTTCAACAGATATTTCTTCTTTTTTTGCCAATTCGTAATCTTTTTGGTAAAAGTTTAAATAAAACGGCGATTGTCTGGAACCAAAATAAAGAGAGAGTCCTTTGTTGAGCTGTTGTCCATTCTTCACAACAATTCCTCCTGTAAAATCAAAATTGCGAAAAGTGGTATCGACTAATCCTTGTTCAACTTTTTCTTTCAATTCAAATAAATCATAATTGGGATAAAGAAGAGAGAGATGTTCATCCAGAGCCAAATCAATTCGTGTAATTTTGGTGTCAATTATTAGACCTTCACCAAAAATATTCGATTGATAAAGCCGCCAAAAGAATGTCGTCCAAGTTTCTTCTTGTTCTTCTAGTACCAATTCATATTCTCGACAGCCTTGTCCACGCAGTTCAATCATCACTCCCATATCTAGGTTTTCTGGATTTGAGAAAACAAAGATGTCACTAAAACAATAGCTTTCTGTATAATGATTAAAGCCATAGTTTTTGTAAATGAATACATCTGGATTCATTTGTAATATTTTCTCAATTACTTGAGAAGGGGAGTGGATTTTGAATCGAACACGAAGAAAATCAATTTTTGCTTCCATGGGTAGAAAGCCACCGTCCAAATGGAATGTTTTGCGTATTTTTTCTATGGATTTTTTTGTGATCGTTCGTTTACCAGTTTCAATCATGGAAAGGTATGATTTACTCCAATCAAGCTTTTCAGCAAATTGCTGTTGTGTTAATTGAAGTCGCTTTCGTAAAATTTTTATTTCTTGATTATTCATGGGTCACCTGCCTTATGTTCACAAAATAAATGAAAATTGTTTACAGCTTTATTCTTAAAGAAAAGCTTTATTAATAAGGGATTTTGATAACTATTTTGTCTTTCTTGTAAAAAGTTACCCCCATGTTATTAAGCGGGGGGTAACAGGTTAGAGCGAGCGTTGCTCGCCCTAACCACGCACAGTCATAGTCAGGAAACCTGCCTATTCCTTTTCGTTCTACCGCCACACACCAAAGTGTGCGGCTTTCACAAGGAAACCTTGTTCATAAAACGAAGCGGTTAGTATCAGCTTCTTCCATCCGCTGAGGCAACGAAAAAAGGGCAACGAAAGATAAAACTTTTCCTTTCCCTTTTTTCATTGATATAGTGGGGGGATCTCACTCTAGCTTTTTCCGTGAAAGTCCAAATGCTGAATGTGCTTCATTAATTTCCTCAGTAGTCATTTCTTGTAAAAGCTCTTTTATATTTAACGTTTGCATAGAACCAATTTGTTGAAGAGCTGCTAGAAAGTCATATTTTCTAGGAACAAGAGGGGCATAGAATTCACGAGGAACTCCTGAGCCACTATCGCAGTAGCCTCTGCCTTTAATTCGTTTATTGATGAACGCTTTTCCTTTTTGATCCGATCCAAAAGTCATGTAATAGCCCTGTTCTGATAGCTTTCCCAAGCTAACTCGAAATAAAAGATTATCACGTACACCGCCACCAAAGTTATCTGCATCAGGACGTTGGGTTGCTAAAATGAGAAAAACACCTGCTTGTCGTGCTTTTAGAACAAGTTCCTTTACATATCGCAGAATTTCGTCCTGTTCTTTATAGGTTAAGGTGCCAAAAAAGGCTGCCCACTCATCAACAATAATAAAGTAGGGAGGAATACCATAGTATGCAAAGTTTTTCCCTGTTGTATAGTTAGGGAGAGCCTTCATATAAACATAACGTCGATTCATTTCTTCTACAGCATTCTTTAAACATTTCGTAATCCATTTTGTTCCGTAAAATACGTGATTTTTGAATAAATGTAGACTTTCTAAATCTTTTAAATCTGCTTCTTTTGGATCACATACATCAACCGTTCCAATCTGAATGAGCGCATGAATTAAGGTGAGCAGAAAGTAGGACTTGCCACCCCCTGTGCCTCCAGTTACTAACATGTGAGGCACTTCGGCATAGTCCCATATAACGCCATCCATGAGTTTGACTTGTCCATTTGTTACGATACAATCTTCAATTCTAATCCGCTTACTGATCACATCAATCATTAATAAATAGGTGGTGAAGCCCATTTCCTTTTGTTCCTCAATGAAGTCAGCAATGTACATTTCTTCAAAAGTTTTTGCAATTTTTTGAAAGCGATCATGCCATTTCATGCCATCTGTGGGAACCGTTAAATAAAGAATTTCCTTGGTATTACGGTAATAAACTTTTGGAAAAACCATTTTTTCAGTAGCCTGTTCTTTTGATTTCCGTTCCTTCTTCTCATACAATCCATTGCTTTTCAAGAGACGAGCTAACATTTGTCGTTGGTAAACTCGATAGAAGAAACCACCCTTTAAAAAAGAAACTCTGCGAATCATGACCAAAACTAACAACGGCAAGAAGAGTATTAAAAAAAGCCCTCCAATGGGAACTAAGAGGGCAATCCAATCAATTATTTGTCTTTGTTGCATCATCTGTATTAGCGGATAGATAAAAAGGTAGCTGTAGTAACCAGCAAATAATAGAAAAGGAAACCAAGCTAGTAGAAGGTAGGTACGATAAACAGATAGATGTAGAGGACGAATTCTACGTCCACGATAATGAAAGAATGTGTTCATAGTTGCCTCCATTCAATTAGTTTTTCAGATTTTGGTCCCCTTTAGCTTGCTTTACATTAACTGATTCTACTTTTTTTAGGGATTCTGCTCGGATTTTGAAGGCTTGCTCTGACTGAATCGAATCGTTATAACCAGTATAAGAAGAAAGCCAAGCAAGTGCAGTGACTTCTCCTGTAAGCTCTACTTCATCATCATAAGAGAACGCTGTAGTATCAACAGTTTCTGGAACAGTAATATCAATTTGGTCATTTTTAGCTTCGGAATAGACAGTAATGCGTTGTTCACGAACAAAATCTGTTCGGTTACCTTCTGTATCTGTTTCATAAATTTTTTGGCTATTCAAATAGAATAATTTTCCAAATGTTCTACGTGTATCAAAATCTTTCACAATGTTATCTTCAAATTTTAAACTCATCATTTTTCTCCTTTTCTAGTTCAATGTCAGCAGTTGTTTAGCGAAAATTTGTAATTCAAGTGATCGACTAACTGTTCCAATATTATTTCGTTTGGCACTAGGAACAAGTGTAACTTCACGCAGCTCGACTTCTTTACGACCTTCAAAACGTAGGGAGTTTCGTAAATTTGGAACGATGATTTCAAAGTCAGGATGAAGAGCAGAGGAGGCTGTAAAAATGCGACAAGGGATTCTTTTTCCCTCTACATAAATTTCTCGTTCTTCTTTAACGGTTGCTTTGATTTTATTTCCTAATTGATTGTCCTTTAAGACAATGCTTGTGACACGATTGGACATCTTTTTTCCTTCTTTCTTTTTTATAATAAAAAAGAGACATAGAACTGCCTCCGTTTTTTCTAATTATCGTTGTGATGCTTTTTCTTTTTGTTGTAAAGGTAATAGCCAGCAACTCCAGCTAACAATAAGCTCCCTAAAATAATTCCTGCAAAAGAAACAACTTCACCAGTTTGTGGTAAGCTTCCTGTTACAGAAGTTTCTTTTTTACTTGGAATCATTTCATTTGTCATGTTACATTTGACAACCTCACCATCTTCTTGAATTTCAAACTTAATCGGCGTTTCGTCTATTTGATAGCCAGTAGGGGCTTTATATTCTTGGAAATAGTAAACTCCTCGTGGTAAGTTTTCAAAACTAAAACGACCTTGATGATCCGTCTTTCCTTCAATGATGATTTTTTTATCTTTATCAAGAATACGAACGCCTGTATCTGGTAGCTCTTTTCCATTGGAAACATCCGTTTTGGTTAGTTCAGCAATCCCTTTGACTAAATGATTTTTAATCTCCAGCAGTAGAAGTGGCTCTTGATTGGTTTGTGGTTCCTCAACTGGGGTAGTTTCATTCGTTAATGGCTTGTTTGGATTTTCTTCTTTCTTCTCTTCATTAAGGATTTCACTAAGTAAAGTTCCTTTACTGTCATAGACTTGAATTCCTTTTAGAGTAGAGACGATTTGATAGGTCTCAGGAGATAGAACATACTGTTCAGAAGCTGATTGTTTTTCTTTCAAATAGAATGTTCCCACAGGGATATTGGTAAAGGTAGCAAGAGATTGTTCATCTACAGTGACTGTTTGAATCACTTCTTTTTCCTCATTTTCTAAAGTGAAAATAGTGCCTTTTCCATTCCCTGTAAAAGCAAAATCATAGCCATTTTTTTCTTTTAAAGTGGCTTCTTCATTTACTTTTTTTAGTGAGAATTGGTTGAAGTGAAGCTTATTTAGAAGTGGTACAGATTCATCCTCCAAGTTTTCTTTAGCAGCATAAATATCGATTACTTTTTCGGATTCGTGGTCAGCTGCTGTAAACTCAAATTCATGACGGCTAGTATCAATATCATGAATTTCACCAGCATCTAATTCTTGAAAGTAATATTTTCCTTCCATTAATTGTTGCCTAGGGAACGTAAGTCCACCATCTTTTACTGTGCCAAAACCTAGTAGAGAATCAGCAGGCAGCACTGTTTTATCTGTCATTGTAAATGCTTGATTAGTAAACAGACCGAATATTTTGTCGTTGGCTTTGATCTCTTCTATAATTGGTTTATTTTCTTTCCACTCCTGAATCTGCTCTTCGTTTTTATGGAGAGTGATCTTTAGTTGTTGAAAATCGTTTTTTGCTTCAATAGATTGAGATACAAGTTCAACGTTTTGTCCTTCATAGGTGAATTCAAAAGGAAGCGGAGTGGTATTCATCAAATAGCCAGCAGGCGCAGCTGTTTCAATGGCTTCATATTTTCCGAGATAAAGTTTTGGCATATTCATTAGTTCACCATTGTTATCTGTTTGAACAGTGGCAACTACACTTCCTTTTTTTGCATGAACATAGTTGCCTACTTTAATATCTTCACGAGCTTTGATGGTGAAAGTTACATCCGCCAGAGGAACATAATCGAAAGTGATTTCATGTAGCTTTCCATATTTTGAATCTTTGGTTGTAACACTAGAAGCTTTTTGCCCTGTTTTCTTTAGGTGAAGCAATCCTTGTTGGGCTTTATTTGCAAACACCACTTCAATTGTTTTATTGGGTTCAATCGTAATTTCTTTAGATTCGCCTTTATTTACAAAGCCATTGTTGGCAGTTACTTCGGTGATTTTTATTTTGGTACCAGCTTTTAAGTCATTTATTTGAGCTAAACCATTCGTATCAGTGACAATTTCTTTGGATTGTCCGTTAAACTCAAATTTCATTTTTGTATTGGGGACAGGCTGTCCGGTATCCTCATCTACTTTTTTCAATTTGACATTACCGTTTAAATTGACTTTGATATTTAGCTGAAAGGAGCCGGCATTAGATAATTTGAAAGTAGCTACTTTTTGTTCATTGGGTTTGTTGAAAACAAAACTTGTACCAACATCATTCGCATTTGCGATATTGTACTGTAATTTTCCTGTTTCTTTCGATGAACTGGTTGCGGTTAACTTCAATTGGTTTCCGGATTTATTTAGTTGTAGATTAGCGGAATTGCTAGCTAGATTGCCATACTTACTTAAAACACCGTTTGTATCATTAAGTGTGATTGTATCGCCAACATTTAACGTGATCGTCTGATTATTGAATGAAGGTTTTGTATTGTGCGCATTCACTTTTGCTAGAATTTCATTTTTCCGATTTTGATAGTTGGGAAGGGTGGTAGACAGTAGCTGATCGCCAAATGACTCCCAAATCATGTTTTGAGTGATTCCATAGTTTTCACTTGTAGGATTCGTTTTATAGCCATAATAGGCAATCAGAGACAAACGGTCTTTTTCAGCAATAGTGAGTTCAGATGGATCAAAACCAGAACCGCCATTTAAAATGGTACCATGTTCGATACAAAAGGCAGGCTCACCCTCTGCTTTAATCATGTGAACACCATCATCTGTCCAATGAAGACCAGCAGGGTTCGCTAAATACCAAGTAGAAACGTAATCAGCAATTCTTGTGTAGTTGACGGTAGCAGCAAGGACAGTGATAGGAGTAACAAAAAAACTAGCCATGATTACTATCAATGCGAGATAGCTGGCTAGTTTGTGCTTTTTATATTTAGTTGTCATTGTTTCTTTTCCTCCTTGAGTTATTTTTGTTTTTTTTAGAGTTACGAGAGGGACTTCTGATTTTTTTGGACAAGTGTTTTGATTCAGCTCCTTTAGATACTTATAATGGTATTTGATATCTTAGATATTTTGAAAAGTAATTGAATTATATATTTTCTGATAGTTATTAATTACTCTAACTGAAACTCTATTTAATTACGGCTAAAATGAAAGCCTTTTTTTGGAGCGAGAGAGTCGGTTTGGTTTCAGACTATTTTTGTACAAATTAAATTTTTATTTGTTTTTGTCGCTTCGTGAATTTGTTGACTTTTTATATTTAATAGTTCAATATTAAACTGAATAGTCTGGATATAGTTGAAACTGAATATATGTCTTCAATAAACAGATGCATATCATTAAGGAGAGAACATTATGCAAGAAAATATACGGAGTGAATTGTTTTTTTTAAAGCAGTTTGGATTTAATGATATTTTATTACAACATATATTTCTTTCTGGACTAGATCCTATACAGGTGATTTTTAAGAAAGATATCGATTTAGAAATCAATTTAGAAGATCTTTTTTCTGAAAAGGAAAAAAAGATATCAAATGATTTCATAGCCTATGAAGATTTTAAAAAAAATTTGTTTTCTAATGAGTCTTTTTTGGTGAAAAATAGTAAAAATAAAATTTTTTTTAAATATGATAGGAATGAAATAACTGAAATAGTCCCAGAAAAAATAATGCCTCTTTTTATTTATTGTAAAGGTGATACATCGTTGTTAACAAAGGACAAAAAACGCATGGCAATAATTGGAACACGCCATCCGTCAAAAAAAACAATTGAGATAACACAGAAATTGACTCAAAAATTTGTTGAAGCCGGTTTTGTTATTGTGAGCGGTTTAGCAGAAGGAACTGACACAATTGCTCATGAGACAGCATTAAAAAATAATGGTAAAACAATTGCTATATTACCAACAAATTTCAATAAAATTTATCCTAAAAGTAATAAGAAACTTTCGGATAAGATAGTAGAAGATGGGTTACTATTAACTGCTATTGGTCCTAAAGAGAATACTTATAAATCGAGTTTTTTGGAAAGAAACCAATACGTGGCAAATGTGAGTGATGTAGTTTTAGTTACGGAAACTAATTTAAAAAGTGGAACAATGAATACAATTAGAAATGCAAGTGAGGCAGCTAAAAAAATATTATTTGTAGACCAAAATGATGAAAAAATTAATAATAAAATTTATGAATTTGGAGGAGAGATGTTAAATGCCGATTATGAATAAAGTTGTAATTATGTCGAAATTATTTTTGTTTAATTCAGATAATCAACTGATCCAAGATAATTTATGGATTGTAGATTTTTTTGCAGACCAGGAGATAGAAATTGCTATTCTGGCAAGAAGTGCTTCAGTTAGAACAATGAAAAATCAGATACCTGAAAATTTTGAAAATAAAATAGCATTTGTGGACAGAAACCCACAAACTAAAAAAGCAATTATTGAGTTGAAAAATAAAGGAATAGTAGTTGCGGTAATAGGACTTGTAGATGAGGATGCCATTTTTGCATTCAACTGCAAATTGCCATTATTTAATCCAGAAAAAATGATTAATCAGAGATCAAATATTTCTGAAAAAGTTAAAAAATACGGACTACCTGTTATTGATTTTCAAAATGTTGTAGATTGTTTTAAAGCTTTTGACGTCCATCAAGGAAATTATTTTGAGATGCATATAAATGACCAGTACAGTGTTATGAGTTTGAATAATGCAAATACATTCTATCGACCAGAAGAAGAAGCTAGAATAAAAGAAATTTTTGAAGCTAATCTAAAGGGAAATGAATTTTCAAGAGATCAAAGAATTCTACTTATACTGCTATTTCATTTAATAAATGAAGTAACTACAAATAGTTACTATCAAGATGTAGATTACTGGGGAACGTTCCCTTCATCTAATCCTAGTAATACAGAAACGTCTATTTCTTTTTTGAAAGAGGCAGTCAGAGTTATTGTAAGTGGTGGCCCAAGAACTGGACCAGAGATACTAATCAGGCATACTGCTATGAAGTCAAAACATAGTAGTGGTTTATCGAGATTGCAGCAAAAATGCAATAGAGATTTTGAAACATTGAAGATTAATGATTCTTTAGTAGATAGGATTAAAGGAAAAGTTATTTGTATTATTGATGATTATATAACCAACGGCTATTCTGCTGAGGCAGCTAAACACTTGTTACTAAGTGCGGGTGCTAAAAAAGTTATTTTTCTTTCTATTGGTAAATTTGGGAGCAAATATTTTTTAACAAATTATGATTTGAATGAAGCAAGTTACGAATTTATTGGCGAAGAATTATTTCAAGGAAATTCAAGAGGTAATTTTTATGACAAATATAATGATAATGAAATCTTAAACTTTACAGATTTAGTTTGAAATTTTTAGGGACTTTAATAAAATCATTAGTATTCGTTCCAGCTCGCAATTTTCTTACTAAAAACTATCCAAAACATCCATATTTTTCTAATTAAAAAAGTTTGAAACTAAATCAAAACTAACTACAATTGACAAAAATTACTAGAATTTCGCAGCATTCACAGAAGAACCAGAATGCCGGTATACCAACGTTTAGAGCTTGTCAGTAGTTCTGAGAAAAGCAAGCCTTTTGCTGGAAGGGTCAGTTGGGTAATTCATTTACAACCGTTAGAAACGCTGATATATAGCGTTTTTAACGGTTGTTTTCTTTTGTCTTGAAAAATATTGATCCAAATATTGCTCCATCAGCTGAAAATTGCTCCAATTTTACGATGGGAGAGCGTTTTTTTTGTTCTGAGAGGTGGGTATAAATATCCATTGTTGTTTTTAAATTTTTGTGGCGTAGTCGGTACTGGGCATCTTTTGGATCGACTCCTAATTCATAGAGTAAGGTGGCTTGGGAATGTCTAAAACCATGTGGTGAAATTCGGTGGAGCCCTCTTTTTTGTAGTTCCTCTTGATTTCGATCAAAGAAGCGTAGAAGCCAATCGTTAGGCGTGCCACGGCCATAGTGTTTGCCAGTTTTAGGACTAGGAAATAAATAAGTGTTGGGTTGAAAGTAAGTGAGGTTGCCGTAGTTGTCAAAAGAGTTGCGATCTTTAATTAACTTTTGAACGTAATTAAAGGTATCATCATCGAGGTAAACGAGGTTTTTTGACTCTTCAGTTTTAGGAAAATAGGAAAGGTAAGTGTGGCCTTTTTCATCTTCCGCTAAAGTTTTAGTCACATCAAGGGCTTTTTCGGCTTTCAAGACGTCACTTTCAAATAAGGCTAAAGCTTCACCACGTCGTAAACCAGTGAAAGCTAATAAGCGAAAGTATACAAAGCGGTGGTACTCTTCGATCTCTTTGTAAGCCTCTAAAAAAGTCATGAGCTGCTCTGGAGTGTAAAAGTTTTCATCAGAGGCAAGACGCTTTTTTTTGTACTGAAAGGTTGTCTTACTCATTAAAATATAGTCCATGGGATTGGTATCGATTTATCGTTTAGTAATAGCAAAGTCTAACACCGCTTTGATTTGATTCTTTATCTTCCGATGATCCTTCCGTCTTTTTCTTAAAAGGTCAAAAGTTTTTTGACAATCATCAATGTCAATCTGATCAACATAAATGGCACCTAAAATTGGACGGGCATGTTTATTAATTTCATCGGTAAACTTTTTATACGTTCCTGGTTTTACGCCGCTGTCTTTGTAATAAGAGAAGTATTCTGTGGCAAGTTGGTTGAAGGTGACTTGTTTCTTTGGTTTAAGCTTTTTTGATTGGCGGAGCTGCTGGACTTGTCGTTCGTAATCAAGTTTTGCTGCTGCTTTTGATTGAAATCCTTTTTTTCGTGGTTTGACGTAAGCACCTGTTTTAGGATTGACTCCTAAGTAACCGTGATAGCTCCAGCGCTCTTTGCCAGTGGCAGTGAGGTATTTTTTATAGGTAACCATGTCTTGTCCTTTCTTTTTATCTGCAAACATCTTCGCATTGAAACACAAATGTGTTCATGTTATAGTGACTATAAGAAAAACTAAAAGGAGGTTTTGAAGATGGCGACTATTACTGTGCGAGTGACTGATGAAGAAAAAGCCTTTCTAGATCAAATGGCAGCGTTTGAAGGAAAAAGTCTATCTGAATTGTTAAAAACAAAGACGCTGGCTTCTTTGGAAGATGCCTACGATGCTCATGTTGGCGATATGGCCTATGAAGAGTACCTTAAAAATCCTAAAACTCGTCCGTTATCAGATTTAATGACGGAGTACGGAGTTGAGACATAATGACGTACCGAGTCCGAACAACGGAGCAATTTGATAAACAATTGTCAAAACTAGATAAGTTTGCGAGTCGAACTATTTTGAAATGGTTAGCAAAGAATCTTGAAGGAGTTGCTAATCCTAGGTCCATAGGTAAGAGGCTAGTAGGTAATTATTCTGGCAAATGGCGTTATCGGGTGGGGGACTATCGAGTCATCTGTAAGATAGAGGATGAAGAATTAATTGTATTGGCATTGGAAGTGGGACATCGAAAAAAAGTCTATAAGTAATCGATGCAAAAGCTCTTTAATAAACAAAAGAGCTTTTTTGTGCATCGTCGAGGAATTGTAATAGAGGGTTCGAAGAACTAAGTATAGTAAAAAAAATTAAAGGTGGCGACTAACAGGTAAGCAAGAACAGTCTTGGAAAAACCAATTCCACCTAAGGCATATCAAACGGCTAATCATGTTTATATCAAAAAATTGGAAGGGGTTATTGATGCTAATCTCGGAGACTTGGTCATTACTGGTATTACAAATAAACCACGTTCTTTAAATTGAATGAATTTATTTATTTGAAGTAATGGTACTCGGTCAATCTAATCTTACATGTTTCTAGTTCGTCCTCAGAAAACAGTGAACTAAATTTTTCGCAATTATCCCAAACAACGGCTTCGACAGTCAAATCAAGTCGCTTATGCTCATAGAGTTTCATAAACCCATCTGATAATTGATTTCTGTTCAAGGGCCTGATCAGTTTCTTTACAGCAGCTAATGCCCCAATAGTGGCTACTTCTTGTATGAAATAAGTAGGTCGATAGATTTTTAAAGTCTCTTGTAAACTTTGGCGGATGACTTCTTCAAAGTCACTTTCTAAATTATTTTCTGTAGTCATGTTATTTTCTCCTGTCTTATTAAGTTAATCGTTATAGTTTGCGCTTTCATTCCTTAGTATATCATATAAAACAATCTATAATAAGCCTTAATGAGTGCAGAAAAACTTATCAGAGCATGTTATAATTGGTAGTGTATACGTAATTTAGAAAGTATTTAATTATCAAAAGTTAAAAATATAACTAATAAAAATCAGTAATTAAGGAAAGGCTGGCCCACTGAATGAGTAACTTTGAAATATTGGCCAAGGATTGGTCATTTTTTGCAACATTAGGCAAACAAGCAGAAGATAATATTTATCGAGATCCAAATGTAACACTTATTAAAGTACGTCAATTTGCGGAAAAAATGACGGAAGCTTTATTTGAATTAGAAACAATGACCTCTTTAAAAATTGGTACTCAGTTTGATAATTTACGCCACTTAGAAAGAGTCGGAGTTCTGGAAGGTGAGATAATATCCGTTTTTCATTCTATTAGAAAGAGTGGAAACGAAGCTGCTCATGGCGATAACTACGGAGATACTAAGAAAGCAATGATCACAGTTCGCTATGCTCATTATTTAGCTAATTGGTTTTTGGAAGTATATGGACCGTTAGAATTTGAACCAACAGAGTTTATTGAGCCCAAAGATATTGATAAGTCGAACGCAGACAAAATTGCTCACTTGAAAGTACAGTTAGAACTTGCTGAAAGTGAAAAAGAAGAATTTCAGGCACAACTTGAAAGAGCCGCTACTGATATGGAAGACGATCCTAAAGAACTTCGCCAAAAACGAAGAGAGCGATCAAAGGCTTATTTACGAAATGTTGAATTAAATGAAAAACAAACTCGTGTGATGTTTATTGACCCGCAGTTAAGGAATGCTGGTTGGGAAGTAAATACAGAGACATTGGATTGGCGTAAGGGAACACGTCCAGAAAAAAATAAAAATATGGCGATTTCTGAAATGCCAACCAAAAATGGTCGAGCGGATTATGGGCTTTTTATTGGGTTGGATTTAGTCGGTGTAGTCGAAGCTAAGAAGTATGGAAAATCAGTTTCTGGAGATATGGTTCAAGCTAAAGATTATTCACGTCAGGTTAGTGATTCCAGTGAGTTCAATATTTTAAGCGAGATTGATGAATACAAAGCACCTTTTATTTATGCGTCAAATGGAAGACCGTATTTAAAACAGCTTCAAGAGCGGTCTGGTGTTTGGTATTGGGATGCCCGAACTCCAAACAAACCAGCAGTTGCCTTGGAAGGGTGGCATAGTCCAGAAGATTTAAAACAAAAATTGATTGTAGACCAAACACAAGCTGAAGAAGAATTAAAAGAAGAACCGTATCAAAATTTTGCTGATCGCTATTATCAAATTGATGCGATTAAAGCAGTTGAACAGGGATTAATAGATAATAAACGTAAAATGTTACTGGCGCTGGCAACAGGTACTGGAAAAACGAGATTAGCGTTGTCCTTGATATACCGGCTAATTAAAACCAAGCGTGTTCGTCGTGTTCTTTTTTTAGTTGATAGACGCAGTTTAGGTACTCAAACAGCGGATGCATTAAAAGATATCAAGATTGATAATTTATCATATTCAGATATATATGATGTTAAAGAAATTGGAGATAATTTTCCAGAACAAGATACAAAGATTCAAATTACGACAGTGCAAGGAATGGTTCGGCGCTTGTTCTTTAAAGACGATAGTGAGGATAAGCTTTCAATTGGTACCTATGATTTTATTATCGTAGATGAAGCTCATCGCGGCTATACTGAGGATAAAGAGATGAGCGATGAAGAGTTAAATTTTCAAAATGAAAAGGACTATGTCAGTCAATATCGTCGAGTGATTGATTATTTTGATGCGACGGTGCTTGGAATGACAGCCACACCCGCTCTTCATACAACGCAAATATTTGGAGCTCCGATTTATACGTATTCTTATACTGATGCCGTTGTCGATGGTTACCTAATCGATCATGAGCCTCCTTATAAATTTGAAACGGAGTTATCTAAAAATGGGATTAAATTTGAGGCAGAAACTGAAGTTGACGTTTGGAATGATGAAACAAAAACGATTGATAAAGCTTATCTTAGTGATGAACTCAGTTTTGATGTTGATAAGTTTAATAAACAAGTCATTACTGAGAACTTTAACCGTGTAATCTTAGAAGCTCTAACTAATTATATTGATCCAAGTGAGCCAGGAAAAACGCTTATTTTTGCTGCCAATGACGAACATGCAGATATGATTGTTCGATTGTTGAAAAAAGCTTATCAAGATGAAGATATTGATGTCGATGATGCAATTATGAAAATCACAGGGTACCTTAGAAATCCTGATACGGCAATTAAACGTTTTAAGAATGAAAAAAATCCTAGTATTGTTGTAACGGTAGACTTGCTTACAACAGGGATTGATGTTCCCGAAATTGAAAACTTAGTCTTTCTTCGTAGAGTTAGATCGCGTATTCTTTATGATCAAATGCTAGGCCGTGCCACTCGTTTGTGTCCAGAAATTGGTAAAGAGGCTTTTAGGATATTTGATGCGGTGCAATTGTATGATTACTTACAAGATATTACTGATATGAAACCCGTAGTATCTGACCCAAAACAATCAATTCAAGAAATATTAGATAAAACAATTGAGGCAGATGATCCAGAGGAATTTGGTTACTTTAAAGCAGAATTAATTGCTAAACTCCAACGTAAAAAGCAACGTATAAGTGAAAAAGGCGCAAAGGAAATTAACGAGCTTAATAACATTGAAAGTTTGGACGCATGGCTTCAAAGCATTAAAACCATGACCCGTGAAGAACTCGAAGCACAAACTGAAAAAATTCAACGTGTTGCAGATTATCGGACCTTTAGGGAGCCTGTTGTTATCGCAACTCAGCAAGATGAATTAACAGCAGTTAATCGCGGTTATGGCGAAGAAAATGTTAAGCCAGGGGATTATTTAAATGAGTTTAATCAATTTATCCGAGATAATATCAACTTAATTCCTGCATTAGAACTCGTTGTTAGAAGCCCTAAAGACTTAACTTATCAAGATTTACGTGACGTTCAATTACGATTGAGAGAAAAGAGATTTGATGAAAAAGCCCTACAAGAAGCTTGGCGTCAAGAAAAAAGAGAATTTATCGCAGCTGATATTATCAGTTTTATTCGACAAGCTGCTTTAGGAACAGAGCTAATTGACCATGACACGCGAATAAAAAATGCGATGCAAAAAGTTTATGGCATGGACTCATGGACAAGGAAACAGTTGAAATGGCTTGAGAGGATTGAAAAACAATTACTTGAAGTCCCAGTCCTTGCCCCGACAGCGAAAGAGTACTTTGATGAAACGGATATCTGGCGAGACTACGGTGGCTACAAACTTGCTCTACGTAACATTGGAGAACAAGTTGATAATGTGATACAGTTATTGAATGAGCAGTTGTATGTATCTTAACGACACTGACTAGTTATGAAGGAAACAACGATTATAAAACCAAGATTATGAATGAAATTCATAACTGAATAGGGGTAGAAACACGTGACGAATAATGAGATTGTACAAAAACTATGGAAAATGGCTGATGTTCTTAGAGATGATGGGATTAGTTATCAAAACTACGTGACAGAATTAACTTATATCCTTTTTTTAAAAATGATGAAAGAACAAGGCGCAGAAGAGAATATTCCAGAAGAGTATCGTTGGGATGCGTTAGCGTCTAAAGAAGGCCTTGAACTAAAGAACTTTTATAAGAAGTTGCTACTTGATTTAGGCAATTCTAAGATTGCTAAAGATAGTCGCTTGAACAGTATTTATAATGATGCCTCAACGCATATAGATGAACCTAAAAACCTTGAAAAAATCATCAAAAATATTGATGAACTTGATTGGTATTCGGCTAAAGAAGAAGGCCTTGGTGATCTTTATGAAGGCTTGCTTGAAAAAAATGCGAATGAAACAAAATCAGGTGCAGGGCAATACTTCACACCACGTGTTCTGATTGATTTGATGGTTGAATTAATGGATCCTAAAAAAGGTGAAAAACTAAATGATCCTGCGGCAGGAACCTTTGGCTTTATGATTGCAGCTGACCACTACTTAAAAGAAAAATATGATGGTTACTTTGATTTGTCACCAGAAGAAGTGAGCTTTCAAAAAGAAGAAGCTTTAAGTGGAATGGAGTTAGTCTCTAATACACATAAATTAGCGATGATGAATGCCTTGCTTCATGATATTGAAGGCCGTCTAGATCATGGCGACTCGTTGTCTGCTAGTGGTAAGTGGATGAAAGGTTTTGATGTTGTCTTAACTAATCCGCCATTTGGGACGAAAAAAGGTGGCGAACGTGCCACCCGTGATGACTTGACGTATGAAACCAGTAATAAGCAATTGAACTTCATTCAAACGATTTATAACTCACTTAAACCAAATGGTAAATCGCGGGCAGCTGTGATTGTGCCTGACAATGTCTTATTTGAAGGTGGGGTAGGTGAATCAATTCGTCGTGATTTGATGAATAAATGTAATTTACATACAATTTTACGCTTGCCGACAGGGATTTTTTATGCAAAAGGCGTCCAAACAAATGTGCTATTCTTTGAACGTGGCAAGACAGACAAAAATAATACTAAAGACGTGTGGATCTTTGACATGAGTAATAACATGCGGACATTCGGTAAGCGGACACCTTTAATTAAAAAGGATTTTGACGAGTTTGTTGAGTGCTATAAGCGTGACGATATGGCGAACCGTGAAGAAACCTGGAGTGTAGAAAATACTAATGGCCGGTGGCGTAAATATAGCATGGAGCAAATTAATGCTCGCGATAATGCTAGCTTGGATATATCTTGGTTGGAAGCAGAGAATGACACCCTAGACTACTCAGTGACAGAGATGCTAGAATTGATGCAAGAGAAGTCAGATAATATCGCCACAGCAGTAACTCGCCTTCAAGAGTTGCTAGGTGAGGTGGAAGAATGATTGATACAAAAGCTTTACGTGATAAAATCCTTGATATGGCGATGAGTGGAAAATTAGTTCCGCAAGATGATAATGATGAGCCTGCAACTAAACTTTTAAATCGAGTTCTAACTGAAAATAAAAAGATGAACAAATGTGATAAAGAGCAAACAAAAATTTTTAGTAATGATGATGGTTTAAAATATGAGGAGACTCAAAATGGAACTATTAGAAGTGTTGTTTTACCTTTTGAATTTCCAGAGTGGTGGGAAGTACAAAGGTTTAGTACATTAATTTCATTGGTTAGAGGAAGCTCACCAAGACCAATTAAACAATATGTTACGGATTCCAAGAATGGTGTAAATTGGATTAAAATTGGTGATACCGTAAAAGACGAAAAATATATTGAGTCTACTAATGAAAAGATTACTGTTGAAGGTTCTAAAAAATCTAGAAGTGTAAATTCAGGAGACTTTATACTTTCTAATAGTATGAGTTTTGGAAGACCATACATCTTAAAAATTGATGGATTTATTCACGATGGTTGGTTTGCCTTAAGGAATTTTGAACAGTCATATGACTCGGATTTCTTATATTGGCTAATTTCATCTAAAATTGTAATGCAACAGTTTTCAACAAATGCAACAGGCTCAACTGTTAAAAATATAAACAGTGACATTGTAAATACAACATTTATGCCTTTACCCCCTTTAAATGAACAAAAGCGCATTGTTACTAAAATTGAAGAACTATTTAATTTAATCGATATTATAGAGAATGAATCGATTGCTTATGAGGTGATAGCCAAACAATTAGAGAGTAAAGTGCTTGATTTAGCTATGCAAGGTAAATTAGTGGGTCAGAATCCAGAAGATCAACCAGCAAGCAAATTGTTAGATAAAATTAGCACCAAAAAGAAAAAATTAATCGCTGATGGACTTATCAAAAAAGAGAAAAAACTAGCACCAATTACTGATGAAGAGAAGCCGTTTGGCATTCCTAAGAGTTGGGAATGGGCGAGGCTATCAAATATAGGTATTGTCACATCAGGTGGAACTCCTAAAACTAAAATTATAGAGTATTGGGATGAAGGGATTATCCCATGGATTACGCCTGCAGATATGGGAAAGCAAAAAGAAAAGAATATAAAATGGACCTCCAAAAAAATCACTGAAAAAGGCCTATCTAAGTCTTCTGCGCAACTGATTAGAAAAAAATCAATTGTTTTTTCGAGCAGAGCTCCGATAGGACATATTAATATTGTTAACTTTGATTATACGACTAATCAAGGGTGTAAATCTTTTACTCCGGTTTTAACTGATCTAGAATTTAGTTATTATGTTTTGAAAAGAATGACTAATTATATTGCTTCTAAAGGAACTGGAACTACGTTTAAGGAAGTATCGGGGAAAGTTTTTGGAGAAAGTCAAATACCTATTCCACCTCTAAACGAACAAAAACGAATCGTTAAAAAAATAGAAGAAGTATTTAAATTAATTAATTCATAACATAAAAAGAAGCGTTGAATTCGAAATATTATATCTCAGCCAAAATCAACCGATTTTCCAGCAATAACTTATGCATTAAATTCTTCCCTTTATCCGCATTATCCATGCTTTTTCCATAACGGGCAATCAGATTCACAACGTTACTGTGAGTTTCTTTTTTTATTTCTTTAGATCTATCCGAATCAAAAATAGAATATTTGAAAATTAGTTTAATTTTACTGCCGTAAATATCATACAAATCAAACAATGCTTGAAAATAGGAATAATCATAAATACCTAGTGAGTGACCGAAAAAGATGATTCGATCACAAGGTTCGGGTAAGAGAAAACTGTTATTACCATGACCATTCATTTTTGATTCTAACAGTCGCGATGTCTTAGAAAAAAGATAAGCAGGGCTGTTAGGCTCTAACTCAGTGTGATCAAAGCCGAAAATAGTATTTCTATTATCACACTGACCATGAATATTATTTAGAGACATAATATTAGCATGGTTTAACCCAGAGCTGGATGGACTAGTGTAGTTGAAATTTAAAAGCGTTACTCTCAATGTAGATTTTAATCCAGGATTAATATTAATCTCATCTGACAAAATATTATTTAATAAACGCAGGCTTCTGTCAGAGTAATCACTTTCAGCTGATTCACTTTGTTTTTCTATATAGTCAGCGAAGTAAAATTCGTAAGAGACAAGCTCTGCCATTAACCAGTCATGAATGTCTAGTTTTTCTTTGCCCATTGAAGTTACTTTAGAAACATATGTGATAAAAAGTATGAACGTAACTAAATCATGCTGCCAGTTGGTAAGTGTGCTATCTAGATCAAATTTATTATTTAATATTTTATTAATTCTGCCAGTAATATTTTCTGCTTTTGAAATGAAAAATTCAATAGCTTCTTCCACATTACGCCATAAAACTAAGTCTCCATTGTTAAAAGAATAAAAGGTTAAAAGGATTTCCCAAGTATTTAATGAGCTGTGATAAACATGAAATTCCTGATGATAGAAATCATAATATACGGAAGAACCATGTGGATAGATAATACTATGAGTGGGGAAGAGATACTGTTTACAATCTTTTTCTAATTTCGCCACATTATTATTTTCACGACACTTATAATCATAATAATTCGAATAAGAACTCTTCAAACCACAAGACAAATCAAAGCCGTTCCCTAAAATCAATAACACATTATCGGACAAACAAACACTCCTAACGAATTCAGTAGTTATGATTAATAAAATCGAAAAAAGCATAGTATTAATCACGGTATATCTAATCATAGACCAATGACCATTCAACATCAATGTTAATAGTTGAACGTAAGGCGTAAAAAACAAACAAGTGTGGCACAACTCACAAGTTAATTGGGAGTTGCGTTATTGTTTTTTTGGAAAGTTTTATTTCCCTATTGACTTAATTTACGTAACGTAGAATATTCTTCATTTGTTCATCGGTTATATTATCGTCAATATGAGCTGCAGTTGTATATTGCTTATGAGTTAATTTTTTTTTCCTCTGCTGTAATGTAACCTGCTAACTCCATTAATTCATTAATATTTGTATTATCAGCAAATGAGTATGCTTATTTTAAAAAAATATCTATCTGATAGTTGTATTTCTTATCCAGTTCTTCGACCAATCCCTTTAACTAAATTACTTAAATAATTATGATTGATATTAGTAAGTTCTAATATTTCTCTGTGTGAAAGTAATATTTTTAGATTATATATTCTTCACCTATATTTTTGTTTTTTAGAAAATAGGTGTGAATAATGTGGATCTACACTAAAATTATTCATCCTAAACAAATATTACAATATTGTAATCATTCTTTTTTGAAGTTTTTGTGTATAATGTGCTTATTATGAACGAAGTGGAGGAATTTATTATGAAAAAAAATTTTTTTAGTTGGGGAATTATAGTACTTATAAGCATATTTATGGTTGGGAATACATCTGCATTTGCTATAAACAGTATCGAAAATGAAGATTTCTTAACAGAAAAAGCATTAAACGATTTAGACTTGCTTTCTGAAGAGTCGTTTACTGATGAATTTATCCTTCCGGAGTTAGATGAAGATGACGTTTTTGAAGTTGAAATGGGCGGAGACGTAATCACACCCCTAGTACGTGCAAGAACTCGAGACGTTATTAAAATTGATGCTAAAATAAGTTCTAAAACTGTAACTATTTCACTCTCTAATATAGGTAATACTATTGTGAACTCTTATAGTGCAACACTCAATATAGAAAGTTCTTCGCGTTGGAGCCCAAATAAAGCCTTGCCTGTCAAATCTACAAAAAAAATATTTCTCTCAAGACTTTCTCCTTGTTTCAAAAAAACTTATAGTTTTCCATATGAACAAAGATATTCTAAAAATCGATTTACTTTGAATGGTAGTTCAAAACATAGTAGTGGCCGAGCATATTTAAAAACGGATAACTTTTATAAAAATTTAACGGATGCCAACCTTCCTGCTTGGAACAGAGGGACGTTCATGAACAAAGCAACATCTTTGGATTACCACCATTATAAACATCGTTATGAGGTTGGCTCAAAAAATATTTGGGAATACTATTCTATGGCTGTTTTTGAGCGACAACGTCCCCTGTATAATAAAACTCTTTATTATTACAATAAAACCTACCAAGGAGGTAACAAATACACTCGTAAACAGTCACCTAGGCGGTACATAATATTAACAAATTTATTTAGAGAAGGTCCAAGCATTTTAAGCTTTGGCGGTAGATAAATATATTTTTAAAGAAAGGAGTATCGATATGTCCAATGTATTTTTTGGTTTTACTCTTGAAAAGCAAGATGAAACTATCCAATTAGACGTGGATTTATTAAATTATATGCTTGATTCTCTATATTGGATAAACACTACTTGGGTAGATTCTAAAACTCATCAAGGATTTGATATGTTTGGTGTTTCAACAATATCAGAAGATATCCCTAAGTTTAAGCACATTATTTCATCTTGGATAAATGTTTTTGAATTAGGGACTGATAAAATTACACTGACAGTAGATTTTGATATACATAAACTAGATTTTCAAAGGGTTACATTTAATAAAAAAGATGTTTTGAAAACCTTAATGCAAATTGTCTCTTTATGTGATAAAGCTATTTCGACACAGGATAGTATAATGGTTTTGGGAATATAAAAATCACAGATTTAATTGAAAATGTAAACTATATGATTGATAAAGTTATTTAAAGTCAACAACTAGACATATGTTTGCTGATAAAATAGTAGTATATATTTAGTGGCGAAATCCAACTACATAAATTGAATACATCTTACTTCAATAGTGTCTTTTTTCTTGTTACAAGGTATCATTGTCATAAGGAGTGATGTTTAATGAATTGGAAAAAAGGATTTATAGGGTTCTCAGTTCTTTTGCTATTATTAGGATCTTTTGGTATTTATAAATTAAATGATATGCAAGAAATAAAGAAGGAAAATAAACAAATATCAAATAAGTTAAAAGCCCTTGATTCCGCTCATGAAAAATCAAAGAAGGAATTGCAGAATAAAGAATCAGATATTGAGAAAATCAATAAAGAGTTAGAAAAATCTAAAAAAGAGCTAGCAGTCTCTCAAGAAATTACAGTTAATAATGATCAAGCAGAATATAACCACTTAGAGCAAGAAGTTAACGCTAAATATCATGAGGGGGCAGATATGGGGATGACTCATGCAGAAGCCTATGGAATACCGTATGTTGACGAACAGTTGCCAGGTGATCATATAGCTAATATTACTGATGAAGAGGCTAATGAAAATGTAAGAAAAAGAGATGAATTTGCTGCAAGCTTTGAAGCGGAGCATGGCAGACAACCGACATCGGGAGAAATACAATCTCAGTGGGCAAAAGAGCAAGGTTATGAATAAAATATTTCCTTTAGAAAATGACTTAAATGATATATATAAATTAAAAACAGTTTATTTTAATGATTTAGAAATTTTTATGAAAGCTAATAGATTTAAAACGTGTAAAATGATAGAGTAATGCCATTTACCTAACAATGACAAGCTCAGTCGCATAAGTCATGAAATCCCTGGATAAATATTGATAGACAGGTATTATAAAGGGAAAGTTTAGCTGACTTGTTAAAAAAAAATCTTGGATTCCTAGGATGATGCTCAATGTAGGTAACCTAGTTTATGGAGAGTACTTTAAAAAATCTTAGATCATAACCTCTATCAGATTTAATGAAAAAGCACAGAGTAGATGTTTAATGACGTATCACGTAGGAAAGACTGAAAAGTTTGATAAGTAATGATTAAAACTAGATAAGTTCGTAAGTTGAATCATTTTGAAGTAGTTAGCGAAAATATCGAAGGGATAACTAATACTAGAATAGTGATTGGAGTAATTATCGGTTTTAACTTATCACCGCAGCCGTTGCTCACTAAAAAAATTAATAAAACTACAAACATCGTAACAAATCCTAAAGAGCCCAAAACATTATTTTATCAATGTTTCGGGCTCTTTTTTCACAAAATAACATTCTGACAAAAAAACCTAGCTCACCCTTGACCTTTGGGCTACTCTAAGGTTTATACTGTATATGAGGTGAGGAAATGACGGAAGGATTAGTAACAATCTCAGAATTAGCAAAATTATTTGAAATCAATCAACATACTATAAGACATTACGAAGCTAAAGGCTTATTATTACCGCTGGAAATCAGTGGGAATGGTTATCGAAAGTATGGTTTGTCAGAAGCCTATAAACTATCATTTATTTTGTTTTTAAAAGAACTTGGTTTAAGTCTAAAGGAAATTAAAAGCATAATTGAGAGTGGATCTAAAACTGATTACACAGAAATGCTGATCGCTAGAAAAACTAAAATAATTGCAGAGCAAAAACGTTTAGACATATTAAGTCGGCAAGTTGATGAGCAGATTGAACTAAGCCAGAAAGTAACACCGAAACATTACCTTCTCAAAGAGACAGTCAAACTGACATGTCTGCTAACAAAATCAATTGAAGAGAGTGTTAATCTTTCCGATCTCCTTGAGGTCGGGCTTGAAAAAGAGCTGTTAATGGGTAAGGTATATTACTTAATCCGTGAGAATAGCTATGATGTATGTATTGAAGCAGTTAGTGGTAAGGCTTTCGAGCTTGCTGCTGGTATATATGACCTTGAACTCCTTGAAGTCACTAACGAAGTTGAATTAACTCTTGAGTTGGAGCGATTAGCTCAAAAAAGTGGTCTGCCGTTAATAGCTATAGAAGATAGTGAGCGCTTTTTAGCTTCAGGAGACCATTTATCGCTGAAAGTTTTAGGTGAGAAAAATGCTTAAAATTGAAAAAATAGCTGAATTAAGCCAAGTTGAATTAGAGCTTTTGTACATAGGATTTCAGCAAAAATGGGAAAAACTGCTTAAGAAAAAGACGTTTCAAGAGTTTTGTCGTTTGTATCAAAGCACAGATTCTCGGGAAAGATATTATCGGATTATGGAAGCTGGCGAATTAGCAGGAGTCTTTGGGATTAGCGGTTTTTTTTCAAGAAAGAAGCAAGTTAAAGGTCACAAAAAACAAGTGTCTGATTGGCGCTGGTATTTTGGCAAAGAGCTCTTAAATGATTCAGTAGCCAGAAATGAATGTTACTTATCATTTTTAGTCATTGGTAATGCCTTTCAAGGTCAGGGCATTGGCAAGGCATGTTTACAATTTATTGAGGAGCAGTCCCGAGAGAAAGCAGAAATTAAATGTGTGACTCTCTTTGTTTCGACAAGCAATCAACGAGCAATTGCGCTTTATAAAAGGGCTGGGTTTGAGGTTGACCGAAAAGTAAGTTCCCTGTTAACGAAGTATTTCGTTGATGAAAAAAGTTGGTATAAAATGAAAAAAAGACTCCGTTAAGAGTCATGACTAAATGATAAGGTGTGAGACAGATGAAGAAGTATTTCCTATTGATTGGGGTAGTCGTGATGATCCTTATCGGGGTTATTAGTTATAATAATAAGTTCGCTATGACAATTAAACAAGGGATTGTCAGAAGCGGTGACAGTCGAATAGCAGTTGAATACGCTCTGCCTAAAGAGGGTGAAGAAAAACCAGGTTTGGTTTTATTTATTCACGGCGATGGACCAGCTACTAAAAATAGTGACCAAGGGTATTACCCTGCCTGGGAAGTTCTGGCCCAAGAGAACGTGATATCTATTAGTTGGGATAAAGCCGGTGTCGGGGGGTCAACTGGAAATTGGTTATCCCAAGACATGGTCGATCGTAAAGTCGAAGCAGAAAAAGTATTGGAGTGGGCGCTAGCTAATTTTGACGTTGATCCAAATAGAGTTGGGGTCTGGGGGGCTAGTCAAGGTGGCTGGGTGATTACTAAATTATTAAATGAAAATAATAAAGTTAAATTTGCAATAGGTGTCGCCCCAGCAGTCAACTGGCTACGACAAGGCAAATTTAACACAAGTAGTGAAATGGCATACGAAGGTTATTCAACGGAAGAAATTGCTGAAAGATTAACAAGTGGGACTAAAATTAATGAGTATTTAAAAGCCGATGATTACCAAGGCTATCTTGCTAGTAAATTAGATCAAGAAGTCTTAGAAAAAGAGCGTTGGGATTTTATTCGTAAAAATATGAATTTAGACAATAGCGAAGAGCTTAAGAAGATAACTAAACCTTATTATTTATTAGTAGGAGACCATGATCTTAATGTTGATACGAAAGAAACAGTGACAGTCTATCAAAGTTTGATTCCTAAAGAATTTCTGACGGTCAAACACATCGAGAATGGGACTCACAGAATGTTAAAAGTAAGACATCAGAAAGACAATGTGATGACAGTGATTGAATCAATTCTCAATCCTCGAGCAATATTTGCTCCACAATATTTGCAAGCTTTAACAGAGATTAGTCAGGAAAGGTAATGAGGCAGTCACTAGCTTACTGTCTAGCAACTTTTAAATTGTATAAACAAAAAGGGACCGCGACAATAGTCGGTGGTCCCTTTATTTTGACGAAGATTATTTGATCAACAGGTTCCAAAAGCCCTGCCCCTTATGACTTTAGTCATTAGAGATAAGGGACACTGCACTTCGTTTCGTTCTCATCAACTTCTAAGTGCTAAAGCACTAAGACTTGAAGGACTAAGTTTAACGTAGTACTGGTATTTAAACGACTTTTGTCACACTTCCTTTTTTGTGACTTACAAATTGACAATCGTGTCAGCAGTTCCAGTTGTTAAGATTGAGTGGCAAGCACTTAGGCCGCCTTCCACTAGGTTTTCAACCGAAGTTTTTGTATAAAAAGCAATGTGAGGAGTGTACAAAACATCCTCACGTTCTAGTAAGGCTTCAAAAATAGGGTCTTCTAGTGGTTTATCGGACCAATCTCGGGTGACATAAGGCATTTCGTTTTCATAAGTATCAAGGGCACAACAAGCAAGTTGCTGACTATCTAGAGCCGCAAGTAAATCATCAGTCTTGACAATGGCTCCTCTCGCAGCATTAATTAAAATCGCACCAGGCTTCATTTTGGCGAAGGTTTCTTGATTAAATTGATGATGATTATCTTTAGTTAAAGGCATATGAATAGTAACAATGTCAGATTGTCCTAAAAAAGCATCAAAGTCATCTTCATAAGTGAGGACTTTTTCCGCAGCAGGATTTTTATATAAGTCATGGCCGATGATGTTTGCGCCAAAACCTTTAAAAATTTCAGCGGTAATTTGACCAATTCTACCAGTTCCTAAGACGCCAATCGTCAGAGAGCGCACTTCCGTCGAAAGAATACTCTGATCCCAAGTAAAGTTGTGATTGTTAACTCTTTTTTGAATTGCTTGAGTATGTCTCAGGCAATTTAAAGCGCTATTGACCGTAAATTCCGCAACGGAATTAGGAGAATAGGCAGGGACGTTAGTAATTAAAATTCCTTGTTTTTTAGCCTCAGCTAAATCGTACATGTCGATGCCAGCTGATCTTTGGGCAATTTGATTGAAGCCGTCATTTTTTAAGCGACTGTACATTTCCGTGGGAATCCCCATAGTTTGTTGTAAGCTTAAACCATCATAACCTTTTAATAGATGATAAGTACTATCATTTAAAACCTCATTTGAGACTGTTACTTCAACATTATTTGCTTGGGCCCATTCTTCAGCGAAAGCCTTTTCATCTTTTCTAGCACCCATCATTAGAATCTTCAACATATTATCTTCTCCTTTGAAATCATTTTTTAATCTAAATTAAGTATAGGAGATAGAGATATATTTCACTAATTAGTTATTTCTATAGGGCTATAGATTCTATCAATCTTGAATGATTTCTTGACTAGTTAGAAATTCCAAACAGAGAGCGGCTGCCGGCGATAAAGGTTTGTCCTTTTTATGGACAACCACAATATCAAAAGGTTTAATTTTATCACTTAAAGGCACCCATGCCAGAGGGCTGTTTTCATAAAGTTCTTTCAGTTGAATTGGGATAATCGCAACTAAATGGTTTTTAATGACGTGATTAATTAAGACTTCATGACTATTACTCATAAAATCAATGTCGGGAGCAAAACCAAACTCACGGGCTTTATTTTTTAAGACGTGCCATAAGACATAGTCTTTACTCATTGAACCAAAGGACTCTTTTTTTAAGTCTTTGATACTTAAAGATTTTTCTTGGGCTAAGGGGTGGTCATCTCGCATTAAGACGTAAGCGTGGTATTTAAAGGTGTGCAAAGTGTTTCGTTCCACCTCAAGGCTTTCTTCAATAATTGGAAAGGAGACAATGCCAATTTCTAACTCCTCATTGGCTACTTTTTTTTGTGTCTTAACAGAACCATGTTCTTCAATCGTAATTGAAAAGTTAGGATAAACGGACATAAACTGCTGAATTAGGGGCATGTAAACAGGTGAAATCACTGAGTTTGAACCAATCGTTAGTTCTTTCTTTTTATAAATATGATCAGCCTCGATTTCTTCCGTCAAGTCATCAAGTTCTGCTAAAATTTTCTTGCCTTTTTCAAATAGAATATCCCCTGCCGTTGTCGGCATCACTTTGTTACCGACTTGATAGAGCAGTTTTGAGCCGAGTTCTTCTTGAAGTTTGTTCATATTCCAAGAAAGTGTCGGCTGAGTCACAAATAGATTTTTTGCAGCATTAGAATAATTTTGCGCCTTAATTATTTCAATAAAATATCGTAATTGTCTAAATTCCATTAGATAATCCTCATTTCTATAAAAAATTTATCCAGCTATAGATTCTATCAATTTCAAATTTGTGAAATTTCGTCCTATAATCTGGGTGTAGCGGAAAATAAAGCGTTTTCTTAAAGCGACAATAAGTAGTAATTTAATTCGACGATTTAATTATAACTTAGAGAGAACACTTTATAAAGAGCAAAAGAAAGGGTGTGTCGGAATGGTTGTCGGCGATTTTGAATCTAGTTTAGGAACAGTAGTGATTGGTTCTGGACCAGGGGGATACGTGGCAGCGATTAGAGCAGCTCAATTAGGACAAAAAGTTTCACTAATTGAGAAAGAAAATATCGGAGGGACCTGTTTAAATGTTGGGTGTATTCCTTCAAAAGCTTTAATTGAAGCAAGTCATCATTATAGTAGTGCTAAGAATTCTCCATTCGCGGGAATTAAATCAGAAAATACCACATTAGACTTTTCAGAAGTCCAAAACTGGAAAGACAATCACGTAGTCAAAAAATTAACAGATGGTGTTAAGTTTTTACTAAAGAAAAATAAAGTTCAAGTTCTTGAAGGAACAGGTTACTTTATGGATGAAAATAGAATCCGTGTCATGGGTGAGTTTGGAGGAGACACGTACCTCTTTGAGAATGTCATCATTGCCACAGGTAGTACGCCAATTGAAATTCCAGGGTTTAAATTTGGCAAACGCGTCTTAGACTCAACTGGTTTACTTAACTTAAAAGAGTTACCTAAAAAATTAGTCGTCATTGGTGGTGGTTATATCGGTAGTGAACTAGCCGGTGTCTTTGCTAATTTAGGAACAGAAGTAACGATTCTTGAAGGGCAATCTTCAATTTTGCCAAACTTTGATAAAAAACTTGTTTCGTTTGTTGAGAAATCATTTAAAAAAGTGAATGTTTCAATCGAAACGAATGCCTTAGCTAAGAAAGCTGTGAACTCAGCTGACAATGTTACTGTAACTTATGAAGTAGCTGGCAAAGAAAAAGAAATTATTTGTGATTATGTTTTAGTCTCAGTTGGTCGTAAACCAAATACAAGTGAATTAGGTTTAGAAAGAATTGGTGTGGAAGTTGACGAACGCGGCTTAATCAAAGTTGATGAGCAATGTCGAACAACATTAGACCACGTCTATGCCATTGGCGATATTATTCCCGGTCTTGCCTTAGCCCACAAAGCAAGTTACGAAGGCAAGGTAGCCGCTGAAGCAATTAGTGGCCAAGATGTAGCAGTCGATTATAAAGCAATGCCTGCAGTCTGTTTCACTGACCCAGAATTAGCTTCAACAGGCTTTACTAAAGCTGAAGCCCAAGCAAATGGCTTTGACCCGCAAGTCTCAGAGTTCCCCTTCCAAGGTAACGGTCGAGCACTGTCAATGGGGAAAGAAGAAGGCTTAGTCCAAATCGTCAGTGATAAAAACACTGGTGAAATTCTAGGTGGTCAAATTGCTGGAGCGAATGCCAGTGACTTAATTTCTGAAGTCACCTTAGCAATTGAAACAAGTGCAACTTTAGAAGATTTATCATTAACAGTTCACCCACATCCAACGATTAGTGAAACAATTATGGAAGCAGCAGAAGTCGGTTTAGGTTTACCAATTCATATTTAAAAAAAATCAATATTAGGAGATTGATCTTATGTCAATTAAAAGTCTGAAACCAAAAGATTTTACGATGAATATTTTAAACGGAGTAGCTTTAGGTGTGGTTGTTTCATTAATTCCTGGGGCCTTACTCGGTGAATTATCCAAAGCTTTAGGATGGTCATTTGCCTTAACAGCAACGGGCATTGCTGCCACGATGATGCCAATTGTCGTTGGTGTTGCAGTCGCAATCAACTTTAAGTTTACCCCGATTCAAATTGGTTCCCTAGGCATGGCCTGTGTAGTTGGTTCAGGTGTTGCTCGTGTCAATCCAGAAGGTGGTTTTATTTTTCAAGGATCTGGTGATGTGATCAATACAGGATTGACAGCTGCCATTGCTGCCCTAATCATTATTTTACTAGGGGAGAAGTTGAAAGCCTTTACTATTTTAGTTATTCCGACGATTGTCACAGTTGTTGGCGGTGGCTTAGGCTTCCTGATTTTACCTTTCGTTAAAAGCCTGACAGCGATGTTTGGTCAATTTATTGCAACGTTAACAGAATTACAACCAGTGCCAATGACAATTGCCATTGCCGTGATGTTTGCCATGATGATTGTTTCACCAATTGCAACTGTTGGGATTGCTACGGCGATTTCCTTAACAGGGATTGCCTCTGGTGCGGCGAACTTAGGGATTTGTGCAGCTGGCTTTGGTTTATGTATCGCAGGTTGGAAAGCCAATGCGGTGCCAACTTCTTTAGCTCACTTTATCGGCTCACCGAAAATGCAAATGGCTAATGTAGTGAAAAAACCAAAAATTATGTTACCAGTTATTTGTAGCGCCGCAATTACCGGTTCTTTAGCAGCCTTCTTCGACTTACAAGGCACGCCATTTAGTGCTGGCTTTGGCTTCAGTGGTTTAATCGGACCAATCAATGCCTTAGCTTTAAAAGATGGTGGTTGGAGCGTTGGCAACATCATTACAACATTTATCGCTTTCTTAGTCGTTCCAGTTTTACTAGGTCTTGCCTTTAACTATCTATTCAATGAAAAATTAGGTATCGCAAGCTCAGAGGATTATAAATTAGATTTTAACTAAAGAGAGGAAGAGTAACGTTATGAGTAAACAAGAGTTTAAATTATTTGATGAAATGGTTAAAAAAAGTGAAGCAGCAATTCCCTTAGTCCAAATTTTGGATGAAAAAGGAAAAATTGTTAATAAAGGCATGAAGAGTTCTTTAACAGATGAAGAGCTAGTTGATTTAATGAAAGTCTTAGTTTGGGGAAGAACGACTAACGAACGCCTGATTTTAGCTGGACGTCAAGGTCGTATTGGTAACTTACCGCCATCTGAAGGTCAAGAAGCGTCACAATTAGCTACCTTGTTTGCAATGAAGAAAACCGACTTTGTCTTACCGACTTATCGTGACATGATTCCTTTAGTCCACCACGGCATGCCAATGAAAAATGCTGTTCTATGGTATCGAGGGCACATGGCAGCGAATATTTTCCCAGAAGGTGTAATGGGCTTACCAGCTCAAACAATTATTGGTTCGCAAATTGTCCAAGCAGCAGGTCTTGGCTATGCTTACCGTCGAGACGAAAAAGATCAAGTGTCATTCACTTACATCGGTGACGGTGGCTCATCACAAGGAGATTTCTACGAAGGGATTAACTTCGCAGGAGTGTTTAACTCACAATCAGTCTTTATTATTCAAAATAACCAATACGGCATCTCAGTTCCCCGTGAGTTGCAAAGTAAAGCAGGCACCTTAGCTCAAAAAGCAGCTGCAGCTGGAATTCCTGGAATTCAAGTTGACGGGATGGACCCACTGGCTTTATACGAAGCAACTAAGTTAGCTCGTGAGTATACAATGGCTGGCAATGGTCCAGTAGTGATTGAAACATTAACTTATCGTTTTGGTGCCCATACGTTATCTGATGACCCAACAAGATACCGTTCACAAGACGAAGTTGATGCTTGGTTAGCGAAAGATTTCTTAATTCGTATGCGTTCTTACTTAGGTGAAAAAGGCCTTTGGAATGAAGAGATGGAAGAAGAAATCATTGAAGCAACGACGAAAGAAGTTAATGAAGCTTTAGATTTGGCTGACAAAGAACCTAAAATGAAAGTCTCACAATTACTGAAAAACGTATACGAAGTACCAACACCTCGTATCCAAAAAGAAATTGAAATGTATGAAGCGAAGGAGGAAAACTAAAGATGGCAGTTAAAAATATGGTACAGGCGATTAACGAAGCCTTAACACAAGAAATGCAACGTGATGAAAGAATCTTAGTTTTTGGAGAAGACGTAGGAACTAACGGAGGGGTTTTCCGGGTAACTGATGGCATGCGTGCTGAATTAGGCGAAGACCGCGTTTTTGATACACCTTTAGCAGAATCAGGCATTATGGGCATGGCAATGGGTATGGCTTTAGGCGGCTTCCGACCAGTGCCAGAAATTCAATTCTCAGGCTTTACTATGGAAGCAATTGACGGTTTACTCGGTCAATTAGCCCGTCACCGTTACCGGATGGCTGGTCGTGAAGGCGTTCCTGTAACGATTCGTTCAACTTTTGGCGGAGGCGTAGGAACACCAGAGCTTCACTCAGATAACTTAGAAGGCTTATTTGCCCAATCACCTGGCTTACGAATCGTGATCCCAAGTGGTCCTTACGATGCCAAAGGGCTTTTAACTTCAGCGATTAGAAATAACGACCCTGTTTACTTCTTAGAGCACTTAAAATTATACCGCTCAATTACTGAAGAAGTTCCAGAAGAGTCATATGAGCTACCTTTAGATAAAGCTCACGTGATCCAAGAAGGGTCAGACATCACTATTGTGACTTACGGAGCAATGGTTCATGAGTCTAAAAAAGCAATTGAAAAATTACAAAAAGACGGTGTCTCAGTTGAGTTAATCGATCTGAGAACAGTTGCACCATTTGATATTGATACAATTCTAAATTCAGTTAAGAAAACTGGTCGTGTGGTAGTTGTCCAAGAGGCCCAACGTTTAACTGGGATTGGTAACCATATTATGGCTGAGATTGCTGAAGGGGCGATGTACGACCTAGAAGCAGCTGTTGGTCGGGTTGCAGCGCCAGATAGTCACTTCCCATTCGGTCAAGCAGAATCAATCTGGTTACCGAACGCTTCAATTATTGAAGAACAAGTAAGAAAAACTTTAGCTGAATAAAAACAAGGAGGAGTACTCATGGCTTATATTTTTAAATTACCAGATGTAGGTGAAGGTCTAGTCGAAGCAGAAATTATCCAATGGTTAGTCAAAGAAGGCGATGTTGTGAAAGCAGATGATGCCTTAGTTGAAATCCAAAATGATAAATCATCAATGGAAATTCCGTCACCAGTAGCTGGTGTCGTTACTAAAATTTTAGTTGCAGAAGGCATTGCAAAGGTCGATGAAGGAATTATCGAAATCGAAACTGGCAAAATTGTCCCAGCGGCAACTTCTGAAGTTGCAGAAGCTGTGGTAGAAACAGCCCCAAGTACAGGTAACTATATCTTTGAATTACCTGACGTTGGTGAAGGGTTAGTTGAAGCAGAAATCATTCAATGGCTAGTCAAAGCTGGCGATGTGATTAAAGCAGATGATCCTTTAGTTGAAATCCAAAACGATAAATCATCAATGGAAATTCCGTCACCAGTAGCTGGAACAGTCGTTAAACTACTAGTACCAGAAGGAATTGCCAAAGTTGATGAAGGCATTATTGAAATCAAGACCGCTGAAGGTGGACCAAGTAATCAAGGAACGCCTACGACAGTAGCAGCACCAGTCTCAGCTTCACAAGCAGTCACTTCAACTGTGGCAACGGGCAAGCCTTCAACGAAAGTTCGGGCATTACCATCTGTGAGACGCTACGCAAGACAACAACAAGTTGATCTGTCACAAGTGACGCCAACTGGTCCGAATGGCAAAATTTTAAAAGGCGATGTGGATACGTTCTTAAATGGTGGTGGCTCAGTTATTACTGAAACAGCGACACCAACAGCTGGGAATAAGGCTGCTACGGCAGTTACACCAGAGGCAAAAGTAGCAAGCAAACCAGCACCAGTCTTAGCAACAAACGAAGATTGGGTAGAAAAAATGACACCAACTCGTCGTGCCATTGCCAAAGCCATGGTGACAAGTCGGACAGAAATTCCTCATGTGACAGTTTTTGATAAACTACGAGCTGAAAAATTAGTTGAACACCGTAATGCTTATAAAGAAGTTGCCAAAGCTGACAACGTTCGCTTAACATTCTTGCCATATGTAGTTAAAGCCATGGTGGCGATGCTGAAAGCATACCCATCATTGAATGCGTCAGTTAATATGGAAAAATCAGAGATTATTCACCGAGGTAATATTAACATCGGAATTGCAACTAATACAGAGCACGGGTTATTCGTGCCAGTCATCAAAAATGCTGACCGTAAAAGTGTCTTTGAAATTGCTGAAGACATTGATCGTTTAGCGAAAAAAGCCTTAGCTAATGAATTAACTCGTGCCGATATGAGTGGCTCTTCTGCCACAATCACAAATATTGGTGGGATGCCAGAAGCTGGCGGCGTCTGGTCAACACCGATTATTAACTACCCTGAATCAATGATTATGGGAATTTCTCGAATTGCTGATGAAGTCGTTGTTAATGCTGATCGTGAGATGGAAGTCGCTGAAATTATGCGCTTGTCATTCGCCTTTGACCACCGTTTAGTTGATGGGGTAGAAGCTCAAAGTGCTTTAGCAGAATTCAAAAAAGCTTTAGCAGATCCAAACTTAATGTTACTTAAAAATTAATTAATGGAGGTGTACTTATGGTATTAGCATCATTTGATGCATTAAAAAAACAACTCTCAAGTACGGCTAGTACTCCTAAACGAGTTGTTGTAGCAAATGCAACTGACGACCATACCCTTTCAGCTGTGATGGCTTTGTATCGGGAAGCATTGCTGATTCCGATTTTGATTGGCGAGGAAAAGGTTATTGTCGACCTCCTTGGGAAAATGGAAATTGCACCTGAAATTATTAAAACACTGGAAATAATCGATGTCACTGGTGACCCAGAAATTGCTGAAAAAGCAGTTTCTGTCATCCGTGATGGCTTAGGTGATGTTTTAATGAAAGGTCACATTCAAACAAGAGACTTACTAAAAGCGGTCGTTAATAAGGAAAAAGGGATTCGTGAATCAGCAGCCTTGTCACATGTAGCGATTAATGAAATTCCTTACTATCATAAATTATTATTTTTAACAGATGGCGGGATGATGTTAACTCCTGACGTGAATACGAAAGAAGATATTTTATTAAATGCCTTACTATTAACTAAAAAATTAGGTTATGTGCATACGAATGTGGCAGTCTTAGATGCTAGTGAAAACGTGAACCCTAAGTTACAAGCATCAACAGATGCGGTAATTTTAAAAGAGCGATTTGAAAGAAATGACTTTGGTGATGTAACTGTTGAAGGACCAATCTCTTTAGATCTATCATTAAGCAAAGAAATTGCTAAAGAGAAAGACTATCAAAGTCCAGTTGCTGGCGAAGCTGATATTTTATTAGTGCCAGATATTGTTGCTGGAAATCTTTTAGGCAAGAGTATGGTGACTTTTGGTAAAGGTAAGATGGCGGGCCTCGTTCTAGGAGCTAAAGTGCCGATTATTATTACGTCAAGAGGTTCAACAACAGAAGAAAAAATCAATTCATTAATGATTGCTTGTGCAATGTAAGGAGGATTTTTGTGAAGAAAGTATTAGTCATTAATCCAGGTTCTACTTCAACGAAAGTAGCCTACTATGAAGATAAAAAAGAAATTTTAAACAAAAACGTCTTTCATGAAACAAGTGAGTTATCAAAATTCCCAAGGATTGCGGATCAATACGATTATCGCATGGCCTTAATTCAGTCTTTCTTAGAAAAGGAAGGGATTGATTACACGGAAATTGATGCTGCTGTCGGCCGCGGCGGTGCCTTGCCACCGGTCGATGCGGGGGCGTATATGGTTAATGAAGAGATGATTGAGTGGTTAATTAATGGGACAAAAACCCATCATGCCTCAAACTTAGGGGCAATTTTAGCTAACGGCTTTAAAGAAAAAAGTTCAAAAGACTGTATCGCCATGATTTATGATCCGATTACTGTCGATCAATACCATGAACTATCCCGAGTATCAGGTCTGAAAGGTGTTCCAAGAACGAGTATCGGTCACGCGTTAAACATGCGAGCGATTGCTTTAAAAACCGCTGAAGATTTAAATAAACCTTATGAAGAAGCTAACTTAATTGTTGCTCATTTAGGTAGTGGCTCAACGATTAGTGCCCATCAAAATGGTCGCATGGTTGATTACTCTCTAGATGATGAAGGTCCTTTCTCAGTCGAAAGAACTGGTAGTTTATCGCTAAAAGAATTCATTCCGTTCTGTTACGAAAAAACACAAGAGGAAATAACTGCTTGGACTCGTAAAGAAGGTGGTATGATTTCTTACCTTGGCACAAATAGCGGCATCGAAGTCGAAGAACGAATTGTCAATGGCGACGATGAAGCTAGGTTAATTCTCGAAGCAATGGCTTATCAAGTAGCTAAAGGAATTGGCGAACTTGCCACGGTCCTAAAAGGCAACGTTGACCAAATTGTGATTACTGGTGGCTTAGCTTATTCAGATAGATTAGTTGACTGGGTCAAAGAAAGAGTCGAATTTCTAGCGCCAGTTTCTAGTATTCCTGGTGAATTTGAGATGGAAGCTCTAAGAAATGGTGCTCTCCGAGTCCTTTCAGGTGAAGAAACAGCCAAAGAATTTTAGTCATTAAAGCTTTTTAAAGGAAAGGAGTTTCCGCAGATGCAAAATATTCTTGAATTTAATGATTACGTTGTTGAAGTTTACGGTCATTTTGCTCAAGTTGAACTTAAGGTTGTAGTTCCTGATAAAAAGATTGACAGGAAAGTCCCGATATCTTTTTTAAGTGATTACAGTGGCATGTCTTTAAGTATGTCATGGTTAACTGCCGGAGTGGCTGACTATCAAGCCTTAGGTTTACTCGATTTATACTACACTACTTGGGATAATATGAAATTTGACCAAGTAAATAAAAGCTTGGCAATTACAGATCCAAATGGTCTTTTAGTTATGGTTTATGCTTAAATAGCCCCCTTCAGTTGAAACTGAAGGGGCTGTTTTTATTTTTGAATGAACTCTTTCTCAACCAGAGTAAGCCTTTTTTTCATAGTTTTGTTAGAGGAAGGCTTACCCATATTAAAGCTGAGCTATTTGACTTGTTTGATATTACAATTGTAATTCGCCGTTTCAAACCACTGTTTGATTTCAGCAATTTCGTTATCAGTGATGCCGTGTTCGCCATCTAAAAGGATAAGTTTAACCTTAGCAAAAGACTGTTCTAATTGGTGACTTAAAGCCAAGATATCCCCAGGTATCACAAGTGGGTCATTAGCCCCTGTGGTTAATAAAAGTGAATTAGGACTCTTTTTAGTCAGTGCTGGGAACGTAAGATTGAATTGTTGTGGGTGTAATAAGAGTGTTTGCTGACAAATGTCAGGTCGCTTACTCAAGATTCCTTGAATGAAATTAGCACCATTAGAATAACCAATAAAAGTAATTTGAGAATAGTTAATAGCTTGTTGATCCCAGTCAACTAAAAAAGCATCGACGGCCTTAAAGAAATTAGCCTCATCGAGAACACCGTTAATTAATGGCTTAAAATAACGCCTTTCAACACCAAGGCCATGATCACCAAGAAAGCTGATAATACTTGCTTGAGGGTCTAATTCCCCAGTTAAGAATAATAGACTAAATTCGTTTCCTCCTGTACCATGGAATAAGACGAATAAGTTTTCTGAGTTGTTTTCAGATACAAATGTTTGCATAAGATACCTCCTAGATAAATAATAAAATAGTAAAGGAAATGATTGAATGAAAAGTTTAGGAATTCACCATATTTCAGCATTAGTCTCTGATATTCATCGTTCATTTGATTTTTATCATGACATATTAGGACTGAATTTATTAATGAAAACTGTTAATCAAGATGATACGACAATGTACCATTTATTTTTTTCAGATATGCAAGGGCGACCAGGGACGGAGTTTACAGTCTTTCAAATTAATACGTTCCGAGAAAATACCTTTGGCACGAATGCTATTGAAAGAGCCGTTTTTTCAGTTCAGTCAGAGGAGTCACTAGCATACTGGATAGAGCATTTAGATAAGTATAACATAGAGCATTGTGGAATCGAGAATTATGGAGAGTCAAAAATTATCCGCTTTGAAGATCCTGACGGCATGAATTTAGGTATTTCTTATTTAGAGAATAGCCGGGGGCTGTTTTATCCGAAACTAACAGGAAGTATTCCCTCAAAACATGGGATCATCGGCCTTCACTCCGTCCATTTACGACTAAGATATCCAAAAGCGACAGAAAAAATCTTAACAGAATGGTTTGATTTTACAAAAATTAATGAGGTTATGCAAGGGATTTACCCAGTGACGATGTTAAATAATAATAATAGTGAGTTTAAACATGAGATTCATTTAATAGAAGATACGGAAAGTCCTTTGGAAATTCAAGGAATTGGTGGTATTCATCATTTAGCCTTATATGTGTCTGATTATACTGACTTATTAGCAATTAATGAAAAAATTATTAATCGTAATTTTAGCCATTCAGGTATCCAGCCGCGGGAATTTTTTGATGCAACTTATTTTAGAGAGCCGAATAATTTATTGTTTGAAGTAGCCTCTAAAATAAAAAAAGTTCCGACAATTAATGAAGTTGAGACAATTGATGAGAGCCCTTTGTATTTGCCAGATTTTTTAGAAGAAAAACGGGAGTCGATTACTTCGGAATTAGCTAAACTAGAAAGGTATAAAGAGTCTAAATAAACATAAAAAAAGTCATAACTAACTCTCAAAAAGAGGCAGTTATGACTTTTTCCTATTGCTTTATTTTAGCTGCTAAGGACAGCCCCTTGTAATCGGTACATCTCAGCGTAATACTGATCTAAGGCAAGGAGGCTTTCATGAGTCCCTTGCTCTTTAATTTCACCATGATCTAAAACGAGAATTTGATTAGCGTTTTGAATCGTTGATAAACGGTGGGCGACAATAAAAGTCGTCCGGCCAGCTTTAACAACTTCCATAGCATGTTGGATGATTTCTTCCGTTTCCGTATCAATATGGGAAGTAGCTTCATCTAAAATTAAAATCTTAGGATCACTTGCCAATGTTCGGGCAAAGGCAATTAACTGCCGTTCTCCAGAAGAGAAGGCTTGACCTTTTTCCACAACAGGTTCGTGAATGCCTAAAGGTAGTTTCGCAATCAAGGCTTTCCCACCAACTTTTTCAATGGCTTCTAAAACCATCTGATTAGTAATCTTAGGGTCATTCATACTAATATTACTAGCAACAGTGCCACTGAAAAGATAAGGTTCTTGGAGAACAATCCCCATCTGATCGCGAATACTTTCTCGGTTATGTTGGGCTAATTCTTGGTTATCGATCAAGACTTGGCCTTTTTGCGGATCGTAAAAGCGGAAAAGTAAGTTAATGATTGAACTTTTACCAGAACCAGTGTGGCCGACTAAGCCAATGGTTTCTCCTTTATCAGCTGTAAAATGAATGTCTTTTAAAATCGGTTTAGCGGGATCATAGCCAAAACTAACATGGTCAAAAACGACTCGCCCTTGATCGAAGGCAATCATGTCAGAACTGTCGGTCTCAACGGGTTCGTCTAGTAAATCAAAGACCCGTTTGCCACCAGCCAAGGCTTGTTGCAAAGTTGACATTAAGCGGACTAATTCTAAAATAGGATCAAATAAGCGATTGATGTAATTAATAATGACGTAAATTGTCCCAATCGAAAAGCCCATAATGCCATCGACAAATTGAGTGCCTAAGTACATTAAGACAGCAAACATCACTAAGTTTTTAATGAAAGTCGAAAAGTCCCAAGATAAACTTGCATCTAAGCGAATACTTTTTAAGCGGGAATCCAGCCAAGTTTGATTCGTCTCTTCAAACTCCTCAAGCATTTGCTCCTGTTGATGATAAAGTTGAACAATCGAAACCCCTTGGACAATTTCTGCCGTATGACTATTTAAGTCACTGACAGATTCGCGCCACCGTTTATTAATCGGAGCAGCTAATTTAACATAAACTAATTGCCAAATAGCAAAGAAAGGCAAGAGTACTAATAAGCCAATCCCAATCGGCGGGCTAACTAAGTACAGAGCGACGTAAATTGCAATGACCGTAAGCAGGTCAATAATAACTGTATTACTAAAGTTTAAATAAAAGTTAGTTCGCAATAATTCCACATCGTTGACGATACGAGCAGAAATTTTACCAGCTGGTTTATCGTCAAAATAAGAAACCGGTAATTTTTGCATATGTTCATAGGCTTGATCACGTAATTTTTTACTAACTCCATTAGACGCATAAGCAAGCAGTAAGTAACTGGCATAGCCACAAAGACTACTAATCAACGTAATTAACATGAATAAGCCGAATTTTTGTAACAAGTAGCCAAAATCAACAGAGGATTGAGTTGCTACTTGGTTTGAAACGTAGTCAATCATTTGTTTACCAACCATTGGGACGTAAATCGATGTGCCTGCTGTTAGTAAAGAAAGAAAAATACCGATACTATAGCGGATAGGTTCATATTTAAAATAACTGACTAAGCGTTTAAATGTTGTCATTGTTCGTCACCTCCATTTGTTGGGTCATGAATTGCTCGTAGTACCAGCCTTTTGAGGCCATTAATGCTTGTGGCGTTCCTTGCTCGATAATTACGCCGTCTTCAATAATTAAAATTTTATCGGCTTCAGCTACCGCTGAGAGGCGATGACTGACGATGATATTCGTCTTATCTTGGCGAATGGTGCGGATATTATCAATAATTGCCCGCTCGGTTTTAGCATCGACGGCCGATAATGAGTCGTCTAAAATTAACAAATCAGGTTTACGAATTAAGGCTCGGGCAATTGAGACCCGTTGTTTTTGACCACCAGAAATCGAGACCCCTTTTTCCCCAATCAAAGTTGCTAAGCCTTCAGTCATATGCTCAAGGTCAGTAGTGAAATTGGCTGATTCGATGGCAGCAGACATCTCATGTTCATCGGCATGACGATTACCAAAACGAATGTTATGACCAACGGTTTTTGAAAATAAAATATGCTCTTGGGGAACATAACCGATTAAGCCTTCCAGTTCCGTCATGTCGTAGTCTTGGATTGAGCGACCATTAATTTTCAAAGCCCCGGTTGTACTAACGGGGTATTGGCGTAATAATTGTCTGACTAAGGTTGTTTTACCACTGCCGGTTTTCCCAACAATCCCTAAAGTCTGTCCCCGTTGTAATTCAAAGGCAATCGTATTTAAGGTTGTGCTGTCGTTTGTCGGATACTGGAACTGATAGTCACTGAACTCAATGTGATCAATGGCTGAAATTGTTTCATCACCAGCTTTTTCCAATTGATCATCAGCAGCAAGCAACTCTTGAATTTTCCGAAAAGAGACGTTTCCTTGTTGATAGACGAGAACAATATCTGATAAGCCCCAGATAGCGCCACTTAACATACCTAAGTAAATTTGGAAGGCAATTAATTGACCAATTGTCATCTGGCCTTGGCTAATGAGATAGCCGCTATAAGTTAAGCCAATCGCTGTACTTAAACCAGTTAGTAATTTAGCAACTTGGCCAATCGCACCATTGTAAACGACTAAATTATTCGCTTTTTTAAGGACCGCAGTTGTTCGTGTCTCAAAACGTTGTTGTTCTAAGTCTTTTTTTCCATAAGCCCGCATCACGCGAATGCCGTCGACCATTTCCAAAACTTCATTACTTAATTTAGCCACAGAGTCACGGTTGTCTTCGTAGAGGACATCGATTTTTTTCCATAAGCGGAAGACGATGTAGCCGAATAAAATTAAAGGCAAGACACTAATGGTCGTGGCTTTCCAAGAAGTCGTGATAATCATAATTGTTAAAATACTAATTGCCCAAGTAATATTCGAGACAATTAACATAAATCCGTAGCCGATAGTGTCACCTAAGTAATCAATGTCACTGGTCATACGAGTCATTAGATCCCCAGAACGAAACCGTTCGTAGAAGGGAGTTCTTAAATGTAATAATTTTTGATACGTCTCCCGCCTTAATTCAGCTTGATAGCGAAAAGATTGACCAAAAAGAATCATCACCCAAAAAACGTCAACGACATAAATGATGACAACACTAATAAAGAAGACACTTAAAACGAAAGTTAGACCTTTAGCAGTCAATGTCTGATCGACAAAGCCATCAACAAATTGTTGAATAATTAAATTAGGAATTAAAGTTAAGCCTGATGATAAAATAGCAAAAAAGGTGGCGATTCCGTAAATGATTGGATGCTTTTTAATATAGCTCCAAAATGTTTTTAACATAGTTATTCACTCCATACTGTTTAATCATTTAGTTTGTAGTTAAATGATTTTTTCTGTTTAATTTGAGCAATATAATTGCGGTGTCGGTAAAAAAGCGCACAAAAAAACCCATAAGATGTTGAATCCACATGATCCACACTTTACCGGTTGGTTAATTTTATGATAAGCACATAGCTTGGCCGCGTTGTAAAAGCAGTTTACAACAGTGGAGCTATTCTAAAATAGATACCGTAGAAGGAGATAGTTGATTCAGATTAGTTATATTTAATTTGTTAGAGTTAATTAAAAGTATAATTTTCATGAGTCATACTCCTTTCCGTTTTTATTTTGGCTTTTTTACTTAACTACTTAAATTTACTATAGTTAAATGAGAATGTAAAGAGTTTTTTTAACGGAATGTTAATAAATGTGTTTGAATTGTTCCGTTTAAAGAAGAGACAAATAGAAAATGCACTGATAATCTTGATTCTTAGTCAAACTATTGTCCTCCACCTACCAATTAAGTATAATGCATAAAAGAAAGCTAGCTAATAACTAACTAAAAGGAGTTCCTATGAAATTACTAATTGTTGAAGACGACCAAGATTTACGTGGCGCCCTGGCAGAAGGCTTAGAGCTATCTGGTTACGCCATTGATCAGGCTGAAGATGGGGAAGAGGCGCTATTTAAGTATCAAACAGAAGATTATGACTTAATGATTTTAGATTTGAATTTACCAGAACGAGATGGCTTTCAAGTCTTAGAAAAAATTCGGGAAAAGGATTTAGAATTCAAAGTCTTAATTTTAAGTGCCCGTGACCAAGCAGAAGACAAGGTCAGAGGCTTAGATGTTGGCGCCAATGACTATTTGACGAAACCTTTTGAGTTCATCGAATTAGAAGCTCGTATTAGAAATTTATTAAGAAGACAATTTATTCAAGAAAATAATGACCTAAGCTTTGACCAAGTCCTTCTGAGTGTTGCGACAAATGAGGTCCAAGTAGCAGGGGAAGCTTTAAAACTAACTAAAAAAGAATTTTCGATTTTACGTTATTTACTCTTAGCGGGCGAGAAAGTCGTTAGCCAAGAAGAATTGATTTCTCATGTCTGGGATAGCAATGTTAATCCCTTTAGTAGCTCAATTCGTGTCCATATGGCATCGTTACGGAAGAAGCTGAAAGAACGCTTAGGCTATGACATAATTGGCACGAAAGTTGGTGTCGGCTATTATTTAAGGGGAGAAGCAGGTGAGAAAAATGCTCAATAAAATGCCGATTAGGCTGAAATTTACTGTCTTAACGATGTTAATATTAAGCTGTTGTTGCATTGGTTTAACGATTTTCACTAGTCTCTCTGGTAAAAGAATGTCTTCCCAAATCGCTTCAACTTTACTGCCAGCTCAAGCAATTAGTACTAGGGACTCAAGAGGGCGTTTAGTAATGCCCGCAATTGCAATGACCCCAAGTATAGACCCGGCAGTAGCGGAAAAACAACGAGAGCAAGAGCAAATTTTAAAAAACTATTATATAACGAGTGCGAGTTTTATGGTGTTGATTATTATTAGTGGGGGCTTAGGGGCGTATTATATTTCCGGTAAAGGCTTAGTTAGTTTGATTGAGTTAAACACAAAAATTAAAAACAGTTCGTTAGATACTTTATCTGATGAATTAGCGCTACCTTTAGCTAAAGATGAGATTTCTGACTTAACTAATTCCTTTAATCAAATGAAGCGCCAGCTTAACGAATCCTTTGTATTTCAAAAACAATTTTCTGGCAATGTGGCTCATGAATTACGAACACCTTTAACCGTTCTAAAAACAAAGTTAGCTGTTTTTCAACGGAAAGAGCTAGAGCTGTCAAAGGAGACGGCAGTCTTAGTGGCGGATTTAAGTAAGCAAGTGCAACGCTTAATTGAAATGGTTGAAAAGCTTTTGCAGTTGACGAATGATTATCAACTAGGTGAGGAGAGCCAAATATTAGTTAGTGATTTATTCGAAAATATCTTAGCTGATCTAGGGCCGATGATTGAAGAGAAAGAGCTAATAGTTACCTCGCAGGTGACGGATCAGATGATTACTGGGGACTTAGATTTACTGTATCAAGGTTTTTATAACTTATTGGAAAATAGTGTCAAATTCAACCAACAAGGGGGCGGTATTGAGCTAAGTGTTAATGAAACACTAACAGCCTCGCAGATTTCCATAACTGATACAGGGATTGGGATTCCAGAAGAATATCGAGAAGCCGTCTTTCAGTCACTGTTTCGTGTAGACGAAGGCCGGGATCGGAAAGTTGGCGGTTCTGGTTTAGGGTTAGCCATTGTCCAAAAAATTATCAGTAAACATCAAGGCAAGATTGAGATTGTCAGTAATCCCCAGGCTACTCAAGGGACTAGGGTAATTGTCAGTTTACCAAAGAAAAAGAAGCTTAACTAAGCTTCTTTTTTTTGAAAGACCTTTGTCGCGCCTTCTTTACAAAGATTTAACATCGACTTTGTTATAGTTCTTTTGAAAGACAGGAGGAACTTAGATGATTCAATTAAATAAAATTAAAAAAGTAGTAGCAGACAAGGTAATTCTTGATGATATCAGTACTACAATCGGAGAAGGCTTAAGCTTTATTACCGGGCCCTCAGGTAGCGGTAAGTCTTCATTGTTGCGGATTTTAGCAGGAATTGACCAAGACTACCAGGGTGAGGTGTTATTAGATGGTTAGTTATTAAGTGCGTTAAGTAACCAAGAACGGAGTGCCTTATTAAATAATAAAGTCGGCTTTATTTGGCAAGACTATAAGTTACTTAATGAGCTAACAGTCTTAGAAAATCTTAATTTGCCGACTTATTTAAAGAAAGGTCAGGGACCAAAGGCTGAAAAGATTATGCTTGAGTTAAAAATCAGCCAATTAGCTGAGCAAAAAGTTAAAGATTTATCTGGTGGACAGCGCCAACGAGTGGCGATTGCCCGAGAATTAATGAAAGATCCTGATTATTTATTAGCTGATGAACCGACTAGTGCATTGGATCAAGGAACAGCCAGAGAAGTTATGGGGATTTTTCGAGAATTAGCTAAAAGTCGCAATGTAATTGTTGTGACCCATGAGCTTACGAATATTTCCCAGACTGACCAAGTGATTGAACTAGATAAAGGGGTGCTCCTAAGAGGCGACCAAAAGGCTGACTCTCAACTAGTCACCAAAAAGAGCCTTAACAAAAATAAAGGCCTTAGTATGCAAGGAATTTTAAAGATTTTAAAAATAACTATCAGCCGTCATCAAGGCCGTTTTTTGACAACCGTTCTGACATTACTAGTCGGTAGCTCCTTATTATTAGGGGCAAGTGGCGAAAAAATTCAGGAAAGTAATCAAAATGCCTTTGCTGATATGATTGAGGTTTATGGAGAAAACATCTTAGATATTAGTCTAGTTCCTCATTTTATGAGTGCCGCTGGAACCGGCAATGATTCAGAAACGGGACCTTCAGCGAATGTTAATCAAGACGTTAGTGCTTTATACCAACAGTATCAATCGGATGAACGGATTCAATTTGTCACCTATAGTTTAGCTTTTAATGATATTGAGATTAAATTGGCAGATCAAGACTATCAGATTACTAGTTCCGGTAATGCTCCAGTTATCAATAAAATATTAGCTGGCGAGATGCCCAAGGGACCTAAAAAGCAAGTCGTTGTGCCGGAGAGTTTTATCAAAAAAAGTGGTTTAACAATGGCAGAAGCCCTAGGTCAAGAGCTTGAATTTTCAGCAACAATTACGACTTGGCAAGGTGAAACACCAATCTTTGTGCCAACAAAAGTGACAGCGGAAATTGTCGGGGTAATTAATACGACAGTTACAACAGGAACAGGTCAGGAGACCTTTACTTATGAAATTGAAGATTCTTTCTTCTTTAGTGAGTCGGCCTTAACGGAATTATTATCAGTTTCAGAGAAAAAATTGAAAGATAGCAACTTTATTATGCGAACTAACTCACCAGAAAGTTTAATTGCGATTAAAGACGAATTAAATAGCCAAGGAATCGTGCCTTTAGGCAACTTTGAAATCGTTGAAGATGTGGTTCGCTTAGGCCAACAATCAACAGAACAAACAAGTTCCGTGAATCAACTAATGATAGTTCTTGTTTTAGCTACGGTGGGGGCAATTTACTTAATTAGTACTCTTTTTAGAAGTAAAGAATACGCAATATTTAAAGTGAATGGTTTTGATAATTTCAATTTAGTGAAACTAAATAGTGGCGAAGTCTTTCTAGCAGTCTTCGTAGCTCTGACAATTTTATTAGCTTTGTCACCTTTCTTAAATCAATTATCGGAAAAATTCTTTGGAAATGAGATGTTAAGTCTAGCAGAACTAGGGAAGCCAGTCCTAGTAACACTGTTACTGGGCGCTTTAGGACTATTAATTTCAAGTTTAATTATATGGAAAATCGACATTATGAAAGTCTTTAAAGTAGGTAAAAAATAATGTATCAATTAAAAAATCTAACGAAAAGCTATCAAAAAAAGCGAGTGCTCTCCCAAGTTAATTTTGATTTCCCGGAAAAAGGCCTAGTCTGTTTAATGGGAGAATCAGGCACTGGTAAGAGCACCTTACTCCAGATTTTAGCAAGTTTGGATTCTGATTATCAAGGAGCTGTTTTATTTGGTGGGAAAAATCTAGCTGAGTTAACTCAAGAGGAAAGTCGTAACTACCGGAAAGATTATCTAGGGCTCATCTTCCAAGACTATCATTTGTTGGAAGGTTATACAGCTTTGGAAAATGTTCTATATCCTAGCTATTTACAAGTTGAAAAGGACAATGATAGCTTAGTTAGTCAAGGGAAGTCTTTATTAAAAAAAGTCGGCTTAGTAGCACAAGAGCAGCAAAAAAGTGAGACTTTATCTGGTGGTCAAAAGCAACGGGTAGCGATTGCTAGAGCGTTGTTAAATAATCCTCAAGTGATTTTAGCTGATGAGCCAACGGGTGCCTTAGACCGAGGAACAGCCACTGAAATCATGGCGTTACTGAAAGAGATTGGAAAAGAGCGCTTAGTCATTTTAATTACTCATGATCCAATAATTTGCGAGGATGCCGACCAAGTGTTAATAATCGATGAGCAAAAGCTGTTACTAAAAACAGGAAGTAACTGTGCAAATGATAATAATCCACTCGCCTTTAAACTTAAAGCATATGGCAACGGTATAACGAGACCTTTAGCTTGGAAAAATTTCCAAGTCAATCTCAGAAATTATTGCTTAATTGCCATAGTTTTTGCTATCAGTGCCACTTGTTTACTCTTTACTATCTCAGCAAATCAAGCAGTAAAAAGTTCAATCACTGATTTTCAAAAGAAAAATAGTGGGTTAAGTAATGGGTTTATTAAAGTCGGCCCAGAAGTCACTGAAGAGGATTATCAAAAAATCAGTCATGATCCTAGGTTAGAAAATGTCTACAAGCAGTATCTCTTAACGAATATTACCTTAAAAAGTAGTGGCAAAACCCTCACTCTGGCAGAGAAATACCCCCTCCCTCGGGCTAAAGAGGTGATTTCCTATGGTAAAATGCCTCAAAAAGGACAAAAAGAAGTAGCCTTAAGTGGCACCTTAGCTAAACAATTTAGAGGGGAAATCAATCAATTAATTGGTGAAAAGATAACTGTGATAGTCAATCAAAAGAGCTATAACTTAAAGATTAGTGGGATTTATAATGCTGCCTACGATGATTTGTATTTAAGTTCAGATCTCGAAGCAGCCCTATATCAAGGGAGAGTTAATCAGCCATGGCTAGGAATCACCTTCGATGTTAAGCAGTTTGAGGAGATTGTATCCGTCTATCAGTCACTTGCTAAAGCCGGTTTAGCCCCGGAAATGGCCTTAACAGAAGTTGAGACGATGTTAACATCATTTACTAAAATTAAGAGCGTCTTTATGATCATCACCTTGTTAGTTTTAGCAGTTTGTTTATTTCTGATTGTCGTCCTGATGCAGAAACTGCAAGGGACACGTCAAAAACTAGTCGGTCTGCTAGGCGCCTTTGGGTTTAAGCAGAAAAGTATCAGTCATTTACTAGGATGGGAAAATTTCTTTTTAGCCAGTTTAACAACTGTCGCAACGGGATTATTATCAGTCAGTTTGAGTTATTTAGGTCAGTTAGCTAGTTGGCCAGTAAGTTTAACTGTAGGTCAACTTGGGTTAGTCTTAGGTGGAACGTTTAGCAGTCTTGTTTTAATTAGCTACACTTTGAAGCAACGAGCTTTAGGAAGGTCGATTATTGAGTCGTTGAAATAAATGCCTTAGCTCATAAAGTAGAGCAAGGCACCGGCCCCACCAGCTAAAGCTAAAACTAATAAAGTATTTAGTTTGTATTTAAAGCGACCAATCTCAGCGATACTTATTCCAACTAAGGAAATCAGTGGCAACGAACTAGGAATCAACGCGTCGAAAAGTAAATTTAAAGCAACAGCAATGATCATGCCTAAGGCGGCGATTTTAGTTAAGTTTAAAAATTTAGCTAAGACTGGCTTGGCGAAAAAAGTTGCTTCGTATTTGAGTAAGAGACTGGAAAAGACAAAAGATGAGGTACAAACAGCTAAAGTTGCTGCGACTGCCCCAGTAAAACCATAAGTAATGTAGCCAACGTAAGTCGCTGAATTGACAGCGATAGGACCAGGGGCTAAAAAGTCTAAAGCATTTAAGTCAGCAAACTGCTGAGTGGTGATTCCTAGTTTCTTAGCATCGGCAAAAATTAAAGACAGCATGGCGTAGCCACCGCCAAAGCCTAAGAAACCAATTTTTAGAAAGATTAAAATAAGTATTTTCATGTAATTTCCTTTCTTGAAAAGATAGCTAAGAGGAAACAACTACTGATGATATAACCAATTGGGACGTGAAAAATTGTAATAGCTAAAATTGTTAAGCAGACCAAAAGCCAAGCTTTTGGTCTTTTTTTGATAATGTAAGGAAACATGCCAATTCCTGCTTCTAAAATAAAAACACCAGCCGTTCCCCGAATAGCAGTTAAAACATAAAGCATGACGCCGCCTTGAGGTAAGGATTGATAGATCATCGTCAATAAGGTCATAATAACTAAAACAGGCGTAATGGCTCCTAGGCTCGCAAAAAAACGACCAGCCTTCCCGTTGACTTGTTCGCCTAATAAACAGGCTGTAGTGATGACAGTGACCCCTGGGACTGTTTGGGCTAAGGAAACATAGTGATAAAAGGTCTCACTTTTTAGATAGTTTTGATCAGTAACTAGCTCTTGATGTAACATCGGGACCATAGCTAACCCACCAGAAAAAGTGAAGGTGCTAGCAAGAAAAAAAGTTTGAATAAGTTCAGATTTTTATACATAATAACCTCCTTAATTCATCAAATCAGAGTAATAAATAATAAAAACTAATACTTTGTTATATAATGTATAAGAGGTGATGATAGATGGTGGAGAAAATTAGAATGTTTTTAGCAATTTGTCTAGAAGGTAGTACGTTAAAGGCGGCAGAAGCACTCCATGTCAGCCAACCAGCCATTAGCCAAGGAATCAAAGAGTTAGAAAGACAGCTAGAGGTGAAACTTTTTGAACGACAAGGTCGGAAACTAATCTTATCCCCACAGGGCGAAAGCTTTATCCCCTATGCTCAAGGGTATCTTAAGTCCCATGATGAGGCGATGTTAGCCTTTAAAAAAACTAAACTGAGTTTGAAAATTGGTAGCTCGATGACGATTGGCAGTACATTATTACCAGAATTGATTCAGAGATTTGAAAAGGAGTCAGGAATTGAATGTCGCTTACACGTTAATAATGCCCGGAAAATTAAGGAAATGTTAGAGAATAATCAACTTGATTTAGCGTTACTTGAAGGGGCAATCACCTCTGAGGACTATCTCTATTATCCTTTAGGAGAATTTTCTTTGAGATTTGTAGCTAGTCCAGATTATTTAGCTGAAAGAGACACCACGAAGGGATGGCGGGAGTATGATTTTTTAGTTAGAGAATCCGGTAGTTCTTATCGCCAACAATTTGATGATTTCTGTCTAAAAAATCAGATACTTAAGGAACCGAAGTGGGAATGCTCAACGAATGAAATTATTAAACAAGCTGCTTTAAATCATCAGGGCGTGGCTTTGTTGCCAAAAGAACTAATTGACTTAGAATTATTGAAAGGTCAGTTAGTGGAACTACCTATCAAACAAATTGAAATTAGTGAAATTTATGGGATTGTCCTTAATAAATTAAGAATGGAAGAGTCAGGGATTCAAGGGTTTATTGAATTTATTTTGGGGAAGGAAGGGGATCCTCAGTGAACGGCTGATTTGTGACTAAAGTTAGAACATGCTTAACAAGTAAAGTCTTAGTAGACAACTGAAAAGTTGAACTAAGGCTTTTAAGTTGTTTTAAAATTGACAACGTTTCCAACAGTCGCTAAAATATCCTTGGCATTGTTAGTTTTTTTATTTTACTTGAAAAAAACAAGATGGTTAAGTCAATTAAGGAAAGTGTTGGTCAGTATTTATGTGTCCCTTTGACCTTATTAAAGGAGCTTAAAGCTGTGACAAAAAAGAGTAGTTTCAGAAAATGGTTAACCTTGTTTATTTTATGTTTAGCAGGTGGGGTAATTTATCAATTGCCTTATTTGCGAGAGTCTTATTATGTCGTGATGGTTGACGTTTTTGAGGTTTCAAATACCCAGTTAGGTGTGCTGATGTCAGCTTTCGGAATTGTTAATTTGTTGTTGTATATACCTGGTGGAATCTTAGCTGATCGGATCTCTTATAAGAAACTAATCCCGCTATCTTTAATTTTAACTAGTTTTGTTGGTTTTTATTATGCCACTTTTCCTTCTTTTATGATGTTGATTGTTATTCACATGGTTTTTGCAGTCACTACAGTCTTTACTTTTTGGGCAACGTTAATCAAGGCGGTCAAACTTTTAGGTGACAGCCGAGAGCAAGGGAAGTTGTTTGGCTTTTTAGAAGGTGGCCGGGGCTTAACGGCGACAATTGTGGCCTTGTTATCAGTCTTAGTTTTTAAACGAATCGGTGAAGGTGCCTTGGGACTGAGAGGAATTATTATTTTCTATTCGCTGATCTTATTTGTCTTAGGGGTTCTCGCTTATTTTGTCTTAGATGAGAAAAGTGAAGCCATTGCTAAAAGAGAGCCACTCTTTCAAGGGTTAAGTTACGCCTTGAAGATTCCAGCTGTTTGGTACGCTTCAGGTATCATTTTCTCAGCCTATTCTATCAATGGCGGGTTGACTTACTTAACACCCTATTTAACAGATGTATTTAGAATGTCTGTTTCTTTAGGGGCGACAGTGGGAATTATTAGAACTTACGGCTTAAGAATTGGTGGTGGGCCTTTAGGTGGGATGATTGCTGATCGGATTGGTTCAGCGTCTAAGTTTTTACTCTTTGGCTTTACTGGCATAATTATTACGACAACAGGTCTGATTATTATCCCGGCGCAAGAGTCTTTATTAACAGTGACCTTAGTTGTCGTTTTATTAGCTTCATTTACGATTGCTATGGTTCGAGGTGTGTATTTTGCGCCGATTGATGAGATGAAAATCCCTAATATTTACGTCGGAGTAGCGGCGGGAATCATTAGTTTGATTGGTTATATTCCGGATATCTTTATTTACACCTTATACGGAACGGTCTTAGATAACTACCCAGGTAAAGGGGGTTACAACATTTTATTCGGTATCATTGTCGGTTTGGCTGTCATGGGCTTAGTCTGCTCAGTCCTCTTAAGCCAAACAATTGCTAAACAAGCCAAGCTCACAAAGGAGAACTAAACATGATTGAATTAAGTATTAATAGTGATTTTAGAGATGATGTCCCTAGCTTTGACAGTATGGAAGAACAACTAGAGCTAATTGCCAAAGCTGGTTTTAGTCATGTTCACTGGTGCTATGATTGGGAAGATAGCTACATATACGCAGAGTCAGAGATGGACATGTTTAAAACGTGGTTAGTAAAATATGACTTAAAAGTTAAAGGCCTTCATGGAACAGAAGGGGATCGAAAAAGTCGCTTTGAAAATGGTGAAAAAGTCATTATTCAAAAACGAAAAAATACGAGTACCCAGCGGAAAGATTACACGTCATTAAATGAATTTAGCCGTTTAGCAGGTGTGGATTTAATTAAGAATCGGATTGACTTAGCTAACAAAATTGGTGCCCAAGAAGTCGTCTTACATATGCAAATGCCCTATGAAGACATGGCTGAAAATCAAACTTTTAAAGCGAAATACTGGCAACAAGTCTTTAAATCTTTTGATGAACTCAAAAGCTACGCCTTAACGAAGCAAGTTAAGATTGCTGTGGAAAACTTAATATGGACTCCAATTGATTTGCAAATCGAACAGTTTGAACGGTTGTTTCAACGTTACCCAGCTGAGTTTTTAGGCTTGTGCTACGACTCTGGCCACGAGTTGTTAATGGCAGAAAAGAATCAGTTTAAATTATTAGAAAAATTTAAACACCGAGTGATTGCTCTACACGTCAACGATAATTTTGGTTATGAGCAAATTGGCAAGCAGCAAGATGACTTTAAAATAGTTGCTAATGATCGACACTTACCGCCTTTTTCAGGAGCCATTGACTGGCAGACCTTTGCCCAGTTACTTAGTCAAAGCCCTTACGAGTTACCACTTACGATGGAATTAGTTGTGCCAAGGGATTACCAAGGCAGTTCTTTCGATTTTTTACTGGAAGCTAAGGCAAAAGGGGAGCGGTTGACGGAGTTGGTGTTGGAGAAGGGGATAAAGAAAGGTTAGTTAGGATAAAGAGCTCTGTTAAATTATTATTCATATTTTACATATGGAAACAAGGTTATGGATATATTGATCGTTTTATGAAAAAGAAAGTGGAAGTTAATCAACTGACTATAAATAAATAATTTTCGACCTTTTTATTAGTCATTTTTTTAAAAAATGAGCTTTAACTTTACAATATCTTAAACTCGTACTAAAATAAACTTGCAACCTTCATTAATATTATAGCTCAAAAAAAATATATATAGTTTCAGAATGGTTTATTACCTATGTTTTTTTTGAATAAAGCTTGTTTTATGAAGGAGGAAATTTTATGAGATCAGTTTTGGATGCACCATCTCAACGGCAGATAAAAATCATTGAGTTTTTAACTAGCTCAGACGGTTGGGTAACAATCGGTAATTTAGCTAAAAGTTTAGGAGTAGCGACTAAAACAATTAATGAAGACATTAGTATTATTCGTGAATCTTGGGGAGAAGAACTAAACATTGAAAGTTCATTTGTTTATGGTATTCGAATTAATCAAGCATCAAGTTCAATTCTTTTGATGATATTTTCAGATATATTTAATGAATCCTTAAGTGTTAAGTGGATTGAGTTAGTTTTTTATACGCCTTATAAAGATCTCAAGTATTACGCAGAAAAATTACACGTTAGTCAGTCAACATTGTATCGTTTAAGAACTAAAATTAATAAGTTTTTTGAAAATTATGGTATATATCTTAATAGTCATCAATCTGTTTATTATTTTACGGCGGATAATGAAATAGTCTATCGGAAAATTATGATAACTATTCTAACTGAAGTTTCAGGTGTATTTTTACTTGAAATGATTGGCGAGAATATTTTAACAAATTTACAAAAAAGAACTAATCAAGATGTTTTAAAGAAGTACGTTGATAAACATAATCTTAATATTTACTATTTCACTGTTTTTTATTATGTTTCATTAGTTAGGGAAAATCAGGGATTTAATGTAGAGAAGCGTCCTACGAGTGAATTTAAGGGAAAACCACCAAGCAGTAACTATTTACTCTTCTTGATAAGTCACTTTCCACGATTAAAAGAAGAACAAATTAATAATATTGAATCGGATATTATTTTTCATCTTGAAGGATGGGAAAATACAGAACAAAAAGAATCAGTAAATAAGATGATTAATCAATTTGTTAATGAGTTATTTGAATTTTTAGGTTTACTTTATACTATCGAGCAGTTTAAAATATTTGAAGGTGTTTTGAATACTTTATACTTAGAACAAACAAATTTTGGGGTTCCCTTTTCAAAATTATTTAATCGATTTGCATATTTTTCAGTAAAGCTTCAAAAAGAAAAGCCAAGTTTGTATAAGTATTTAGTTAGTCAGTTTACAAAGTTATCAACAGAATTAGGGATAGATTTTATAACATATATAGACATTATCATCTATTGCTTAGTAACGACGATACCGGAAGTTGTCTTGTATAATAAAGCTCAAAAGATACTAGTTGTCAGTGATTTTTCTGAGAAACATGCTAAATTCATTGTGGAGAGACTTTCTTATAGGGTTTCGACTAAACAATATTCAAGTATCTTGTTTGATCATACGACAAAGGACAAACTAAGTCAGATTAATCTGAGAGACTATCAATTCATTGTCTCTAATTGCCTAGTTAATGGCGATTGTGTAGATATCATATTAATAGATGACTATCCGACATATAAAGACATTTCACGAGTGAATTACCAAATAAATCTATTTTGTCAATAATTTTCTGTAACCGTAAAACTTTAATAAGTTTTACGGTTTTTTTATTATCCCTTATTTTAAATTGTACGTGCTACCTAAATAAAGAGAAAATGAACAAGAGCATATTTGAGTTATACTATATTTGTCTTAAGAATGATTATAATCTACTCAAAAATCTTAAGCTTCAAATTGATAGTCTTAACGGACAATACTTGTGAAAAGGAGGGAGTTACATGAAAAAAACAGTTAATATACTGATAGTTATTACACTGCTTTTTTATTATTTAATTGTGCCAGTGACCGCACTTGCTGAAAGTGAAATGAACAAACAGTTTGATTTAACGAACAGTATAAATGAAACAATGGAAAGTAGCCTGTCGGATAAAGAAATAACTGAAGATTTAACGGATAAAATAGTTACGACGAAACTCTTGCCAGAGTTACTTGTTTTTAAAGATAAGGAGAGCAAAGAGGCGGAAGTACTAGAATTTTATAACACTGAAAAAATTATCTTTAAAATAACACAAAAAGATTTATCTCACACGGAATTTATTTTACCTCAAGGATTTCAATTAGTGACTCATTCAAATCAAAAAAAATCAGAACAAATAACTTATGACGAAGAGAGTCGTAAAGTTTTGATTATTTGGGATGATGAACAAGAAGAAATTGAACTGGAAGCAAAAGAAGTCAATTATCAAGAAAAACTTGTAATTAATGGTTTTATTGATGATGAAAAAGTGGTGGAAAAAAAGGTAACTCTTCAAGGGATTAGCGACGAAAAAGAGAAGAACCAAGAAAATAGCACTATGAAAGAACCAAAGGCTGAACAAGAAACAGAGCTAGAATCTGAAAGTATTGAAGAAAGTAAAGCAGACTTAAAAGCTCAAGCAGCTGCTACGTTGGCCCCTTTTGCTCACAGTCTTAATATTGATGTTAGTTACACATCAAAGATGCCGTTAATTGATGCCGGCGTAAATAGTATTTTCCTTTTAGAGTTTAAAGTGACCGGTTCAGTTATTAAATATGAACAAGTTGATTTAGCGGTTAAGTTACCCACTGTTGGACACTTTAATCAAAATTTAGAAGAGTTAACTATTGCAGGAGTTACCCCTCGATATAATCAAGAAACGAATGAATTATTATATCATTTTGAGACACTAAAAACTGGTCAAACATACAAAACAGTTATTAAAATTCAAACCGATAATGGAACAACATTAAATGGAACAGTTCTTAAGAGTGATGTTGTTTTAAGTATTCCTGGTTTACCAGTCATAACTGAAACAGCCCAAACAGTCATTCAAGCAAGTACTCCTTTCGCCATGAGCAAAGTATACTTACAAACCTATGCTAATAGTGGGGGGAATAACCCCAAAACCACGCCACCTCTTCAAGGAGACTATAGTATTTGGAAAATTAAGGCAAATGTTGGGAAAAATACGACCGCCGCATTATTTTTACAAGAAGGAAGTAAAATTGTAATTAAAGATACTTTACCAGTTAATTTAAACTACATAAGTGCTAGTGACGGTGGCCAGTATAACAATGCAACAAGAACCATTACTTGGGAATTTACTGCACCGACGATTGCTGAGCAAAAAGGCTTAGAAAATAGTCTCTTTTCAAAAGAACTAACAGTAGAAACAAGATTTGCAACAAGTAATACAAAATATTACACATTGGAAAATAAAGTTTCCGGAACGGTTACTGACCTGGCAGATCGAGTCACCACTCAAAATGCCGCAGCCACGATTAACTTACTCCAAGGTGATGGTGAGGTTCCGCCAGTAACAGGGACTATTTATTTATCGCAGCACATCGGTCCTCTTGATGGCAAAGGAAATTTAGCGCCAGTGGACGGTAATATTAATCCTGTGCCAACAGTTTACGATACCGATACTTTGAAATTTGGTACAAATTTTTATTATGCTCCACATAATAGTGACGTTTATCAGTATTCACAAGGCCGATGGGTTGGGCCAATTACTAATTATAATCCTAGTCAAATGGCTGATCAAGGGGTGAAAAAAGCTGATATCGTTTATAAAATTGATGATAAAATTCGCTTAGAAAATTTTTCAACAGCCGTACCAAGAGATAATGCCTATACGACGATGAGCAAAGATTTAGTACGTTTACCAGAAGCAACGTACTCATTAAAAATTAGAGGTCAAAGTAACTTTTTACCGGCAGTACCCATTGACTTTAATCTAGCAAAAAATAGAAAAGTCAGCTACACTCGTGAGGAATTAAAGTTAAGTCCTGACCAAGATGTAAGTGAAATAAAAATAACTTATCTTAATGCTGCTCCACGAACAACCTCACATAATATTATTGAAGCAAATTTTTCAATTAAAAAAGGTGCTCGTGGTCAAGTTTCTAACAGCGTTAGTCACGAAATTACGTCAAAAGGTGGCACCATGTATCGTATAATTCCACCTAATAATACAGCTTCACTAGGGGATCGCCAAGCAATGATAGCCAATCCACCTGTTGGCACATTACCGATTGGTGTAACATCAGTTTCGCTAGTCAATCAAGAAAATGGCATTGTAACGCCTGGACAAAACCGTTTAAAAGTTGTGATGAAGAATGATAACTCTTCCCAAAAGCGCTTAACAGGACCACTAACTTCTTATGTACTGTTACCGGAAGGGATGACTTTAGCTAATAATCCTGAAGCCGATTATCAAGATAGTCAAGGAATTAGTCGTCAGTTTGGTTCTTATGAGAAAATTTCTGATAGTTATCTAGGAACAGGTCAACAATTAATTAAAGTTCACTGGACAGTTGCTGATTTAGTAGCAGATCAAGGAGTCTTAGCTTTCTTAAATGTTGATATCGCCGAGTCGGCACCTTTACCATTGACAATGGGAGTGTATAGCTATAGTCAAGACACTAAATTAAGTGTCCCAAGCAACGCCAATCCCGGTTTAAGAGATACGATCTTAGATAGTAATAGGGACCTAATGGGATCAGGCTATGGAGCTGAACACGATCGCGTCCGGTCAGGGAATCGCTATACAATGATAAACCAAGCGAATATCCAAACTGAGAAGTTAGTTAAAGGTCAATTAGATGATGATTTTAGTTTGTTTGGCAAGACATTACCAGGCGGACGAATCGATTATCAATTGAAATTAACTAATACGAGCAATATAAAAATTACCACATTAACATTGATAGATGTCTTACCCTCAGTAGGTGATTTAGGAATTACCGATAATGTTATGCGAGAAAGTAAATTTACCCCGCTTTTAATAGGACCAATCACATTACCAAATCAATGGGCAGATCAAGTGGAAGTGTTTTATAGTACAGCCACAAATCCTAAAAGGGATGATTTAACTGCTAACGTTGTTTATCCAGAAGGTACTGAACGATTAACTAACCCTGTTGGGGCGCAAGAACCAAATTGGCAAAAAGCTGATAGTGTTACCAATTGGGAGAAAATTCATAGTTATAAAGTTCAGTTGAAAAAAGATGCCACCTGGGTTTCAGGTGAAGATATCACGTTGAACTTCACTATGCGAGCACCATTGGAATCAGAATTAACGGATCTTACTATCCTTAATCAAGAACTACCAAAGGAAAGTCGGGCTGCATGGAACTCATTTGCTATAGCAGTTAATGATTTACAAGCTGTTGAGCCTGCAAGAGTAGGGGTAGCGATAGAATTAGAGAAGCCTAGTATTCATAAGAATGTTGAAGAGTTACAACACTTAGACCTGAAGAATCGTAATCAATCATTTACGTGGAATATTGAAACAGCTTTTGGTAATAGTGCCTTACTATGGGAAACAGCTGAGATTAGTGATCAAATTAATGACTTGTTAGAGATTGAATCGATTGAAATTGTTGATGAAAAAGGACAGGATGTTTCTGGAAATGGTACGCTGACTAGTGCGGAGAATTTAGTTAACATAAAATTTACTAAAAAAGAAGGATCTTACAGTTACTTAGTTGGTGAAAAATATACTTTACGAATAAAAACTAAGATTAGACAAGAGGTGACAGCAGCTGAATTAGAACCATTTATTAAATCAGGTGGTATTCCGAACCAGGCTGACTTAATCTTTGGTCATTCTCCAGAAAAAATAGTCTCAGAAATACCAACTGTTACCCCACCGGAATTAGTACCTTTGCCAGAAACTGGTGGCATTGGAAGAGGGTTATATCTAGTAATAGGTTGTCTATTTGTAGCTGTTTCACTACTGTATTTCGGACCACGTTACCGAAAGGAGGTAGTTTAAGATGAAAAAAAGCATAAAGTATTTTGTGTTAAGTCTCTTGCTTTTTTTAGGCTTGACTGTCGGACAAATAAGCGAAGCCAGTGAAATCAATAGAGATGCGACGGTCCAAATAGAATTATATAAATTATTATTCGCTGAGGATGAACTTCCAGAAGAACTTGAAAATAATGGTCAAGGAAATCCTTTCGAAGCACCAAATAGCGGACTTTTGAAAAAATACCGAGGTTTAAATGGCGTGACTTACAATGCTTACGATGTCACTACTGATTTTTATGAATTATTAAAGAGTGGCAAGAGTACCGTTGAAGCTCAACAAGTTTTGTCAAAAAAAGACATGGAAAGTATGACTGCTGTTCAAACATCGGTTACTGAAACTGTAAGGGAACAGGACGGTGTGGCGGTTTTTCAATTGCCAACCTTTGATAGCAACAATCGCTATCAAGCTTATCTCTTTAAGGAAGTGAGCGGTAGTCCTTATTATCAAGCGCCATCAGCCCAGCTAGTCGTAATTTTACCGGTGTTTGGTAAAGATGGTAAGCAGCTTGAAATTATTAAATTGTTTCCGAAACAGTTAGGTCGTAAGTACACACCACCAACCTTAACGAAGGAGATTTCTCAACATCAAGCAAGTTATGGGGAAACGATTAATTATGAACTTGTTTCTAAAGTGCCTGGGGATGTTTGGACTTACGATACTTATGTGATTAAAGATCAGGCAGATGAACGTTTGAACTTACACCGAAACTCACTTAAAGTTTTATTTAATGGCAAAGAGTTACTCAGTGAGAGCAGAAAAATCAAATTTGATAGTAAAGGTTTTGAGATTCATTTTGATCCAATGTTACTTCAAAAATACGCTGGCGAAGAATTAACAATTAAGTATGACATGAACATTAAAGAGGGTGCTGAAGCAGATACAGCTTTCATAAATACAGCCTCACTAAAAACTGACAAAGACTTTATCGAGAGAGAACAGTGGGTTAAAACAGGTGGCTTTAGATTTATCAAGCAAGACCGTAAGGAGCCACTGAAGTTGCTTGAAGGTGCGACCTTTGTTATTAAAAATCAAAAAAATAACTACTTAAAACAAAACAATGGAAAATGGCAGTGGGAGACAGTTTCTGACAATATTGCCAAGAATTATTTAAAATATGATTTATTCACAGTCACTTCAGATAAAACAGGCGTTTTTCAGCTAACCGGCCTAGCCTATGGTAAGTATGAATTAGTTGAAGTGAAAGCTCCTGAAGGTTACATCTTAAGCGAGACGACTATTCCTTTTGAAATTGAGGAAGGAACTTGGAAAATTGAGGAAAAATTAGTTGGCCCTCTAGTAGTTGTGAATGAGCGAATTCCGAATAAAACGGAAGTTCCTCCTACTCCAACACCATTGTTGCCACCTAAAAAACCAGTACTTCCACAAACAGGAGAAGCAGCCAACCCTAGTTACTTAGTTGGGCTGATTATTATTTTTAGTGTTATTAGTTGGAGTGTTTTTGTTAAATATCAAAGCTTTAAAGAAAGAGGAGAATGATTATGAAGAAGACAATTTTTAGAAAAACAGTAGCGATCCTTACGACATTAATTTTAACTTTACCTGTTTTGTTAGGTTTAACCGGAATGATGGAAGTTAGTGCAGCGGAAACAACGCAAAAAGTGACGTTACATAAGCGTGCCTTACTAGAAACAGAAAAACCTGAAGGTGGAATTGTTAACGACGGAACAATCAAACCTGAGTTTCCAGGAAAACCATTACCTGGTGTTATATTTACTGCTTATGATGTGACTAGTTTGTACAACCAATATCGTTTAGCAAATGATAGTGTGGAAGCTGCTTTTAATAAATTAAAAACTGCTGACACTACTGGTCTAACTACTTACACTTATGATGCCACTAATGAAGCTGGTACAAGTTCATTTGATTTACCAGTTTCTTCCACTGTAAATGGTAAAATCATGAATGCCGTCTATGTTATTAAAGAAACAACAGCTCCAACGAGTGTTGTCAAGGCTGATAACATTGTGATTGCCTTACCTTTTTATCAAGAAGGAACAACAACAGCAATGACTGAAGTTAATTTATATCCGAAAAACTATCAAATTCAACAGACACTTGAATTTACAAAGTACGGAGCGGATAGCAATGGGGAAAATGAAGTTGTTTTAGAAGGTGCCAAATTTGTATTAAAAGATGGTAACAACAAATACTTAAAAGTCACACCTTTAGCTTCCGGTTTACCTGATTTTTCTGGTGTCACGGTAAAAGACGTTGATGTCCGTGAATTCACATCAACTGTTGACGGTAGCGTTGTTGCTGCTGATTTAGCTTTAGAAAATGGTACGTACACTTTTGAAGAAATTTCATCAGCAGATCCATATCACATGACTAATTTAGCTGGTAGTATCGTTACAGCAACTATTTTAGACGGAAAAATAACTTACAAATATTATGATGCTCAAGGAAAAGAATTAACTGCTGAAGAAGGGGCAACAGCTTATAACTATGATGTTCCCACACCAGTCAAAACTGTTGATGATGAAGATGCTGATCTTGATCAAGTCTTAAACTATACAGCCACACTTAAAATTCCAACAGATGCAGCCTCGTATACAACATTTGATTTAGTTGATATCCCAGATGAACGTTTAGCTTTATTATCAGAGTTAGGTACATTGAAAGCTACGATTGCTGGAACTGATATTGAATTAACAACTGTCCCAACTGCCGAAGGTGAAAATGGCTTCCGCTTTGCTTTTTATGGAAATCCGACAGACAAAGCGACTATTATTGCAAATATTGGGAAAACAATTACGATTGAATTTCAAATGACAATTAAAGAAGGGGCAGTCATCGATAGCCCAATTAGTAACGAATTAATTTTTGAAAACAATTTTAAAGATTCCAAAGATACAGCCAAAGTTCAAACACATGGTAAGAAGTTTGTTAAAGTCGACGCTTACAAAGATACTCCTCTAGCAGGGGCAGAGTTCTTAGTCCTTCGTCAAGGAACTGATACAACAGAATACCGGACATACGATAAAGACACAAAAGTCTATGGTTGGACAACTAATCGTGAAGCAGCCAATCGTCTTATCTTAGTATCTGGAGCAGAAGGACAATTTGAAGTCAGTGGTTTAGCAACAGGTGACTACCAGTTAGAAGAAATTAAAGCACCAAATGGCTATCAATTACCAGTGCAACCATTGTTTGATTTTACTGTAACTGAAACAAGTTATACTGATTCTGCTCAAATTTTATCAGTTCCAAATAGTGAAAATGGTATCTTACCATCAACTGGTGGTAAAGGAATTATTGCCTTTGTCGCTGTTGGTTTAAGTGCCTTACTAGTTGGTGGAATCTACTTTTATAAACGTCAACAATTTGCTTAACTAGTTTAAAAGTATCAATAGCTTTGACTAATAGTGGCTGGGAATTATTCCAGCCACTATTAGTGATTTAGTCAGTAAGGAGGTACTATGGCAACTAAAAGAACACGAAATAGTAAAAATAAAAAGATAAGTAGCAAGAAAGTTAAAAGTAGTAAAGGAAGAAAAATAGTTGATCTACTAATGGTCTTAGTATTAGTGTTAGGCTTTGCCACAGTCAGCTATCCATTTGTCAGCGATTCATTTAATCGCTATTTTGATCAAAGATTGATTGCTCACTATCAAAAAAAAGCGAATGCTGATAATCAAAAAGCCTTTCTGGCGAATAAAGAAAAAATGGCTAAAGAAAATGCTAAGTTAGCGAAAAGTGGTGGGAGTCCTGGGGGCGATCCATTTGCTGATGAAAAAACTCAGAAACCTATTAAGCAACAAAAAGACTATTACGAATCTCATACTATAGGGATAATTCATATCCCTAAAATCAATCAAAGCTTACCTATCTTCGATGGATCCAAAGCTATTTTTTTAGAAAAAGGTGCTGGTTTGTTAGAAGGAACCTCTTATCCAACGGGGGGCGAGAGTACTCATGCCACATTGACGGCCCATCGTGGACTGCCAGAAGCAAAGTTATTTACAGATTTGCCTAAACTAAAAAATGGCGATGAATTTTACATTGAAATCAATGGTGAAATGTTAGCTTATGAAGTTTTTACTCAAGAAGTAGTAGAGCCAACAGAAACGGACTCATTGCTAATTGAAGAAGGCAAAGATTTAGTAACCTTATTAACGTGTACACCATATATGGTAAATAGTCATCGATTATTAGTAACAGGAAAACGTATCCCTTACGTCCCAGCCAAAGCAACGAAACAGATTGCCAAAGTAAATTTTTGGAACAAGTATAGCTTATATTTATGGATTACCTTAGGTGTTGTTATTGTAGTAATCCTAGGCAAGTTAGTAAGCAAAAATATTTTGAAAAAGAAATAAGGAATTCTCATGGAAGAGATAAATGCTAAAAGGTGAGACATGGTAGGTGACTATCATGTCTTTTTCTTCCCTAATTTACCAAACCAAACCTTTAGAGTTTACAAATGTAATCACTCGTGATACACTATGTTTAGAAGTTAAGGAAGGAGGGAGCAGATGAAAACTCAGCAATTAACAATTTACACACGACCAACTTGTTTAGACTGCCAAGACTTAAAACTGTTTCTTAATGAAAACAACGTCGCCTATCTATTGAAGGAAGTTGCAACTGGAAGTCAAGAAGAGGAAGAGCTAATTGCCTTGACTGGTAATCGAATTGTTCCAACCTTACACTTTCAACCTAAAGGACTATTTAAGAAAGCACAACTATTTACTGGCTTTGCTGCAAATCGCCAAGCAATTATTAAGTTATTGACATTAGCTTAATTTTTTTTATTACATGAGACTACATTTGTAATCAAAGAAACTAGCTTTAAAAAGCCAGAAAAGATTAATAATGTTATGATTAATCAGGGAATTAAACTCAAGAAGAAATAAGTCTAAGACTTAGAGAATGACTATTAAAAATGTGAAAGAAATCAAGGAGCTGAAAAAGATGTTAAAAGAAACCTATAAAATTGAAGGTATGACTTGTGCCTCATGTGTTCAAGCCGTGGAAAGAACAGTTAGTAAGTTAAAAGGTGTCGAAACAGTTGCGGTAAATTTAGCTACAGAAAAAATGGCTGTCACTTATGAAGAAGGGGAAGTCACAGATTCTGAAATTCAAAATGCTGTTGCCGATGCTGGCTATCAAGCCATTAAAAACATGGCAACGCAAACCTTTGCCGTTGAAGGCATGACTTGTGCATCATGTGTTCAGTCAATCGAAAAAAGTGTCAGTAAATTACCTGGGGTCGATAAAGTTGTTGTTAACTTAGCTACGGAAAAAATGACTGTCAGTTATGATGAAGACAGTCAAAGCGTAGCTGGTATTAGCCAAGCTGTAGCGGATACTGGTTATCAAGCAACGGTTGAAATCGACGGTAGTAATAGTGGCAGTAAAGATGCTGATAAACGTGAAGCTCAAATTAAAAATCTTTGGACCCGTTTCTTATGGTCAGCTATTTTCACCTTACCCTTACTCTATATAGCGATGGGCCCAATGTTACCTTTCGGGGGCTTACCAATTCCAAGCTTTTTAGATCCAGTTGCTCACACAGCCCGTTTTGCTGTGACTCAATTAATCTTGACTCTACCTGTCGTTTATCTTGGTCGCTCATTTTACCAAATCGGTTTTAAAGCTTTATTTAAAGGCCACCCTAACATGGATTCTTTAATTGCTATTGGGACCTCAGCGGCGATTTTACAAGGAATTGTCATGACTGTTCTGTTAGTCATCGGTAAAGTCCAAATTCATCATGGTCACCCTGATTTGTATTTTGAATCAGCGGCAGTTATCTTAGCCTTAATTACTTTAGGGAAATACTTAGAAGCTGTCTCAAAAGGTAAAACGTCGGAAGCTATTAAAAAATTAATGGGCTTAGCCCCTAAAACCGCTCGAATTATTCGTGATGGTCAAGAAGTTGAAATAGCGATTGAAGAAGTTGTGACTGGTGACATTATTGTCGTTAAACCTGGGGATAAAATTCCAGTTGATGGGGTGATCGTCGAAGGAAGCTCCGCAGTTGATGAAGCGATGATTACTGGTGAAAGTATGCCAGTTGAGAAAAAAGTTGGCGACAATGTCGTCGGAGCGAGTATTAATAAAAATGGTTCCTTCCGTTTTAAAGCAACAAAGGTTGGTAAAGATACGACCCTTGCCCAAATCATTAAACTCGTAGAAGATGCTCAAGGCTCAAAGGCACCGATAGCTAAATTAGCCGATACTGTTTCTGGGGTTTTCGTGCCAATCGTCATGGCCTTAGCTGCTGTCTCTGGTTTAATGTGGTATTTCTTAGGCCAAGAATCATGGGTCTTTGCCTTATCCATTACGATTTCGGTCTTAGTTATTGCGTGTCCTTGTGCCTTAGGTTTAGCAACGCCGACAGCGATTATGGTTGGAACAGGTAAAGGGGCGGAGAACGGCGTCTTAATTAAAAGTGGTGATGCTTTAGAAGCGGCTCAAAAGATTCAAACAATCGTCTTTGATAAAACCGGAACTATTACTGAAGGGAAACCTGTTGTCACAGATATCGTTAATTACAATGGCTTTTCTGAAGAAGAGGTTTTAATTTTAGCCGCCTCTGCCGAAACGGGTTCAGAACATCCTTTAGGGGAAGCGATTATTGAAGGAGCAACGAATCGTAAGTTAGCTCTCAAACCAGCGACTGACTTCCAAGCGATTCCCGGTCACGGCATTCAAGTAGTCGTAGCTGAACAAAGAATTCTTTTAGGTAATCTTAAATTAATGAAAGAAAACAATATAACTCTTTTTGATAGTCAAGCCGTCTCGAATACGTTAGCATCAGATGGGAAAACCCCAATGTTTATTGCTGCCGATGACCGTTTAATTGGGATTATCGCTGTGGCAGATACAATTAAAGCTAACAGTATTGCGGCGATTAAAAAGCTTCATCAAATGGGGCTAGAAGTGGCCATGATTACTGGTGATAATAGTCGAACAGCCGCAGCAATTGCTAAACAAGTCGGCATCGACCGAGTCTTTAGTGAAGTCTTACCAGAAGACAAAGCTAATGAAGTTAAGAAATTGCAAAATGAAGGTTTATCAGTGGCAATGGTCGGCGATGGTATTAATGACGCCCCAGCATTAGCCCAAGCTAATGTGGGAATAGCCATTGGTTCCGGAACAGATGTGGCGATTGAGTCAGCGGATATTGTCTTAATGCGTAGCGACTTGATGGACGTGCCAACAGCGATTGAGTTAAGTCGAGCAACGATTAAGAACATTAAACAAAACTTGTTCTGGGCCTTTGCTTACAACGTGGTCGGGATTCCGATTGCCATGGGTCTCTTACATCTATTTGGTGGCCCACTCTTAAATCCAATGTTTGCTGGGGCAGCCATGAGTTTAAGTTCAGTCTCAGTTTTATTAAATGCCTTGCGCTTAAAAGGTTTTAAACCAGCCCAAGTTAAATAGCAAAAACATCCCCACAGTCTAAGAGCTGTGGGGATGTTTTTTTACTTTGATTATTTTTTTAGTTGTTCAATTACAGCAGGTAAGTCTTGGCCTTGAGTAATAGCTGAAATCACAGCTAAGCCAGGCACTTTTTGGCGATCGATTCCCTGACTATTACTTAAAGTTAAGCCGCCAATACCGACAACTGGTTTTCGTGCAAAGTCAGCTAAATCATGAAGTTGCTGAATGCCTAAAGGAGACTGGGCATCACTTTTAGAGCTAGTGGCAAAGACTGGGCCAATGCCGTAGTAGCTTAGCTCAGGTAGGCGATTAGCAGCGATGACTTCCCGTAAAGAATGACAAGAAAGGCCAATCAACATTTCCTTTGGTACTGTGGCGATCACTTCAGCAATGTTTAAGTCTCCTTGACCAACATGAATCCCATCAGCTTGAAGTGTCAGAGCTAAGTCCACATCATCATTAATGATGAAAGGCACAGCATGAGCGTGACAAATCCTTTGAAGTCGACGAGCCATGGCCTCAATCTCTTGAGGTTCTTGTAAACTCTTGGCGCCTTTTTCCCGGTACTGAAAGATCGTGATGCCAGCCTTGATTCCTTGAGTTAACAATGTTGGTAAATCTTGGTCATGGCCTAAATCTTGAGTGCCGGCAATAAAATAGACGTCTAAAGCTTTAGCTAATGGCTTAGTCATGAGCTTCGACCTTGCCGTATGCCCAATGGTTGACTGGTCCGTGACCATGACCGACAGTAATCGAGTGACTAATTGCTACTTGAATAAAAGCTTTAGCTGTTTTAATCGCTGCTAAAACGCTCTGGCCTTTGGCTAATTCAGCCGTGATAACTGCCGAAAACGTACAACCGGTTCCGTGAGTCCGTAGGGTGTCAATTCGGGGACCACTTAACCAGTGACTAGTCCCATCAGCCAGTAAAACAAAGTCGCTAGCCTCTGGTGTCTCTATGCGGTGCCCGCCTTTAATAACGATATTTTTCGCCCCTAAGGCTTGGAGCTGGTGAGCGGCGACTTCAATTTCAGTTGGTGTCTTTAAGACGGTACCTAAAATCAGCTCTGCTTCAGGTAAGTTTGGTGTAATCACTGTGGCAATTGGTATTAAATGACTAATTAGCGAGTCGACAGCAGCTTGGGCTAATAAAGTTGACCCGCCTTTGGCAACCATGACGGGATCAACAACTAAAGGACCGAAGTCGTGACTCTTTAAAAAGTTAGCAATTAATTGAATGACATCACCATTAGCTAACATACCTGTTTTGACCGCTTTCAAGGCGAAGTCTGTAGCTAAAGCTTCTAGTTGGGCAGTTATCATATCTAAAGGGACATTGTGAATATCTGTCACTCCTAAGGTATTTTGAGCAGTAATCGCCGTTAAAACCGAAGTCCCAAAGACTTGGCGTTCTTGAAAGCTTTTTAAATCTGCTTGAATACCAGCCCCGCCACCACTATCTGAGCCAGCAATCGTTAAAGCTTGAGGGTAATTAAGCATCAGCGTTCCTCCATTCACCACTAGCGAAGTTCTGGACAATGTCTTGATCAATCACCGTAAGTTGATCTAAAAGATTACGGCGGAAAGAACCTACTGCGCCTTGGCTAAAGGTTTTGACCCCAAGTTGACCTGCTAGACTATAAGTTGTGGCTGCAACAATTAAGGCTGCTAAAGCCTCATCGCTATCATGATGATTAACCACACCTAAGTAAGCGCCACAGACACATGAGAGTAAACAACCACTACCGGTCATACTCGTGAAGTAGCTTGTACCGTTATGGTTTAAGTAAGTTTTGTGACCGTTAGTAATAATATCTGTTTCCCCACTAATTAACACGAGACAGTTGTATTGGCGAGCCACAGTTTCAGCAATTAAACTAAGATCTGCTGAGCCAACGCCAGCGTCGACCCCTTTGGCTTCCCAAGGAATATTAGCAATACTAGCAAGCTCCCCAGCATTTCCCCGAATTAAGGTTGGTTGAATGTCAGCAAGTAATTGTTGACAAACTTTTTTACGATAAGCCGTGGCACCAGCCCCAACTGGATCAATTACAACAGGTTTACCGTTACTGTTAGCGGCTTTCCCAGCTAATAGCATGGCAGACAGTTGTTCGTCGTTGATTGTTCCCATATTTAAAACTAAGGCCGCATTAAAGGTTTGAATTTCTTCAACTTCAGCGACAGTATTCGACATAAAAGGGGAAGCCCCTAAGGCTAATAAACCGTTGGCACTGTCATTAGCGACAACTAAATTAGTAATATTGTGGACTAAAGGATTTACTTTTCGGACTTTTTCGATTAAGGCTAAATTCATCTTAGATTCCCCACTTCTCTTGTTGATAAGCCATTTCCCAAAACTGTAATTCTAAGCGACTACTGATGATAAAGGCTTCTTTCATTTCCGCTTTTTCAGCATCACTCGCTGTTGCTGCGAAATGATTTAACCAGTTAATTTGAATTTGGGTCAATTCTTTAAACTCAGGACTATTGTAAGTATCAATCCAACTTTGATAAATCGGGTGAGGGGAACCAACGTCAGCAAAACTTGCGCCTATTTCATCGTACAACCAGTAACAAGGTAACAGAGCAGCTAAGATTGTCCCTTGGCTACTCGTTTGCAAGTGGCGGTAAATATGACTCGTGTAGTGATAAGCAGTTGGCGCCACAGGCATGGCTTGGTATTCCTCAGTAGTAATTCCCATATCTTGGAAAAACTGGTTGCGAACACTCACTTCTGACTCTTCTAAACCAGTGGCATTAGCAATTTGAATGGCTTTAAATTCCGGGTCCGTAGCTTTCTCTGCTAATAAGACATGAGCGTTGCCAAACTGAATTAAGTAGTAACAATCTTGTAGCAAGTAGTACCTAAAAATTTCCTCTGGTAAGGTTCCGGCAACTAACTCTTGAATAAAAGGATGGTCCTTACTAGCCTGCCAAATTTCAACAGTTGCAGCGTGTAATTCTTCTGAAAACATCTGATCTTCCTCCATTATATTAGATTGTTACTAGCTGTGATTTAAACAAAAAAAGCCATCTCCTCTTAATTAGGACATGGCGTTAAAAGTTTAGTTTGAAAAAAGTTAGAGTCCCCCAGAATAACGAGAGTTTGCCCCTAAAATTTTGTCAACTTCCCTACGCAAGCACTAACTTACAGGTTCAAAGGGTCTGCGGTTTCGCATCTCAGTCTCTTTTGCAAGACACCCCTAGTAACAAAGTTATTGTAACATACTCTGGCTAAGATGAAAGGAAAAAGCTTTATTAGTTTAATAATTCTAATCAGCCAGGGCTATTTATCTGCAATTTTCTGTCTAAAGAAAATAAGAGGCTAAAAGATAAAAAAGGAGCAAGGCGGTGATTATTAGAGGAAGATGAGAATACGTACTAGTATTTCCGGAAAAAGTTTGTGAATAAAAACGTCTGTAACCTATGGTAATTCAAGAGTTTCTGTGGAAAAAAATAATTCAATGATAAATAATGTAAGCGCAATCAATATTGTTCTTGACAGTTTGCCGAAAGTTTCGTACATTAGATGTGTCAGGTGAACCGTGATTCACATGAATTACCATTCACGATAAAATAAATCACAAAGAAAAGGAAGTGCAAAAATGAAACGTTTAGCAGGCAAGGTAGCAGTAATTACAGGTGGTGCTCGAGGATTAGGACAAGCAATGGCAGAATTATTTGCAGAGGAAGGGGCACAAGTTATTGCCTTAGATTTAGAACCATTAACATACAGTAAAGAAAACGTTGTTTATAAAGAATTAAATGTAAGCGATGCCAAAAAGTGTCAGGCAGTCTATCAAGAGATTATATCAGAATATCAAAAGATTGATATTTTAGTAAACAATGCAGGGATAACTAGAGATTCCTTAACACGAAAAATGACAGATGAACAATGGAACTTAGTAATGGACGTTAACTTGAAAGGCGTATTCAATATTACTCGTCATATCGGACCGCAAATGGCAGAAAAAGGCAGTGGCTCGATCGTTAACATATCTTCAGTTGTAGGGACTTTCGGAAACATTGGTCAAGCCAACTATGCGGCTACAAAAGGCGCTGTTGTCGCTTTAGGCAAGACTTGGGCCAAAGAATTTGCCATGAAAGGTGCCGATGTACGAGTCAATACGATTGCTCCAGGTTACACAATGACCGACATACTGAAAACAGTTCCTGAAGAATTACTCAATAAATTTGCAAGTTTAACAATGCTAAATCGCTTAGGGGAGCCTGAAGAAATAGCTAAAGCGGCTTTATTTTTAGCAAGTGACGAGGCATCTTATATTACGGGACAATGTATTGGCGTTGATGGAGGGATGAGACTTTAATGAAAAATTATCTAGTTGAAAGTGTGACCCTTGAGAATGGTGAAATCATTGCTTACCGACAAACTGGAAAAAAATCAAAGACTCTTATTTTAATCCATGGAAATATGAGCTCATCAGTCCATTTTCAAACATTAATGACGGAATTAGAGGCAGAATTTCATGTAGTGGCAGTTGATTTGTCAGGTTTTGGCGATAGCGCTTATCGACACCCTAAAAAGCGTCTAGCCCTTTATGCTAGTGAAGTAGCAGAAGTAATTAGTAAATTGCAATTAAATAAAGTTGCTGTCTTAGGTTGGTCTACAGGTGGCGGGGTGGCACTAGAATTAGCCGTTCAACTGCCAGAAAAAATCAGCCAAGTGTACTTATTAGATTCAGTCGGTGTCAAAGGGTTTGAAATGTATCAAAAAGACGAGGGACTGCAACCAATCTTCACTCAACGCTTAAAGACAGAAGAAGAGATTGCTGCCGATCCAGTTCAAGTTTTACCTATTTTGAAAGCCTATGAAAAGAAAGACACAGAGTTTATTAAGTTAGTTTGGAATAGCAGTATTTATTTAGACAAGCAGCCGCCGCTAGCAGAGTATGAGCTTTATTTAGAAGCCATTTTAAAACAGCGTAATTTAGTTGATATCGACTTAGCCCTCGTCCATTTTAATATAACAAATGAAAGTAATGGCGTGGCTCCTGGTAGTAATCATTTAGCTAAAATAAAATGCCCAGTAACAATTTTTCATGGCGAAAAAAATTTAATTGTTCCTTTGGCAGAAGCGGAAGCAACTAAAAAATTACTAGGGGAGCAAGCAGAACTAATTGTATTTCCTCAAGGTGGACATAGTTTAGTAACCGATGATTTGCAAGGCCTAGGGCAAAAAATACGGGAAACATATGGTAAAGGAGCAGTGTGAGATGACAAATGTTGGAATTGCAGGAATAGGAATTTACTTACCAGAAGGAACCATGAGTGCTAAAGAAATTTCTGAACGAACAAAAGGTCAGTGGTCAGAAGAGGCAATTATTGAAAAGTTAGGTATCAATGAAAAATACATTCCAGGAAAAAATGACGGTACGCAAGAGATGGGTGCCAAAGCAGCCAAAAATTTGTTAGAGACAGAGCAAATTGACCCACTAAGTATCGATGTGATTTTATGTTTTGGCGAAGAGTATAAAGAGTATCCACTAACAACATCAGCTCTGTACATTCAAGATTACATTGGTGCGACTAACGCATGGGGAATAGACATTCAAAATAGATGTTGCACTACCGTGACAGCCATGAAAATGGCCAAAGATATGTTAGTTGCCGATGACAAAATTACGTCAATCTTAATTTGTGGTGGCTATCGGAACGGTGATTTAATTGATTATACCGATTCAAATTCTTCAATGATGTTTGATCTTTCCGCTGGTGGTGGGGCTATCTTATTAAAGAAAAACCATCATGAAAATTTATTACTTGGCTCTCACATCATTAGTGATGGGTCATTGGCTCGGACGGCTGGTGTTGAAATTGGGGGAATCGCAAACCCGATCACAGCAAGTAACATTGAAGCGGCTAAACATTCATTAAAACTGATGGAACCGCAAAAAATGAAACAAAGACTTAACGAAGTATCAATGACTAACTGGTATAACTGTATTGATCAGGCATTAGCAGACAGTGAGCTTGAACGGTCAAATATTGACTATTTAAATATTTTACACATGAAACGTTCAGGCCATTTAAGCATGTTAGCTGAATTCAATTTGACAGAAGCGCAATCAGTATATTTAGAAGACTATGGTCATTTAGGACAAATTGATCAGATTTTATCGTTAAAACTCGGCTTAGAGCAAGGTAAAATCTCAGAGGGGACGGTTATTTGTTCAGTAGCCGCAGGCATTGGTTATGTCTGGGCAGCAAATATTATAAGGTGGGGGAAGTAGATGAGTGAACTAATAGGGATTATTTTAAGAAGTATTGAATATGGTAGTTTCTACGCATTATCAGCGCTCAGTATTATTTTAGTTTATAAAACCTCTTATACAACGAACTTTGCTCAAGCTACTTTAGGGATGTTTAATACATATTTAGTAGCAACTATTATTCATAAGTTTGGCTGGAGTTTATACGCCGCTTTACCAATCGGGATTCTAAGTTCAATTGTCATCGGTATCTTGATAGACGTCTTAATTATAAGACGAGCCAAAGATGCTAGTCCTGTTTCCAAACAAATTATTACGCTAGGATTAATTTCAGTCTTTCTAGGTATTGCCCCATTGATTTTCGGTGTTTATAACTTAAATATGCCGCAATTTATTAGTAAAGGTAAGTTATCAGTCTTAGGTGCCACGATCTCTTATAACGCTCTTTTTAATATTATTTTAGGGATGACTGTTATGATTGGGATGTTTACGATTATTCAACGGACGAAACTGGGGCTAGCGATTCGAACGACAGCTTCCAATCCAGTAACAGCGAGATTGATGGGTGTTCCTACGAAAACAATAACAATGTTAGCTTGGTCAGTAGCAGGAGTCTTATCACTATTAAGTGGTGTGATGACTGCCCCTTATTCATCAGTTTCTTTAACTTTTATGAATGATGTCCAAATAACCGCCTTTTTGGCAGCCGTTGTAGGAGGTTTTTCAAGCTTTCATGGGCCAGTTATCTGCGCTTACTTTATATCGATTGCCATGAATTTATTACAAGTGTATTTACCAGCCGGAACAGTTTGGGGTAAACCAATTTTGTATATTATTTTATTATTAGTAATGTACTTTAAGCCCTACGGTGTTTTTGGAACTAAGATTGTGAAGAAGGTGTAGGAATGAAAACAAACTTATTTAAAAACGCATATCTTCAATATCTATTTTTAGGATTAGTACTGGCGACAATGCCCTTTCTTTCAAATTTAGGAGTAATTAAAGCAAGTGCAGTCACAGTTGTTGGGACGACGATTATTTATGCAATTGCTTCCTTAGGTTTAAACGTCTTGTTAGGTTATTCTGGGTTGGTTTCCTTAGGAACTGCCGGCTTTATGGGCTTAGCAGCGTACATCTCGGCTTATGTGACGAAAGACATGGGCTTACCTTTTGAAGTTGCTGTCTTGTTGGCAATTGTCTTGCCAACCGCCTTAGGTTTGATTGTCGGTGTCTTATCATTAAAATTTGAAGGAATCTACTTAGGGATTGCGACACTAGTCGTGGCAGAAGTTTTACGAGAAATCTTTATAAATTTTGATAAATTTACGAAAGGTGCTTCAGGAGCCTCGGCTTCGCGACCGGTCTTGCTAGGAGCCTTTGCGCTAACTCGTGATCAAACCTATTTACTGATTGTTGCAGTGATGGTCGTAATCTTCATCTTGATTCACAACTTAATGAAAGGTCATTTAGGCCGAGCGTTAAATGCTATGAGAGGGTCAGAATCCGCAGCACAAGCTATGGGCATTAATATATTTACGTATCGCTTAATTGCTTTTGGCATTGCCACCGCCTTAGCTTCAGTCGCTGGCGTCTTATATGTTCACTATATTGGCTTAGCTTATCCAAGTACTTGGACGTTGAACTTGTCCTTAGACTTCATGGCGATTATTGTCATTGGCGGCTTTCGCTCAATCTACGGCACGTTAATTGGTTCTTTTGTTATTTACGGTATGACTGAAATTTTATTGAAACCAATACCAATCTTAGCTGAGATTAGTCCGATTTTTAAAGGGATTTTAATTATTCTCTTTATTTTATACTACCCGAATGGCTTGGCGCATATTAAATATGACATTCAAAATTTCTTAGCTAGACGAAAAGAAAAGAAGGAGGTTGTCGCTGATGTCAGAAAATAATGTCTTAGAAATAAAAGAGTTATCAATTGCCTTTGGAGGCTTAAAAGCAGTAGACAACCTTTCTTTTACGATTAAAGAAGGCGAAACCTTTGGCTTAATTGGACCAAATGGTGCAGGGAAAACGACAGTTTTTAATTGTATTACTCAATTTTATAAAGCAGATAGTGGTCAAGTCATCTATCATGGTCGGGATAAAAAAGTAATCAATTTAATGGACTTGCCAGTTTCAGAAATTATTGGAAAAGGGGTCGTTCGAACATTTCAAAACGTTGAACTCATTAAAGAATTAACGGTCCTTGATAATGTCTTAATCGGTGCTCATCATAACTTTGAAAGTAGCTTACTTTCCCAAACGTTTAACTTGAAAAAAGAACGCAGGGAAGAGCAGAAGTATCGTCTGAAAGCGGAAAAAGCGTTGGCTTTTATGGGTGTTTTAGAGTATAAAGACTCCCTCGCCGGTGCCCAGCCTTATGGCGTCCAGAAAAAAGTTGAGATCGCGCGAACTCTAATGTGTGACCCACACTTAATTATTTTAGATGAGCCAGCTGCTGGCTTAAATGACAGCGAAACAATCGAACTGGCACAACAAATCAAAAAAATTAAAGAAGTTTACCACTGCAGTGTATTACTAATCGAACATGATATGGGCTTAGTTATGGAAGTCTGTGACTCAATTTGTGCGATTTCATTCGGTAAAAAACTAGCAATCGGTAAGCCAAAAGAAATTCAACAAAATCCAGAAGTTCAAAAAGCTTATTTAGGGGAGGAAGGTCAACTTGATTAATAACGAAATCTTACGCTTAGAAAAGTTAGAAGTTGCCTATGGTCCAATCAAAGCTTTGAAAGGGATTGATATTACTGTTAGAGAAGGTCAGGTCATCGCTTTATTAGGCGCCAATGGGGCTGGAAAATCGACCACACTTCGCTCGATTTCAAATGTTGTACCGACGACTAGTGGCAAAATAGTCTATCAAGGGAAAAACATCACGACGATGGCATCTGAAAAAATTACTAAGGTAGGCATTAGTCAATCGCCAGAAGGCCGCCAAATTTTTAGAGACTTAACGGTTGAAGAAAACTTAAAAATTGGCGCTTATATTTTATCGGATAAAAAAGAAATTGCTCGTAACTTTGAACGGGTTTATGATTATTTTCCAGTCTTAGCTGAGCGATCGACTCAAAACGCCCAAACTCTTTCAGGTGGTGAACAGCAGATGTTAGCAATTGGGAGAGCTTTAATGAATTCTCCTAAATTACTTTTATTAGATGAACCCTCATTAGGTTTAGCACCGTTGTATGTGACGGAGATTCTTAAAATAGTTAAACGAATTTCAGAAGATGGTGTGACAGTAGTAATTGTAGAACAAAATGCAGCTCAGACTTTAAAAATAGCTGACTACGGTTATGTTTTAGAATTAGGTCGGGTTAGTATAGAAGGGAAGGCAGAAGAGCTGTTAAATAACAAGGCACTATCGGAAGCGTATTTAGGAAAATAAAAATTGGAGGGATTAAGATGTTTAAGAAAAAAGTCAAAAGTTTAGCGTTAGTATTAGTAGCAGGATTAACTTTAGCAGCATGTGGAGCAGAGGAAAAGAAAAGTGAATCAGCTCAAGGAGTAACGGAAGATTCAGTCACAGTTGGTAATACAGCAGCTATTTCTGGCGCTTATGCTCCAGTTGGTGCACCGTATAACGCTGGGATTAAAGCCTATTTTGATAAAGTTAACGAAACAGGTGGGATTAATAATCGTAAAATTAAGTTTGTTCACCAAGACGATGAATTTGATCCAGCTAAAGGGAAAGCGGCCTTACAAAGCTTAGTCGAAGATGAAAAAGTTTTTGCGTTAGTCGGCCACTTTGGAACTCCTGTAGTAGCAGCCACTTTAGATGATATTCAAGAATATGGCATTCCGGCAGTCTATTTTGCCACTGGTATCGGTCAGTTGTATAATGAAAAAGCCGAGGAAAAAGAAAAAGTTCTGTTCCCTGTCCAACCAATTTATATTACTGAAGGTGAAATGATGGTTTCACGAGGTGTTGGGAACTTTGATGCTAAAAAAATTGGAATCATTTATACTAATGATGATGCCGGTAAAGACATGTTAACTGGGGCTGAGAAAAAAGCGAAAGAATTAGGTGTTGAGTTAGTCTCAGAACAAGTTTCTGCAGGCGCAACAGATGTCTCAGCGGCAGTCACTTCAATTCTCAAAGCAAAACCAGATTTTCTGATTGGCGCCTCGATTCAAGCAACCTTCCCGACAATTGCTAAAGCACTAGCTGCCCAAGGGAATGAAGCTGATGTTATTACGAGTTATGTCAACGTTGATGCTTCAGTTGCCGATCAAGTTTGGAAAGATATTGAAGGCAAGTTTGAAGTTTTAGGAAATGGTTGGGTTGATATCGCCTCGCCTGAATCAGTTAAAAACTTAACGGAAATGAATGAATGGTTAGAAGCGGATTATCAAAACAACGTCTATGCTATGACCGGTTGGATTGCTGCTAGTTTCTTCGTCGAAGGGCTTGACCGAGTAGGAGATAAGGCCTTAACATGGGAAAACTATATTGAAGCGATGGAATCAGCACCAATTAACAACCCATTCGGTGGTGAAATTGACTACGCAAATGGTCAACGAATTGGTACTCAAGAAATGAATCTCTCAAAAATTATTAGTGCCAGTGAATGGACAGAAGTTGAACCACTTACAGGAATTGCTGAAATTTTAGGCAAATAAACAAAAGATAAAGGAGCGGCGGTTATGCAAACTACCCCTAATTTCATAAGTGTTGAAGAAGCGATAAAACTTGTTAAAGACAATGATAATATTGTGACTGGTTTAGGCTGTTCTGAAGGTCGAGCATTTTTAGAAAACTTACATTTAATCGATCAAGGGATAACTAATGTCAGTGTTTCGAATTGTTTGCCGATGACTGATTTTAAATTTATGACGGAAGACTATGCAGACCAATTTTTAATTAATGGGTGGTTCTATACCCCACCAATTCGCAAGTTGCACAAAAATGGTAACGCTTCATATATTCCGAACAATTTACATTTTGCTGGTACGAAACGGCTCCAACATGTTAAACCGAATATTTATGTTGGGGTTTGTACAGAAATTGATCGACATGGCTTTGTTTCACTATCGATGGGCAACACTTACGAAAAAAGGATGATGGCAGCAGCGGATATCGTCATCCTTGAAACCAATCCAAATTTTCCAAGAACTTTTGGTGATGTGGAAGTCCATCTTAGTGACGTTGACTATTTTATTAAAGGGACTTACCCAGTACCGGAGTTGCCAGATGTTGAACCATCAGAAAAAGATTATATTATCGGTCAGTACATTGCTGATCAAATTAATGATGGCGACACGTTACAGTTTGGCATAGGTGGTATCCCTAATGCAGTAGCTTCTTGTTTGTATGATAAAAAAAATCTAGGTATTCATACTGAAATGTTAACAGCTGAAATTGCTAAACTGGCTGAAGCAGGAGTCATTAATGGACGTGAGAAGTCACTACATCCAGGAAAAATCGTGACAACCTTTATTATGGGGAATCAAAAACTCTATGATTTTGTTGATGATAATCCATCGGTCCTCGTCTTAGATGGGCACTATGTTAATCATCCGAAGATTATTGCTAAAAATGACAACCAAGTGTCGATTAATACGACTTTAGAAATTGATTTAACGGGACAATGCGCATCAGAATCCATTGGGCCAATCCAGTACAGCGGAACAGGTGGCCAAACAGATACTGCCCGTGGCGCTCAAGATGCTAAAAATGGTCGCTCATTTATTGCGTTATACTCAACCTTCAGCAAAAAGAATAAAGAGACAGGGGAAATTACTGAGTTTAGTAAAATTGTTCCCCAACTAACACCTGGGGCAATTGTATCTTTATCCCGCAATGATGTTGATTATGTCGTTACTGAATATGGTGTAGCGGAACTAAGAGGGACTAACGTACAAGAAAGAGTTGAACGCCTAATTAAAATCGCTCATCCTGATTTTAGAGAAGAGTTATACGAGCAAGCAATTTACCTTGGAGTGATTGGAGTTAGACGTTCATGATATTTAATTTTGACGAATCACACGTTATTCACTATGAAATTTTTGGCGAAGGTCAGCCATTATTAATGCTTAATGGGATTATGATGTCGACTGAAAGCTGGTCCGCCTTTACTAAGCAGTTAGCTAATAATCATCAATTAATTTTAGTAGATTTTCTTGATCAGGGGAAATCCTCTAACTACGAAACCCCTTATGAACAAGCGCTTCAAGTGAAGGTCGTAATTGCGTTATTGGATCATTTGAAATTAACTAAAGTAAATGTTTTTGGGATTTCTTATGGTGGAGAGATTGCTCTACAAGTAGCAGCCAACTATCCTAGTCGTGTTAATCGCTTATTATTAGTTAATACGTGTATCGAAACGACTTATTGGTTAGAAGAAATTGGTAACGCTTGGAATCAGGCAATAGGGGATCCTTTAGCCTATTATTTAACAAGTATTCCCTATATTTATTCATTGGAATTTTTTAGTAAAAATCGTCAGTGGGTGGAAGCAAGGAAGCAACAACTGTTACCGGTTTTTGCGAGTGAACAATTTGGTAACCGCATGCGGCGCTTAACTAACAGTGCCGTTGGTTATTCTTTAGTTAACGAAGTTGAGAAAATAACCCAGCCGACTTTAATTATCGGATGTGAAGATGACTTTATTACACCTTTAAAGCAACAACAGGAGCTGAATAAGTTACTGATTAATTCTGAACTCGTCATCATTCCTAACAGCGGTCATGCTATAATGTATGAAAAACCAAACGTGTTTGCGATGTTAATTTTAGGTTTTCTTCACCTTCAAGAAGACATCGTAATCTAAAATTTATTTTCGAGGAGCGATGCAAGGTGTTAGAACCCAAAACAGAAAAAGGTCGTGAATCTTTGGAACGCATTTGTTTAGAAGCGGAACGATTATTTGCTGAAAAAGGCTATCATGCTACGAGTATTAAAGAAATTATGGCAAATGCAAATTTAGGAACCGGAACATTTTATATTTATTTTACTGATAAATTAACGTTGTATAAAAAATTATTAACAACATACAGCCACACAATCCGTCGCAACATCGCCTTAAAAGTTGAAACTGCAACGACAAGGAAAGAAGCAGAAAAATTAGGAATTTTGGCTTACTTAGAAACAGTTGCCGAAAACCCGTCAATATATAATATTATTTGGGAGTCGTTGTATATTGAAAGAAGTTTATTTGATAACTATTACAAAGATTTTGCTAATAGTTATATTAAACAGCTTGAAAAGGCTCAATTTGCTGATGAGATTGAACAAGATATTGACGTGGAATTAGTTGCGTATATGCTGATTGGGATTTCAAACTTCGTCGGTTTACGCTACGCAGTGTTTGAAGATAATTCTCAACGCTTTCCAGAAATCGCCGAAGAAATTGTCAATATTTTAGATGCTGGCTTATTCAAAAAATAAGGAGGATCAGTCATGAGTGTCTATATTGTCGGTGCTAAAAGAACGGCTATCGGGTCATTTTTAGGTAGTTTGAAAGATGTCACAGCACCAGAGTTAGGAAGTTTAGTAATTAAAGCGGCATTGGCAGAAGCCAAGGTTGCAGAAGCAGCTGTCGATGAAGTGATTTTAGGAAATGTGTTAAGTAGCGGTCAGAAACAAGGGGTTGCTCGTCAAGCCGCCATTAAAGCAGGCCTACCAGTTGAAGTCCCAGCGTATGCTATTAATATGGTTTGTGGCAGTGGGATGAAAGCTGTAATGAATGGATTTACCCAAATTGCTTCTGGCATGACAAATGTTGTTGTGGCTGGTGGGGTAGAATCAATGAGTCAGGCGCCCTTTCTAGTCTCAAGTAAAATCCGCCAAGGTCAAAAAATGGGAGATTTAACGATGACGGATACGATTTTACACGATGCGTTGTTAGATAGTTTTGATGGCAAGCACATGGGAATTACGGCAGAGAATATTGCAGAAAAATATAAAATTAGCCGAGAAGACCAGGATCAGTTTGCATATCACTCTCAAGAAAAAGCGATTGCCGCAGTTGATAATGGTAGTTTTAAAGCAGAAATTGTTCCTGTGGAAGTGAAAACCCGCCAAGGAATCCATACAGTTGAAACAGATGAATACCCGAATCGGCGGACTGATGAAACGAAGTTAGCCAAATTACGTCCTGCATTTAAGCCTGATGGCACAGTCAGTGCGGGTAATTCTTCAGGCTTAAATGATGGTGCAAGTGCAACAGTCTTAGTTAGTGAGTCTTATCTAAAAGAAAACCAACTGACACCTTTAGTCGAAGTCATCGCTATTGGTCAAGGGGGTGTAGCCCCAGAACTTATGGGACTAGGACCGACACCAGCGATTAAGAGTGCCTTGAAGCAAGGGGGATTAACCTTAGCAGATATGGATGTCATTGAATTAAATGAAGCCTTTGCTGCCCAAAGTCTAGGGGTCTTACGTGAACTATCGGAAGCGTATAATGTGACAGAAGAATCCCTTAAGGAGAAAACTAACCTTAACGGTGGGGCGATTGCTTTAGGCCATCCATTAGGGGCATCAGGGAATCGCATAATTGTTAGCTTAATTCATTTAATGAAAAAAAATAAATTAAAGTATGGACTGGCTTCCTTATGTATCGGTGGTGGTATGGGAGTCGCGGTAATTTTAAAAAATATCCCTTAGAATGTTAAATGTATCAAGGTCATAGCTGAGGATCTGAAGAGCAATCTTTAGGCTCAGTCTCTGACTGGCTATCTCAAGGCAACGTCATCATTTCTGATGACGTTGCCTTTTTGTCTGAGTCAAACTAATTAAAATGATGCTAGCAATCGTCAATCGATAGGGAAAAGTAACTAAAAATTAATTTCTAATCATTTTATAATATAAAAATAAATGATTTTTTTAAGAGCAAAAATTAAATTTAAGCATAGAAAGATGAAAGTGTAGGGGATTATCGCCGAGAAAAAAAGGGAAAATAAAATTACACCTCTAAAGAAAATGATTATCTTAATAAAACTCTTGCAAAAACCATTTTCATCAGCTATACTTTTATTTGTAAGCGTTAACAGATTAAAAGGTAATTATAACCTGATAAATAAAAGGGTTTTAATCCATTAACCTTAAGAGGCGTCAATCATGAGTAAAGGAGGAAAGAAGTAAGTGAAAGAGAAAATATTTAAAGCGATTAAAGGTGGTCTAGTTGTTTCTTGCCAAGCCTTAGAAAACGAACCCCTACATAGCTCTTTTATTATGTCACGAATGGCCCGAGCGGCGGAAGAATCAGGAGCTGTTGGTATCCGGGCGAACTCAGTAGTAGATGTTCAAGCGATTAAAGACACTGTCTCTTTACCTGTCATTGGTATTATAAAAAAAGTTTATTCCGATTCAACAGTGTTTATTACCCCCACTTTAAAAGAAGTGCGCCAAATCTGCGCCACAGGCTGTGAGATTGTCGCCATTGATGCAACTTGTCGGCAGCGACCGAATGACGAATCCTTAGTAGACATCATTAAAATTATTAGAGATGAGTACCCAAAAACCCTTTTAATGGCAGACACTGGTTCATTAAAAGATGTTGAATACGCCATTGAGTTAGGCTTTGACATTATCGGAACAACGTTATACGGCTATACGGAAGAAACGAATCAGCGGGATATTTCAGATGATGACTTCGCTCATTTGAAGGCGGTTTTAAAAGTAACAGACTTGCCAGTGATTGCTGAAGGGAAAGTCGATACCCCAGAGAAAGCCAAACGAGTCATTGAATTAGGGTGTTTAGCAGTAGTCAGTGGTGGTGCGATTACTCGTCCACAAGAAATTACCCAAAAATTTATATCAGCGATTGCTTCTATTAATAAGTAGTTAGGAGAGCTAAATGATTATTGATGACATTACTAATTATCAACGCTATCAAGAGCTGGACGACTTAGCTCGAGCTTTAGAAATAATGTATGACATTTATCAGAGCAAAAACTTTCCAACTGATAATCAGGAGCTCTCAGCTAGGAGTAAAATTAACTCAGTCAGTTTTATGTCACGGTTACCAGGGGAAGATGAGCAATTTGAAAATCATCGACAATGGTTAGACATCCATTTTATTTTTAACGGGTCAGAAGAAATCTTAGTTGGCTCAGCAAGTCAGATGGAAGTTCAACAAGCTTACGATCAAAGCCAGGACATTGAATTTTTAAGAGGGACTGAGACAGTCAAAGTCACTTTAGAAGCAGGTCAATTTTTAATTTGTTATCCCGGTGAGGCACACTGTGTTGGTGTTTCAGGCAACCCGGAGCAGGCTGTACCGATTAGTAAATTAGTTGGAAAAATAAAAATGACAGATTAGGCTTAAGAGAAATGAGGAAGCGAATTGCAAAAAATTCTTTGTTTAGACGTAGGTGGCACTAGTATTAAATCAGCGATTTACCAAACTGATGGCAAGTTACTGGAAACTTTTGAGTCAGTTGCAACGAATGCCAGCGAAATCAAGTTAGGTGAGACTATCTTAAAAGTTGTGAAAGAGCGGTTAGCTTTAAACTCAGGTGTCTCAGGAATTGCCATCGCTAGTGCAGGAGTCATCGATAGCGAGGCTGGTAAAGTAATCTATTCTGGCTACACGATCCCTAACTACACTGAGACGGAAATAAAAAAAAACGTGGAAAGTCTGACAGGATTACCTTGCGAAGTTGAAAATGACGCTAACTGTGCTGGCTTGGCGGAAATGTGGCAAGGAGCAGGTCAAGACTATCAATCAGGTGTCTGTTTGACAGTTGGCACTGGAGTCGGTGGGGCAGTTATTATTAATGGTCAGTTAGTCAAAGGCCGGGGTTTTACTGCCGGTGAAGTTGGCTACATGCCAGTTAATGGTCAAAACTTCCAAGATGTCGCGTCAACAACTAGTCTCATCGCTAGAGTCAATCAGCTAAGTCTTGAAAAAGCTTACCAAAGTGGCGAAGAGATTTTCAAGGCTGCTAAAGAAGGCAATCAAGAGTGTGTGCAAGGGATTGATGAATTAATTACTAACTTAGCCGCAGGGATTAGTATCATCATGTACTTACTTAATCCAGACGTCATCGTTTTAGGTGGTGGAATTATGGCCCAAAAAGACTATTTACATGATAAACTGATGAAGAGAGTGTCGGAAACAATCATTGACCGCCAATTTGCCACATCGGCAATTGTCTTTGCAGAACATCAAAATAATGCTGGCATGGTTGGCGCACTCTATCAGTTTAATCATAAGAATAGTAGGTGACCGTAGTGAGTATATTACAAGAAATTCAAGATCGATTTTTAGAGTTTTCCGAAAAAGAAAAACAAATTGCCACGTATTTATTACAAAATAGCAACAGCATCAAAAACATTAATATTTCTAAACTAGCTGAATTAACGGAATCTTCGCCAGCAACAATTACACGCTTTGCTAAGAAAATTAACAGTGACAGCTTTGTCGATTTGAAAATTCGCTTAAACGCAGCAGGCAAGCAAGAATCAGCCCATAGCCAGTTAGAAAAAGCTGATCAGATTTATGAATTTTACACGAAAGTGATTGAGAACACCCGTAAAACGGCGAAAAAAGAAAAGATTGAAGAAGTAGTAGCCTTAATTGAAGCCAGCTCGCGCATCTTAATTTTCGGCGTAGGGAGTTCTGGCTTAACCGCTAGTGAATTAACGAATCGGCTAGTCAGAATGGGCTTGAATGCCACGGCAATTACTGACCCACATCTGATGTTAATTAGTAGTTCCATTGCGACTCAAGCGGATTTAGTCATTGGTATTTCAACTTCAGGGGAAACTTTAGAAGTCGCTAATTCATTAAAACTAGCGAAAAAAACTGGGGCTAAAATCATCAGTTTAACAAGCTTTGCCACAAGTCAGATTGCGTTAATAAGTGATGTCAGTTTAATTTCCTATAGTAGTAGTTTCGTTGACAATCAACGCTTCATTAACTCACAGTTTGCGACAATGTATATGATTGATATTATTTCAACATTATTATTAGAAAATGATGCTTACAGCAGTAAGATGGCACGAACAATAGATATTATTACTAAATCATTAAACGAATAGGGAGAGACTTATGAGAAATTTAGAAAAGTACCAAGGGATTATCCCAGCTTTTTATGCATGTTACGATGAAGCCGGCAATGTTAGTCCAGAACGTGTGCAAAAATTAGCAACGTATTACTTAGAAAAAGGCGTTAAAGGCCTCTACGTCGGTGGCAGCTCAGGGGAGTGTATCTATCAAACCGTGGCTGAACGTAAATTAGTTTTAGAAAATGTCATGGCAGCCGTTGGCGGGAAGATGACGATTATCGCTCATATTGCTGCACCCTCAACTCGGGACAGTGTCGAGTTAGCAAAACATGCAGAATCATTAAAGGTTGATGCCTTAGCGGCGATTCCACCGATTTACTTCGTCTTACCTGAAGCAGCGATTGAAAATTATTGGGGCAGTATGGTGGAAGCAACGGATTTAGATTTTATTATTTACAATATTCCTCAAACGACTGGCTATGCTTTATCAACAACCTTACTAAATAAAATGTTAGAGCGTGACCAAGTGATTGGCGTTAAAAACTCTTCAATGCCAGTAATGGACATTAATAACTTTAAATTAAGTAGTAACCGAGACATTATTGTTTTCAACGGCCCAGATGAACAGTTTGTAGGTGGTCGGACAATGGGAGCTGACGGCGGGATCGGTGGAACTTACGGCGTGATGCCAGAAGTTTACTTGAAAATGGATGAACTAATCAAAGCTAATCAATTAAGTGAAGCCTTAGACATTCAATACGCAGTCAATGCCATCATCTTTAAAATGGTTTCTTGTGAAGGCAATCTCTACGATGTGATGAAAAAAATCTTAGCTTTAAACGGTATGGAAATCGGCTCTGCCCGTGAACCCTTGCCACAAATAAGTGAAAGCGATTTACCGATAATTTTAGAGTCAAAAGCGATGATTGATGCTTTAATTACAAAAATCAAATAACTCAAAAAACTAGGAGGTAGTTAAAAATGAAAAAGATTTTGTCAGGTTTATTATTAGGTGCAATGGTTTTAACCTTAGGTGCTTGTGGTGATAAAAAAGAGGAAACGAAAGAATCAGCTAGTGGCGATCAAACAGAAATCACTTGGTGGGCTTTCCCAACCTTTACACAAGAAAGTGGAGATGACGCTGTTGGAACATGGGAACAAAAAGTCATTGAAGCCTTTGAAGCTAAAAATCCAGAAATTAAAGTTAAACTAGAAACCATCGACTTTACAGCGGGACCAGAAAAAATTACGACGGCGATTGAAGCAGGCACGATGGCTGATGTGTTATTCGATGCCCCTGGCCGAATCATTACTTACGGTAAAGCTGGTAAATTAGAGAAATTAAACGACATGTTCACTGAAGAGTTCGTAAAAGATGTTGATAATGAAGCCATTTTGAAAGCGAGTAAAACTGGTGAGGATGCTTACATGTATCCAATTAGTTCAGCACCATTCTATATGGCTTTTAACCGAGAAATGGTGAAAGATGCTGGTGTTGAAGACTTAGTGAAAGAAGGTTGGACAACAGCTGACTTTGTTAAAGTTCTTGATGCACTGAAAGAAAAAGGCTATAACCCTGGTTCAGTATTTGCCAATGGTCAAGGTGGCGATCAAGGCCCTCGAGCTTTCTTCGCTAACTTAAATAGCAGCCGGATTACTAATGAAGAAATGACTGAATACACAACGAATGATGAAAAGTCAGTTAAATCAATGGAGTTAATTCAAACATTAATCAAAGATAAAAAGTTAATGAATGGTTCTCAATATGATGGCTCAGCAGATATCCAAAACTTTGCTAATGGCCAAACAGCCTTTACAATTTTATGGTCACCTGCTCAACCAGCGACGCAAGCCCAATTGTTAGAATCGAGTAAAGTTGATTACTTAGAAGTACCTTTCCCATCTGAAGATGGCGTAGCAGAACTTGAATATTTAGTGAATGGTTTCGCCGTATTTAATAACGGTAGTGATGAAAAGGTTGCAGCTTCTAAGAAATTAATTGAATTCGTCGCTGATGACGCTGAATGGGGTCCGAAAAACGTTGTTAGAACTGGCGCTTTCCCAGTGAGACAATCTTTTGGTGATCTTTATAATGATGAACGCATGACTGAATTAGCGTCATGGACACAATATTACTCACCTTACTACAACACAATTGACGGTTTTGCTGAAATGAGAACGTTATGGTTCCCAATGATCCAAGCGATTTCAAATGATGAAGTAAAACCTAAAGAAGCGTTAGATAGCTTCACTGAAAAAGCCAATGCCACAATTGAAAAAGCGGCTAAAGCTGCTAAATAATAACTAGTCGATACTCCTCGTGACTTGCGAAACTTGCGAGGAGTGTTATTTTAGGAGATGCTTACTATGATAAAGAATTGGAGGGAATCTTCCGATGCACGTCAATAAATTAAAAATGCGCGAGACGATGGTCTCATATTTATTCTTAGCCCCAGTTTTAATCTTCTTCTTAGTCTTTGTTTTGACACCGATGGTTATGGGCTTCGTAACGAGTTTCTTTAACTACACGATGAACGATTTTACTTTTATTGGTTTTGATAACTATGTTCGGATGTTTAAAGATGATGTCTTTATGAAATCATTAGTAAATACTTTAGTCATCGTCGTTGGATCAGTACCGATTGTCGTGATATTCTCACTATTTGTTGCCTCACAAACTTATGAAAGACACGTCTTTACTAGAACTTTTTTCCGAAGTGTCTTCTTCTTACCAGTTGTCACAGGTAGTGTAGCAGTTACAGTTGTTTGGAAATGGATTTATGATCCAATGTCAGGTATTTTGAACTACGTCTTAAAAGAAACTGGTGTCATTGAACAAAACATTAGCTGGTTAGGCGACAAACAGTGGGCCTTATTAGCTATCATTGTGATATTACTAACAACCTCTGTTGGTCAGCCAATCATTTTATACATTGCGGCAATGGGAAATATTGATACTTCACTAGTTGAAGCAGCCCGGATTGATGGCGCCACTGAAAATCAAGTCTTTTGGAAAATTAAATGGCCAAGCTTATTGCCAACAACGTTGTATATTGCAATTATCACGACGATTAACTCATTTCAGTGTTTTGCTTTAATTCAGCTCTTAACTTCTGGTGGGCCAAACTATTCAACAAGTACCTTAATGTACTACTTGTATGAAAAAGCCTTTAAACTATCAGAATATGGCTATGCCAACACGATGGGTGTCTTCTTAGCAGTCTTAATTGCCTTAATTAGTTTCGCCCAAATGAAAATTCTCGGAAATGACGTTGAGTATTAACATGGAGTCTCGTCAAACAAAGGTAAGTAGTCACACCAAAACTTACCTTGCAAGTAAGGAGGAAATGTAATGAAAAAGAAAAAAGTGACTCCCTTTGACGTTTTCTCAACAGTCATTTTGAGCATTTTAACAATCATCTTTGTTTTTCCCTTTTATTGGGTCATGACGGGTGCGTTTAAAGCCCAACCCGATACGATTGCTATTCCACCACAATGGTGGCCAACCGCCCCGACTTTAGAAAACTTCCAACGCTTATTAGTTCAAAACCCAGCTGGAAAATGGCTTTGGAACAGTGTGGCGATTGCTGGAGCAACAATGATTTTAGTTTGTTTAACTTCAGCCTTAGCAGGTTACGTTTTAGCAAAAAAACGCTTCTACGGTCAAAAAATATTATTCTCAATCTTTATCGGTGCCATGGCGCTACCGAAACAAGTTGTCTTAGTTCCTTTAGTTCGGATCATTAACTTTATGGGAATTCATGACACATTAGCAGCCGTTATTTTACCGCTAGTCGGTTGGCCTTTTGGGGTGTTCCTAATGAAACAATTTAGCGAAAACATTCCTACAGAGCTTTTAGAGTCTGCTAAAATTGACGGGTGTGGCGAAATTAGAACCTTTGTCAGTGTCGCCTTTCCAATCGTCAAACCAGGCTTTGCTGCCTTAGCGATCTTCACATTTATCAATACGTGGAACGATTACTTCATGCAGTTAGTAATGTTGAATTCACGGGATAAACTGACGGTCTCGCTCGGTGTAGCAACGATGCAGGCAGAGATGGCGACTAACTATGGCTTGATCATGGCTGGTGCGGTGTTAGCAGCCGTTCCCATTGTGGCAGTCTTCCTGGCTTTCCAAAAATCATTTACCCAAGGGATTACCATGGGAGCAGTTAAAGGTTAATCACGCAATTAGCAACAGCTAAGGAACAACATATAGGAGGAATAGCAATGTTTAGAAGTGGACAAAACATCACCAATAAGCTTTTTAGTCTTGATAATCAAGTCATGAGAGTCTTTTCTTTGATCTTTGATTTAGTTGTTCTCAATCTCTTGTTTATCATTGGCAGTCTCCCACTAGTGACAGTGGGAGTCTCCTTAACAGCGATGTACTCTGTGACTTTAAAAATGGCGAAAAGAGAGCATACTTCAGTAGTCAAAGAATATCTTGCCGCTTATAAAAGTAACTTAAAACAAGGCCTCTTGTTTGGGTTAATCGCCTGTGGGCTAGTCCTCTTCTTATCTATTGACTATTATTATTTACAATTACTTTTTCCAACAAGTATTAATACAGTCAAAATTGCTTTAATTGCTTTAAGCTTAATCGGTTATTTTATTTATCTCTATATTTTCCCCTTAATTGCTCGTTACGTCTATACGACGAAAGAAGTCTATCAAACTGCAGTTAAGCTGAGTTTAAGTAATCTACCATGGAACTTAGTCCTGATTAGTTTGAATGTGCCAATTATTGGCCTCGTTCTATATTCTGGGATGACGATGATTATTACGTGTTTGCTAATGATCGTGATTGGTTTTGCAGGCCTCGGTTATTTACAATCAGTAATTTTTAGAAAAATATTTGCAAAGTATGAATAATTAATTCTTAGAAATCTGCTAAAAACTTAAAAGGGCAACTACGGTGGCGCAATAAGTTTTTAGTTGATTTTTGTGTCGTCTTTTACGGCTATTTTTTTTAGCAAGAACTGAAAATGGTTTTCTTTTGTCGGAAATAAAGGAAATAGAAACCTTAAAAATGAAAAAAGAAAGGAGTTTGTTCAGTTAGATGATCCAAAAAATTGAAGATTAAGAAGGAGGGCTTTTATGAAGAAGCAAGTGTATCAGTCGTTAAAAGTTTGTGGAGGATTTTTAGCTGTTAGTATTTTTTTTCTAGGATTGACTGGAAGTTTAGCAGAAGCAAGTAGCACCTTAGAGGAGCTTCAAGACAAAGCAGAAGTTAGCTATCATTTTGAGGAGGCCGAAGGTTATTTTGATGGCACAAAGACACTGGATAAATCAGCAGATTTAGCAAAAATAAAAGACTTAACTGAAGGTACGATTATTTTAAGAGCTAAATTTACTGGCACGCCAGATCCAACGAGTATGTATGCTTTACTTGGATTAGGCAATGAGGCTCAAGATGCGAATAAGCAAATTGTTTTAGGCAGCGCCTTAGACCCCTTTGCTGCGCGTTTTGAATTTGGGGATAAACTAAGTAGCAGTGCCATGCGGAGTAAACCTTTCTCAGATAACAAATGGCATACGTTAGCTTACACAGCTGGTGAAGATTATGTCAGCGTCTCAGTTGATGGCGAATCAGGAAAAACTGGGGCAGATGGTTTTTATCAAGATGAGAAATGGAAGGGCTTTCTTTCGAGAGGGCAAGAGTTAACGACCTTTAGTATTGGTGGTTTTACTTCCCTTAACAATAATAAATACCCTTATGCTAACTGGGTCGGTGAAATTGATTTTGTGACCATTACCTCAGAAGTAGTTCCACCAGGGGAAGCCGATCAATTAACTGGTTCATTAGTTAATGACTTTGAAATAATCTTAGGGAATACTTCCGTGGCAACACCTGAAATTATTGGCAGTGAAGTAGGAGAAATTACCTTTAAAGGCGAGCCGACAGAAGCTGTCACAGCCCAATTAGCACCAGGAATAAAAGACAATGACTTATTTACAATTGAAAATAATGTCTTAAAAACACGGACAGTATTAAAGCCATTTACTTCTTATACGGTGTTAGTGTCAACGGATGCTGCTAGTAGTGAAGACACCTACTTTACAATAAAAACGTTAGGTGACACAAGTGGCACCTTGTTAGAAATTACTGAAAAAACATCAATCACTAAACCGATATCTTATCCGGCCTTAGTAGCACCAACTAGCACGTTAACGGATATTACGATTAAAGCTCAGTTTGTCCAAAAGGTCAGTGGCATTGGTTCTTTAATTAGTTTTTCTAATCAAAGTGCTGGGAACGAACACTTCCATTTATATGCTAATGGCAGTTCAATTGGTTACGAGCTAAGAGGCTTAAAAGGCAGTGGCGATTTAACTGCAAGTAGTCCGACGATTCGTAGCAATGGTTTGAACACTGTTGCTTTTAAAGCTGATAGCAGTGATCAGACGTTTAAATTATTTGCTAACGGAAAACTAGTAAACACGAAAAAATTAACAGTAGAAACGTATCGTATGCTCAAAGATCTAAGTAATGGGGTTAACGCCGTCACAATCGGTGGGACGCCTCGAAGTGGTAACGTCTATCCTTTTAACGGAACACTCTTAAAGTTAGAAGCTCAAGGCAGCCCAGTGTCAGATCAAGAGTTACTCGATTATACAAATGACACCCCAGCAGAAGAAAATGAAGAGTTGGTTTTCCCCCATATTTTTGAAGCTACCGGCGCTAATTTTTTTAGAATTCCAGCACTTTATACATTAAATGATGGAACGGTAATGGCCGCGATTGATGCTCGATTTGGGGGAGCAGCGGATTCTCCTAACAACTTAGACACTGCTATTAACTTTTTAGATCCTAAGACGAATACTTGGGGGGAAGCAACGATGCCACTACATTTTGATGATTACACAGATGATCCAGGTTACGTTAGCAATAGTGCCTCATTTATTGATCCTGTCATCATCCAAGATGATCAAGATAAAATTTATATGGCAGTAGATGCCTTTCCAGCTGGTTTTGGTTACCCAAATGCAGTTGCTGGTTCAGGGATGAAAACAGTTGACGGTGAAAAAGTTTTAGGGTTAACGAAAAAAGGCAATGATGTTAAAAAGTGGGCGAACTTTGACCACTATGTTAAAGATGGTGTAGTCTATACAGCTGAAAATACAAAGACTGACTATACAGTCGATGCTGAATTTAATTTGTCAAAAGCTGGTGAGGCATTATATGTCGACCAAAAGAAACCTAATGGTACTTTAAGTGGAAAAAAAGTAAAAATGAATGTGTTTTACGCAGATGCTGATTTTAAAGTTTACGGAACCTCTTACTTTGTGATGGTCACAAGTGAAGATGGTGGAAAAACTTGGAGTAAGCCTATTAACATGAACTATTTAAAACGGGAAGAAGACCGCTTCTGGGGAACTGGACCAGGACGAGGCCATCGCGTTAAAGTTGGGGAATATGCTAACCGGATAATTATGCCGACTTATGATAGTCAAGACGGCGAACGGGTAAGTACGATTTATTCAGACGATCATGGAAAAACTTGGAAACGTGGTCAACGCACAACGATGGCAAGTACAAATAGTCCTGGCAAAGCCAGTGAATCACAACTAATTGAATTACCTGATGGCACATTGCGTTTATTTGCCCGAGGTAACACTGGCTTAATTGGCTATGGTGATAGTTTTGACGGTGGTGAAAGTTTTGAACCAATGAGACAAGACTCTGGCCTAGCCTATAGCGGAAATGTGATGATTTCTGCGATTAATTACGAAGGCTTAATTGATGGGAAAAAAGCATTAATCCTTTCGGCGCCAGAAGGAAGTGGCCGGAACAACGGAATCATCAGAATTGGCTTAATCAACGAACCAACAGAAAGCCATGGCGAATATACGATTGATTGGAAATATAAGTATGCTGTTAATAAAGGCGGTTTCGTTTATAGCAGTTTAACCCAACTGCCAAATGGCAAGATTGCCTTGCTGTGGGAAAATGATCCAAATACTAAACCAGCTATATACACTGAATATACGTTAGAGGAACTGAAGAGTGGTAAGAGTAGTGTCACATCATTCACAGTAGAAAATCCAACTGAACTTGTTTCAGGTGGCCTCATCAAAGGGAAACTGCAACTGAAAAGTCAAATTGTACCAGAATTATCTGATTTAACTAACAGTCAATTAACTATTAGTTATCCAGAATCAACTCATGAAGCAGCGGCTTTGCAGTATGAATCCTTTGATAAAGCCACTAATACGTTAATTTTTACTGGTCAATTACCAGTCACAACGAAAAATCTTAAGTATGAAATAAGTCTAGCGAAGACCAATCAAATTTTCACCTATGGCGGACCTTTTACTGGGATTGCTAGTGATTTAATTAGTGGTGAAGTCACTGTCGAAGCAGAACCAAGTGACATTCCAGTGTCAGAGCTAGGCTTAGATGTTGGCGTCTTAACAACCCTTAAAAAAGGAAAAAACTTACCTTTAGGGGTAACTGTTAGCCCAGAAAATGCCACAGATCAACAAATTACTTGGGTGATTGAGAAACCAGAGATCGTGGAAGTTTCGGCTGATGGCGTCTTAAAAGGCTTGAAAGCAGGAATGTCACGAGTAACAGCGGTCAGTCATAATGGGAAAGAAGCAAGTGTTGTCATTAGAGTCACTAAATAAAAAGAGGTGAAACATGAGGAAAAAGGTGAAGATGATGCTAGTTTTTGGATTAGTAAGCGGTGGGTTACTTTTTCCTCGGTTATCACTGGGGCGCGGCTACTTCTCTCAAAATCTTGAAATTAATTTTGGCACAACTAGAATAGGCGTTGATGAGAGTAGAGCTGAACCAATCGAAACAGTTGAGACAACTGATGAAACAACGGAAATAACGGAAACAACTAAAACAACTGAAATAAGTTGGCAAGAGTCTGAACTAAAGGAATCAGAAATTAAGGAAATTGAGGGATCAACAAATGAGTCAGATGTCATGGCGGAAACAATTGAAACCGAAACAGTCTCAAGTGATTAGTTGGCTCTATCCGGCCTTAATTATCATCGTTATTTGTTTGTCACTAGGGATTAAAACAACGCAAATTAATAGCTACTTTGGCTATCATTTACGTGTGATATTAAGTGATAGCATGTCGCCTAAAATGAAAAGTGGTAGTTTGCTGATTTCCAAAGACGTAAGTATGGCGGATGTTCAGTTAGGCGATGTGATTGTCGCTGAAATCGATCAAGTCTACGTTACTCATCGTGTTGTTGAGTTAATAACTAGTAATCGAGGCAAACGAATCACGACTAAAGGTGACAATAACCAGTTCGTTGATGGCTTCAAAGTCAGTTCAGACACACTGAAAGAGAAGGCCATGTTTAATATCCCTTATCTTGGTCAAGGCTTACTAAAGTTACAAACACCGAGGGGCAAAGTAGCTGGACTAGCCTTAGTCATTTTCGTTTATTTGCTAGATTACTTATTCAAACTACTAAGAGATGAAAGGAAGGGACAAATTGAAGAATAAGAAGAGAAATTTAATTTTAACATTAATGGCATTAGTTGTTGTTGCCGTTGGAGGGACGTACGCTTGGTGGACTGCCACCGTTGCGGCTAATCAAAAAATTACCATGGGAAAACTGACTTTAACAGCTGATTTTCCCGAACTTCAAGATGAAATCGATTTTGAACCAGGTTTGAGTTCAGAAATTACGGGAACAATTACTAATACAGGCAGTTTAGAAGCCATCGCTAGAGTTGAAAATAGTAGCCAAATTAAATACGCTTATAGCGATGATAATTTCACACCAGCTACTGAACTAGCCTTTGTTAAAGATACTGAAAATGCCATTGCTTTGAGTTTTGGCCCAGGGAATGACAGTGAGGTGTATTGGTTTAAAGATCTGGCGGGTAATGCCTATGTACTATTTGAAGTCGGTGGCAAAATTGACACAACTTTTGTAGCTGATTTTTCAGGGGAAGTGATGGGGAATAAATATCAAGAAGCTGAAATAAAAATTGGTGCAAAACTTAAAGCAACCCAAGTCTTAGATGAAGCGATGGCTGCTGAATTTGGAATCACTATGAATGATTTAGTTGATTATAGCCGGTCGACAAGTAGACAGGCTCGGAGTGCAACAACTAATAATCTAGGAAATCCAACTAAAGGCGAACAACGCTTACAAGAACTAATTGCAAGAAATAAGTAAAATTGATTTTTAAAAAGAGGAAGGAGGTTACTGAATGACGTCAGTTAAGTTATGTTACAGCTTATTGCTAATCAGTGCCTACCTATTCTTGTTTGCCGAACCAGTAGCAGCTGCAACGAAAGTCAATATTTCGGAGAATAATCAAAAAATAACGTTGAAGGTTAACCCTGACTTTTCAGAAATCACTAATGGGTATCCCGGGATGAAACTAGCTACCCAATCCATCCAGATTAAGAATGAGTTAAACAAACCAATCGTTGTTAAATTAGCAATTGAAAAAACAGATCCTAGCTGGGAGCAAATGACTGAACTAAGTTTTCGAGCGGAGAAGCATAGTACAGAAGAACAAGGTGAAACACTTCAAGTGACTTTGGAAGCCGAGACAGAAAAAGAAGTTTACTTTGATTTATCCCTATCAGGGAAAGAATTAGAAAATGATAGTCAAGGGAAGGTCACTAGTATTAGTTTGCTCATTAGTAGCTGGGAAAAAAAGCTAACGATAAATGAAGATGAGAAGACCTTGCCTCAAACAAATAACAGTTCCACTCTATTGGGAGAATGGACCTTGCTATTAATCTTTGTTAGTATGCTGCTCTTTAGATTGAACAAGCAAACTGACTAGCCTTTGCAATAGAATCAAGTTTCGTTTAACTAAATCACAAAAATCGCCATCTAGGAGAGTTTCTCCAAGGATGGCGATTTTTTTTAATAATATTTATCTAACAAGACTTTAAACACCGGGCCTAAAATTAAATAAAAGCCACCATTACCAAGAGCGTGTAAGAAATCAAAAGACAGGCCTTGAATGTAATATGGTAGAAAAGCGGTCATCCCAAACATGTAAAAACTGATGACGCTAATTACGAAGCCATAAATAAAGCCAGCTAAGATGCTGAAAGCTATTTGGAACAACAAGTTTCTTTTAAAGAACGACCACTTACTTAGTAAGGCTGCGAAAGTGATAATCACAGCGTAACTTGCTAGTTGTGAAATCGTCCAAGGGCCCATGCCTAAGTAGAGATTAGTAATCATAATCGACAACAAACTAACAACGAGACCTGGACGAAGTCCCCGGTAAATTGTCACCATCAGCAAAATTGCCGTCATCGGTTGGACATTAGGAATAAATTGAAAGGCTAAGCGCCCCACAACACAAGCAGCTGTCATCAAAGCTAAGGTAGTGATCTCTTTGACAGTAAAAAAATTTGTTTTCGGTGTGCTGTTATTAGAATTTAGCATAAGTCATGACGATCTCATCGTCTGCTTCTAAGATCGTGTCATTAGCGCCAGTATTAACCATTTCGCCATTAATTGTATAAGTCCAGTAAAAACCTTCGTCAGCATCTTGCTCGAGGCCGTCAATTGCTGTAATCATGCCATTATCTTCTATAATTTCAAAATTGTCTTGGAGAGCAGTCATTAGATTTGTTTCTGCCTCAACAGTCAAGGTTTTTTGTGTGACTTCTTCTTCTTCATTAAAGACTGTCACACTAACCTCAAAGGCTTGAGCCGTCTCTACTGCTGAAGTTGTATCTGTTGTAGTATCAGTTCCCGTGTTGTTAGTGCTACAACCAGCTAATACTACTAAACTCATCGCTAAAACTAAAAGACCTTTAAATTTTTTCATCATTATATCCTCCTCAGAATATGTAAATTTTTCACCAAATGTCATTATAACCGATTTGACGCGTAAGTGGCTAGCAGTTGGCAAGTTAAACTCATAAATTTAACTATGAACAAAAAGTGGTGGATTGATAGAACAAAGCCAGCAATAAGATAACCATTCAAATATAATAAAAAACACTGATTACCAGTAAGAGTATACATTGGTCGAGGCGAAAATGCGAGTGGAAAACAAGAACAGTTCAAATGATTAGTTTGCTAGATTCTTTGATAATGTCGTTAAAACATGACGAATCCCGATACGACAAGGAAAGTGAAACTTGATATTATAGATTTAAGGAAATAAAGAAATAACACATAACAGGAAATAACATAACAGTTAGTTGGCTGTTAGCCAAAGAGAACTAGTTGCTAAAAAAAGAGGAGAGTGTCTTAAATGAAAAAAAATGGAATCGAGCAATGAGTTTACTAATCATCTTTACAGTACTTCCTCTTGAAACAGCATCGGCTTTGACTAACGAGACGATCTCATTGCAGGAGCCAGTTGATGAGTTAGTTTTTCAAGAGGAGGATGAAAAAAATGAGCTAATTGAATTACCAGCGGAAGAAACCGAGTCTAGTGACAATGAAATAGTAGACTCAAGTCAAGAAGTCAGGGAATCAGCAGATCTAGCAGAAATAGAGGAAATAAAAGAAATAGAAGAAATCCAAGAGACAGCCGAAACAGCCGAAGAAGACACGGAAACAGAAGTCACTGAAGAAGAAGTTGAAACTAAAGTCAGTAAAAAGGCAACTATGAAACAAGCCGAAGATGGTTTTTGGCTAGTTGACTCGGCAGCAACATTGACAACGTTATTAAAAGATACGAAGAAATTAAAGTTTCGCCTGACGAAAGATATTAACTTAGGCAGTGCAGGTTATCAATTGCGAAATGGTGTCATTATTGATGGGGCTGGCCATGTCATCACTTATAACAAAGGTGGTAGCGCTGCTCAAGGTTTTTACATTATCGAAACCGATGCCACTGTGGAAATTCGTAACACGCAATTTGGTAATTTAGATGGCTCAGGAGCAATTGGTTATTATGGTTTTTTAACAGGTTACGATGCAGGTGTTAATATGACGTTTATTTTTGACAACGTTGATTATTATTCAAACAATGGTCAAATGATTTTTAATCGCAATGGCAATATTATCTTACGAGGAAATAATAAAATCATTCAAAAAGGCACAGGGGCTTATTCTCAAGAATGGGCAGAAACTAACCATGTAGAAGTGGAAAGTGGCACGACAACAATTGAGCATTGGTCAAATTCAACACTAGGATTTATGTGGTCAGTAGGTGTCCATGGGGGTAACCCTTACGCAAATACCTCACAAATAGTTGTACGAGAAAATGCAAGTTTATCTATCGAGACTAATGGCAGTATCTCTTATGGTCAGCTAGCCCCTTCTTATATCGTTGAAGAGAATGCTAGTTTAACAATCGATAAAGTCTCAAATGCAACAGGCGGATCAAGAAACTCATTTTTCTACGTGGCTCAAACACAGCCAGTTACCTTTGATTTTCAGTCGAACAGTCACGTTAACTTTTTATTACCGGCACCAATTAATGTCGGCGGAGCTGCTGGCGGCATGAGAATCGGGGAAGGGGCTGACGTTAAAATTGACGTTGCTTCAGGATTTGTTTTTGATGCAACAACGACTAGTAAATTTGACTTGATGCTAGTTGAACCAGAATACGCTGAATTTTCTGCAACCGAAGCTGGCACCTTAGGTTTAAATGGTGCAACGACGAATCGAAACTCAAACTTTCTTATCGAATCCCAAAATGGTTTAACTGTGAAGACGTATGCAGAAAAAAGCCAAATGGAACCGACGAATGCCTTTCTTCGTAGCCTAACTGATTTACGAGTGAGGAAGCAGACATATGCTAATGGTTCAAAATCAAAAACACCTCTAACGTCCCAAGAACTGACAGCTTTAAGCAATGCTAAAAAGATATCGGTTAGTCCTAAAATGGCGATCCCTAACCAAGTCGAGGTGTCTGTTAGTGAGGTGACAGCCCGAACGGCTAATTTAAAGGCAACCTCACTTAACAATGGGAATGCTGCCACAGAAGTCGAATGGCTATTATTTACTTCAGAAAAAGACCTTAATAACCGGGAAAAGGCTGTGGAAGTAATTAAACAAGACACTTTTTCTGAAGGAAATACCCAGACAACTGGGAACTATCAGCAAGTAATAACAAGTTTAAATCCTAATACAACTTATTGGCTTCAAGGGACAGTGACTAATCAATTAGGTCAAAGTGACTATTCTGAAAGTACACACTTTTCCACCTTACCAGAGTTGAAAACTTTAACTGTCGATCAGATTACCGGGGAGTCAGCGACTGTTAGTGGCGAGTTAGCTGGAGCAACAGCAGCTTACGGGGGGAGTTACCAACAAGTCATCGTGGAATATAGCACAACAACTAATTTCACAGAGGAGACAACAGCTACTACTAAAGGTCAGCTATCAGGTGAAAAACAACAGCTTTTTACAGCTGAGTTAGTTGAATTAACTGAAGAAACGACATACTATATCAGATTAAAAGTCATCGGAGTCAGTGGTGAAAGAGTGACCTTAGCAATGACGCCACTTACAGAGTTTACGACAGTGATAGAAATAATTAATGTTGAAATTCCAATTGAAATGGCATTCGGCACACGTAATACTGATTTAGGAACAGCTCAGGCTGGAAAGTTGTATTCAGAAACTTACGAAGTAGCTAATCAAGGAAAATCACCAGTCAAAGTCTCTTTAGCAGGCTTAGAAAAACAAAATAAAGCGGCTGAAAAGATCAAGCTACGGCAAGATTTGAAAGGAACCCTAGGTAAAGATGAAATGGCCCTACAAGTTATAACTGAGAGCAATCCGACTGATCCCTTATATCTAACGGAAAACTTAGCCTTAGAACCTGTCGTAGTTGGTGTCTTGGCACCTCAAGGTAGTAGCCAACAACAAATTAATTTAACTGGAAAATATTTTAATCCAGAAAGTCTCGCAGTATACCCGAAGTATGACTTGGTTTTTAAAGTTGAAAAAACAAAATAGAGGAGGAAAAGTTGATGGACAAAGAATTATTAGAAGAAGTAGAAGTGGTAGAAGTGGTAGAAGAAGTAGTAGAGGAAGTAGTAGAAGAAGAAAAAAAGAAGAAGAAGCGCTGGTTGCTACTCTTACTATTTTTATTAGCTTTGGTGCTTGGTGGCGGGTACTATCTATGGTCACATAGTAGCTCACAACCATTAATTGCTGGTGATTATTTACCAAATATCAAAGATGCTAAAAAAATGAGTGATCAAGAGATCAAAGCGATAGAACAGCAAGCGGTAGATGCTAGTAAATTTAATATGGTGATTAAGCCGCAAGCTATTTTTGAAAATAGTCAGGCTGAAGGTAGCTTGTATATCCAAAATCCAGCCACTAATGCTTATCCAATTGATGTGGTCATTCACTTAGATGAAACCCAAGAACAAGTGTATGCTTCCGGAGGCATGGCTCCGGGATTTGAAATAAATGGTGCAAAATTAGAAAAAGAATTAGCACCAGGAAGCTATCCAGCAACAGCTACATTTAATATTTATGATGAAAGTAGCCAAGAAAAACGGGGTCAGGTTCAAGCGGGTCTGACTTTGGAAGTAAATAGTTAATTAATAATTTAGCAGTTTAACTGTTGAAAATAAAAAAATATAGAGGAGCAACATATTATGAAAAAAACAACACTATTAGTCGCAGGAACAATGATCGGAATCAGTATTTTAAGTCTATCTCAACCAGTTTTAGCAACAGTCATTGATGGAGAAAATAGCGCAAATGTCGAAATAAATGGCACTATTGGTAAATTAGATAACATCGATCCAGAAGAAAAAATCCCTGAAGGCTCAGATGAGTGGATCAATGTAACTGTTGATACAGCAACTGCTTTCCACACAACGACAGCAAGTAAGCATCGAGTCATTGATTCAGCCAATTACAGCATCGCTAATAATTCAGGTAGAGCAGTTAATGTCTCAGTAGCTAATCTTACAGGCACACCTAAGTTAGTCGAAAGCTTATCATTGAATACTGACATCCAAGGAAATCCTTTAGTTACCCCAGAACAACTGACTTTAATCGAAAACAATCAATTGGCAGAGCTCAACGGTAGCACCCAATGGTTGAAGTTAGCTAATGCCAATGGTAAATTTAATCTTGAGACAGACCAAGCCAACCAATTTGCTAATTCTGCTACATTCTCTTATAGCGGGACAACCACAGCAGATGCTTCATTATTAGAAACGACGGCTAAGGAAGATTATACAATGACTTTAAAATTTGAAGCTATTCAAGCTGATGGAGTGACAGTCGGTCGATAGTCAGAAGCCATTCGAATGACTAGCAAGAGATTGCTAGGAGTGATTAGCGTTAGTTTGTAAATTAAATAGACAAGAAAACACAGGACAACGTTAAGTTTGTCTGTGTTTTTTTGTCTTGAAATTTAAAGTGAAGATAATTGATAGTCAGTTTTAAAAAATTATGGACAATAATTGGTTAAAGTGACATCCTTGGAGTTGAATAAAGATTAAAAAAATAACAACTGGGAAAGCATCAGCAAGCAGCCTAGAATTAGCAAATGCTCTTAAAGGTCGATGGAATCGGCCCAAATGAGAGTGAGTACAATTTCAAAGATAGCGCTTTCGGTTTTTTGGATTCTATTCCAATTGAGTTGAAAGCGATTTCTCGGTATGCTGAAAGCAGGAGGTAAGAAAAGTGTTAGAAAAAGAATTTATTAGTTTATTTACTGAAAAGACTGTCACTGAGTTGCTAAATGAAAAAGACCTTAATCAACTAACTGGGTTAGGAAAAAAAAGACTTTCTAATAATATTGAATTGTTAAATACAAAGTACTTACTTAAACCGGACAGTCAATTAAGTCTTGAACGATTCGATTTAGCGAATATCGATATTGAAAGAGTATTACTTGATTATAGCCATAGTTTTGTATTACCAGATGATTTTCGAAAAATGTTGCTTTATGTGATTATTTATATTCAAGCTGACGCTTACTCAATTTTGGAGCTCCAAGAAAAATTAGATGTTAGTCGCAACACGATTATTGCTGATTTAAAAAAACTTAATCAAGATTTAGAACGAGTAGCTGTTCAATATGATCGAAAAAAAGGTTACGTCTTAAAAGGGAATGAAGAAGAAATTCGCAAGTACGCACTTTATTACATTTTTACTTTATATAAAGAATTAGAAATAAAAGGTATTTTAATTAAAAGTTGTGGAATCAAGAAGCAGGAATTTGATTATTGGTTGGAGCGGACTTATCGAGGAATTAAAGACTATCACTTAACGGTCATGACAGGCCAAGTTGCGGAAATCGTTATTTTTATTTTGAGTACAGTCTTACGAAAACAAAATGTGGTAGGGGGCAGTCAAATAATAAACCCTGAAAATTATTTACCATCTGCCAAATATCAACGATTTAGTCACTCTTATGCTGAATTAGTAAGCTCAGAAACAGAACTGAATTATATTAGTGTCCTTTTTGCGGCTATTTCCCAAGAAGAGTTAACTGGGGATGAACATGTCTTTTCAAAAGCATTTATGAAATTTTTGACGATGTTTAATGTAATTTCAGGCATTGCTGTGTTGAATGATAGTGAGCTAGTTAGGCGCTTAAAACTACATTCAATCGCCATGATGTATCGGGAAAAGTATTTTATATTTTTGGAAAATGATTTAATTAAAACGATTGCTAATACGAACAAATCTTTAAATGGTGTTATTTTAGAAGCAGTAGGGCCACTTGAGGAGGAGTTAGGTAAGCCAATTAGCAAAACGGAAATCGGTTATTTAGTAGCAATTATTGAATCACACTTACAAAGTCGAAATGAACATTTTCCTTTATTAAGAGCAATTATCCTATGTCCTAATGGGACAACTTCTTCAGTTTTATTGAAAAATGAATTAGAAGAGTTATTTCCAGCATTACAATTTTCAAAGGCTAGTTCCTTGAGTAATTTTAAAGAAATTAATCCAAGTGACTACGATATTATTTTTTCGACTATCAGTGTAAAAACCCAAAAAGACTTGTATATTATTTCAAATTTTTTATCAAGTTTTGAAAAGCAGAAATTACAAACAGAAATTACAAAACGCTTTAATTTGCCAACGTTAAAAATCCCTTCCTATAAAGAAGTTGAGACTTTGTTGTTTAACTATCATGAACAAAAGCAGTCAGTTGATGACGTATATGAAGAATTAGTTGGCATTATAACGAGAGATACTAAACGTCAAAAGGAGTGGAGTCCGGTGTTAAAAGAGTTACTAACCAAAGATACGATAAAAATTAATGTGGCTGCAACGGATTGGGAAGATGCAGTGCGCAAAAGTGGCGAAATCTTAGTCGAAACGGGGGCAATTCAAGAAAGTTACGTTGAAGCAATGGTGGCATCAGTTAAAACTTACGGTTCTTATATCGTCATCACCCCCCATATTGCCCTAGCCCATGCGAGTTCTAATGATGGCGTCAATGAGATTGGCTTTAGCTTAATTACATTAAAAGATGAGATTAAGTTTAACCACGAAGAAAATGACCCAGTTAAAGTGGTGATTACTTTAGCAGCCACGGATCAATCAACGCATCTAAAAGCATTATCAGAATTAATGGAATTACTAGGGGACTCTAATTTCTTACCAGTCGCTTATGATTCCCAAACGACAAAAGAAGATATTATAAATTTAATTCATCAATTGAAGGAGTGTTAATAATGGAAAAAGGTATCGAAAAAAGAATCGCGTTGTTACAAAGTATTAATGGAGAGACTTACAGTCAAATTCAAACAATCGCTGATGTGATTGCGGCAGCCATTCGCAAGGGCGGTAAAGTCTTATCAGCAGGTAATGGTGGCAGTGCAGCAAACGCCCAACACATTACTGGGGATATCGTTGGTCGTTACAAAATTGAACGAAAAGCTTACGCGGCAATTTCGTTAACTGTAGACCCTTGTGTGATGACCGCCACTGGCAACGACTACGGTTATGATGAAGTGTTTGCTCGACAAGTTGAAGGCCTTGGCAATAAAGGGGACGTCCTAATCGTTCTAAGTTCAAGCGCCCATTCTCCTAACTTAGTGAAAGCTGTAGCTAGTGGGAAAGAACTCGGCTTAACAATTATTGGTTTCTTAGGCAACAATGGTGGCAGTTTAAAAGCAAGTTGTGATTACAGCATTTGCATTGAACCGAAAGATTCGGACTTGTCAGAAGAATACGCCATGGCTATGTGTCATACGATTTTAGAAGAAGTTGAAAAACAGTTAGTTAAGGCTTAAAAAATAAAAAAAAGAAAAGAGGAAGAATGATGAAAATACTTACAGTGTGCGGCATGGGTTCAGGTTCAAGTTTAATTTTAAAAATGAACGTAGATAAAATTTTAGGGGATATGGGTGTTGATGCTGATGTTGAAGTGTGTGACTTAGGCTCAGCTAAAGGAACACAAGCCGATTTAATTATTTCAACAACTGGTTTAAAGAGTCAATTAGACGATATTACCGTGGATAAAATTTTTATTACTAACGTGATTAATAAAGAAGAGTTAACTGTGGCTTTAAAAGAACATTTTGACAAATAAGGGCGACCTTTAAAGATGTTCAGTGAAACTAACAAACAGAAAAAGGAGTGTTTTAACAATGAATTTTATTTATAGTTTTTTCAATCAACCAGCTATCATTATTGGCTTAATTGCTTTAATCGGTTTAGTCGCTCTAAAAAAACCATTTTCAAAAGTCTTAACAGGCACACTTAAAACAGTCATCGGCTTCTTGATTCTCTCAGAAGGTGGCGGCATTATCGCTTCGGCTCTCGATACATTAGGACCAGCCTTTGAAAATGCCTTTAATATTCAAGGGGTAATTCCTGCTAACGAAGCCGTTATCGGTGTGGCTGAAAACATGCTTGGTAGTGAAATGGCTTTAATTATGGCCTTTGGTTTTGTGTTTAACATCATCATTGCCCGCTTTACTAAGCTAAAATATATTTTCTTATCAGGTCACCATGTCTTATTTATGTCAGCCTTATTAGCAGCTGTTCTTGGAACAATTGGCTTCAGCGGTTTTGAACTAGTCGCTGTAGGATCAATCTTCTTAGGAGCGGTGATGGCAATTTCACCAGCAATCGTTCAACCATTTTATCGGAAAGTAACTGGTAATGACGATATTGCTATGGGTCACTTTAACGCCCTGACTTACAGCTTATCTGCTTTAATTAGTGGGGCAGTTGGGGACAAAAAGAAATCAACAGAAGATATTAAAGTCCCTGAACAATTAAGTTTTTTCCGTGACAACACAATCTCAACGGCTATCGTGATGGCGTTAATCTACGTTGTAACGTTCTTATTCGCTGACGCTAGTGTCATTAGTGAAATGTCAGGTGGCGACAACGTCGTGATCTATGCGTTAATGCAATCACTTAAATTTACCGCTGGATTTGTTATCGTCTTACAAGGTGTACGAATGATGTTAGCAGAAATCGTTCCAGCCTTTAAAGGAATTTCTGACAAATTAGTACCAAATGCAACACCAGCTTTAGATGTCCCAGTTATTTTCCCATTTGCACCAAATGCGGTCCTAATTGGTTTCTTAGCTTCAGTAGCAGGTGGTGTGATTGCCTTCTTGATCTTACCATTCACAAGTTTACCAGTAATTATTCCTGGTTTAATTCCCTTATTCTTCGTAGGGGCTGGGGCTGGAGTCTTATCTAATGCTGCCGGTGGCTTACGAGGCACAATTATCGGTGGACTATTTAACGGCGCAATGTTGATTTTATTACCAGCCTTCTTATTACCATTGATGGGTGACTTAGGTTTTGCTAACTCGACCTTTGGTGACGCGGACTTTGCTGGTGTAGGAATCATCATTGGTTACTTAGGAAAACTTTTTGGTAAAACTGGAATTTATGTTTTACTAGCAGCTTTAGTTGCTTACTTGTCTGGCTCAGCTTTCCGCCAAGCCACAGGAAGCAAAAGCGTTAAATCATAAGGGTGAAATGAAAGGGGAATAAAATGTTTAAAGACTTTGTTACAGCTTATCAAGCAGAATACGTCTCAACTTTAGAAAACCTCGATCAAGAATCATTAACACAATTACTAAACTTAGTTGAAGAGGCGATTAAAAACAGTCGTAATGTTTTTGTCCTAGGAAACGGTGGAAGCTCAGCTTCCGCCTCACACTGGGTCTGTGATTTCAACAAAGGAGTCAGCTATGAAAAACGGGAATTAAAAGCGCGCTTCTTCTCACTGACTGATAATGTGCCAGTTCTAACAGCTTATGGCAACGATGTGGCCTATGAAGAAATCTTTGCGGAACAACTTAAAAATTTACTCAGAAAAGAAGATTTGGTGATTTCGCTATCAGTTTCTGGAAATTCGAAAAACTTAGTCTTAGGTCAAAAATATGCTAAAGAACAAGGGGTTACAACCGTTTCAATTACGAATAATCAAAACAATTTACTGAAGCAAACAGCTGATTTGGCGATTGCAGTGCCTTCAGAAAATTATGGCATTGTGGAAGATGTCCATATGTATGTGTGTCACGTATTATCACAATATATCGCTCAAAAATAGAATGAGGTGTTAATCTTGAACTTAGAAAAATTTGCAGATGAAATTAGATTGTACACGATGAAAGAATTAAACAATATGGGCTTCGGTCATTATGGCGGTAGCTTGTCGATTGTTGAAACCTTGGCAGTCCTTTACGGCAAAGAAATGAACATTGACGTGAATGATCCTTACAAAGAAGACCGAGACTATTTTATTTTATCAAAAGGTCATGCTGGTCCTGGACTGTATGCAACATTATTCTTAAAAGGTTATATCACAGAAGAAACATTAATGTCTTTAAATAATAACGGCACAAGTTTGCCTTCCCACCCAGATAAAAATTTAACAAATGGTGTGGATATGACGACTGGCTCTTTAGCTCAAGGCTTATCAGCTGCGACGGGGATTGCTTACGGCAATAAATTAAAAGGCTTAAACAACTATACTTATTGTATCGTTGGAGATGGCGAATTAAATGAAGGTCAGTGTTGGGAAGCGATTCAATTTGCAAACCACCGCAAATTAAGTAACTTTATTTTATTCGTTGATGACAACAAGAAACAATTAGATGGTTATACGAAAGATATTAATGAATCAATGGACTTTGTAGAAAAAATGCAAGCCTTTGGACTTAACTCTTTCCGCATCAATGGTAACAACGTGGCTGAAGTTGAAGAAGCCATTGCCCGGGCCAAAGCTCATAAAGATGGGGCGACAGTGATTGTTTTAGACACAGTCAAAGGCTACGGTGTTGATGCTGTAGCAAACTTTATGGATAATCACCACTTACGACCAGATGCAGCACTCCTAGCCCAGCTAGAAGAGGCCGTAGTTGAATTAGAAGCGAAAGTGAAAGGATAGGTGCTAGATAAATGAGTGAATTACGTCAAGTATATGCTGAAACAGTTAAAGAATTAGCAGAAAAAGATCAAAGAGTTGTTTTATTAGAAGCAGATTTATCAAGTTCAATGTCCACGGCAGGATTAAAAGAAGTCATGGGAGAGCGTTACATTAACGTTGGGATCATGGAAGCTCAAGAAGTCGGTGCCGCTGCTGGGTTATCAGTGACTGGGCACATTCCTTTTGTTCATACTTTTGTCCCTTTCATCACCCGGAGATCCTTTGACCAAGTCTTTGTCTCATTGGGCTATGCTCAAAATCATGCCATCTTAGTTGGTTCAGATGTAGGTGTTACTGCTGAGATGAATGGTGGGACTCATATGTCTTTCGAAGATTTGGCTTTAATGCGAGTCATTCCTAATATTACGATTTACGAAGTGTCGGAACCAGAACAATTCCGGAAGATTTTACATCACTGTTACGAAAACAAAGGCTTATACTACATTCGCACAATGCGTAAAAGTGCCCCTAAATTAACGGATCAGCCAAGTGACTTAAACTTAGGCTACCGAGAACTTAAAAAAGGTCAAAAAGGAACGATCATTAGTAGTGGTTTCTTATTACCAGAATGTATGGCTGCTGCCGAAGAATTAACGGCTAAAGGTTTTGATGTAAGTGTGATTGAACTCTTTAATATTAAACCGATTAATAAACAAATGGTAATTGAAGCAGCTAAGTTAGGCCCAATTGTGACCGTTGATAACCATAGTATTATTGGTGGCATTGGCTCAGCCGTGGCAGAAGTCGTAGCTGAGGAACAACCTACTAAGATGAAACGTCTTGGGGTAACAGAAAAATTCGGACAAGTCGGTAAAGCCGATTACTTGAAAGAACAATATGGCATGACAGCTTCAGACATTGTGACAGCAATGGAAAAATTATTAACTGTTTAATAATTGATTGACTATAAAGTAGTATAATGAGGAGAAATCACATGAATTTAAATCGTTTAATTGATCATACTGTTTTAAAACCGGAAACAACTCAAGGGGAAATCGAAACACTGTGCCAAGAAGCCATTGAACACAACTTTATGTCAGTGTGTGTGCAACCTACATGGGTTAACTTAGCTGCTGACTTATTAAAAGGCAGCCAATCGGTTGTTTGTACAGTTATTGGCTTTCCTTTAGGAGCGAATACGACGAAAGTTAAAGCTTTTGAAGCCGCAGATGCGGAAGCTAACGGGGCAAAAGAAGTTGATATGGTTATTAATATTGGCTGGGTAAAAGATGAGCAATGGGAGAAAGTCTTAACAGACATTAAAGCCGTTGTCGAAGCTGTGAAAGAAGAAACGCTAGTTAAAGTGATTGTTGAAACAGCGTTATTAACCACCGCCGAGCTGGAAAGAGTAACAGAAATTGTTGCTGTTTCAGGAGCTGAATTCATTAAAACATCAACGGGATTCTCAACTGCTGGTGCCCAAATCACTGATGTGGAATTAATGAGTCGCGTTAGTAATGGTCGAATCAAAGTTAAAGCCAGCGGCGGTGTCCGCACAAAAGTTGATGCTGACAAAATGGTCGCAGCTGGGGCGAATCGAATTGGCACTTCAAATGGAATTGAGATTGTCGCAGGTTAATCTGAGTTGAATATGAAAACACTTCGTCATGATCGGCGAAGTGTTTTTTTCTATCTAAAACTATTAAAGCTTTAAGGCGGCACAAAAAGAAGCAGCTAATTTTGGGGGAGTAAAATCAGCTACTTCTTTTTTTCTATCCAATTTTTTATACTTTAAGAATTTTAGGTTCAATCCAATGACCATTTAGTAACATTTTTCTTTTTTGTGGTAGTCTGGCAATTAATTCAGCTGTGGAACTAACTTCCGTAAAAATGATATTTGCGCTCTCGCCAAGGTTTAACCAAGGTCTTTGAGTGTCTTGATAAACTTTTTGGCCACCTGTGACTAAATCAATTGTGTCACTAAGTTGTGTTTCAGTGATTTTTCCAGTAACTTGGCAAAAATTGTTAACTTTTTCTAAAAGATCACTGGAAACATAAGAGCTCCAAGAATCAAAGAAACCATCACAGCCTAAGAAAACATCGCCACCGGCTTGTCTAATTTTATCAATCGGTGGTAGTGCCTTTTGTTGTCCGTAAGGAATCGTGGACATGATTGCCATCTGATTAGCGACAATCCGGGTGATTAATTCTGTTTGTTCGCCTTCACTAATATCGCCTAAAGCAAAACCATGACTAATAGCTGTCCGATTTTGGTAATGATTTTCTTCGACTAAATCTAACCAAGTTGAATAAGTATATGCACCGAGATGACCTCGATCATGAAGATGAATATCCACATCGGCATTAAATTCTGTGGCTAAGTTCATAACTTCATATAAGGAGTTTTCAACAGCATTATCAATGCCACCAGGGTCTAAACCACCGACTATGGTAGCCCCATTTCTCAGGGCCTCTTTCATCAGAGCCGACATTCCATCGACTAATAAGCCGTGTTGTGGAAAAGCCACAACGTCAAAAGTTATGAGGTGCTTGTAGTCTTCAATGGCACTTAGAACACCTTCTAAATTTTTCAAGCCAATATAAGGATCAATATTGACGTGAGTTCTAATGTGATTGACGCCACGGCCCAGCATTGCCTGGATCATCTGACTGGCGCGTTCTTTAGTTGAAGCTGCTAGTAGAGGTAACTCATTAGCTTCAGCTGCTAAGCGTTCTTTCAAATTTCCAACAGGTAAGCTAGCTCGCCAACCAAGGCTCATGTATGTTTTATCTAAATGATTGTGCATATCTTTTAAAGGTGGTGTCGCTAAGAGTCCATTCATATCATAAAGCTCACCTTTAAAATCTTTTGAAAGGACTTCGGTCATCGGTGTTAGAGAGTCTACTTTATTATCAATAATTACAATTGAAAAGAGTGTCTTAACAGGCTGTAGCAAACCGTAACTATCCATCTTATGAGTTAACTCAAAACTAACATTGTCTAATCGCATGTTTGTCATTACTCGCCCACCTCAATTCTTTCAGTCATTTCATAAATTAATTTACCTTTCAGAATCGTTTTTGTGACGTCTCTTTTTCGGGCAATCCCATGAGCAGAAGACTCAGCATCAATTAAAATTAGATTAGCATCATCGCCGACCTTTGGCCAAACTTGTTCGCCCTCATCGTTAAGTGGGGTAAGATTGTTCGTGGCGTACCGCCAGATGCGACTTAAGTAATAGTCATCGCTTAAACGGAAGCGCTCAGCTAATGTATTCATTTTTTCAACCGTGTTACCAGAACCAAAAGGCGACCAGTGATCAATTAAACTATCATGACCAAGGGAAACATCGATGCCACCCTTAGTTAACTCTAGAACTGGCATTGTTTTTCGGTTGAGATTGATTGGAATGGTAGTTGCAACATCAATTTGCGCTAAATTAAAACGAGCAATCATTTCCAGCAATGGCTCGCCTTCTAAGTCCCCTAAAGCCATTGCATGACTTAAAGTGACGTGACCAACCTTTTGGGATTGGAGCGTATAGTCAACAATCTTGTTAAATTCATATTCACCTAAGGTATTGCGGCCATGTAAATGAATGTCGATTCCTTTATGATGTTTAGCAGCTAAATCAAAGAGCTGACTGAGAGAGTTGTCCACATGTTTATCAACAGTAGCAGGATCTACGCCACCAACATGGGTTGCTCCTAACAACATTGCTTGATCCATTAAAGGTAAAACCTTAGAACGCAATAAGCCATGTTGAGGAAAAGCGACAATGTCATAAGAAATCTGATCAGCGTAAGAAGCTAAAACTTTTTTTGTTAGCTCAACATGCTTAGTACCAATGTAGGGATCCACATTACAATGACTTCTAATATGACGGTGACCATTTTTAATATAGTGTTTTACTACTGCATGAGCACGAGCTTCAGCGGTGTCTAGCTGTCTCGGGAGTAAGGTGCTTTCTTCTTCAAAACGAGTGAAGATACCATTTGTTATGGGTCGTGGTGCTTGCCAGTGATCGCCAAAATAAGTTTTGTCAATATGAATATGCATTTCTCGCATGGCGGGCATCAGCAGTTGGTTCTTTCCATCAACGATCGTCATATCTGGTGTTTCAGTAATTTTTTTGGAGAGTTGTGTCAGTTTACCATCAGCCATTAGCACATCGAACTGTTCGGTTGAGATACTAACGACTTGTTGATTGACGATGTTGAAACCTGTTTCTAATCTAATATTTTTTAATAATAACAATGTGTGGAACGCTCCTTTCTATTCTACATAAGCCCATTTTAGTGAATACGTCGAACCAAAGGGATGCCAATACATATCTTTGATTCCTTGATTTGCTAGAATTGCTAGTGACCGATTGTAAATAGGGGCAATGACACTATCACCATTAATCAATTCATTTTCAGCTTGGATAAAGTTTGCAAAACGTTTCTCAATATCACCAGCGTCTTTAGTTCGGGAGTCATTGATTAACTGATCGTATTTATCACTACTATAAGTGATGCCGCCACTAGAATTATTAGAAACGAAAATTCTCATAACTGTTAATGGGTCGCGATAATCAGTTCCCCAACCAGAAAGTTCAATATCGTAATCTTTTTTCTGATCCCGTTCGACTCGAACCGTAAATGGTACTTGGACAATCGATATTCTGACTCCAGGTAAATTGCTTTCAATCTGATTAGCAAAAAATTCTGCGGACATTTTAGCAATTTCAGTATCATCTGTTAAGAACTCTAAATTAATAGCATCCCCTAGCTCTTTTTTAGCTAATGTCAGAGAGGCTTTGGCAGACTCGGGATCATATGTTAAATACTCATGCTCTTGACTAGCAACTTTAGTGAAATCATCCCCGCTAACAGGATCTTTTGTTTGCCCTTTAGGAATCAGATGATTTGTGGCTGTTGAGCCGTCGCCTAAAATGTTAGTGACAAAGGCTTCTTTATCAAAGCTCTGAGCAATTGCTTTTCGTAGATCTTGGTTAGCCAGAGGTGTTTCTTTACCATTTCGTTCACTGTTAAGTTTTAAGAAAAAAGTCACATATTGCTCAACAGGTAAAAAGGATTCATTATCTTTGTAATTTTTGGCGAATTCTGAGGAAAGCTTGTTGACGACATCAACTTCGCCACTTTCAAATAGGTTAACCGCTGTGGAAGGTGTTTTAATCACTTGGACATTAGCTGTTTCAAGTTTCACAACATCTTTATCCCAGTATTCTTGATTCGGTGTGTATGTCCATTTGTCGGCAGAGACATCCCAATTTGACAAAACAAAGGGTCCATTGTATAAAATGTTTTCTGAAGTAGTGGCATAATCATCACCTTGTTCCGTGATAAAGGCTTCCTTTTTAGGATGGAAAATTGCAAAGGTCAGCAAGCTCTTCAAATAAGGAACAGGTCGTTCTAGTTGAACTTTGAGGGTGTGTTCGTCAATCGCTGTCACACCTAAAGTTTTTGGGTCAGCCCCATTTTCATAAATTTCTTTAGCGTTTTTAATAACGCCAACCATGACATCAGCATTCGGTGAGCCAACTGCTGGGGTGACGATTTGTTGCCAGCCATAGACAAAGTCTTGAGCTGTGACAGCAGAACCATCGGACCATTTACTGTCTTCTCTTAATTTAAACGTATAAGTTGTTTGATCCTCTGAAATCTCCGGTTCTTCCTTAGCGATACCTAAGACAAATTCATCATCTTTACCTAAAATATATAACCCTTCGTAGACTTGATTCATGGCTAGGGTAGATGTTGTATCGGCAGCCAATGCCGGATCCATTGTTGAAATTTGAGCTTCAGAAGTGATATTAATCACTTGAGAAATCCCTTGAGACTTCTTATCTTCCTTTTCCTCTGTTTGACTACAAGCACTTAAAATAGTGAGAGATGTCAAAGTAATTATCGTCAAGCGACCGATATTTTTTTTCATATCTTATCCTCCTAAAGTTGGAACATGCCTTTTTAATTATTTTTTGTTATAATAATTAACAAAGGATTAGAATTCTCATTTTTTTCTAATTTAAACTAATCTATCATACTTTAGAGTGATGACCTAACACTAATAGATGATGATAAGTATTAATTATTCTTATGATAAGGAGGAAACGTGATGGATATTAAACAATTGACTTATTTTATCGCAATAGCCGAATCAAAAACAATCACTGAAGCAGCCAAAAAACTCTATTTAGCCCAATCGGCCTTGAGTCAATCACTAAAGTCTTTAGAAGAAATTGTTGGTGCACCATTAATTAATCGAAGTCGACGTCAACATACTTTAACGTCAGCTGGTGAAATTCTTTATAATGAAGCTAAAAAAATTATTGAAACGATTGAAGCAACTAAAAAGAAAATCAGTTTATCAAGTAATAAGGTGTTCGAAAAAATTAATGTTGGCGTAGATCCGATTTCCTCACATTTGCTCTTACCCGCCCTTAGAGAAATGAAAAATGAATACCCAAATATGACTATTAATATCCAACAAAATGATTCCAGACTATTAACTCAAATGGTAACGAAAAAGGAGCTTGATTTTGCCTTAGTCGGCTTGCCGATAAATCCTTCCTACTTAGAAGTCATTGTCTTAGAAAAAAAACCACTATACTTTATTTGTTCTAAATCAGATAAAAAAAGAACGTCAATTGGAAGTTTGCCAAGAAGAATGATTAAGCCATTAATATTACCGAATACTCAAGAAGTTGGCACTTATCAAAGGATTATGGAACATGTCAAAATGAATTCTGAATCGATAGCAAGTGTGTCAGGTTGCTCCGATATTGATTTACTTTTAACAATGGTTGAAGAAGATCTTGGTTGTAGTATTGTGCCGGAATCGTTCTTAACTAAAACTAATTATGAAATTGATGTTTTATCAATTTCCGAGCCGGACTTAACAGTCACTTCCGGGCTGATTTATTCTAAAGAATTAAAATTAACTGAGCATTTGTCTCGTTTCATCGAGTCATTAGCGGAAAGTTAAAAATTTTATCAGGGGCCGTTTTTTTCATAGAAATTAAATCACCACTCTAAAATTAATCATAAGAAACAAAAGTCACTGCTATTCAAGTGACTTTTTTTGTTTGTAAAATTGTTAATAAAAAGAGCTTAAAAAAACCGACAAGTCAGAAACTAGAAGTTATTTTAGACATACTTCAAACAACTGGTTAACACTCTTCCAGAAGCTTTTTATTAAATCAAAAACAGCATAAGAAAACTGTTGTTTTTTAAAAATCAGGTATTTATAATGAACTTAATTATCTAGAGATTAGGAGGAAAGGGATGTTAAAAATTGCCATTTGCGACACTAATCGTCAAACCCATCTAGAGCTACAAAGGCTTTTAAAAAATGTCGAGCTATGTTGGGATTATCAGCTAAGCTTTTTTGCTAATCCTAGTGACTTATTTATTGAGTCTTTAAAACTAAACAGTTGTTACCAAGTCTTAATAATTAATGACAAATTAGAAGAGGAACGAGGGAGTGAGGTTGTTAAACAATTAAAGGTCATGGAAAGGAGCCCGGAATATGTGATAGTTATGATTGACTCTCTAGAAGAAGTCTTTTCAATCTTTGAAGTAGGGGCAACGGATTGTTTGGCCCGCCCACTTTCTGCTGAAAAGTTAAGGGACTCCCTCAACCGAATTTGGCAACTCATTACTGAAAAAAACAGTCCGTACATTTTAGTCAAAGATCGTTACACAAAAGAAATGGTTTACTTACGCCAAAGGGAGATAGTTTATTTTGAAATGGAAGATTCCTCTCAACGCTTACTTAAAATTGTGACGAGTCAGAAAGAAATCTATATATATTCGAGGTTAGGGGATTTTATAGGGAAACTAAAAGGAGATTGGTTCATAAAAATTTATCGGTCAATTTATGTCAATCGGCAACACATTCAAAAATTTTCTAAAAAAGAACTGCTAACAACAACAGACAGCTGGTTACCGATTGGCAGCCGCTATTATGAAGAGCTATTAAGAAAGCTAGTCAAGCATTCGGAAAAAGAATAGGTTATAAACAAAGAAGTTACCCCTAACTATATGAGGTAACTTCCTTGCCATCATTAAAAATCAAAAGGATCGATATCCTCGTCATCAACTACATGATCATAAGTATCACAATCGTCAACAATAAAACCATATGTGATTAAGAGCTGACGGCTGATCTCATTATCAGCTTGATAACCCTTGCTCAGTAACTCCTTAATATAAAGCTTATTGTAAATAAACATAAAAACTAAGGCTGAAAAATTACCAGTAATAATCGTGCAGCCGAACATGATGGCTGCCCATTTCCAATCGCCGCGAAATAAAGGCGGAAAGAAATTGAAACATAAGACTGTCCAAGAGAAACCGATTTTAGCCAGTTTGACTTGGCGTGTCTCAGGGTGTACTAAAGCTATTTTCATAAATATAAACCTCTCTTTAAAAAGTAATGCTAATAAGGACGAAAGTAATTGACAACAACAAACTGAAAAAACGAGTAGTTATGTGTAAATGACTGTCAAAACAACGTCACATGAGTCATCATTCATCAAAAGAAAGGGGCTAAAGTGAAGGGAGAAATCAGTGTCAACGAAAATTAAGCGGTAAATTGTTTCTTCGAGTATACAATTTTAGGGCGAAAATTGCGAGGATAAATCAAGGAAAGGACTCTTTTTTGTGTCACCTTTCAGACTTATTAACAAGCTAGCTAAGAAAGTAGTTAAAATTGGTGTCAGCTATTAGCTAATTGGCGACGGTTAACGGTTATAACTTTTTATTTCAACTAAAATAAAAGTATCAAAAGGAAGGAGTAATAGCCAAATGTCATAATCAAGGTCAGTCAATTGTCAGCTGTTGTTTATTAAAGGTAAGAAAAAAGAAAGGGATGAAAGTTATGAAGAAATTAGTGAAAGTCTTGAGTGTCTTATTTGTATTAGGATTTAGTCAATCAATTGTTGCAGGAGCCGAGACCGCTGTCTGGACGGACAAGACTAGTTACAGTGACATTACTAGTCAGTACGCTGAACTAGCAGAGAATGTACCAGTCTTTAGTGAAGAATTACGTGTTTCTTCAGATGTCTTGAAAAGCCCTTATCAATTACCGGCAGCAACAATTGCTAATTTAACAACGACTGAATTAGCAGAAGTAGTTTTAGCTTATCCTTATTTAAGTGATATTTATGCTTACAACTCACTCCAAGAAGGCTTAGAAGCAATTCGTAAAACTTATTTACCACTTGATCTTTTATTAAAAAGAACGGATGCCCCAGTTGGCTTACTAGAAGTCTATCAGTCAGCTAGTCAAGAGTTAGGGACTAAGAAAGCCCGTCGCTTTAATATGAAATTAGAATTACTAGAAGTTATCTTAGCTCAGAAAGAGTTATCCGGAGAGAGAGATGAGATTACGGCAGTTTATAGTCAAGTTTTAGATAATAAAGATCCTGGAATCTATGGTGAAAGTCTGACAAGTTACTTAGATGCCTTAGCAGAACAAAAAATCACCCCTTATGCTTCAGACACAACGACCACGGTAAAAACACCAAAAGGGAGCAACGTTTCAGTAATTAAATATGGTAGTGATCTAACTGATGCTAAGAAAACGGAAATTAATAATAGCATGGCCAAAAATTATCCGAAAGCGTCTCGTTTAACAAGTGCTACGAAACTATTTAACTGTCACTCCTACGCTTGGTATAGTTCTAATACCTCAACAAATAAATACTGGATGAATGACCCTGCTAAGTATATGTCAGATGGTAGCTATAAAAAACAAACAGGTTTTAAAAGTGGTCAAAAATTGTTATGGGCGGATAAGTCTCACTCAGGAATTATTAGCATGGTTTATCAAGGGCCACCTGCCCCAGGGAATAATGCTATGAGTATGGTCAAAGTTAAATCAAAATGGGGCCAAGCAGGCGTCTATGAACATGCAGGTAATTACTCACCTTATACAAACAATCTTGGCACAGCTTGGCAATAAATGACAAATAAAAGGGACTGGTAAATCGCTGAGATTTGCCAGTTTTTTGCACTTAACTATGTCACCAAAAACTAACATCAAGGATGAAATAAAATGAGCTTAGGGTTATGTTTGATGATGAAAAACGAGGAAGCGTATTTGTCAGAATTTTTTGAGACGTCAAAGAAGTATGTAGATACTGGATCGACGGATCAATCCTTAGCAATTGCCAAAAAGTATACAACTAATATTTGGCATAAAAGCTTCACTAATGATTTTTCGGAAATGCGGAATGACTTACTTGCTAAGACGGAAACGGAGTGGCTGATTTTTTTAGATGCGGATGAATTGCTAGCAGCAGAGATGTGGGAGCAGTTACGAAGTTTAATTAGTAACAGTCACCGACTAGTTGGCATCGGTGGTTTTAAGCTCATTCGTTATAATTTTTTTGCGACAGGTGGTTGGTATACGGATATGGTTCTAAAGTTATTTTTAAATGACAAAAACTTTAAGTATAGTAAAAAAGTAACGGAAAGAATCGAACCAGCGATTCTTGCTCAAGGCTATCAAGTGTTAGACTCACAGATTATGATGAATCATCTCGGTCATCTGCGACCTTTTGCTGAACGCCAAGGAAAGAGTCTGACATACATTCGTCTATTAAAGGAGGAGCTAGCAGAAAACCCTCATCACACGTTAAATTATTCGAGATTGGTTTTGATTGAACGGAATACTGGCAGTTTAGCAGAGGGCTTAGTACATTCTAAGCTAGGAGTAACGAGTCAGCCTGATAACGTCATTGCTAATACGTTTCATGGTCACTTATTAAGAGCCACTGGTGATGCTGAAGGGGCTCTGCGCTATTATCAGCGAGCTAGAGAACAGTCAAAGACACCAGGGTTAAGTGAGAACATGATAGGTCTCGTCTATTTGAGTGAGGGCAACTATTCTCAGGCTCTGACTTATTTTGAAAAAGCTTATCAAGAAAACCAACATTTCCCTCATATTTTAGTCAATCTTGGTTTAGTTCACTTTTTCCAAGAAGACTACGCCTTAGCCCTAAACTGTTTTGAGACAGTAGCAAAAGCCAATCCATATTTTTTACAAAGGGAAGCCCTAGGAATTTTAGAGTTTGATCCATATAAGAGTTTGCATTATGAAACAATTGCTAATTATTGGGGATTGGAAAGTTATATTAGGGTTTGTGAGGGGGAGTTAAGAAAGGGATAGATTGTTAGTAATCGCGGTCATTTAATTATGATCGACTTACTTAATCGACTTATTTAAAAAAGGCTAATTAATATACTAGTGATTCCCTATCTATAGTATACTAACTATTAAAGGGGTGTTTAAAATAGCGAAAGAAAATAAATGGTTTAACCAAACTTACATTAATGAAATTAAAACAAAACTAGGACATTCAGCCGATAGTTTAAACTTAACGGTTAGTAATAACCCAAATACCTGGGGTCGTCAGTTACTTTTCGGGGCATTTTCTAGTCTATCTTTAAGAATGTATAATCTTAGTCTTGAAAATAAAGGTCTCCTTTTTATCCAACGGAGCATGAAAAATAACCAATTGTTATTAGATAACAGTCATTTTATTAATCACCATGAGATTGCTGAAATCACTTTTAAAAAGGGCTTAATCCAAAATAAACTCATTATTATCAATAATGAGGGCAAAAAGCGAGTCTATCTTTGTAATAAAAAAATTATTGGTGTTCCGTGGCACAAGGAGAGTTACGAAAAAGTGCAGGCATGTTACGGCAATTGATCTTTGCGCTCTTTAATAATCTCGATAATTTCGGTAATCATCACAACTACTGCAATCCCAAGACTAGTGGCGAAAAAATAAATAATCATGATAAAGTTAAAAAAGACCGCATAAAGCATGTAAAATAGTAAAAGGGAAAAAGCGATTTTAAAAAGCTTTTCTCTTTTTCTTTTTTTAAACCATTCCTCATTATTCATAGTTATCCATCCCTAGATAATGAATTTACCACTTAGATTTATGAGTTCTATCATGGAATGAGTGACTTATGTAGTCAATAAAGAAGTACTTTCAGCAATTAATTTTTCAGCATTAAGGATGCCATAATCTTTTTTTGAAATTACGATCACAGGAGTCTGTGGAAATTTAAGTTCGATGTCGGTTTGGCTATATCCACAGATAGGTGTTAAATAGATTAGTTTAGCATCGGCAGCTTTTTTTTCTAATAAATTAACACTGTATGACTTAACAATGATGTTCTGATTTGCTTTTTTTAGTAAATTATTCATTTTATTGGCTAGAAACATTGTTTGCATCAAGCCTTCATCACTTATAAAATTGACTGGCGAATCGAATATCATAATAATATCTTTTGGCTCTGGTTCTAAATCTTCTCTTTTGTTTGATTGTAAGTTCATATTATTTTGTCCTTTCATTTTCAGATGGAATTTAAATGGATACCTTTAATAAAATCTTCTTGATGTGAGGATCAATATTTAGTAGAGAGTCGGGAAAGTGACATCTGGCAACTAGCTAACATAGTGTTACTTGTTGAATCCATTATACAATAATTAAATTAAGGGGCTAGTAATATGCTAGGATTATTATCCTTTTCTTTAATTATATTATGACTAATCACATCATTTAACTTAGAGCCAAAGACCATACAAGCGGTTATGCTCTAGGTCTTCTTGTTTTATTATGTTTTTTAATTCCTTCTAATTGACAGGGAAGGCCTCATAAATTACAATGTAAGCGTCAAGGTAACTACTACATCTAAATAGCTTTGTTGGCACTACTTCGACGCGGCAAGCCCGCGTCAAAAAGTAGCCCTGACTAGTAGATCACCAGTCTGTCTAATCAAGTTGCCAATAGACTAGCGCAAGCGCTAGCATCTTCATTGTACTCAATATTTGAGATATTTTCTAGCTTTTTTGCAAGAAAATTTTCGTTTAACGAGTCTTATTTAAGCATCCTCAGGCAGTGAAGGTTTCGGCGATTCTAGTTTATTCAACATGGTATCAGATTATCTGTCTGGTGCTGTGTTTTTTGTTATTTAATTTTAGTGGTGGTTAGCTTGGCAGGACGTTGCAAGGACCTCATCTTATCAATCTCTTAGTTACGTGGCTCATGATTAGTTGCTCTGTTATTGAAAGAAATGAGGGAGTTTAGATGTCAATGATGCAAGCTCTGACAATCGCTGTCTGGGTAGCTTTGATTCAAGCCCGCTTTTTTGGTTACGCCGGTTTAAATTTACGTTTCAGCCCCTTAATGACTAGCCTCTTTGTCGGAATAATGTTAGGAGACGTGGCCCAAGGTGTCACAGTTGGGGCCGCCATTCAATTAATCTCCATGGGACAGATTGCTCCAGGTGGGCAAATGCCTACTGAACCAGCTGTTTCTGGAGCGGTTGCCACTTCAGTTGCCATATTAGGTAATTTAGACCCTTCCGCCGCTGTTGCAATTGCCGTGCCAGTTGGAATTCTCGGCAGTTACTTATACACACTCAAAATTATCCTCAATTCCTTTGTTACGAAATACACCGATCAAGTCGTCGAACAATTAGCTGCTCACAAATTCACTTTCGTCTTAGGGATTGTCCCTGTCCTTTTAACTTCTCTCACTCATGTTCCAGTCATGTTTATTGCGCTTTATTACGGGGCAGATCAAATTGCCCAAGTCGTTACCCAGTTACAAGGAACAGTCATCTTTCATATTCTTGATGTAGTTGCAGGCTCCCTAGCTGCTGTCGGAATCGCTGTCTTGATTAGAATTATTGGTGAAAAGAGTGACTTGCTCTTCTTTTTACTGGCCTTTTTCTTAACGATTACTTTACGAGAGCTAGGAATCACCATGGTTACTTGGGCTGTTATCGGCATGATTATTGCAGGACTCTATACGTTAGTCACTTATCAAAGAGAGGAGCAAAAGAGTCATGGCAACTAAAAAAAAACAGACTGCTGGTTTAACAACGAAAGAATTAACTCAAATTTGGACCCGTTGGTGGTGGATGAACGAGTTGCCACGGACTTATGAACGACAAATTGCCCCTTCTTTGATGTATGCCTTAGCGCCGTTACTGAAAAAAATGTATCAAGACCCTGCAGAATTAAAAGCTGCTTACCAACGTCATTTAACGTTCTATAATACTGATGCCGTTTGGGGCGGTGGCACGATTACTGGGATTGTTGCCTCTTTGGAAGAACAACGCGGGCAACAAGTCCAAGAAACGGGGAGTGAACAAACAGTCACAGCTGACTTAATTGAAGCAACTAAAATTGGCTTAATGGGACCAATGGCGGGAATTGGTGATTCAATTAACAACGGCACCTTACAATATCTTTTAATCGCGATTGCCTTGCCTTGGGCTGCCGATGGCTATTGGATTGGCGCTGTCTTGCCTTGGTTGTCATTTACGATCATTACTTATCTTTACGGTCGGGCCTTTGTGATTTTTAGTTACCGAGTCGGTCGCCAAGCAGCCAAAGAACTTTTGGCTGGTGCCAAAGCCAAGCGGATTATTAAAGGCTTAACGATTTTAGGGATGTTTATGATGGGAGTCACTGCGGCTAACTTTGTTAGAATTCAGTCTTCCCTTGAGTTTACAATCTCTGAGCGGGTGTTTTCACTCCAAGGAATTTTAGACTCAATTTTACCAGGGATCTTACCCTTAAGCTTAATTGGTTTTTTGTATGTGTATTTTGAGAAAAAAGGCCTTAACGTCTTACGGGGCATGTTAATTGTTAGTGTGATTTTAGGTGTCTTAGCTGCCATTGGACTTTTATAAGGAGGAGACATCATGGGAGAAATTGCCTTTGCGAGAGTCGATAGTCGCTTAATTCATGGTCAAGTCGTTACTAAGTGGGCGAAATCATCAGGTGCCAATGTGATCTATATTGTTGATGATAAGATCAGCCAAGATGCCTTTACTAAGGAGATTTATCAAGCCGCCGGTAGTAGCTACGGGTTTAAAGTTAAGGCCTTTAGTGCTGAAGAAGTCTTAGCCAAATGGCAGGTGGATCATTTCGGTGCTGACAAAGTTTTTTTGTTGTTTAGTGATGTCCCGACAGCTCTGACTTGTCTCAATCAAGACTTACCAATTCCAGTGTTGAATCTTGGCGGTATGCCATTGAGTCAGGGGAAGAGTTTCTTTATTAAAAATATCGCCCTTAGTCAAAGTGAGATGGAGGATTTACGTCAGTTAGCCCAGGCAAAACAAATGGTGATTTATGCCCAAACGGTCCCAGATGCCCAACGGAAAAACCTTTAAAAGAAAGGAAAAACAATGAGCGACTATCAAATTGGAATTGTTAATTCCCAAAGTTTTGGCAAGTATTTCCCGGAACATCTAGAGGAGTTAAGAACCTTAGGCGCAGTCACGGCGCTCCAACTATCAGCAACTGCGACTGTCGCAGAAATCGGCCGAAAATTAGCCCCTTACGACTGTCTGATTACTAGTGTCACCCCAGAGTTCACAGCGGATTTTTTTACGAAGACGCCGAAATTAAAATTAATTGCCCGTCACGGATTAGGAGTCAATAACATTGATTTAGCTGCGGCGAGCAAACACCAAGTTTATGTGACAAAAGTAACCCCAGAAGTCGAGACAGAAGCGGTTGCCGAACATGCTATTGCTTTGATGTTAGCCTTAGGTCGACTAATTCCCCAAGCGGATTATGCCTTGCGGAATACCCCTTGGGAAAAGCGAGTTAATTTTGTAGGCATTGAGTTGAAAGAATTAACTGTCGGAATTATCGGTTACGGTCATATTGGTCAACGAGTAGGAGACATTTTGCGACTAGGCTTTGGCAGCCAGATCTTAGTATATGATCCTTATCAATCAGCAAGGAAGATTCAAAAAAGTGGTGGACAGAAAGTCACTTTAGAAGAACTGTTAAGCCAGTCTGACGTGATCAGCCTTCACGCCAACGTCACAGAAGCTAATCAAGGGCTATTAGGGGCCCGAGAATTTTCTCAGCTAAAACCAACTGTCCGGGTGATTAATACAGCTCGGGGTGCCTTAGTTGACGAAGGAGCTTTAGTCAAGGCTTTAAAAGCAAAAAAAATTGCTGGTTATGCTGCTGATGTTTTTGAGTCAGAACCGTTGTTGCAAACAAGTCCTTTACTAGCCTTTGAGAATGTCGTCTTAACTCCCCACATTGGTGCCTATACGGCAGAAAGTCTCGCAGGGATGGGAGCTAAAGTTGTTAAGGATGTTCGAACAGTCTTAAAGGGCGAGGTTCCGTTAGAAGTTGTTAATAAGGAGGTCAGCCAATGATTGGGATTCAAGTAGTGACACATGGTAAGTTAGGTCATGGCTTAGCCGATGGGTTACAGATGATTGTCGGTGACGTTCCTCAGTTTGCGTACTGTCAATTAAAGTCAGAACAATCAATTGCTGATTACCGTCAAGCAGTCTTAATTCAAACCCAAAGCTTAGAACAAGGTCAAGGAGTGCTAGTCTTTGCGGATTTACTTGGAGGCACTCCTTACAACACAGCTTGTTTTAATTCCCGACATTTTTCAACAACTAAGTATCAAATCATCACTGGCGTGAATTTATCATTGTTAATCAGTGCCGTTCTCAAACGTGAAGAGGCGAACTTAACCGAGCTAGTCCAGCAACTTATGCAGCCAACGGAATGTGGCATCGAACTGTCAGCTTTTAGCCAATTAACTACGCCATAAGTCAATTGATGGTCACTATTACTAAGTTGCGTTAAGTTGGCAAAGACTGACTTAGCGCAACTGTGCTAGGAGGAGAAAGGAGTTACAAATGAAACTTGCTTTAGGGAATGATCATGCCGGTTACAAATTAAGAAAGGTTGCGATTGAGGTAGCTACTGACTTAGGTTATGAGATTGTTGATTTTGGTACGACTGATGAATTAGCTGTTTACACGACACCGATTGCCGAAAAAGTTGCCAATTATGTTGTCGAAAATCAAGGAAAAGGCCTGTTGATTTGTGGCAGTGGTGTTGGCATGTCGATTGCTGCCAATAAAGATCCTGGAGTTCGCTGTGTCTGTTGTTCCGACTTATTCACTTGTGAGTCCTCGCGGTTACACAACAATACGAATATTCTCGCCTTAGGTTCAAGAGTTGTTAATTTAGCCACAGCGGAAAATTTAATTCGGAGATGGCTTCAAGCAGAATACGAAGGTGGCAGACGGGAAATTGCTTATGAGTTGATTACAGAGTTAGAGGAGAGATATTTACAAGTTAAGGCAAGGGAGTAAGTGATAAGTCACTAACAAAAAATAACCGACGACATTGACGTCATCGGCGGCTATCTTGTTTTATTATGTTTTTTAATTGCTTCTCGTTGACAGTATTTTACTTATGCCATTACAATGGAGGCGTTAAGATAACCACGACAGTTAAATTCTAAGTTGGCACTACTTCAACGCGGCAGGAACCGCGTCCGAAGTAGCTCCTGACTAGCAGATCCTCAGTCTGACTAATCAAGCTGCCAATAGACTAGCGTCTAGCTAGCATCTTTATTGTACTCAATTATGGTTAGGTTTTCTAGCTTTAAAAGCAGAAAATTTCAATTAAAGCAGTTTATTTAATTGATTGGATTGAACAAGAGAAGGAACTAGCAAAGCTAAAAACTAGTTTATTTAAGGCGCTATCAGATTAGTACTGATAGCGTTTATTTTGCCGTGGTTGTCTTAGCTTTTAACTAGTTTAATTACTTACTCACACGTGCAGGTTAAGAAGTAGGAGGATCGTTGGTTGAGTCAGTTTAAGGAGGATTAAACATGGGAGAAGTGTTATTTGCGGAGATTGATGCTAGGGAGATTGAGGAACAGACCTTAGTTGAGTATGCCCAGTCAGTTGGTAGTCAGATGATTTACATTGTAGATAAAGAGCTTAGAGAGAATCACTTGTTTCAAAAAGAACTACGAGAAGGACTTAAGGACTATGATATCCAGTTAAAAGTCTTTACTGAAGTCGAGATAATGGAACAGTGGGAGTTAGATGAATTTGGTGAGGATGAGGTGTTTCTCCTTTTAACAAGCATTGCAGCGACGATTTATTGCGTTGAGGAAGATTTACCAATCCCTTTTTTAAGTTTAGGACCTATGCCTCTGGAAGATGACAAAGCTTCCTTATTAGCGACTTTGCGTTTTGCTGACTATAAGCCTGAATAAAGTAGCAACAGCAGTCCCCTTAGTCAAAATAGGAGGTGTTAGAAGATGATTGGCATTTTATTAGTTACCCATGGAGAACTTGGTGCGGGGTTAATAGACGGGGTGCGAATAATAGTTGGCGAAGTTTCGAATATTGACCAAGTCCCCTTATTGGAAGAATTATCTCTCAAAGAGTATCGTCAAAGAGTTTTTGCTAAGACCCGACAACTGGATCGGGGAAAAGGGGTGTTAGTCTTTGCTGATATTTATGGCGAGCCGCCTTATAATGCTGCGCGACTTAACGGAAAGAACTTTCACCAAGGCCAATATCAACTAATTGCTGGCGTTAACTTACCTTTATTAGTCAATGCTGTCTTAAAGCGGGAAACCCTTAACTTATTGACATTAGTTAAACAACTGGAAGATCCACAAGAACAAGGAATTGTAATGCCTGAGTATAGCCATCGACAGATGGGGGAAAGCTCAGATTAAAACTGTTTAAATATATAATTGTTAATACAGGTTTTAAACAGATTTAACTAATAGTTAGAGATGGATTAACTTCTTACTAAAACAGCTTGACGAAGCAAACTAAGTAAGAGGTTTTTTTGCGTGCCAATTTTAAAGGGGCTTGGAAAACTTTTCAGACATATATTAAGTAAAAGTGCTAAAATTAAGCCTAGTAATTTTAACTTAAAAGTATTGTTCTTTTAAAAGGTAGCTTTTTTAATAGATAGTTAGTTTAAGCGCTTCCACATTAATGTGGAAGAAAGGTATCTGTTATTTATCAGGCTTTAAAGTATACTAAAAATGTAAGGTATGAAGGAGGCGTTAGTGTGGAATTGACAGAGAACGAAAAAAAGTTACTATTGTTGCTGTCAAAAGAGGAGGGCTATAAACCAGCAAAATATTTTTCAGAAGAAATGGGATATTCTTCGAAAACGATTTACCAACTGTGCACGTCGATTTCTGAAAAACTAACATCTGAGTTAACTGCAGAAGTAATTAGTCGCCTACCTCGGAATGGTATTAAACTAGTTTATTCATTTTCAGAAATTCAAGAATTGTTTTATTCAACCACTGCGACCCCATCTTTAAGTCACGAAACCAAGTATTCAAAAGGCTTCCGTAAAATATTTTTACTCTTGGATTTGTTAATTACTGGTGAAATTGCCCATTTTGAATATTATGGGGAACTGTTCTACGTTAGTGAAATGACTATTCAAAAAGATTACACAAGACTGTTGCAACTTTTAGAATCAAATGGCATTAATTTAACTAAAAAAGGCCGGCAAAAGACCGCTAATCTGAAGGAACTAAATGCAAGTCTGGCAATGATTATTAAAAAAGTCGTGATGGAAAGTGCTGAAAAGAATGTTGTCAGTTTTGACAGTTACATCAAACTCTATTCAGAAGTTAAAGAAGTCAGCTATTATTATCAATTATTTAAAAGTGTGAGCGAATTCTGTCAGCAAAGCTATTGAGAACATTCACCTGAATTACAAAATCATCACTTACAGTCGTTAACCTTATCGATTTATTTTTATCTGATTAGTCGCAGTAGCGAAGAAGTTAGTCATGGAAATAGTCTGGCTGATTTTTCAGCAGCACAACTCGATCAATTAGAATGGTACGTCTATGTCTTAGCCTTTACTAAAAGTTTAAATGAAGACTTTGCCATCGCCTTATCTCAAAAAGACATTCAGCAAATTTGTCACTTCTTAGTCATGCATGGCTTTGACTTTACGGCAGTAGCTGGGGATGCTACTGACCCGAGAATTGCCCAGTCAGTGACAGAGTTAATTATTAAGTTATCAAATTATCTCGCCTTAGATTTAACCCACAACGAGAAACTCCAGCAGTCCTTACTGAAACATATTGCCCCAATGATTGAACGCTTGCAACATAATATTTATATTAAAAATCCGATTGTTAATTTAATTAAGAAACAGTATTCTTCAGTCTTTCAATTAATCAGTATTGCTGTCGGTGAACTGGAAAAACGCTTTGGTATTTTATTAAACGAAGATGAAAACGCCTTCTTGACGATTCACTTTCAAGTGGCAATAGAAGCCGAAGTTGATGTTAAACATGTTTTTGTTGTTTGTAAACAAGGCTTATTAACCTCAGAGTTGATTTATAACCGTTTAAGTCAAGTTTTACCAAAGAACACGATGATTGAGTTAATTACGACAGACCAGTTAGCGCAGCTAACTAGTGAGAAAGTCGATTTAGTCGTTTCTTCAGTTAAAATTGCGACGGAAAAATTTAAGACTTGTTATGTCTCAGTCTTACCTTCCGATGAAGAATTAAAAAAAGTTGTGGAAGCTTTATTCGAAGTTGATACGCGAAAAAACAAACGAGCCTTGAAGGCAGTTCGACAAGGTAGTATTTTTTCCCAGTTTATTTTAGCCGAAAATGTTTTCTTGAAAGCCGATTACAAAAATAAAGAAGCCCTCTTTCGTTTCTTAGCAGAAGAATTTAGTCGGCGAAAAATTAGTAAGATCAATATCGAGAGTGAGTTAAATAAACGAGAACAGCTAGGTTATACCAGTTTAAACACAGGAATTGCCATTCCTCATGTGGCACCTCATTTAATTGAACGTAGTACGGTCATTTTTGTGACCTTAGAAAAACCGATTCAATGGGGCTATAACAAAGTCTCATTAGTATTATTGTTAGCTTTGAAAGAGGCTGATGTGTTATTCGCAAAAGACATTATCGAAGAAATTCAAGAAGTTATTGAATCTTCAGAGCGGATTGAAGCAATTAGCCAGAGTCAGAATTATCGTGAGTTTAAAGAAAAATTATTAGTAGGAGAAGGAGCGAGCCGCCGTGTTCAATGACCGATTAATTTATTTACAAGAAGATTTTTCTAATCAAGCCGAAGTGTTCAACTTTTTAACAAGTAAGCTATTAGAAAAGGGCTTAGTCAAAGCCGAATTTTTAACTAAAATTAGCGAAAGAGAGGCAGTTTTTCCGACAGGCCTAACAATTGGTGGTTACGGTGTAGCGATTCCTCACACGGATTCTGACTATGTTAATCAGTCACAAATTGCTTATGTTTCATTAGTTGAACCAGTTGTCTTTAAAGAAATGGGGAACGATTCAGTCGAAGTAGCAGTCACCCAAGTCTTTATGTTGGCTTTAAAAGAAGCTCATGAACAATTAGAAACGTTACAAAAGTTAATCGAAATGTTTCAAAATGAAGAGCATATGGCTGCCTTAGTTGCAGCAACAACCGAAGCAGAAATCGAATCAGTCTTGATTGATTCAGAATTAATAAAATAGGAGGTAGTAAAAATGTTAGATGGATTACAGTGGTTTGTTGATTTAGGGTCAATTGTGGTGTTACCGATTTTAATCTTTATTTTTGGAATGGTCTTAGGGGCTAAACCAGCCAAAGCTTTCCAATCAGCCTTAACAGTAGGTGTCGGTTTTGTTGGACTAAACTTAGTCATTGATTTATTAAGTACCAGTTTAGGCTCGGCTGCCCAAGCCATGGTTGAGCGTTTTGGTTTAAGCTTAACGACGATTGACGTGGGTTGGCCAGCAGCAGCAGCAATTTCTTACGGGACTATTTTAGGAACCTTAACAATTCCAATTGGTGTCATTTTAAATATTGTCTTAATTGTTTTTGGCTTAACTAAAACTTTAAACATTGATGTCTGGAATTTTTGGCACGGCGCCTTTGTTGCCTCACTGATTTATGCCTTAACTGGAAACTTCTGGATGGGCTTATTAGCAGCGGTTATCTACTTAATGATGATGCTCTTATTTGCTGATATTTTAGGACCAGTCATTAAGAAGTTCTACGGCTTCCCAAATATTACATTTCCACATGGGACAGCTGTACCTGGCTTTATCTTTGCTTTACCTTTTAATTGGTTATTCGATCGAATTCCGGGAATTAAAGACTGGAAAGCTGATCCTGAAACGATTCAAAAGAAATTCGGAATTTTCGGGGATTCAACAGTTATGGGCTTCATTATCGGTTTAGTAATTGGGGTCTTAGCTGGTTACGATGTCGCCGGTGTTGGTCAGTTAGCCGTTAAAACAGGGGCTGTCATGGTCTTAATGCCGAAAATGGTTGCACTCTTAATGGAAGGGTTAACGCCAATTTCAGAAGCAGCCAACGAATTTGTTCAAAAGAAATTCCCAGGTCGCGAATTATTTATCGGGATGGATGCCGCTTTATCTGTTGGTCATCCAGCAGTCCTATCATCATCATTATTACTCGTGCCAATTACGATTTTATTAGCAGTCATTTTACCAGGAAATACAACATTGCCTTTTGGTGACTTAGCGACAATTCCTTTCGTAGTTTGTTTAATGGCAGCGGTCTTTAAAGGAAACATAGTTAGAACAGTGTTAACTGGAACAGTCTACATGACAACGATTTTATACATTACCTCATGGGTTGCGCCATTAGTAACAATGGCAGCTCAAGCAGCTAACTTTGATTTAGCTGGTAACACAAGTATCACAGCTTTAGCCGAAGGTGGTTTATGGACAACTTTAGTCTACGTTGGCTTAACTAAATTATTTAGCTGGGGTGGGTTAATCTTCATCGGTTTAGTCGTACTTGGTTGTATGGTTTACGTTAATAAAATTTTACCAAAAAAAGCCTTAAAAGCTTCTAATTAAAAGACAGGAGGAAATTTATTATGAAAAAAATGTTAATTATGTGTGGCACAGGTGTAGCAACTTCAACGATTGTGACTGGGAAGGTCAAAAAATGGTTGAAAGAAAATGATTTAGAAAATTCAGTTCAACTGTTCCAATCAAAAGTTGCTGATGAAATGAATAAAATTGATAATTACGATGTTGTCATTAGTACAACGATTGTCCCAGACAAGATTAAAGACAAAGTTATTATGGGAATTCCCTTACTAACTAATATGGGCGTCGAAGCAATGTGGCAAGAAGTCGCTGAAAAAATTAAAGAATAGAGGAGAACTTAGATGGTATTAGTCGATTCAAAAGCATTATTTGAAAAAGCTCGGGCAGAAGGTTACGCCATTCCAGCTTGTAATTTCTTTGACTTAGATTCAGCTAGAAGTTATGTGGCAGTCGCAGAGCGTGAAAATCGTCCATTGATTTTAGCATTAGCGGAAGCTCATCTAGACATGATTAGTTTGGCAGAAGGTGCCTTAATCGGTAAGTATTTAGGGGAAAGAGCTAGTGTCCCAGTCGTCTTACACCTTGATCACGGACAAACCTTGTCTGTGATTAAAGAAGCGATTGACCTAGGCTTTACCTCAGTCATGATTGATAAGTCCGAAAGTAGCTTTGCTGAGAACGTAGCAATCACGAAAGAAGTCGTTGCTATGGCCCACGCTAAAAATGTCGTCGTCGAAGCTGAAATCGGTCATGTCGGTTCAGGAGAAAACTATGAGAATCACGAAGTCAAAGATTCGATATATACAGAAGTTGCCGAAGCCGTGGCTTTTGTCGAACAGACCCAAGTCGATTCTTTAGCAGTTTCAATCGGAACAGCTCACGGCAGCTATGTTGGCACACCAGAAATTAGTTTTGAACGTCTGAAAGAAATTTCCGAAGTGGTTAACATTCCTTTAGTTCTCCATGGTGGCTCCTCATCAGGGGATGAAAACTTGAATAAATGTGCCACTAGCGGGATTGAAAAAATCAACATTTTTTCAGATTTTATTACCGGGGCTTTAAAAGAAATTGAAACATCCAAGCCTGCTGACTTCTTCACCTTGAAAAAAATTGCCAATCAATCGATTGAAGCAACTTTGTCTCATTATTACCAAGTATTTGAAACGAAAGAAGGCTAATTATGTTAAACAAATTGAGAACGCCGTTTTTTGTAGTCAATCCTAAAGCTTATTTATACGGCAAAGAAGCGTTAGCATTAGCGAAAGTCGCTAATGACTTAGCAGAGAAACACGACTTAGATGTCTTATTCACCGGACAACATGTTGACTTAAGTAACTTAGCTAGTCAAAATCCCAATTTATTAATAACAGCCCAGCATATGGATGGATTTCCTGCTGGACGAGGCATGGGCCATATTTTACCAGCCGGCCTGGCTGAAGCTGGGGTAAAAGCTGTTTTTCTAAACCATGCGGAACACCCACAAACGTTAGGCGAACTAGTTAAGAGTTTAGAGTATGCCCGTGAGTATGATATTTTATCAATTGTTTGCGCAAACTCATACGAGGAAGTTCGAGCCATTGCCGTTTTAAAACCTGATGTGATGGTTTGTGAACCGAATGAATTAATCGGCACTGGTCAAACTAGTGACAGTACATATATGTTAGAAACTCAAGGAATCATCAAAGAGTTATCACCAAGGACCCAAGTCTTACAAGCAGCAGGTATCAGTACGGTAGCAGACGTCGCCCGAGCTTTTGAACTAGGAGCAGAAGGTACTGGTGGAACAAGTGGGATTGTCTGTGCTGATAATCCAGTAGCAGTGTTGACGGAAATGTTAGAAAAGACCGCAACATTTAAAGAAGGAGTGTAGTCATGACAGTCTATTCAGAAGAAATCGCAGTTAAAAGCCATGGTGGCCGTGTCAGTTATTTAGAAATTACTGAAGCAGTAAAAGAAATTGTTGAAAAAAGTGGCATTAAAAATGGTATATGTCTTGTTCAATCGCCTCATACAACCTGTTCAGTCATCTTTGAAGAGTATGTTCACGACCATGATTTCAATGGGGATGAGTTTTTACAAGTCGATTTAAATGCTATTCTTGATAAAATCATTCCTAGAGAATTATCAGAAAATAGTAATTACCGTTACCCAGGGGAGAAACATTTAGAGTTCTTAATGACTTTAGATGATCCTAACTATCCTTGTGATCCAGGAACAATTTTAAATGGCGATGCCCATATCCGAGCGTCATTCTTCGGCGTTAGTGAAAGCTTCACATTAACAGATAGTCATTTAAACATCGGCAGTGTCGGTTACATTTATTTTGTGGACTTTGATCAAAACAGAGCACGTAATCGTAAATGTCACGTTATGGTGATTGGTGAGTAATATTATTAAGTGAAATGTATCGAGAAAGAGTCGAGGACTAAAGTCCCGACTCTTTTTTGTGTTTATGAATAGTTTGTTAAAAAAGTTCAATCGTTAAAAAGCCTTTTATAAGAGTTTGTGTGTTATATACCCGCCATCAAGTGAAATTATTCACTTACATTAGTTACATAAGTTTAGTTTAATTACATATTGTTCAAAAGTTCACATGAAAGACGTATGATAAAAATGTAAACGAGATATGGCCATATCAAGGAGACAAAAAAGCATAAATATAATTGTGAATAATAACACAATATCGGAGGAACAAGATGAATATTGGAGAAATTATTAAAACAACTGTGACAGATATGAATATTATTAGTGCCATTACATCAACCGTTTTTATTATTTTACTTGGCTTCTTTTGCCGCAAAAAAGGAATTTTTTCAGCAGAAGTCGGGAAGCTATTATCAAAAGTCGTTTTAACAGTTGCTTTGCCTGCCTTAGCTTTTAATGCTTTTATGCAAGACATTGATACAGATACATTGAAACAAGGAATGAACGTCTTAATTTGGGGAATTGCCATTTATATTATCTTAATTTTTATTTCCAAACCATTCTTCCTTAGTTATAAAGGGGACAAACAAGATACCTTACGTGTCTTAACCATTTTTGGTTCAACGACCTTTTTTGGAACGCCAATTGTCAGCGCGATTTATGGACCAATTGGGGTGATGTTCAGCTCAATCTTTAATATTGGTTACCGAATCTTCTTATATTCTTACGGCTATATCAAAATGAGTGGCTTGAAAATGGAATTAAAAAATATTAAAACGATGTTTCTAAATCCGATTATTATTGCAACGTTTGCTGGCTTATTCATTTGGATTTTCCAAGGTTATTTGCCACAAGTTACTATTCCAGGTATTGATGGGGCAGCTGCTCATCAAGTAGGCTTTTTAAGAATTGATCAAACGGCAGTCTGGTTATTCAAACCTATGACATATTTAGCTGGTTTAGCTTCACCTTTAGCTTGGTTATCAATCGGTTCAACATTAGGTGAAATTAGCTTTAAAAAAGCCGCATCAGATAAAACATCATGGTATTACAGTGTGGTTAAAGTAATTTTGGTTCCCGCAATCAACATCGTGTTATTGGCTTTATTAACAGTGACTGGTATTTTACCAGTTAACTTTACCGCTTTAGCAACAATCGTCATTATGATGGCAACACCAACAGCAACAGTTGCTGCAGCTTATGCCATTAGTTTTGATAAAGAAGCCTTACTAGCGTCAAATGCTTCATTGTTATCAACAGTTACGGCAGTTGTTATGACGCCGATTTGGATTATTGTGTTAGAAGTGATTAGCAAAACTGGTTTATTCTAGAAAAATTAGGAGGAAAATACAATGTTTAAAATTGCATGTTACGGTGTTCGACCAAATGAAGTGCCATTTTTTGAGGATTTAAATAAATATAACTACGATTTAACATTAGTTGAAGAGCTATTAACTCATGATAATATTGAGACAGCCCAAGGACATGATGCAGTCTTATTACGAGGAAACTGTGTGGCTGATCGTCAAAATTTAACAAAATTAAAAGAATACGGTATTAAGTACGTCTTCACTCGGACAGTCGGCTTTAATCACATTGATCTTGAAGCAGCTAGTGAGTATCACATGGAAGTTGCGCGAGTGCCATCTTATTCGCCAAATGCTATTGCTGAATTATCATTAACTTTAGCAATGATGCTCCTAAGAAATACTGCCTATACGACAAATCGCACCTCTTACAAAAATTTTGTTGTTGACTCACAAATGTTTAGTCGGGAAATTCGCAATTGTACAGTGGGAATTATTGGCACAGGTAAAATTGGCTTAACTGAAGCCAAATTATTTAAAGGTCTTGGAGCAGAAGTTCTCGGTTACGATGTTTATGAATCTGACGTTGCGAAAGAATGTTTAACCTTTAGAAGCTTAGATCAATTATTAGCGGAAAGTGACATTGTTAGTATTCATGTCCCTTACTTCCCAGGTCAAAACGATCAAATGATTAATTCTGAATTTTTAAGTAAAATGAAACCAAACAGTATTTTAATCAATACAGCTCGTGGGGAACTCCAAGACAACGAAGCAATTTTAAAGGCCATCGAAGGCCAACATTTAGCCGGCTTTGCCACAGATGTCTTTGCTAATGAAAAAGATTTATTCTTTAAAGCCTTTGAACCTTGGCAAGCCTTGCCTGACCCAACTGTCCAAAAGTTAGTTGATTTGTATCCACGAGTCCTAGTGACCCCCCATGTAGGCTCAAATACTGATGAAGCCTTATCAAATATGATTGAAACTAGTTTTGAAAACTTTAATGAGATATTAACAACAGGTAAGACTGCTAATGTGGTAGCTTTACCGAGTTTAGCTTAAAAAAAAGCGCCTATTTTCTAATTGAAAATAGGCGCTTTTGTTAGCTAACGGTTTATTTTAGGTAAGGAGCGATTTTTGCCGCTCCGCCTTTTTTTATTTTATAAAGGGTCAGTGGCCGACCGACTTCGAGATATTCTAACTCTTCTTGAAGTACCTGGATGTCAATTAAAAATAGTAAGTATTTCTTCGTTGAAATTCGTGATAAGCCAACTTCGTTAGCTAAGTCTTTCGTTGAAAATTTATCTGAGTGGGTTAAGATTTGTTGATAAATCTTATCTAAAGTTAAAGGAGATAAGCCTTTTGGTAAGTCTAAAACAGGCAGTGACTGATTTTTTTCTAGTGTGACCTTTCCAGGGCTGTTGAAATACTTATCTAAGGCTGACTGGTTAGCCCCTTTAGTTTGTAAGGTCATGCTTTCTAGTTCTTGAAATTTATCAAAAGCTAATTTAAACCGTTCAAAGGTGAAAGGTTTAATCAGATAGTCAACCACGCCGAAGTAAATTGCCTCTTTAACGGTAGCCATGTCATTAGAAGCGGTAATTAAGATAACGGCAATTTTTAGTTTTTGTTCGTGGAGCTCAGTTAAAAATTCTAAACCAGTCATCCCAGGTAAGTAGACGTCTAGCAACAAGAGATCAACGGATGTAGTTGCCATAATTTTGCGAGCATCAACGACATTGCGAACATTGCCGACAATTTCCACATTAGCAATTTTTTCAATGAATTGTTGATTAAGCATGGCAACCATCGGATCGTCTTCAATAATTAAGACTTTAGTCATTTGAGTTCCTCTCTTTCATAAGGCAATTCGATATAAAAAGTTGTTCCTAAGTCTGCTTGGGTTTTAACTTCGATGAGCCCGTCATGATCCGTAAGAATGCGATGAATCAAATTCAACCCGTAGCCACGGTTGTCACCTTTCGTTGAAAAGCCTCGTTTAAACATATTATCTTGAATATTTTGGGGAATCCCTTGACCGAAATCAGTAATTTTCATAATTAAAATGTTTCCTTCTAAATCATAGCTTAAAGTTAAATGGACTTCTTTTTTCGTCCCAGCGGTGGCAGCATCTTTAGCGTTATCTAAAAGATTACCGAGAATTTGTAAGAGCAAGTGAATACTATTACTAATTTTTAAGTCTGGTAAAAAAGAAGTATCACTTAAAATAATTTCAACTCCTTGCTCTTGGGCTTCGTTAATTTTTCCTAATAAGAAACCAGCAATTGCTGGGATTTTGATTTTTTCAGTAATATAACCAATTTCTCCTTGATAGTCACTATGAAGTTGGCGAATAAACAAAGAAACATCTTCATAGTTTTCTAACTCGATTAAGCCTAAAATGACATGCATTTTATTCATGAAGCCATGAGTTTGTGCTCGCATAGCATCAATATATTGTTCTGTGCCACTTAATTCGTGAATCAAGTGCTGCATATCAGACTGGTCACGGAAAGTTGCCACAGCACCGTAGAGTTGCCCATCAATGAAAATCGGTGCAACACTGGCGATGACTTCAACCCCGCATAAATCTAAGGCTTGGTTTTTGATTTTAGCTTTAATCGCAAACACATCTTCAAAAAGGACGTCATATAAGTTTTGATTGATCATTTTACCAACTTGGACAGGCTCTTCAATAGTCCCGTTATTAAAAATATGAGTGGCTTCACTGTTGACTAAAGCAACTAGTTTATTAGCGGAAATTGCTAAAATTCCTTCACTCACTTCATTTTCAATAATAACTTTTTCACTTAAACGGGCAGCTATTTCAGTTGGTTCTAAGCCGAAAAGAATCGCTTTGACTTTTTGGGATAAAAAAATGGCGCCAACTAAACCAGTAATTAAACCTAAAAGTAAACCAACGAGAATTTTCAGTTGGGCTTGACTGACTTCTCGGTTCATTGAATCAGCCGTCAATCCAACACAAAGGACACCAATCACTTGATTTTGATCGTTAAAAATTGGTGTAAAATAGCGATACCCTTCACCAAGAACTCCGACTTGTTTGGAGTAATGACTTTTACCAGTTAGGGCTTTACCAGCATCTTCGAGATTCGAGAAAGGCTGACCAATCACCGATTCGTCAGGGTGAGACAAACGAATTAAGTTACTGTCTAGGACAACGAAAAAATCAACATGGGTAGTTTTTGTGACTGTGTTAGCATAGTCTTGGACTTTTTCTAAAGGAATGTTTTTTTCTAGGCCGTCTTTTAAGATGCTAGTTTCAACGGCTAAATTAGCCACAGTTTTAATTTTTTCTTTAGTTGTTTGAAATTCTTTATCAATGACGTAGTTTCTAATTAAGATCGCAGAGACTACCAGTGAGACAACTGTCGCTAAAGTCACGACGATAATGATTGTAAATTGTAAAGAAATCGGCTGTTTAAAAGCCTTGTTAAATAACGATTTTTTAGGGGGTAAGTCGATGATAATCCCTCCTTTTAGTTTGTTATCTTCAATATACCGAAAGTGTGTTTAGATAGCAAGAAAGCTTGAGAAATTATCAAAAGGATTGAGAATAAAGTTGCTATTTTTCTGACATTGCAGTATGTTAAACTATATAAATGTCTATAGGTTAGGAGGAAAAAAATGACTAAAGTTACGATACATGATGTTGCAAAAAATGCTAACGTGTCACCCACAACTGTTTCACGAGTTTTGAATAACCGGGGCTATATTAGTGAGGAAATGAAGAAGAAAGTCCATGATAGCATTGAAGAGCTTGGTTTCATTCCAAATCAAATGGCCCGTTCGCTCTTTACAAATCAAACGAAATTTATTGGTTTAATTATTCCAACCACGGCTAATCCGTTTTTTGGTGAGTTAACTTACTACATTGAAAAAAGTTTATCAAAACTTGACTATAAGTTGTTGATTTGTAACAGTATTAACGAAAGCGAGAATGAGAAACAATATCTGAGTATGCTACAAGAAAATCGTGTGGATGGGATTATTGTGGGCTCTCATAATATTGATATTACGGAATACGATAAGATGCCTTTAAAAATGGTTTCAGTCGAACGTAAAATTAATGAGACGATTCCAACGATTCAATCAGATAATTATAGTGGAGGTTACCAAGCAACCGAGGAGTTGATTAAGGCGGGCTGTCAGAAAATTTTATGTGTTTCTGGGAATCCTAACTTAGAAACACCGGCGAATGATCGATATAAAGCCTATCAAGACTGTATGACGGAATACCAACTGCCGACCTACAGTGAACGAATTCATTTTACCGACACGAATGAGCAGAAAGCGGCGAAAGTTGAAGCCATTTTTAATGAAACACCAGATTATGATGGTGTTTTTGCAGGGGATGATGTCATTGCTTCAATTATCTTAGCATATGCACTTAAAAAGCATATTAAAGTCCCTGAAAGTTTAAAAGTCGTGGGATTTGATGGAACGGATTTGACTCAAACAATCTTGCCCCATCTGACAACGATTAGTCAACCGATTCAAGAGCTGGCTGAAAAATCTGTCGAAATGTTATTAGCAGAAATTGCTAATCAACCAGTTGAAAAAAAAGTAATTTTACCTGTAACACTACTACGCAAAGGAACCACATAAGATCAGGCTTTGTTGCGTAGTTTTTTTTCAGACGTATGGTACCGGTTGACATAAAAGTGTTATTTTCTTATGAAACCGGTTGACATAAAGAAAATAATGTTTTATTATGAAAACGTAAACAAAAGACTAAATTTGAAACGGAGGAAGTAAAAATGAAGAAGAAACTACTAAGTGCTTTAATGTTAGGGGCAGTATTAATTGGTGCAGCTGCCTGTGGTAATAGTGATAAAGGAAGTAAAGAATCAGGTAGTGACAGTCAAGCAGTAACTCTTTGGGTTCAATTCTCTAAAGAGTCGGCTGAAGGGGAAGTTATGACTGAGTCGATTAAGAAATTCAACGAATCAAATAAAGAGGGGTATCAAGCGAAAGTTGAGTATATTCCTAGAAGTGGTTCTGGTGGAGGATACGAAGATAAAGTTAATGCCGCCTTAACAACGAACACGTTACCAGATGTTTTAACTTTAGACGGACCTAACACAGCTGCATATGCTAAATCCGGTATTTTAGCACCAATTGATGAGTACATAACCGAAAAAGATGATTTATTGGAAAGTATTGTTGCACAAGGAACGTATGATGACAAAATGTATGCGGTTGGCTTTTCTGAATCAGGAGTAGGTATTTTTTATAACAAAGCCATGTTTAAAGAAGCAGGTATTTCAGAGGAACAATTACCAACTTTAGAAAAACCGTGGACATGGGATGAGTTCAACGCAATTGCGAAAACCTTAACAGAAAAATTTGAGCAACCAGCAATTGATATGGGGTTCGATGATCATTCAGAGTGGTTATTCTATGGTTTTACACCGTTCATTTGGTCTAACGGTGGCGAGATTACTAATGAAGAGGGGACTAAAGCTAGTGGCACCTTTGATTCAAAAGAAAATATTGAAACCTTTAGCTTTATTCAAAATTTAATTAAATCTGGCTACTCGACAGTAAGTCCTTCTGAGGCGGCTTTTCAAACAGGGAAATACCCAATGAAGATGTCTGGCTCTTGGACGATTCAAGAATTAGACAGTGAGTACACTGACATTGACTATGGCATCTTACCTTATCCAGTATCACCGAAAACGAAAGAGTTAGTTTCACCAACAGGAAGCTGGCAATATGGTTTATCAGTGACTTCTGAACAAAAGGATGGAGCAGGCGCCTTAATTAACTTCTTAGCAAGTGAAGATGAACTATATAACATGAGTATGGGAAACACTGTCTTACCAGCGAGAAAGTCTGTAGCAGACAGAATGTTAAAAGAAGTATCTGAGCCGATGAAGATGTTGATTGAACAAAATCAACAAAGTGGTCATGCTCGTCCCGTATTAGTTAATTATCCAAAAGTGACACGATCAGTCCAAGAAGCTGTGACAGAGAGTACTTACTTTGAACAAAACCAAGACCTTGCTAAAGTTTTACAAGCTAAAGCTTTAGAAATAGACGGAGCACTAGAATAATAATTGTCAGGGGTGGGAGTACTGCCCCTGATTTATCATAACATGAGGAGGTTAGACCTTTGCTAAAAAAGAAAAAAACACAAGAAACAGTTAATGGGTATTTATTCTTATCACCAGCTTTAATCTTATTAGGCTTATTCTTATTTTTACCAACCTTGTTAGCTATCTATTATTCTTTTACTGATTACTATATGTTGACGCCACAGTTAAAGTCCTTTATTGGCTTTAAAAATTATATTAGCTTATTTAAAGATCCAATATTTTTAAAGAGTTTAAAAAATATTGGTCAATTTGTCTTATTAATTATGCCCATTCAAGTAGGGACAGCTTTAGGGTTAGCATTAATTGTTAATAAACAAAGACGGAGTAATATTCTATTTAAAATTGCTTTCTTTGCACCAGTAGTGATGTCACTTGTCGTTGTGTCTGTCTTATGGTTGTACTTATTAAATCCTAGTGACGGCTTAGTCAACTCTCTGCTTTTAAAAGTTGGTTTCGATGCTCAACCTTTCTTATCCAGTCCAAAGCAAGCCATGTTTGTAATTATTGGTATTTCAGCATGGCAAGGAGCTGGTTACCAAATGTTGATTTTCTTAGCTGGCCTTCAAAACATTCCTTCAGAAGTCTATGAAGCAGCGGAAATGGATGGCGCTAGTAAATGGCGCCAATTTTTAAATATTACTATTCCAATGTTAAAACCAACAAGTGTTTTAATTATGACAACGACTTTAATTGATGCTTTTAAATTAATTATTCAACCAATGGTCATGACTCAAGGTGGACCGTTAAATTCAACAGTTACACCAGTTTATTATATTTATCGATCAGGTTTTACTGACCGCCAAGTCGGATATGCCAGTGCGATTACTGTTGTTTACGGAGCAATCATTATTGGCTTTACTCTAATGCAAAGAAAAATTACAGGAGGGGAACAACATGACTAAAAAAAGGTTCACACCAGTTATTACCTTTGTATTAATTGTTTTATTAGCCCTCTTCTTTATTTTTCCACTTGTCTGGATGATTAGTTCTGCCTTAAAAACGGAAGCTGCAATTTATAAAGATATGGGGACGTGGAAATCCTTCTTACCATCATTTAATTTAGCCGATTGGTCTGATTCTTTTAATGGCGTATTTAAACGCTTCAATGTGATTCAGTATACAATGAACAGTATTATTTATGCCTTATCAGTGACGGTGGGCTCGATTATCGTCAATTCATTAGCTGGCTATGCCTTTGCTAAATTTAATTTCAAAGGTAAAAAACTACTGTTTGCTTTAATGATTGCTTTACTAGTCATTCCAGGCGAAACTATTATGATTTCTAAATTCGCGATTGTTCAAAAGTTAGGCTTACTAAATACGAAGTTAGCTGTTATCTTACCCCTTTTAGCTAGCCCTTTATTCATTTATATGTTTACCAACTTTTTCCGGGCAATTCCTGAAGATATTATCGAATCAGCTAAAATTGAAGGGGCGAATTCCTTTGATGTCTTTTGGCGAATCATGTTACCGATGTCGAAGCCAGCGATTGCAACTGTAGGGACCTTAGCATTTATTGCTTCATGGAATGATTATATTTGGCCATTAATGGTCTTAACTAAAACGGAAAGTTTTCCTTTACAAGTGGCGATTACCAACATTAATAATACTCAGCCAGTCTTTACTAATCAAGTGATGGCGATATTGACAATCTCGACTATTCCACTAATTTTAATTTATGTGTTTTTCCAAAAATATCTAGTACAAGGCTTAGGTAGCCAAGGAACAGGAGTGAAATAAGTGTTAAAACAAGAAAACAAAGCAACCCGTTACACTTTGGATAATCTGTCAACGGTCAAGCAAGATTATAAACCTCAGTACCATTTATCAACGCCGATTGGGTGGATGAACGACCCCAATGGCTTCGTTTATTACCAAGGGGAGTATCATTTATTTTATCAACATTACCCTTACGATAGTGTTTGGGGGCCGATGCACTGGGGCCATGCTAAATCAAAAGACTTAGTGACATGGGAAGATCTGCCAGTAGCTTTAGAACCAACTGAAGAATACGAAAGTGAAGGCTGCTTCTCAGGCAGTGCCATTGAAAAAGATGGTAAATTATATTTACTTTATACAGGTCATGTTGAGCGTGATGGTGTGCGGAGAGAGACGCAGTGTTTAGCTTACTCAGAAGATGGTGTTCACTTTGAAAAATATTCGGGAAATCCGGTTATTTCTGAAAAACATATTCAAGGCGTGGCGGATATTGGGGACTTTAGAGATCCTAAAGTTTTCGAGAAAAATGGGGTGTATTATTGTGTAATTGCCTCAAAAACACCTGATGAGCGGGGACGGATTTTATTATTTAAATCAAGTGATCTATTTGAATGGGAATTTGTTTCTATTTTATTAGAAGGAACGAAAGAACAAGGTATTATGTGGGAATGTCCTGATTTATTTGAACTTGATGGTCAAGATGTCTTAATTATGTCTCCTATTGAAATTCCAAAAGATGGCTATCAATACGACAATACGAGTTCAACAGTGGCTTTTATCGGTAAAGTAGATTGGGAAACTGGTAAGTTTGAGACTGAAAATTATCATGAAATTGATTTTGGTTTAGATTTTTATGCCCCTCAAACGTGTATCGATGATCAAGGTCGACGAATCATGGTTGCTTGGATGCAAATGTGGCACAGGACAATGCCTACCCATGATTTAAAGCATGGCTGGGTTGGTAGTATGAGTTTACCACGAGAATTAAAGGTTCGTAATCATTATTTAGTGCAAGAACCGATTAGCTTTTTGGCAAATCGTTTAGAAGTAGAAAAAGACATTAAAGAAGTGTCTTTAAGTGAGGACTATTACTTAGTTGATGGTTTTGTTAAAAGTGGCAAAATCGATTTAGTGCTTGAGTTACAAGCTGATTTAGAAATTAAACTAGGTGGTGCAGATGAGTATTTGAGCCTCTTTTATGATTTTAAGGAAGAAACTTTAGTTTTTGACCGAAGAAAGAGTGGTTTTGAACTAGTTGGTGCAGAAAAAGAGCCTCTAAATATTCGTCGAGTGAAGTGTCCATTAGTTAATCAAGAGCTTCAACTAAGTCTCTACAGTGATATTTCAGCCCTGGAAATTTTTACATCTGAAGGGAAAACTGTAACGAGTACCTTCTATAAGAAGGGCCATGATTATGACTTAATGATTAGTCAATCACCAAATGGCAAAATTAAGACATTAAAAATAAGTCGATTAAAGTAAGGAGTGATTGGAAATGTTTGGAGGAATTGAAGCCGGTGGTACAAAGTTTGTTTGTGCAGTTGCAGATGATAAGCTGAAAATTATCGCTAGAGTCAGTATTCCGACTACGACACCTAGCAAGACAATGCAGGAAGTATTAGCATTTTTTGCAGAATATGAAATAAAAGCCTTTGGAGTAGGTTCTTTTGGTCCAATTGATATTAATCCTAAATCGGCTAAGTATGGTTTTATTACCAAGACCCCTAAATTGGCTTGGCAAGACTATGACTTTGTAGGGGCGTTAAAACAGCAACATAATGTTCCGATTGCTTGGACAACAGATGTGAATGCAGCTGCTTATGGAGAACTAAAAAAAGGGGCAGCAATTGGCAAAGAAAGTTGCCTTTACTTAACAGTCGGCACAGGTGTTGGTGGCGGTGCTGTCGTTAATCAGGAAGTATTAACAGGATTTGGTCACCCGGAAATGGGGCACCTTTTAATTCGTCCCCATGTAGACGACACATTTCAAGGAAACTGTCCTTTTCATCAGAATTGTTTGGAAGGGATGGCAGCTGGGCCGGCGATTGAAGCTCGTCTAGGTAAGAAAGGTCAAGGGATCCCAAAAGATGATCCTAGTTGGACAATGGTCGCTGATTATTTAGCACAAGCATTAATGAGCTATACCTTAACACTATCCCCAGAGATGATTATTTTAGGTGGTGGTGTCATGAACCAACAACAACTTTTTCCTCTTATTCGTCAAAAGTTTAGCGAATATTTAGCCGGGTATGTTAGTACCCCTGATTTAGAACGTTACATTGTCCCTTGTGGTTTAGTTGATGAATCAGGTATTACTGGCTGCTTATTGTTAGCCGAAAAAGAATTGAATAACTGATGACAGAGTACTCCGATTCAAGGAGTACTTTTTTTATTAGGACAAAAAGCATTTTAATAGTTAGCAGGAAGAGTGAAAAAAATACCACTAAAAAAGATTTGTCTGAAATTATGAACTGAATACCTAAAAGCGGTTACTTAGCATCGAGATGTTTGCTATATTAAAGACAGGTAGAAGAAGAGGAGTAGTGAATATGACTAAAAAGATTGTTGCAGTTACAGCTTGTGCAGCGGGAATTGCCCATACATATATGGCGGCAGAATCACTAGAACGAGCAGGTAAAGCAAAAGGGTATGAGATTAAAGTTGAGACAAATGGCTCAATTGGAGCGGAAAATGTTTTAACGGATCAAGACATTGAGGAAGCTGATTTAGTAATTGTTGCAGCAGATATTCGTGTTGATCCAATGAGATTTAATGGTAAGCGTCTATGGGTAGTGAAATCCAATGATGCTATTGGTGATTCACCAGGCTTGATTGAGCAAGCTTTAGCAGAAGCTAAAGTGTTTGGTGAAAAGGGAACTAAGGTTGGTAAAGTACAAATAGGAAATGACAAAGAAAAAGTTAATTTCTTTACTCATATTATGAGTGGTATTTCGTACATGATTCCAATGGTTATTGCAGCAGGACTTATTTTAACAATTGCTAATTTATATGCTTTTCAAAGAGATGATTTAGGTCGAATTGTTGAGTGGGGATTTGACACAGCAACGCCTATGGGTCAACTAATGTCTAACTTGTTCCAAGTTGGGCAAGTCGGTTTCAAACTAATGATTCCACTATTTGCAGGATTTGTTGCTAATTCAATTGCTGATAAACCAGCGATTGCCCCTGCCATGATAGGAGCCTACATCGCCAACGATGCAGAACTTTTAGGCGCTGAAGCCGGTGGAGGATTCTTAGCAGCGATTGCTGTCGGATTCTTCGTAGGTTATATGGTTAAAGGGTTGAAAAAAATCAAATGGCCAAAAATTGTTATGCCAATTGTACCAATCATGATTATTCCAACGATTGCTACATTAGTTGTCAGTCTGGTAGTTTTTTATGTCATTGGTCAACCGATGGCTGCTGGGATGGATGCACTATACAAAGGCTTAACCACTTTAAATGAGAACTATACTGGCGCACCAGTTATTATTGGCGTGATTTGTGGCGCAATGATTGGTTTTGATTTAGGCGGACCAATTAATAAAACAGCTTTAATTTTCGGTACAGCAGTCTTTACTGATACCTTAACTAAGTACGGGATTGAAGGGGCTAACTTTGTGCCACAAACTGCGACACAAGCCGCTATTTCCGTTGCGCCACTGGGCGTTTGGTTAGCTTCGATTATGTTTAAAAATAAATTTTCAAAAGATGAAAAAGTTGCTGCAACAGCTGCTTTCGGGATGGGAATGGTCGGTGTCACAGAAGGAGCAATTCCTTTTGTAGCTTCAGATCCTGTCAGAATGATTTTTGCCAATGTGATTGGTTCAGCAGTAGCTGGTGGGTTAGTCTCAGCAACTGGCACTAAGTTCTACGGTGGGATTGGCTCGCCACTTGGCACATTTATTGGTTATATTGAACAACCGATTCCATTCATTACTTGGATTTTATGTGTATGTGCTGGGGTTTTAACTACAGCAATGTTAATTGGTGCTTTAAAACGACCAGTTCCGCAAAATATGTAAAGTGAAACAAGAAAGGATGACATAATATGAACGCAGAAGTCTTTAAAAAAGAGAATATATTATTTGATGAAACATCTACTACCCAAACTGAGGCCTTTAAAGAAATTGCCAACTTTGCTAAAGAACGCGGGTATGTCACTAGTGCTGAGGAATATTTTAAAGGATTAACTGGCCGTGAAGCAGAGGCGACAACAGGGTTTAAAGACGGAATTGCGATTCCTCACTGTAAAAATGAAACAGTTATCAAACCTGGTATGTTTTTAGTTAAATTCAAAAATGATATTGAATGGAACACTTTAGACGGACAACCAGTTAAAGTCGCTTTTGGCTTAACAATTCCTCAAGAAGGTGCTCAAGAACATTTGAAATTATTGAGTCTGATCGCTCGTAAAATGATTGATGATGAGTTTAGAAACGGAATTTTGAGTGAAAATAATCCAGATAAATTAACAGAAATAATCGATGAAATCGACTTTTAATTTCAAGCAATAAGCACATAAGGTCGGGCAAACTGCCTGGCCTTTTTTTAAAAATGATGTAGAGGATGATTAAATTGAAAAAGAAAGTACATGTCGTTCATCACACCCATTGGGATTTTGAATGGTATTTTACCAATAATGAATCATTTGTTCAGCTGACCTATCATCTAGATGAAGTCATGAACTCATTAGAAAAAGGGATTATTTCATTTTATTTATTAGATGGCCAAATGAGTATTTTAGATGAATACCTCCAATGTTTTCCTGAACAAAAATCACGGATTAAAAAATTAGTAACAGCTAAAAAATTATACATTGGTCCTTGGTACACACAAACCGATGAACTAATTATCGCTGGTGAATCAATTGTCCGAAATTTAGAATTAGGTATCGAGCTAGCTGAAGAATTAGGGGGTTATTTCCCCGTAGGCTATCTTCCCGATTCATTTGGTCAAAGCAAAGACATGCCTAAAATATATAACGGTTTTGGGATTGATAAGACGATCTTTTGGCGAGGTGTGCCAAATAATATCACCACAGATCGAGAATTCAACTGGCAATCTGAGGACGGCTCGAAAGTCACAGCGGCAAATATTAAAGATGGCTATTTTGTTGGCGTTGGTCTGATTTATAGCGATGATGCTTCGAGTTTAATGGAGACAATTGACAAAGGGAGTACCGGGGAGAATTTACTCTTACCTGTTGGTGGGGATCAACGGTATGTTGATTACGATTTAAAAACACGAATTACAAGTTACAATAATCAATTAACTGATTTTGAGTTAGTTGAGAGTACTTACGAAAAATTCTTTGATGACATTGATTTTGAATCATTAGAGACTGTGGAAGGTGAATTTATTTCCCCTTCAGTGTCGAAAATCCACCGTTCAATTTATTCTTCACGTTACGATCATAAGTATTTAAATGATAAAGTGGAAAGACGAATGATTTATCAATTAGAACCTTTAATGGTTTTAGCTAAAAAAGCAGGCATTGAAGTCAAGCAAGGCTTAGTCGATCGTATTTGGAAAGTCTTGAATAAGAATCAAGCCCACGATAGTGCTGGTGGCTGTAATAGTGATAAAACGAATAAAATTATTTTAGACCGTTTTATTGAAGCGGATGAATTATCTTATTCTGCTGTTGATTACTTAACTAGAAAAATTGCTGAATCCCGACCGAATGTCAAAGAGAATGAAGTGACTTTTTTTAACACGATACCAGTCACAGATAAAAAACAAGTCCGTTTTGAATTAGCTTTAACAAGTGAGTATTTCACTTTGTGGCAAGGGGATTCAGAAATAACTTATCAATTGATTGAAACTCGTAAAGAAAATTCAGGTTCCATCAAACGAAAGCCGGAAGAAATGGATCAAAGTCAATTTTATTACATTCATGAAGTCCTAGTTGAGTTAGAACTGCCAGGTCAAAGTTTTGTGACTCTACAGGCGAAAACGAGTAAGAATTCAAGTCCTCGAGTAAGTGTCATAGAACAGAAAAATCACATCGAGAATCAATTTTATTCCGTTACTAAAAGCAACAGCGGCTTATGTCTAATTGATAAAGTCACAGGAGACACCTATCAAGATTTCTTAAAAATCGAAGACAGTGGTGATGAAGGCGATACTTATGATTATTCCCCTCCTTATGAAGACTTTTTATTAGCATTAGATTTTAGTCAAAGTCAAAGCGTCGTAAGTAAAGGTGTGTTGGAAGAACAGTTAACCTTAACAGGTGATTGGTTATTGCCGCTTAATTTGGCAGAACGAGAGTCTAAAACCTTAAGTCAAAAAGTTCCCTATGAACTAACTATAACGCTAAAAAAAGATACTAATAGAATAGAATGTCATTTAAATATCGAAAATAAGGCGTTAGATCATCGGATGAGAGTTTTAATTGAAACTAATATAGAGAATGACGTGTCACATACGGACACGCCCTTTGGCACAATTACTCGCCCAGTCAAAGATGAGTTTTTAGAAAATTGGCGTGAGCTAGGTTGGCGTGAAGAGCCAACTGCTATTTTCCCAATGTTGCATTACGTGAATGCTCATAATAGTGAAAAGAGTCTAACTGTCATGGCGAAGGGCATTAAAGAATACCAATTTGTTGGTTCAACATTCAATCAGATTGCTTTAACTTTATTCCGATCAGTCGGTTTTCTTGGTCGCCCTGATTTGATTAGACGTCCAGGAATTGCATCAGGTAATGAGTTTAAATATATTCCTACGCCAGATAGCCAATTAGAAAAAAGTCTAACGTTTAAGTTTGCTATCCAATTGACTAACAATTATAACCCGAGTTTGATCATGGCAGATTATTTGAATTATGCTGTGTCAGTTCCTTTCTATCAAATTCAAGAAATGAATCGCTTTACAACAACCTTGAAATATTTTGTATCAAACCCTTTATTAAATGAGGTACCTGACATTCAAGGGCCAATTTTAGAAGGGCAAAATGTCATTTTAAGCAGTTTTAAACAAAACCGCCAAAAAGATGGAGTAGAGCTTAGAGTTTTTAATCCTAGCCAAAGCCAAGTTGTTGACAATGGCGGTTATCTGAAGCTGCCTGCTGAAACTAACTATGAGTTTGTTAACTTAGCAGGGACAGCCTTAACGGATGTGTTTATTAGTGATAGAATAGCTTTAGGTAGTTTTGCGCCAGGTCAAATAAAAACTATCAATCTAAAATACAAGGAGTAGCTTGCCATGCAAGAAGATATCTTTCTCTTAATTGAATCCTATCGTTTAGAATTCACAGGAGTTGAACAAGTAGTTGCAGATTATTTTTTAAGCAAGAAAGAAAGTTTAACTATTTCTAATCTATCAACTAAAATTTCGGTATCAAAAGCATCAATTACTCGTTTTTGTAAAAAAATTGGTTTAAATAATTACAAGGAATTAATTTTTCTGTACAACTTATCTTTAAGTCGTGAAAAAGAAACTGGAGCGACGACAGAATCTTCTGCTATTACTTCTGTCTATCACTCCCTGGCTACTCGAACAGACGGTACTTATGTTGCCGAGTCGGTAGAGAAATTTTGTCAGTTACTTCATCATCATAAAACAATTCATTTTTTAGGGACGGGCTTTAATGCCTATGCAGGAATGGATTTTCAATTCAAGTTCTCCCGCTTTGGCAAATACGTGAGAGTTATTTCTGAAGAAAATTCAATTCTAATGTCCACTGAGTTTGCTGATCCTAGTGAACTAGTCATTGCGTGTAGTTTACGAGGAACCGATGAAGCCATGCTAAGGGCTTTGAAAAATGCTAAAAAGAAACAGATTCCAATTGTTGTGATAACTGCTAATAAAGACTCCCATTTAGTTAAATACGCTGATGTTGTATTATTTGCTGCTTCATTAACTAGGGAAGAGTCAATGGGAAATATTTCGCCACAAATACCTATTTTGATTCAATTAGATATTGTTTACGAACGATACATTCATAGCTATTCCGATTACTTACAAAATTGGTTACAATCGGAAGCAATCTTAACTAATCGAGGCCGTGAAGAAGATTACTAGTGAAATAGTTTAAATATGCTATTTTATGTCTCCCCCCCTAAAAGGAATTTAGTCAACTAGACTAAATTCCTTTTTTGCTGTCTGATTATTAAGAAATTATAAAGGGAAATTAATAAATTTGACTATAAATGAATAGAAAATATCTATTTAACCTGGATTAATTAGCGGAAAAAGCCTTAATATAATGAGAATACAGTAAGAGGAAATTACTAGAAGGTGATAGCTAGTAGGTTAGTTCACAAATTATAAAACTTATTTATACTGTCATAAGATATAACAATTAGCGAGATTTTTGAATATGATGTAGTCTAGAGGTAGTTAAGAAAGCGTTAACATTAAATCGGTGAGGTGAAGAAATGATTACAGTCTCAGTCCCTGGAGGATCCCAACCAGAAATTTTAGAGTTGGTCAAAAAAGCTCATGAGAGCTATCCAGAACAATTACAATTCGTTGTCTTCGATACAGCAGCAAATATCGATAAAGAGAATCAGTGGACTTATGTTCAATGTCCAGACGAAGCAACACTAATTAACAAAGCCGTGGCTTACGTAGCTAGTGGTCAGGCACAAATTTTATTAAAAGGAATTATTCAAACCCATGTTGTTTTAAAAGAAGTTTTACAAAAAGAACATGACCTAAAAAAACAGAAAGTCCTTTCTCATGTGGCGATGATTCAATTACCAGAAATGAAACGACCGATTTTATTAACAGATTCAGCCATGAACATTGCCCCAACGACGGAAACGTTAATTGAGATAGTGACGAGTGCAAAAGAAGTTGCTCACAAAGTTGGCATTAGCCAACCGAAGATTGCTTTACTAAGTGCAGCTGAAAATTTCAATCCAAAAATGCCTTCATCCGTCCTAGCAACGGAAGTCACAGAGCATTTTGTTAACAGTCAAGATGGAACCGTTTTCGGACCGCTATCTTTAGACTTAGCTATGTCAGAAGACTCAGTTCAACATAAACGGTACGAAGGGCCAATCATGGGAGACGCAGATGTCTTAGTTGTACCAGCCATTGATGCCGGTAACTTTTTATACAAATCATTAACGATGTTTGGTGGAGCTTTAGTCGGCGGAACGTTAGTCGGAACGAAAGTCCCAATTGTCTTAACGTCAAGAAGTGACTCGATGGCCAGTAAGTTATACTCATTAGAATTTGCCATGAAACAAATTTAAAGCTTTAGGGGGAAGAAAATGGAAACAATTTTAACAATCAATCCTGGTTCAACTTCGACTAAGTTAGCAGCCTACGCTGATCATAAATTAGTAGCAGAAGAAACTATTCGTCACAGCATGTCGGAAATTGAGGGCTTTGAAACAATCGTCGCTCAAACTGACTTTAGAAAAGAATTAATTTTAACTTTCATTAAAGACCATAACTTAGGAGAATCATTAGTAGCAATTGTCGGTCGCGGTGGGTTATTAAAACCAATCGTTGGTGGTACTTATCAAGTCGATGAAGAAATGTTAGTTGACTTACAAATGGAAACTTACGGCAGTCACGCGTCAAACTTAGGTGGGATTTTAGCTCATGAGCTTGGTGGCGTTTATCATATTCCAGCCTTTATCGTTGATCCAGTAGTAGCAGATGAAATGTTACCTGTTGCTAGAATTTCAGGCTTAGCTGGCATTGAACGTCGCAGTGTCTCACATGTCTTAAATCAAAAAGCCGTAGCGCGTAAAATTTTAGTTGAGAATAATTTGAAATATGAAGAAGCCAATGTCATTGTTGCTCACTTAGGTGGCGGGATTAGTATTGGTGCTCATCAAAAAGGCAAGATGGTTGACGTGGTCAACGGACTTGATGGCGAAGGCCCTTATTCACCAGAACGAAGTGGCACGTTACCTTTAATCGACTTTGCTCAGGAAATTATTGAAAACAAGTTAACATTGACTGAGGTTAAACGCTTAATCGCTGGTAACAGTGGCTTGAAGTCATACTTAAATGAAACTGATTTACGACCAATCGCTGATAAAATTGACCAAGGTGCAGAAAAAGAAACGTTCTACGTTGACGGCATGTGCTACCAAATCGCTAAAGCAATCGGCGAAATGGCCACAGTTTTAAAAGGCAATGTGGATTACATCATCTTGACTGGTGGCGTTGCTTATTCAAAATACATCGTTGAAAAAATTACCGAAGCTGTTAGCTGGATTGCTAACGTGGAAACATTCCCAGGTGAAATGGAAATGGAAGCTTTATATGAAGGTGGTTTACGAGTCTTAACAGGTGAAGAAAAAGGGTTAAGTTACAAAAATCTAGATCGATAAAAGTAGGAGTGAAGTAAGATGGCAGAACAAACAGATTTACTGATTTTAGGTGGGGGAACTGGTGGCTATGTTGCCGCGATTCGCGCCGCTCAAAAAGGTTTAAAAGTTACAATCGTCGAGAAAGCTAAACTAGGTGGAACGTGTTTACACCGTGGCTGTATTCCAACAAAAGCTTTACTTAGAAGTGCTGAAGTTTTCGATACATTAAAAGCCGCTAGTGACTTTGGGATTGAAACAAAAGATTCAGGTGTCGTTAATTTTGGTAAAATCCAACAACGTAAAACTGATATTGTTAATCAGTTAACGAAAGGCGTTGAAGGTCTGTGTAAAAAGAACAAAATTACGATCTTAGAAGGCACAGGCACCGTTTTAGGCCCTTCAATCTTTTCACCAGTTTCGGGAGCAGTAGCTGTGACTTTCAATGAAGAAGACAAAGAAGAAATCATTATCGTCCCTAAAAATGTGATTATTGCTACAGGGTCATCACCAAAAACTTTACCAAACTTACCTTTAGATGAAAAACAAATTTTATCTTCTGATGGGATGTTAGAACTAGAAGCATTACCAAAATCAATTGCGATTATCGGTGGCGGTGTCATCGGTGTTGAGTGGGCGTCATTATTAAACAGCTTCGGCGTTGAAGTGACAATCATTGAGTTCTTAGATCGCTTACTAATTAATGAAAGCGCCACAATTTCTCGAGAGTTGAAGAAAAACTTAGAAAGTAAAGGCGTGAAAGTCTTGCTTAAATCAAAAGTTGAATCAGCTACGCCTAGTAAAAAAGATGTCACGGTTAAAGTTGAAGGCCAAGATGATCTAGTCGTTGAGAAAGTAATGGTCGCAATTGGCCGTCAACCAAATTCTAAGAACATTGGTTTACAAAACACATCTGTGAAGTTTGATGAAAAAGGCATTCAAGTGAATGAGAACTATCAAACAACAGAAGGCCATATTTATGCGATTGGTGACTGTATTGATACGTTACAACTAGCTCACGTGGCGATGAAAGAAGGGGAATTAGCTGTTAGTCATATTTTAGATGAAGCAGTTGAAGCATTGAACTATACGAATGTGCCTCGCTGTGTTTACACAAACCCAGAAATCGCTAGTGTTGGTTATACGAAAGAAACAGTACCAGGAGATAAAAAGGTAAAAGTAGGTAATTTTAGTTTTGCTGGCAACGGCAAAGCCTTGATATACGGAGAAGGAAGTGGTTTCGTTGAAGTAATTCGTGATTTGGAGACAGATGACTTATTGGGGGTTTCAATTATTGGCCCTCACGCAACAGATTTAATTTCCGAAGCAAGTACCGCAATTTATCTTGATGCAACACCGTTAGAAATCGGCGAGGCGATTCATCCTCATCCAACAATGTCAGAAGTTATTCAAGAAGCAGCATTAGATGCCTACGGAGTAGCTATTCACAAATAGAAAGGTTGATGAAAATGAAAGCACTAAAAAAATCAGGTTTATCGAAAGAAGCAATTATTCAAGCTTATTATGAAGTTTTAAGAGGTCGTCGTTTAGACGAACGTTTATGGCAATTAACACGGATTGGTAAAACATCTTTTAACATTTCTGGTCAAGGGGCTGAAGTTGGTCAAGTTGCCATGGCAATGGCTTTTGATCACAAAAAAGATTACTTTTTACCCTACTACCGTGACATGACAGCATGTATTGTTTGGGGCATGACACCAAAAGATATTTTAATGGGATCATTTGGTAAAGAAGCTGACCCATCATCACACGGCCGTCAAATGCCTAACCACTATGGTTCAAAAGAGCATAACATTGTCTCATTCTCTTCAACAGTTAGTACGCAAATGCCTTTAGCAACAGGGGTTGCTTACGGCGCTCAATTATCTAAATCAGATATGGTAGCTTTAACAACAACTGGTGAAGGGTCAGCTAACCAAGGAGAAGTCCAAGAAGCAATGAACTTTGCCGGTGTTAAAAAATTACCAGTGATCTTCGTTGTTGAAAACAATGGCTATGCAATCTCAGTTGGTACGAAAGAGCAATACGCTAACGAAAGAATGTCAGACCGGGCAGCTGGTTACGGCTTTGAAGGAATTACTGTTGATGGTAATGACTTTACTGAAGTTTACTTAACTTTCAAAAAAGCAGTTGAAGATGCTCGTAATAAAAAAGGACCAAAATTAATTGAATTAATGGTCTCACGTCTAACGTCTCACTCAGCCGATGATGATCAAACGATTTACCGTTCAGCTGAAGAAATCGAAAGAATGAAAGAAGTCGATCCTTTAGATATGTTCCAAAAACAATTGATTGACGAAGGTTACATGACTCAAGCCGAAATGGACAAGATGGATGCTGATGTGAAGGCTGAAATCAATAAAGCGACTGACGAAGCAGAAGCAATGCCAGATCCAACAGCAGATTCATTATTAGAGCAAGTATACGCTGATCAATAATTCAATGATAGAGAGGAATGGATAATTATGGCTGAAATGACATATTTAGAGGCATTAAACTTAGGAATTTCTGAAGAAATGGCTCGTGATGAGAAAGTAGTAATTTTTGGTGAAGACGTAGGTGGAGATAAAGGTGGGGTCTTTGGCGTAACAAAAGGCTTAGCTGCTAAATACGGCGATGACCGTTGTTTCAACACACCTCTAACAGAAGGTTTAATCGGCGGTATGAGCGTTGGTTTAGGTTTAATGGGTTACCGAGCAATTGGTGAATTCCAATTCGCAGATTATATTTTACCAGCAACAAACCAAATTTTATCAGAAGCAAGAACGTTACGTTACCGGACAAAAGGTGACTGGACAGCACCAATCGTTTACCGTACGCCTTATGGTGGTGGGGTTCGTGGTGGGTTATATCACTCACAATCAACGGAAAAATTATTTGCTGGCCAACCTGGTTTGCGAGTAGTGACACCTTCAAACCCGTATGATGCAAAAGGCATGATTAAAGCAGCCATTCGTTCAGACGATCCAGTTATTTTCTATGAGCACAAACGCTTGTATCGTTTATTAAAAGCTGACGTTCCCACTGATGATTACGTTGTGCCAATTGATAAAGCGAATGTTGTTCGTGAAGGTTCTGATATTACAGTTATCGGTTACGGCATGGTGTTACAATATGCGATTTCAGCAGCTGAGAAATTAGCCGCGGAAGGCATTGAAGCAGAAGTTGTTGACGTTCGTTCACTGTACCCACTAGACCGTGAAACATTAGTTAATGCAGCGAAGAAAACAGGTAAAGTGTTACTAATTACTGAAGACAATAAAGAAGGCAGTATCATGAGTGAAATTGCTGCCATGATTTCTGAAGATGCTTTATTCGATCTAGATGCACCAATCCAACGTTTAGCTGGACCAGATGCACCAAGTATGGCTTACGCTTTAGAATTAGAGCGTGAATTCTTAGTAAATGAAGATCAAGTAATTGAAGCAATGAAGAATCTAGCAGAGTTTTAAAAGGGGGAAATTAGCATGGCGATAAAAGAAATATTAATGCCCAATTTAGGGGAAAGTGTTACAGAAGCAACAGTAATAGGGTGGTTAGTTAAACCAGGCGACAAAGTTGAACGTTACCAACCTTTAATGGAAGTTGTTTCAGATAAAGTGACAACTGAAATTCCATCTGATTTTGATGGTGTTATTAAAGAGTACTTAGTTGATTTAGATGTGACCGTTCCAATTGGGACAGTCTTAATGACTTTAGACGCTGAAGGTGAAAGTGCTGATGAACCAACAGTTGCAGTTGAAGCAGCAGCTCCAGCACCTGAAGTAGCGGCACCTAAAGCAGCAGCACCAAAAGCACCAGTTAAATCTGGTAACCAAGAAAATGCCGGTCGTTTTTCACCAGCTGTCGTCAGAATGGCTCAAGAAAAAGGCATCGACTTAAATCAAGTTCCAGGTTCAGGAAAAGGCGGTCGAATCACTCGTAAAGATATTATGAACTTCGATCCAGCTAACCAAGTGGCAGCGGAAGCTGTGGCACCAGCGCCAGCAACGCCAGCAACACCAGCAACACCAGCAACACCAGCAACACCAGTAACACAAGCACCAACACCAGCAGTTCAGCCAATGGTTGTTCCAAAAGGTTCAGAAGTTGTGCCTGCTGATGGCGTTCGCAAAGCAATTGCTAAGAAAATGGTTCAAAGTGTCACGGAAATTCCGCACGCTTGGATTATGGTTGAAGCAGATGTTAGTAACATTGTTAAATTACGTAATAGTGTCAAAGATGAGTTTAAACAAAAAGAAGGCTATGCGTTAAGCTTCTTCCCATTCTTTGCTAAAGCTGTTGTTCAAGCTTTGAAAAAGAATCCGAAAATGAATACATCATGGGATAATGGCAACATTATTTATCACAATGACATTAATATGTCGATTGCGATTACAACGGATGAGCATTTATATGTACCAGTGATTCAACAAGCAGATAACTATTCACTTTCTGGTTTAGCGAAAGAGATTAATCGTTTAGCTTTAGAAGTCCGTAACGGTACATTAGGCAACAAAGACATGCAAGGTGGTACGTTTACCTTAAATAACACTGGTTCAATCGGTGCTGTTCAATCAATGGGTATTATCAACCACCCACAAGCAGCCATTCTCCAAGTTGAATCAATCGTTAAGCGGGTTGTTCCAACAGCTGATGGTGGCTTTAAAACAGCTGATATGGTTAACTTATCACTATCAATTGATCACCGTATTCTTGATGGTCAACAAGCTGGTAAATTCTTGAAAGACGTCAAAGAAAACTTAGCACGTTTTTCAAATGAAGCAGATATTTATTAAACAATCCAACTAAAAATCAAATAATATAAGAAGGAGTTCTGTTGCTTTAGTCAACTACATAGTAATGTAAAATGGCTTTAGCACAGAGCTCTTAACTTATATGTCTGTTTATTAATGTCAGTAATAAAAAAACAAGACTCGCTCATTGAGCCAGTCCTGTAAATAGATTAATTTAAGAAAAAATTAATGGGAGTGTTTCATATGACAACAACAGCAGCAGCAGTCGAAGAAAAATTAACACCAAAACTATTTCTCAACAAAGTTTTAGCAGGTACGGCAACAGGAACCATTATTGCCTTAATACCTAACGCTGTTTTAAGTGCTATTTTAAAATATTTTGCTCACTATACTTTAGCAGCGATGGTCATTGATGCCGCTAAAATTTTCCAATTAGCCACACCTTTAATTATTGGGAGTTTAATCGCTTATCAATTTAAGTTAACGCCAGCTAAGATGATGATGACTGGTGGTGCCGCTTTTGTCGGTTCCGGGGTTATCAAAAATGATTTAGATTTAGCGAATTATGTTGGCGCAGGTACTGGTGACATTATCAATATTATGATCACTGCCTCAGTCGCTGTCTTAATGTTATTATTTATCGGTAGTAAATTTGGTTCTGTTGAAATCATCGCCTTACCAATTGTAGTCGGCATCGGCGCTGGCTTAATAGGGATGTTCACGTATCCTCTTGTGACACAAATCACAGTTGCCATTGGAAATGTGATTAATAACTTTACAAATTTCCAACCAATTGTTATGAGTATCTTGATCGCTTGTTCTTTCGCCGCCCTAATTATCTCACCAATCACAACCGTTGCGATTGGCTTAGCGATTCAATTAAATGGGGTATCAGCAGGAGCAGCAGCCATGGGGATTGCCGCAACAACAATTGTCTTAGTTATTAACTCTTGGAAAGTCAATCAATCTGGCGTAACTTTAGCTATTTCTCTAGGTGGAATGAAAATGATGATGCCTAACTTATTCAAGTATCCAATCATCTTAGTCCCTTGTTTATTCACAGCAGCGATTTCAGCAATTCCAGTAGCTTTACTAGGAATTTCAGGAACGCCTCAATCAGCTGGATTCGGTTTAGTTGGTTTAGTTGGACCTTTAGCGTCACTTGATGCTGGGTTAGGAATTGTGCCACTAATCATCTGTTGGTTCCTAGTACCAATTGCCGTAGGATTTGCTTCAAAAATTATCTTTGAGAAAACGTTAAAATTATACGATAGTAAAAAAGTATTTGCTTTCCAAGGTTAATTTTCTTTAATAATACCGATGAAATTATCAAGGACATCTGTCCGTAAGTAGTCTTTGCGTAAGGCGATACCAATGGGGAAAAAATTGTACTTATCTTTGAGTGGAATCCATTTGACGCCTTCGCTTTTACCAACTTGACGGTATTCAATTGGCAGCAAACAAATTGAATTGTTTTTAACAACACTGTGAATTAAGACTTGTAAGTCATCATTATAAAGAACGATATTTGGTTCAAAACCAAAGGCACGACTTTGGTCAATTAACATGCGACCGATCATAAAGTTGTCGCTTAAGGAAGAAAAGCGTTGACCTTTTAAATCTTTGAAAGTCAATTCTTCCAAACTAGCCAAGGGGTTATTTTCAGGCACAACGACATAGACGTTGTAGCCACGAGTGGTCGTTTCTAAGACATCAATATTAATCATTTCCGTTTGGTAGTTGGGAAAAGAGACTAAGCCAATATCAATTTCTTTATTAACTAACATTTTCTGTAATTCATGAGAGCCACCTTGTTTAATAATTAATTCAACATTAGGGTTTTGGGCTAAGAAGGTCGAAATTTCTTTCATAAACTGCATAGCGAATAAAGTCGTTAAGCCCAAATGAATGACTTGCTTGCTAGAAGTATCTTGCATACTATGTAAATCATCTATTAATTGGTCGAATTGTTGAACAAGAACTTGACCACGCTCATATAAGACCAGTCCCGTATCTGTTAATTGGTACGGGCTGTCTGAGTGATTAAAGAGTTTTGTGTTTAATTCCCCTTCCATTTTTTTTAAGGCAAGGGAGAGAGTCGGTTGGGTAACGAATAGGCTTAAAGCTGCGTCGGAAACATTGCGACTATCAGCAATTTGAATGAAATATTTTAATTGTTGAATATTCATAACATAATCCTTTCTTAGATGTATTTAAGCGTTTTCAATAAAGTGCTCAAGAAATATCTCCTTACCTATTTTACCATAACTATGAGCTAATAGCAGATGTGGCAGGGAAAGTTTAACCGGTTTTTCATCATTAAATAACTAGTAACAAAACATGTAAAAGTGATTTTATTTCACAAAGTATAATAAAGACAGTGTGTTTTTCAGAAACAAAAGGTATACTATACTAAAAGAAGAAGTGAGGAATTTACTATGAAAATTATTATTGCTGGTGCAGGTGCTATGGGAAGTCGGTTTGGAATTATGCTTCATCAAAATAATCACGAAGTTATTCTAATCGACGGTTGGCAAGCACACATTGATTTAATTAATCAAAATGGTTTAAAAGCTAATTTAAACGGCGAAGAAGTCATTGCCAAAATTCCAGCTTATCATCAAGATCAATTAGCTGAGGTTGATTTTGCAGCTGAATTAGTAATTGTCTTTACAAAAGCGATGCAACTAGATGCTATGATGCAAGCAATCCAAGGAATGTTACAAACAGAGACAAAGGTTCTATGTTTATTAAATGGGATTGGTCACGAGGAAGTTATTCAAAAGTATGTACCTTTTGAGAATATCTTACTAGGTAACACGATGTGGACAGCTGGCATGGTTGGACCAGGGGAAGTTAAACTCTTCGGTAACGGCACAGTTGATCTCCAAAACCTTGGTGAAGGCCAAGAAGAGATTGCCAAAGAAACGGCAAAAGTCTTAACAGAAGCAGGCTTAAACGCTCGTTATGCGGATAATATCTTAGCCTCAATTTATAAAAAAGCTTGTGTTAATGGCACAATGAATGGCTTATGTACGATTCTTGACTCTAGTATGGCTGACTTTGGTGAAACAGCCCCTGCAGATTTCATTGTTGAAAATATTGTGAAGGAATTTTTAGCTGTTGCGAAAGCTGAAAATGTTAATTTAGATCTGTCAGAAGTTCTGACTCAGATTAAAGGCTGTTATAATCGTGAAACGATTGGTGAACATCACCCATCAATGCACCAAGATTTAATTACGAATAATCGTCTAACTGAAATTGACTATATTAATGGTGCAATTGTTAGAAAAGGTGAAAAGTATAACATCCCAACACCTTACTGTGCCTTTTTAACAAGCTTAGTTCATTCAAAAGAAGAAATTTTAGGCGCTAAATAAACGGAGTGCTGTTTACTGTAGAAACCTCAAGCTATTTTGAGGTTTTTTTGTTTTGACAACGACTAAAAGAAGAACTGTCATTTGAGTATCAGTACTAGATGTGATAAGCTTAGAGGTGTTAACGATGGCGATATTCGTTCGAATAATATATCATAATTAATGTGTGTTTTTTTGCTGATAAGTAGTAAATACTAGCTTAGTTAAAGGTGATAATTAGAATAGGATAGTTGAGTCAGAGTAACGAAAGGAAGCGTTGATAAATGGATTTAGGTGCAGTCGTAAAAGAAATTAAACCCCGTTCTAAACTTTTAGTTATTTTAATAGAACTGTTAATTGGTGGCGGGGCAGTTATCGGTTTTTTCATCCCTGTAATTAGAACAGGATTCTATGAAAAGTATGCAGTTTTAGGGTTTCCTTCAGAGTATCTTTTCTTAATCTTAGGGATTCTAGTTATTGTAATGGCATTGTATACTATGTTAACTACTAACCCCATTGGTAAAATTACTGTATTTGAAAAAGGCTTGTCAGTTGGAGATTTTAGTGCAACTTTTGAAAACTTGAAGATTCGGACGAAAAAAAATTACTTTGTTTTTTCTGATACTAATCGCAGTATTATTTATAAAGATCGGTTAACCCGTGCTGATTACAATTATATAAAGAATTTGTTGTAATAGTTAAAGCTTGGAAAAGGAGTGTTACTCTTTCCGGGCTTTTTAGTTTGTTGAAATTCATTTTTAGTTAAGAGTCACATATCAAAAGCTAAAAGAGTCAGCTTAGCTTGGGAAAGAAGCTGTGTTAAATTGTAGCATCCTTGGTATCATTAGAATGACACAGATTGAAACTACTATAAATTCAAAAGTCAGCCATAATAAAGTAGAGGAGGCGAGATTATGACAATCGGTGAACGGTTAAAAATTGCGAGAAAAAATCAAGGGTTAACTCAGCAAGAAGTAGCAGATGTTTTACATGTCTCACGAACGACTATTTCTAGTTGGGAAGTCGGGCGAACGTACCCGAGTTTAGAATTAATTGTAGACTTAAGTAATTTGTATGATCTCTCTCTCGATATTTTATTGAAGGAGGACATGGGGATGGTTAAGCAAGTCAGTCAAGAAGTAAGAAAGAATGGCCTTTATAAAAAAATGGTGGAGGCAGTCGTTGTCTGTCTCGGATTATTTTTAGTTATTAATGGTGTTTGGTTAGGCAAAAGTTATTCGACCTATCGTTATTTAAGAACAAATTGGGAATTAGTTGAAGATAGTTATGTTTATTCAGAGCAGGATATCGACTACTTCACAACAGCTTATGATATCGGTAGAGCGTTTTCTCAAAGCTATTTGAAGAAAAACAACATTTGGTTAATGGGGAATCAGAAGGCAACAGATAATTCAGAAGAGCTATTATATAGTGTGCTAATTAATGAGTCAGGGCTTGTTTCGACTGACATTCCTGTCTCCGATGGAGGACTATCTTTTTCAGTCCTAATTGATGAAAATATTAACTACGTCGTAAATAGTAATTCACAAGAGGTGTTTACTTCTGGCAAAGGCGAGTCCTTGACTGAAAAAGACATTCAAACTGCTAAAGACTATTTAGCAGCAAACAAAAAATCGTTAGAAAAGTTGTATAAGTCAACTAAAAAACAGTATGATTTGATTAATGGCTTTGAAAAAGTTAAGGGTGATTAATTTTCCTGCTGATTGTTAGGATAGTACATAAAAAGAGTTGACGAATTATTTTCGTCAACTCTTTTTGTTATAATTATTTATTCAATCTTTTTCGAAAGTTAATTAAAATACTACCTAATAAGAAGCTTCCAATAGTTGTAGCAAACCCATTACTAATTTGTTCGCCTGTTTGAGGTAACTTATTTTTATTAGGGGTTGAAGGGATAGTTTTATCCAGTGGTTTAGTTATCGCACCTGAACTTGAAGAATCACTTGAACTTGGCTTTGTACCGCTTTGTTCAGTTGAAGCAGGAGTTCCGCTTTGACTTGATTCTGTGGTACTTGAACTTGGTTTCGTTTCGCTTGGTTCAGTAGTACTAGGTTCTGTGCTCTGACTAGAAGTTGATTCTGACTCACTTGATTCAGTTGAACTAGGTTCAGAAGACTGACTAGAAGTTGATTCTGACTCACTTGATTCGGTAGAACTAGGTTCAGCAGACTGACTAGAAGTTGATTCTGACTCACTTGATTCAGTTGAGCTAGGTTCAGAAGACTGACTAGAAGTTGATTCTGACTCACTTGATTCAGTTGAGCTAGGTTCAGCAGACTGACTAGAAGTTGATTCTGACTCACTTGTTTCAGTTGAGCTAGGTTCAGAAGACTGACTAGAAGTTGATTCTGACTCACTTGATTCGGTAGAACTAGGTTCAGAAGACTGACTAGAAGTTGATTCTGACTCACTTGATTCAGTTGAGCTAGGTTCAGAAGACTGACTAGAAGTTGATTCTGACTCACTTGTTTCAGTTGAGCTAGGTTCAGAAGACTGACTAGAAGTTGATTCTGACTCACTTGATTCGGTAGAACTAGGTTCAGAAGACTGACTAGGAGTTGAATCTGACTCACTTGATTCAGTAGAACTAGGTTCAGCAGACTGACTAGAAGTTGATTCTGACTCACTTGATTCGGTAGAACTAGGTTCAGCAGACTGACTAGAAGTTGAATCTGACTCACTTGGTACAGTAGAACTAGGTTGATCAGACTGACTAGAAGTTGATTCTGAGTCACTTGATTCAGTAGAACTAGGTTCTATGCTCTGGCTAGAAGTTGATTCTGAGTCACTTGATTCAGTAGAACTAGGTTCTGTACTTTGACTAGATTCACTAGTCGTTGATTCAGCGGGAGTAGAAGAGCTAGTCTCAGGTATGTCTTTGACTATGTAATGTTGAGAGATGGTGCCAGAGAAAGGCCCTAAATAAGCATTCCCAAGGAGATTGCTCATTTCCCAAGTTGCTAGTAAGCTACCAGAACCACTAAGGTTGCTCCAATTCATCAAGCCTTTTTGAATGTCATACTCACCAATTTCTTCTGCCATTCCTTTAAGAGTTAGAGGAATGATGCTCCCATCGGTATTAAGGATTGAAAAGACTTGTTGATGAGTAGACTCATCGGTTAGTAAATCAGGTAAGTTAATTTGCTGATCGGTCATGTATAAATAGTGAAGATTTAAGTTACTGAGTGGTTGGATGTCAATTACTTGATTATTAGAAGCATTGACGGAAAACAGCAAATTTAAACTGGCTAAGGGAGTCAAATCAATAATTTGATTACTTTCGAGATTTAAATAGCTAAGAGTTGTTAATGTTTTAAGCGGTTCAATGTCACTAATCATATTACCATTAAGAGAGAGAGTCCAGCTTTTTTAAACTCCCAATGGGCTCAATATCTGTAAGTTGACCATCACTAATTGCAAGGGTCACTAAATTAGTTAAATTGACAAGGTCAGTCGTACTTGTAATCGGTGTCTGATCGATCGTTAAAGAAGTTAAGTTGGTTAAGTCTTTTAAAGGACTGAAATCAGTTACCGAACTTTGAAACAAACCTAAAGATTGCAAATTAGTTAAATTTTTCAATGCTGAAATGTCACTAATCCGGCTATAGTAGCCACCTAACATAAGGTAGGTCAATTTTGAAAAATCTTGTAAGGGAGTAGTGTCTTCGATAGGGTTATTGTCAATGGTTAAGTGGGTTAAGACAGGCAAGCTGTTTATAAAATCGATTTCTGTGATTTGATTACTAGAAACGGATAAGCCATCGAGTTTAGGAAAAATCACGTCTGTTGGAAATTGACTAATTAGATTACTATTAACATCTAAAAATGTTAAATCGGTGAGATTAGCTAAGGGTCTGATGTTAGTAATCTGATTTCCAGTAAGTTGGAGGGCTTGAAGTCTTGGTAAATACATTAGAGGATCGAGGTTCTCAATTGAATTATATTTAAGGTTAACCGAAGAAGCGTTTGTTAGATATTCTAAACCAGTTAAATTAATAATACCCTCTTGTTCTGCGTTAAAAAAATTAATATCTTTCATGCGCTCTTGAGTGACTTCTGTTAGAGGAATTCTGAGAATGCGAGCTGTAGCATTTTGGAGATTTTTATCAGGCATCCATGTGTCCAAGGAAAGTTCGTTAGTTTCTTTTGTTTCACTTACTAAAGGTTTTTGCAACTTTATGCTCATTAAATCACTTGATTTGTCGGAAAGTTTCACCTCGGATTTTGATTGTTGGTTAAGATTGATAGTGTTGGTAAAAGCAGTATTTGTTAAGATTAATGCAGTTAATAATAATGTGTTAGCCTTCATCATTCAGCCTCCTTTTTATATTGTTTAGTGTATAATAACACACCTTTTCCACATGTTCAAATACTGTTTAGTAAATGAAAAAAGGCGTTATATTGAGGTTTGTATATGTTTTATTTTTACAGTCGACTTAATGAACGTGTATTCGTTTTATAGCTAGAGAACTATATGTTTATTGCTATAATATTGTAAAATAACGTTTTTTAGCTATCTATACTTATTGGTAGGTAGTTATCTTTGTTATTATGGTGTTTATTTATTTTAACTCTAAGAAAATGAAATATTATTTTGTTAATATTTTCACTATTTTTTGTCTTGGAGATTAAGAAACGAGAAAAATAAGCTACTACTGTTTTAAAAAAATATCTTTGGTATAATACTAAAGGAAGGAGTGAATCTGATGAAAGATGAATTTCAATGTAAACAATGTTTTACGATGTTAATGAAAGTTTATGGGGAAGAGCGACCGAAACCGAAACGAGTGTCCTATGACTGTCCAGCCTGTTCAAAGCACTTGTATAGTGAGCGAACAGTTGAGACGATTAAAATTAAATTAAATGAAAAATAAAAAAACTTTATCAGCTAGTCACCTTATTTAAAGGAACTAATTGGTAAAGTTTTTTATTTTAATCAGTCATGGGAATGCTCACATTGAAAATAGTGCCTGTAGGTTGATTGTCTGTGACGGAAATCTTGCCACCGTGTGATTCGACAATCCATTTTGCAATAGATAAACCCAGACCGTAACCACCGGTTTTTCTTTGACGTGCTTGATCTTCACGATAAAAGCGCTGGAAAATGAGCCCTTTATTATCATCTTTTAAGCCAATCCCGGTGTCAGCCACACTAAGTAGCCATTTTTTTTCTTTAAATTGAGAAGTAATTAAAATTTGATCTGTTTCTTTTGAGTATTTTAAGGCGTTATCAATCAAAATAATTATTAGTTGAGTCAAAAGTTTTGTATCGATAATCAGGTCATGTTGTCCAAGTTCTTTCAACGAAAGGACTTTATTTTGACTAGCAGCAATTTCTTGATAAGGGGCAATAATTGTAGTTAAAAAGTCGTGACTATTAATAGATTGTTTATCAATGACTAATTCATTACTATCAGAACGTGCTAATAGAAGTAAGTCCTTAGTTAATTGGCTAAGACGGCGAACTTCGTTTAATGCTAGAGCGATGTCTTCTGATTCTTCTAAAATTGTGTGAGTCGGTTGGGTGAATAATTTCTCTAATTTGGCTTGGATAATTGTTAGTGGTGTCCGTAATTCATGTGAGGAATTCTCAACGAATTCTTGTTGTTTTTTCCATGAAGCCATAATTGGTTTCATGTTTAGTTTTGCTAAAAAATAACTGACAAAAATTGAAATAATCCAGAAAATAATCATACAAATAATTAAGACGATTCTAAAGAAGGCCATCGTATCTTCTGTTTGGTTAGTATTTGATAGAAACTGAACATAAGCCACATCCTCATAGTTAACAGATTTAGTAACCGAGCGAAAGTTTAATTTGTTCGAGTTAGAGTCGCTGAGGATCAAAGGGATAATTTTTTCTTCAGTAGTTGTTTGTAATTCAAGTGTTGAAAATTCATAAAATCGATCGCCTAAAGCTTTCTGATTTAGAATTTGTCCATCTTTTGACCATAAAATAATTTGTGTCTTAAAACTATTAGGTTGCATCGGACCAAAATCATCTTTTTTGAAGTTTCTTGGAGGTCCCTCATCTGTTGTATGTTCTAATTCTTTAACGATAAATTGGTCATCGGAAACCATTCTGATTAGTTCTTCGTCGACATTTTTGTATAAAGAGATAGTTAAGACTTGGGTGACAATCAAACCAAGTAATAAGAAAATAATTCCAAAGGCAAAGATGTTCCGAACGAAGAGCGAGCGTTGTTGCTTAAATTCTTGTTTCATATCGAATCATCTCCTAGAAGATAACCGACATTTCGTAATGTTTTAATAAAAACCTCAGAGTCGTTAGCTTTTAATTTCTTTCTTAAGTTACTCATATAGACTTCGACAACTGTATAGGAAGTATTGGAATCAAAGCCCCAAATCCGATCGAAAATTTGTTCTTTTGTCACAATACGATTTTTTTGTTGGAATAAATAGACTAATAATTCAAATTCTTTCCCTTGGAATTCAACTGATTTTTCATTAATAGTAACGGTATGGTTAAGGGTGTCACATAACGTATTGCGAAAGCGAAGTTGATGATCAGTAGTTAAACCTAGACTGCGTTTTAACATAGCCTGACAGCGGAGTAACAGTTCCTCACGATGAAAAGGTTTTGTTAAGTAATCATCTGCGCCATTTTTAAAGCCTTTGATTTTATCTTCTAAACCATCTTTAGCAGTTAATAATAAGACAGGTGTATCGTTTTCAGTCTGTCTCAGTTTATTTAGCACTTGGTAGCCATCTAAACTTGGGAGCATAATGTCTAAAACAATTAAATCATATAATTGTGATTGGGCTTCAAAAAGCCCTTCTTCACCATCATAAATCTGAGTAATCTCACCTAATTTTTCTAAAATATCTTTAATACTATCAGATAAAATCTCATCGTCTTCAACTAACAAAAGTTTAATCATCAGGGCTAACCGCCTTTCTTAATCGTTGCTATCCAATTCACTAACCATTCTGGAAAAGCGTTTGTCATTGATTTTAACTCTATCATAACAGCTTTTGTGTTCATAAGGGAATGGCCATTAGTGAAGTAAAGAGTGTTTTTCTGACTAGTGGCGACGTAAGAAGTAGTCAAAGTCAGTTGGCTAGCGTGTTCATAAGTTAAAAAATGATATTTGTCACTAATGACTAAACTTTTAGGCGTGGCATCTTGTTGTTGCCAAACCCAGAAATGTTCATTGAACATGTCATTCCCTGGATAAGGGGGCTGTTCTTTTTTTAAATAATAAGGAATTAAAGCCTCGTCTAACTGAATCGAATGATCATGATAAATTAAACGATAGTCAGTCCGCTGAGAAGTCGTTTGTTTATGTAACGATAAATTTTTTTCCGATGCTACTAATAGTTGAAAGTTAATTTCTTCTAAACGTTGTGTTCTTATTTTTGTGAAATGTTGATCTAGTAATTGGAAAAGAGCTTGAGTTTGCTGACTAGTTAAAGTTAATTGTGTTGAAAGTTGCATTTATAGTCACTCCTTTTTATTTATAGAACAAGTATAGAAAAAGAAACTTAAATGAAGCTTAACAGCTAGGAATATGGTTTTTGGCGATTTAAGCTTCGTTTATGTTAATCAAGGTAAGCTAGACTTATCAACAAAGAGAAAGAGTGAAAGTGAATGGCAAAATTAAAACAAGCTTTTAAACGGAAAGAGAAAAAATATATTTTAACTAAGGAAAATTATGAAGGGTTAAGAAAAGCGTTAGCCGGTCACATGATTGAAGATGACTACGGTCTTCATACAATTAGCTCCGTGTATTATGACACTGAAAATTTTGAATTGATTCGTCACTCCTTAGAAAAACCTATGTATCGTGAAAAATTTCGTTTACGTGCCTATGGGAAGCTTCAAGTAAAAGATAAAGTGTTTTTAGAAATCAAAAAAAAGTGTCAAGGCATTGTTTACAAGCGCCGAATTGGCTTGGCCTATCAAGATGTTTCAGCTTATTTGACTAATCAGCAGAAACTTAAGTCTAAGAAGCTAGTTGATCAGCAAATTAGTCAAGAGATTACTTGGTTAGTCAGGCAAAAGCAATTAGTTCCTAAAGTAATGATTGCTTATGATCGACGTGCCTTATTTGATCCAACAGATGACAGTTTCCGGGTGACTTTTGATTTTAATATAAGGTGGCGGACAACTAACTTGGATTTAACTAAAGGAGCTGAGGGCCAATTAGTTGCTCCGGAAATTGCAGTTTTAATGGAAGTCAAAGCTTTAGGGGCTTATCCCCTTTGGTTTGCTGACATTTTAGCTAAGTTAGAAATTTATCCGAGTAGTTTTACCAAATACGGTCAAACTTACAAACGTTACTTATATCATGAGGAGGATTTTAAAGATGTTATCTAGTTTATTAGCAGAAAATGCTGAAAGTGTTACTTTAAATCAATTATTAATTTGTACAGTTGCTTCATTAGTTTTAGGCTTAGGAGTGGCGTATATTCACATGTATCGTAATACCTATTCAAAAAACTTTGTGATGACCTTAGCGATTTTGCCAGTCTTAGTCCAGTCTGTGATTATGCTAGTTAATGGCAACTTAGGAACTGGGATGGCGGTTTTAGGCGCCTTTAGCTTAATTCGCTTCCGGTCTGTCGCCGGTGGTTCTCGAGAAATTACTAGTATTTTTTGGGCTATGGGAATCGGTTTAGCAACAGGGATGGGATACATTACTTACATTGTAGTTTTTTCAGTTTTAACCGGCGTCATGTTACTAGCTTTACAAGGGAGTTCTTTTGGTCAAAAACGCCAAGTAGCGGAACGTGACATTAAAATTGTAATTCCAGAAGATCTAGATTATCCTAATTTATTTGATGATTTATGGGAAGAACACACTCATAGTTATGTTTTGGAACGGGTTAAAACGACGAATATGGGGAGCTTATACGAGATTTGTTATCATGTGATCTTTAAAGATATAAAAACAGAAAAAAAATTGTTAGATCAAATTCGCATTCGTAATGGCAATTTGACAGTCAGTTCAGGTAAGGTTGCGGCAAATCGTGATGAACTATAGAGGAGTGTTTCAAATGGATAAAAAACAAGGTAGTAAAGTACTGATAATAGCCGCTAGTTTAATAATTGCCGGTTGTAGCAGTCAAGAAAAGGCAACACCAATTAAAAACAATACTCAAAAAGTGGCTAATTCAGAAATGACCCAAGAAATTACCACAGGTAAGTATGGTAAATATAGTAATAAAGATCTGACTGTTTTAACGTCAGAGGAAGCAGAAACGAAAATTGCTTTAAAAGACGGCAAGACCGAAGTCAGTGGTTCAGGAGTAACAGTGAAAGAAAATACTATCACAATTACTAAGGGAGGGAGTTATGAAATAAGTGGCAAACTAAGTGATGGGCAACTCATTATCGCCACGGATAAAACGAATGATGACGTACAAATCTTACTAAATGGTACAGAGATTATGAATAGTCAAACTAGTCCCTTTTTTGTTGAAACAGCTGACAAGGTAATTGTAACTTTAGCTGAAGGCAGTGAAAATACCTTTAGTGATAGTAAGAATCGTGAGAGTACAGATGAAAAAGATGGGACCATCTTTAGCCAAGAAGATCTAACCTTTAATGGCGATGGGGCATTAAAGGTAACAGGCAATTACCAAGACGGCATTCGCAGTAAAGATGATTTAGTTTTCGTTGCTGGAAATTATCAAGTAACGGCAGCGAATAATGGCCTTAAAGGCAGTGACTCAGTTTCAATTTTAGCTGGCGATTATCAGTTGAATGTTAAAAATGATGGGATTCAAAGTAGTAATACGAAAGATGAAAGCCTCGGTTGGATTGGCATTGATGGAGGGACATTTAAGATTGTGGCAGAGCATGATGGCATTCAGGCTGAAACCGACTTGAAAATATCCCAATCGGTTTTGACTGTGACAACTGGTGGTGGCGCAAAAGCTAGCACAAAAATCACTGATGAACCTGAAGCTGGGGGAATGATGGGTGGAAGTGAGGGAGCAGGCATGAAAGGCCAGCAAACCGATTTTCCTGGAAATGGTCAAGAAATCCCAAGGAATCCTAGCGAAGAGCCGACTACGTTAACAGAAAATTCAGAAGAAATTAGTGAAGCTGAAGAAGAAGCTGAAAAGACGAGTGATAGTGGGAAAGGGCTTAAAGCCGGTGAAGAATTACTAATAGATAAAGGTGAATTTACTTTTGATACCGTTGATGATAGCTTACATGCAGATGGTAATCTAACAATTAATAACGGCGAATTTAAAATAAAAAGTGGAGATGACGGAATTCATGCCAATCAAAAAACAACGGTTAATAATGGAACAATCGAAATTAGTCAGTCATATGAAGGGATTGAAGGGGCAGAGATTGTGATTGAAGACGGTCAAATTAGTGTGACGAGTAGTGACGATGGGATTAACGCTGCTAGTACAACAGCAGGTAACTATTTATTAACAATCAATGGTGGCACTATTTACGTTAATGCGGAAGGGGACGGTGTTGATTCCAATGGTGACATTAATATGATTGGAGGGACCTTATTAGTAGATGGGTCGACTAATGGGGGAAATGGTGCCTTAGATTATGATGGAAGTTTTAATCAAACAGGTGGTACCCTTGTAGCTGCTGGCAGTTCAGGGATGGCGATGGCCACAAGTGAGACGTCTACCCAAGGGGCTTTATCTTTATACTTTGATAGTAGTCAAGCAGGGAATACACTGTTTAATATTAGTGATAGTACTGGTAACTCTTTAATTAGTTATCAACCGATGAAAGCTTATCAACATATTTTAGTTAGTAGCCCGGATTTAACTATCGGAGGAAAGTATCAGTTATCAACAGGTGGTAAAGATACTGGTACAAATAACCAAGGGTTGTACACAGGTGGGCAGTATTCAGGGGATAACTTGCTAGAAATTGAGTTATCAACAGTCATTACCAGTATTTCGGAAACAGGTGAAGCTGTTTCTGGTAATCAGATGGGAGGTCCTGGGGGCGGTGGACCTGGTAGTTTTAAGTAGTATCGTCATTGACTTAGGGGCACTGTGGCAGAAAAACTTATATTAAATTAGTGTTAAAACATTAAGGGGGGCTAGTGAATGAATTAACCTTCATTAAATTAGCAGAGCTCCTTGCTACTGACTGTTGAATTGAATCCTAATTCGAATAAACCAAGCGGTCTTCCTAAAAGGAAGCGTGCTTGGTTTATTTTGCAGTTTGTCATTAAATTTAATGAATCGGCACAAGCAGTTCACATCGGTGCTGAAGGAGGAGTTGGCTAGCGTATCTTTCAATGACTGGCCGTGAAATATCAAGAACAAGTCCTTCTTTTTTTATTTTAACAGGAAACTCAGCCCAAATAGTCATTAAACCTTCCGGAGTATGAGGGACTTGAAAGCTGGCATAATTCCCACCAGCTAATGTTCTTTTTTGTATAATTTTAGGTAAGGGGCTAAGGTCGAAAGTCGTTGGAACAATCAGTCCAACCTCATAGCGACAATTAACAGGTAGTGTTAACTGTGGATCATCTAAGGGAATCCCTAAAAGGATACTGTCAATAGTCAATAAGTGTTGGTCTGTTAAAATATTTTTAAAGTCAGTCATCAGTTGCTGATTTTTTTGACCGTAAGGCCCGATCTGTCTCATGTGAATAATAGTTGTTTTTGTCAAGTATATAATGTCTAATGTCATAATAAAAACCTCGTTTTTGTAGTAGTCCACCGGTGTCTGAACTAAGGATAATATGATATAAAATTTATTTCAAGGAGAGATTTTAAAAGGTTAGTTAGTTGTGATAGGATAGAAGTAACTTAAGTTAATCGAAGGAGTAGTCATGAACTTTAGACAAGCTTTAACAGGAGACTATCCAGCCATTGTTAAAATCTGGGCAGCCTCAGTGGAACACACGCATTTATTTTTAAAACCAGAAGATTTTGGAGAAATCGAAAAATTAATCCCCCAGTACTTAGATCTGTTAAATGTTAAGTTGTGGTTAGTTGATGAGCGCTTAATTGGATTTTCTGCAACAAGCAGCAATCAGTTAGAAATGTTGTTTTTAGACCCTGCTTTCATTGGTCAAGGCTACGGAAAAGAAATATTAGCTTATTTAATCGCTAATGGCGTCACTAAAGTCGACGTTAATGAAGATAATCAAGGGGCTTTAACCTTTTATCAAAAAGCCGGTTTCAAGATTGTTAGTCGTGATCAACAAGATCATGCTGAGGGAAATTACCCAATATTACATTTAGAGTTAATAACAACGTGAAAATTCCTATAAACTAGCGTCAAATTTGAGTTTTTACAAGATAGACCATATACTTTTAAGTAAGGGAAAACAAATTAGTGAAGGCAGGTGTTGGAATGAAACGTAGTGAAAAGATCTATTTATATGTCAGCAAACAGACTAGCGGGTTGAAGGAAAAGGATGTTACCGCAGAAAGTGGCATTACTACCCAAGAAGTTGCTGATGAATTTGACATACAACGGTCAAATGCAAGTAAAGATCTCAACGGTTTAGTTAAAGATGGCTTATTAGCTAAGATTGATGGGCGACCTGTTCGTTATATTGAAAGTCGCTTAGTTTCGCCAACCTTGCACTCTGAAAGTCAGAGTCGAGGCAAGCAAGTCCCTCAAAGCCAAGGGCCAGAGCTGACAGAAGATATTTTCCAACAAGTCATTGGTGGCAAGGGCAGTATGAAAGTTCCTATCGAACAAGCTAAGGCGGCAATTTTATATCCACCTCGAGGGTTAAATTGTTTAATTACTGGTGCTACAGGTTCTGGGAAAACGCATTTTGCTCATATTATGTTTGAATTCGCTAAAGCGAAAGGGGTTATCACCGGTCACCAAGAGCTAGTTGTCTTTAACTGTGCCGATTACGCCCATAACTCAGAACTTTTAATGAGTCATTTATTTGGCTATGCTGCCGGCGCCTTTACTGGAGCGGTCACTGCCAAAGAAGGCTTAATCGAAAAAGCAGATGGGGGGATTTTGTTCTTAGATGAAATTCACCGCTTGCCACCAGAAGGCCAAGAGATGATTTTTTACTTTATGGATCATGGGATGTTCAATCGCTTAGGGGAAACGATGAAAGAGCGTAAAGCGGAAGTCCGGATTATTTGCGCTACGACTGAAGATACGACCTCTTATTTGTTAAGCACCTTTGTCCGACGGATTCCTATTAGTATCCAGTTACCTAATTTTAACCAAAGACAAACTAAAGAAAAGGTTGACTTAGTCAAGTTGATGGTCGGCATTGAAGCCGAACGAATTCAGCGCAAAATCTCCTTAACGGAAGATGTTGTTAAAGCTTTAATTGGCAGTGTGACTTATGGTAACGTAGGGCAATTAAAATCAAACATTCAGTTAATTTGTGCTCGTAGTTTTTTAAGCCAAATGGAACAACAAGAAATTGTGATTACTTTAACTGACTTAACGGAAGAAGTTAAAGTAGGTTTAAGCCACTTAGCAAATAATCGACCAATGCTAGCGGAACTGTCTCAGTCATTAGAACCAGTGATGGCAGTATTACCTAATCAAAACTTGCTGCCTCACTTAATTGATGCTTATGAATTACCATATGACCTTTATCAAATTATTGGGGAAAAAGCCTCAGTCTTAAAAGAAGATGGGGTTGACCAAGAATCAATTAATCAGTTCATCATGACTGATATTAATGTCCATTTGAAATCTTTTTACAAAAACCATGGCTTAACTTTTGACATTGAGAACAAACTAGCAGAAATTGTTGAACAAAAGATTATTGATCTCACAAAGAAAGTTTATGAAGTAGCGAAAGAACAGTTAAATGATCATTTTCAAGTCAACTTTATTTACGCCATGAGTTTGCATATTAGTTCGTTTTTAAAACGTCATCAAATTAAAGAGGAACGGCCGGAAGATCGTAAACGGAACGAAAGTATTCGGAAAATGGTCATCGAGTATCCAGCTGAATATGACGTGGCCTTAATTATTAAACAGTTGATTTTGGAAGATTATCAAATCGAAATCCCGTTAGAAGAAGTTGAATACTTAACGATTTTGCTCGTTTCTTTGAAAAAAGAAAAAGGCAAAGGTCGGATTGGAGTCATTGTTGCCGCCCATGGCAATAGTACGGCATCTAGTATGGTACAAGTCGTTAAGCAATTATTTGGCAGTGATAATTTATTAGCAGTCGACATGCCTTTAGAAATGAAACCAAAGACAGCCTTAGAAGAAATCATCAAAGCTGTTGAAGTCGTTGATAATGGGAGTGGGGTCATGTTACTCGTTGATATGGGTTCTTTAGGAACGTTTGGTGATGAAATCTATCGCCGAACCGGGGTCCAAATTCGCACGATTGATATGGTGACTACGGCTGTGGTTTTAGAAGTTGCTCGTAAGACTGAACTATTAGATACTGATTTAGATATGTTATTCCAGTCAGTTAAGAATTTCCAAGGTTACGGTGACGCCCTTAATCCTGAGGTAGCAGTTGTCGAAACTCCTGTCATTAGCTTACAACCACAGGAATTGAAAAAAGCGATTGTGGCAATCTGTGCATCAGGTCAAGGAACCGCTCGGCGGATGAAATCAATTATTGAAAAATATCTGGCTGAATTTGGCGAAACCAATTTAGAAGTTTTACCAATCTCGGTTGTTGAGATGTCCTCAGTTTTGAAAGAGCTACAAGCTGAGTATCACTTAGTAGCTGTGACTGGGATTGTCGATCCAGAAATTGGTGTCAGCTACATCCCTATGGAATTACTCTTTTCTGGTGAAGCGAAAAGCATTTTACAAGAGTTAGTCATTGATGCCGAAGGGGAACTTTTTGAAGCAACGGTTTTAGACGACACTCAGACGTGGCAATTTTGTGAAACTTATTTAAGTGAACAATTTACTTTCATCAATCCCATTAAAGTGCTGCCAGTATTTTGGGAGTTTACTAGCCAATTGATTGAATTAAGGCAAATCGCGGAAGAACATGCCTTTAGAATTAATATGATTACTCATCTAGGGGCGATGATTGAGCGCTTGCTAAAAGAAGATTACTTAACACTACCACCAGAGGAAAGGTATGATCGTGAAAATCCAGAGGCGAAGCTGATTGATACCCAGACTAATCTGATTGAAGAAGCCTTACTAGTCTCAGTGCCAGAGGGCGAACGCTATTATTTATTACAAATACTAAACAATACACTAATGGAATAATCAACTTAGTGTATACCTATCTAAACAATACACTAATCAGTGTATTGTTTTTTTGTCTTAGAATAGGGGAAAGGTAATAATAGCAGCCTTTCTAATGAATACACTAGAGTTGGCACGGAACTTGCATATATTAAGGAGAGTCAAGAACATTGAGTTAAAGGAGCGGAGTGTTTTGGGAATTGATATCCGATTAGTCAGAATAGATGATCGCCTAGTTCATGGTCAAGTAGCGACAGTCTGGGCCAAACGTTTAGATATTCAACGGATCTTAGTTGTCAGTGATGCAGTGACGAAAGATAATTTACGGAAGACCCTCTTACAACAAGCGGCGCCACCGAATATTAAAGTCAATGTCATAACTGTGGCCAAGATGATTGAAATATACTCCAATCGATTGTTTAACGATGTTCGTGTCATTCTTTTGTTTACGAACCCAACGGAAGTTGCCGATATTGTCAAAGCGGGAATTTTTGTTCCTTCAATTAATATTGGAGCCATGGGTTACACAGCAGGTAAGAAAATGATTTCTAACACTGTTGCCGTTAATAAAGAAGATTTAGTGGCTTTTAAATTTCTGAATAGTATCGGTATTGAGCTAGAAATTCGTAAAGTAATTACTGATAGTAAACAGAACTTAATGGATGTTTTAAAAAAAGCTAAAGTCATTTAGCTCTTTAAAAGATCAGCTTGAGAGGATGTGGTTCGTTAGGGTGTTGACGGTCATGGATTGAATAGGCATCAAGTCAGCTATTTTTATTTTATTAATCATTTATCGTGATGACTATTTGAAAAATGAAGACAAATTATTTAGGAGGGATTAAAACATGGTAGGAATTATTCTTGCAAGTCATGGCGAATTTGCTGAAGGCATCATGCAATCAGGCTCAATGATTTTCGGTGAACAAGAGAAAGTCAAAGCAGTAACATTAATGCCAAGTGAAGGACCGGACGATTTAAAAGCGAAGCTAGAAGAGGCAATTGCATCTTTTGGTGAAGGTAGCGAAGTGCTATTTTTAGTTGATTTATGGGGTGGCACACCATTTAACCAAGCGAACAGCTTGTTTGAAGACAACAAAGACAAATGGGCCATCGTTTCTGGCTTAAACTTACCAATGCTAATTGAAGCCTACGCTTCACGTTTATCAATGGATTCAGCTCATGAGATTGCTAAACACATTTTAGTAGTAGCAAAAGAAGGCTTGAAAGTGAAGCCTGAAAGCTTAGAAACAGTTGTGGAAAAACCAGTTGTGGCAGAAGTAAAACAAAAAAGTTTACCTGCTGGCACAGTTGTTGGCGATGGCAAACTGAAAATTGGTTTGGCTCGTGTTGACTCACGTTTACTACATGGTCAAGTAGCAACGGCTTGGACAAAATCGATTTTACCAAATCGGATTATTGTTGTTTCAGATGCAGTTGCGAAAGACAACATGCGTAAAAAATTAATCGAACAAGCAGCGCCTCCAGGTGTGAAAGCGAATGTTATTCCAGTGGATAAAATGATTGAAATTTCAAAAGATCCTCGCTTTGGTAATACGAAAGCTTTATTATTGTTTGAAAATCCTCAAGATGTGTTACGAGCAATCGATGGCGGTGTTGAGATTTCAGAACTTAATATTGGTTCAATGGCGCACTCAGTTGGTAAAGTGGTTGTTAGTAAAGTCTTATCATTAGGTAACGATGACGTTAAAGCTTTTGAAGCGATGAAAGCTCAAGGGATTAAATTTGATGTCCGTAAAGTGCCAAATGATTCAAGTGCCAACATGGATGAATTAATTAAAAAAGCTAAGTCAGAATTAGCAAAAGGGTAATGTCACACCAAACTCAAATTAAATAGGAGGCTTATTATGTCTATTATATCAATTATTTTAGTAATATTAATTGCTTTTCTAGCGGGAATGGAAGGAATTCTTGATGAATTCCAATTCCATCAACCACTAGTAGCATGTACGTTAATCGGATTAGTTACAGGTAACTTAACCGCTGGTATTATTCTTGGAGGAACACTACAAATGATCGCACTTGGTTGGGCGAACATTGGTGCAGCTGTTGCACCAGATGCTGCGTTAGCATCAGTTGCTTCCGCAATTATTTTAGTTAAAGCTTTAGGAGCTGAAAATATTTCAGTTAAAGATGCAGTCTCATCTTCAATCGCCATTGCAGTACCTTTAGCAGTAGCTGGCCTATTCTTAACAATGGTTGTTCGTACCTTAGCTGTGCCAATTGTCCACATGATGGATACAGCAGCTGAAGAAGGCAACATTAAAAAAATCGAAATCTTACACTTATCAGCAGTTGCAATGCAAGGTGTGCGGATTGCGATTCCAGCAGCAGCATTACTATTTATTCCAGCTGCTTCAGTTCAAGCGGTATTAGAATCAATGCCTGCTTGGTTAACAGACGGTATGGCAATCGGTGGTGGTATGGTTGTTGCCGTAGGTTACGCTTTAGTTATTAACATGATGGCAACAAAAGAAGTTTGGCCATTCTTCGCAATTGGTTTCGTCGTAGCGGCGATTTCACAATTAACATTAATCGCTCTTGGTGCCCTTGGTGTTGCTTTAGCATTCATCTACTTGAACCTATCTAAAATGGGTGGCTCTTCAAATGGTGGCGGCAGCAATTCTGGTGACCCATTAGACGACATATTGAATGACTATTAATCCTGAAGGAGGAGAAGAAAAATGGCAGAAAAAATTGAATTAACTAAAAAAGATCGTTTAGCTGTAGCATGGCGCTCGACGTTTATCCAAGGTTCTTGGAACTACGAACGGATGCAAAATGGTGGCTGGGCGTACTCAATGATTCCCGCAATTAAAAAATTATATACAAGTAAAGAAGACCAATCAGCAGCGCTGAAACGTCACTTAGAATTCTTTAATACTCACCCTTACATTGCTTCACCAATTTTAGGTGTAACTTTAGCACTTGAAGAAGAGCGTGCCAATGGTGCCCCAGTTGATGATGTAGCAATTCAAGGGGTTAAAGTTGGTATGATGGGTCCTTTAGCTGGTGTTGGTGATCCAGTATTCTGGTTTACTGTTCGCCCAATGTTAGGAGCCTTAGGCGCATCATTAGCTATGGCCGGTAATATTATGGGACCAATTATTTTCTTCGTTGCATGGAACTTAATTCGTTGGGCTTTCATGTGGTACACTCAAGAATTCGGCTACAAAGCTGGTTCTAAAATCACTGATGACCTTTCTGGTGGCTTGTTACAAGATGTTACTAAAGGAGCTTCAATTCTTGGAATGTTCGTCTTAGCTGCCCTCGTTCAGCGGTGGGTTTCGATTCAATTCCAACCAATCGTTTCTGTCGTTAAACTAGACGATGGTGCATTCATTAAGTGGAATGAACTACCGGCTGGCGGCGAAGGCATTCGTTCAGCCTTTGAGCAAGTTGGTCAAGGTTTAGCTCTATCTGCTGATAAAGTCACTAGTTTACAAGATAACTTGGATCAATTAATTCCAGGTTTAGCACCGTTATTATTAACATTCGGTTGTATGTGGTTACTGAAGAAAAAAGTCAGCCCAATCGTGATTATCTTAGGATTATTCGTTGTTGGGATTGGTGGACATTTAATCGGTTTACTATAAAATTGTTTTTTTGGGCTCGGGCTTAGTCCCGAGCTTTTTGTTTATTAAGTTAATTTATAGTAGGAGTTATGTCAGTAAGTAAGGTATAATTAATTAGTAGAGACTAAGAGGAAGAGGCGAAGAAATGGTTCAATCTATCAATACTAAAGTCGATTTAATTATGGACGCCACAGCGTTCACAGGTTTAACCGATTACGGTAAAATAATGATTGGTGACAAAGGTTTTGAGTTTTATAACGATCGTGACAAGCGGAAATTTATTCAAATCCCTTGGGAAGAAGTTAATTACGTCTTAGCGTCAGTCATGTTTAAAGGCAAATGGATTCCTCGTTATGCCATTGAAACAAAGAAGAATGGCACGTATACTTTTTCTTCTAAGGAACCTAAAACTGTCCTACGAGGGATTCGCAAGTATGTGCCTTCAGAGCAGATGAAGCAGTCATTAGGTGTAACAGACGTTCTTAAACGAAGCTTTAAAGCCATTGGTAAAAAGAAAACAAAATAAGAAAACATCAACTGATAATGTCAGCTGATGTTTTTTTATTTTGCTTACAAACCTAAGTTTCCTTGACTGAAATCTGTGGCTAATTCCAGTAAGACACTATTAAACTCACTTTGATAATTATTAAGATGATGAAGTTTACGATTAATAATTAAACTCAAATAAAATTTAGGGCCATTTTCAATCTGTACTCGCACAAGCTTCGAGCGATCTTTGACTAAGATATCGCTCATAAAAGCAACCATATCTGTTGAAGAGGCAATGGCTAAAGCTGTTTGAATTTCTTTTGTATAAAGGGTTTGAGGGGCTTCCAAGCGATTGTCTGTCACCCATTTCTCAAAAATGCGTTGATGAGTGTAGCCTTGTTCTAATGAAATAAATAATTGATCTTGAATATCTGCTGCAGTCAAATACGATTCATCAGCTAAAGAATTGGTTTTAGAAACCCAGAGAGCTAAGGTTTCTTGAGTTAGTGGCACTTGAATAATATCCTCTTCAGGAATTAGTTCCACATCGCTACCGATAATACTTATAGGGACTTGACCGCTACGAACTAAGTCTAACATCACGTCGGAACTTTCTTCTTCGATCAATTTCATCGAAGAAGCAAACTTAGTTAAATAGGGCATTAACTGGGTCATAAAATGGCCACCAATCGTTGGTAGAAAGCCAAAGTAGACAATTTGATGTTTAAAATCATGAATTTCTTCTGTTACTTCATCAATTGATTTCAAGATTTTTTTGGAATGTTTCAGTAAAATTTCACCAGTCTCAGTCAAACTAAGATTCTTGTGAATTCTTTTTCTATCAATTAAGACCGTGTCAAGTTCATCTTCTAAGCGTTTTAGAGCCAGTGAAATGGACGGTTGGGAGATATAAAAATGCTTAGCGGTTGTAGTAAAACTTAGAGATTCGGCCAGGTGTTTAAAGTAAGTTAAGTCTTTTAAATTCAAAGTGATTCCTCCGTTGATTGTGAATTTTAACACATAAACAATAGTTATAAGAAAGCTCTTCGCATAAGTTTTACTTATAATATCATAAATAAACAGTATTATCCAAAGAAAGAACCCCGTGCTATAGTAATGCCATTGAAACGTTACCAAGCGTTGAGAAAGGCGTGACTTAATTGAAGTTAATTAAACAACTTTTTTGGATCTTTTTATTTTCACTCTTAGGCGAACTAGTTTCAACTTTAATAGCTAACTATATTGCAATACCTGGCAGTGTGATTGGCATGGTCTTACTATTTTTCGCTTTACATTATAACTGGTTACAGATGGAGCAAGTTGATGATGTCGGAACGTGGCTGACTAATAATATGGGCATCTTTTTCGTGCCAGCAGGAGTCGGGCTTTTAGCTAACTTTGGTGTCTTAGCCAATACTTGGTGGCAACTGTTAATTATTATGGCAGTAACTACTATTCTGATGATTGCCTTTGTTGGGCGGATTGTTCAAAGTGTTAAAAAGCGGAGTGATCAAGGCAGTGAGACTAGTAAAGGAGGAGAAAGTCATGTTTGATGAATTATTGATGAGTCCTTACTTGTGGATTGTGTTAACCGCAGGCCTTTACTTAGTAGCTGGTAAGTTAAATGCTAAATGGCCAAATCCTTTGTTTACCCCCTTAGTCTTTTCGATTATTGTGATTATTTTAATATTATTAGTCACTGATATTTCTTTAGAAACTTATCGTTCAGGTGGCCAATTTTTTAGTCTCTTTGTTACTCCGGCGACAGTTGCTTTAGCAATTAAGCTAGAGAAAAATTTTGTGTATTTAAAAAAATACTACAAAGCAATCTTAACTGGTATTTTCTCAGGTGTGATTTTTCACACATTAATGATTTACTTATTTGCTTTATTGTTCCATTTTGATCGCAGTATGGTAGCAACATTGATTCCGAAATCGATAACGACAGCGATTGCCGTTGGAGTCTCAGGCTCCTTAGGGGGAATTGTGTCACTAACAGTGGCAGTGGTAGTTTTTACTGGTGTTATCGGGGCCTTAGTTGGACCAACTGTTTTCAAAGTCTTTAAAATCAATGACCCAGTAGCACAAGGCATTGCTTTAGGTAGTTCTTCTCATGCAATGGGAACTGCCAAAGCGATTGAACTTGGTGAAGTTCAAGGGGCAATGTCAGGTTTGTCGATTGTGGTGACAGGAATTGTCGTCGTGATTCTCGTACCATTGACAGCACCGATTACTAATTTATTATTTTAAACTTAGGTATAACGGAACTTAAAAACTAAAAATAGCAAAGGATGGTTGATAATAATGGCAGAGCAAACAATTAAATATGACGCACCAACAATCGAACAAGAACTTGAGGTAATTAGTACGTATCGTTTGGAAGAAGAAGCCCGTGCTGTTGTTCCTAAAGGAGGTTTTGACTACATGTCAGGAGCTTCAGGTGATGAATTTACATTAAGACAAAATGACGAAGCATGGTTAAATAAAGGCATCTTACCACGAGTGTTAGCTAATGTCGAAAATCCTGATACTGCCACATCAGTTCTAGGAATTGATTTGAAAGTTCCTTTTATTATGGCACCAATCGCAGCTCACGGCTTAGCTCACGCAACAAAGGAAGCGGGAACCGCTAAAGGAATTTCAGAGTTTGGTGGCACAATCATGTCAATCAGTGCTTACTCAGGAGCGACCTTTGAAGAAATCGACAAAGGCTTAAATCGCAATCCACGTTGGTTCCAAATTTATATGAGTAAAGACGAAGAAATGAATAAAAATATTTTAGACGAAGCCAAAGCTGATGGAGCAACAGCGATTATCTTAACAGCTGATGCGACTTTAAGCGGTAACCGTGAAAGAGACATGTTAAACAAGTTTGTCTATCCTTTCGGCATGCCAATCGTTTCTCGTTACTTAACTGGTTCTGGAAAAAACATGTCTCTAAATAATATTTATGCTCAATCGAAACAAAAGATTGAAGCTGCAGACGTTAAGTTTTTAGCAGAGTATTCAGGTTTACCGATTTTAGTAAAAGGCATTCAAACTCCAGAAGATGCAAACATTGCAATTGGTGCTGGGGCTGCCGGTGTCTGGGTTTCAAATCATGGTGGTCGTCAACTCGATCAAGCACCAGGCTCATTTGATACCTTAGCTGAAATTTCTGAAGCAGTCGCCGGTCGTGTGCCGATTATTTTTGACAGTGGTGTTCGTCGTGGTGAACATATCTTTAAAGCCTTGGCTAGTGGAGCTGACATTGTAGCAGTTGGCCGTCCTGTCTTATTCGGACTAGCTTTAGGTGGTTGGAAAGGTGTTAAATCAGTGCTAGAGTACTTTGAAAAAGATTTAAAACGCGTGATGCAATTGGCGGGGACTCAAACTATTAAAGATGTTAAAAAGGCTCGTCTTTTCGATATGAAAAAATAGATAATAGTTAAGAAAGTAGCTTAAGTTTTTACTTAAGTTGCTTTTTTTTGTTTTTTTCCGAGAGAGGAAAGAAACTATATTGTTTTTATAGGTGCCTGAAAGCTGGTAATCGGCAGTTTTTAGTGAAAGATAAATTTTAAAGGACAGTCTAAGAGTCTTCCTATGTTAAATTACATTTGAACGTAAAAATCAAGGTCAGGAGTGTTCAAATAAATGAGAGAGTTTAAAAGGAAGTTAGTGTTACCTTTAAGTGTGTTAGTAATTATCTTTAGTAATTTTAGTAGTTTAGCCATTAACTCGGTGGTTGCTCAAGAAGCTACTTTTCAGAGCGCTGTAGAAACAAGGGGGATTAGTCGAGAAAGGTATAATCGTGCGACCGCCTTAGAGTTAGCAGAAATGGTCCGTAGTGGTCACGTCACAAGTGGGGAATTAGTTCAGCTAGCTTTAGATCAAATTAGTGAAAATGATCCCCAGTACAACGCGGTCATCACTACTCGTCGAGTAGCAGCCTTAGCTGAAGCTGAGGAATTAGTTGATACAGGGCAACCTTTTTTAGGGGTGCCCTTATTGTTAAAAGGCCTCGGTCATACGTTACGAGGTGAATCTAACACCAACGGTATTGGCTTTTTAAAAGACCAAGTAGCTGGCGGCACCGGGCGGTTTACGAAAGCCTTACAAGAGGCTGGTTTTATCATTATCGGTCAAACTAATTTTCCGGAAATGGGCTTAAAAAATGTTAGTGACGCTCGGATGTACGGCCCCCCAACGAGTACTCCTTGGAATCCTGCTTTTCAAGCAGGAGGGTCTTCTGGTGGTTCGGCAGCTAGTGTTGCTGATGGGATGGTCCCAGTCGCTTCCGGTAGTGATGCCGGTGGATCCATCCGGATTCCAGCTTCTTGGACAAGTACGATTGGTTTGAAACCAAGTCGAGGGATTCTTCTTGGAAATAGTGGGTCGCCTCGTAATCAAACTGGGCATTTTGCTTTGACTCGTTCCATGGCAGATACGGAGAAGCTTTTTCAAGAATTAGAAGTGCCAGGGGTAGCTCTTAAACCACCAACTGATTTAAAGTCCTTAAAAATTGGTTATACGACTAAGTCACCAGTTGGAACCCCAGTGAGTCCGGAAGCGGAAGCGGCGGTTACGGAAGCAGTTGCCTTTTTACGAAGCCAAGGCTTTACGGTTGAAGCGGCAGAACCAGCTGTTGACGGTGTAAAATTAATGGAAAGTTACTACACGATTGCCGCAGGTTCTATGGGGATAATAAATTTTCTGGCCAATCAAACATTGAAACGGGATGCAGTCATTGATGATGTGGAATTATTAACTTGGGGACTTTATCAAACAAGTAAAGTCACAACTAGTGATGAAGTGACAGCTGCTTGGGAGTTTAATCAAGAAGTAGGGGCGGAAATGGCTCGTTTTCATCAAGAGTACCCAATTTTTCTAACTCCAACAACTGCTTGGACAGCCCCAGAAATCGGCAATCCTTTAATGTCGGAAGCATATCAACAACAATTGACTGAGATTGAGAATTTAGCTGGACCTGAGCGGAAGCAATTGATTTACGATCAGTGGTTAGAAGCCTTAACTTTAACCCCCTATACCCAACAAGCCAACTTAACGGGACAACCAGCTCTGAGCTTGCCAACGTATGTCTCGCCTGCAGGCTTACCTTTAGGGATTCAACTAACAGCTGCTAAAGATCAAGATTTAACTTTACTAGCATTTGGTGAACTTTTTGAAGAGGAAGGGCAATTTAGATTGCTTCATCCTTTAGATCAGGGAGAGCCGACAGAGCCAAGCACAAGCGCTTCAGACACTACTGAAAGTACAAGTGAAGGTAGTGCTTCTGAACCAACGACAAGCTCATCAGCCCCAAGTGAGACAACGAGTGAAAGTAGTACGTCAGAAGGAATGACAAGTTCATCAGACCTAAGTGAGACAACGAGTGAAAGTAGTACTTCTGAATCAACTACAAGCTCATCAGCCTCAAGTGAGACAACGAGTGAAAGCAGTACGTCTGAAGGAATGACAAGTTCATCAGACCTAAGTGAGACAACGAGTGAAAGCAGTACGTCTGAATCAACGACAAGCTCATCAGCCTCAAGTGAGACAACGAGTGAAAGTAGTACATCTGAACCAAGACTAAGTCAATCCACAGGGGCAAGTAGCTCAAGTCAAAAAAACAATCAGCAGATTAAACCTAAATTGCCAAAAACAGGAGGAAAATCACCTTGGGGAGCAAGTTTATTTGGTATTAGTCTTTCAGGCAGTATCTTTGTTATACTTCGCCGGAAACATAAGTCTCAACGTTAACAATAAACTGTTCCCTAAGGCTGTTAGTAGCAAGGGAACAGTTTTTTTTCAAGAAACCTTGAGCCAATACCAATCGTTGTACTTCGCCACTCGATAATTAGTAAAGCTATGAAATAGCTAATAATTAAAGCTTTCGTGAATCAACACGTAAGCTTTTTTTTTGTTTAGTCATATATATTTGACATTCTTATAATTAAAAGATAATATGTCATATATAAGTGACAAAGGAGTGGTTAAATGAATCGCGTGAAAAGTTATCGCAAAGCAGCTAAGCTGTCCCAATTAGAGTTAGCCAAGAAGATATCTGTGGCTCGCCAAACGATTAATTTAATTGAAAATGATAAGTATAATCCATCCCTCGACTTGTGTTTGAATTTGGCAAAAGCCTTAGGGACCGATTTGAACCAGTTGTTTTGGGAAGTTAGGGAAGGTGAAGAAGATGAAAGCAAATCATAAAAATCAATGGCTAGAACGGTTACTAGGAATTAGTAGTCAGCGTGACGAATATCAAATCCAAGGGATTAAAAATCTATTAACGAAGATGGCCTTACTCCTCTGGTTCAGTGACATGATACTCTTGTTAATTTTAATTGTGACTGACACAATTAAAAAAGAAATTAGTTTTGCAACGATTTGGTTAGTTGTTATCAATTTTTTAGTGGCAATTTATGTCTATGTTAAAATGCGTCAATTAGGTTTAAACGTGACAGAAGTTGAGAATGAAGCAGATCTTCAAGTTTATAAAAAAAGAGCTATTAGGACAGCGATTTTCCAAGGTGTTAGTATGACCTTATTAGTTTTTGTGTTAATGAGTGTGATTCTACCTTTAGTCTTAGGGGAAGCCTTTAGTTTTAGTTGGAGTGACTTGTTAAAATTGATTGTTTTTGGTTTTCTTTTAACTAGCGTCATTTTTTACGGATTAGCTCTTTTAAAAATAAAAAAATACGAAGAATCAGCAGAGGATGAGGAAGAAAAATGAAAAAAATCATGACGATTATCGGTATTATGATTGCAAGTTTAGTAGGTATAATTGTTTTATTTTTTGGGAGTGTTTACGTAATTGATAAAGTTAGTTTGAAAAAAGAGAGTCAAAAAATAGTTGGTTATGGAGAGAAAGTAAGAGTTGTGGGACAAAAAATAAATGTCACGATGATTGGCGAAGGCAAGGAAACTATTGTTTTGTTGCCAGGTTTTATGACTCCCGCACCAGTCATTGATTTTACGCAACTAACAGCTGAATTAAAAAATGATTATCGGGTAGTGCTAGTCGAACCTTTTGGCTATGGCTTAAGTGATGATACAAGTCGGGAACGTTCGATTGAGAACATCACAACCGAGCTTCATGATGCCTTAGAGCAGTTAGAAATAAGTCAATACACTTTAATGGGCCATTCAATTTTCGGTATTTATAGTTTAGAATACATTAATAAATACCGAGATGAAGTCACGGCGTTTATTGGCCTAGATAGTAGTGTACCGGCCCAAGGAGGAGCGGAAGATACGCAAAGTGCTAGTGTTAAAGTTTTGAAAGATTTTGGTATTTATCGACTGCTGGCAAAAATCTCACCGGAAACGATTATTACACCACCCTTATCTACTGAATTAGTTGAACAAAACCGTTTATTAGCGTTAAAAAATATTGGTACGGAAGCTACTTTGAATGAAGCTGTGTCGATGTCAGCTAACTTTGAGAAAGCTGCTAAACTAACATATCCTGTAGATTTGCCTGTTCAATTTATATTGGCTAGCGAAAGTTTAACAGATACACCAGGTTGGTTAGAACTTCATCAAGACATCGTAAAAGACGTAAAGCAAAGTAAAATTGATGTCTTAGAAGGTGGGCATTACTTACATCATACTCAAGCTCCTAAGATTGCTGAATTAATGACTGAATTTTCAACTACAAAATAAAAACTTATGAAGGTGGTGGCTTAGTGTCGTCGCCTTTTTTGTGATGAAAATAGTTTTCTTTTATACTTTGTTGAGAAAGAAAGTATCTTAAGGTAGAATATAGTGAAAGCGCAAACAAAAAGGAGGGGCAATGATGTTAGATAGTATGTCTTTAGAAGAGATGAAGAGTTACCGAGGGCAAGATGAAGTGCCAACTGATTTTGCTGAATTTTGGCAAAAGGAGTTAAAGAAAGTAAAACTTGAAGAAGTCAGTTATCAATTACAAAGAAAAACTACAACTTCAGGGGTGGCTGAGTGTTATGAGTTACGTTTTATTAGTCACGATCAATCGGAAATTTATAGTAAAGTGTTGTTTCCTAAGGGAGTTAAGGAGTGTCCCATCATGTTTTTATTTCATGGTTATCAAGGGCAATCGCCAGATTGGTCAGAAGCTTTAAAATTTGTGGCAGAAGGTGTTGGGGTTGTGATGATGGATGTGCGAGGTCAAGCTGGAAAATCCACAGATTATTCTCAATCGAAAGGGAATACTGTGAGAGGTCATATTATTCGTGGCATGACTGAAGGACCGGAAGAGTTGTTGTATCGTCATGTGTATTTAGATATTTATATTTTAGTACAACTGGTTGCTAGTATGTCAAGGGTCAATCGCCAACGTTTATATTCTTACGGTGAATCGCAAGGAGGGGCTCTAGCCTTAGTCGCTAGTGGCTTAAACCCAGAGATTAGCCAGACTTTCGCTGTCTATCCTTTTTTAGCGGATTTCAAACGGGTTTTAAGTTTAAAATATGACACGGATGCCTACTCTGAATTACATCGCTATTTTAAGTTTCAAGATCCTTTCTATGAGACTGCCGAAACTATTTTTAATACGTTAAGTTATATCGATGTGAAAAATTTTGCTCATCTGATTAAAGCTGAGGTAACGATGTTGTGTGGCTTACAAGATGATGTTTGCCCGCCTTCGACGCAGTACGCTATTTATAATCGTTTAGAAAAAACTAAAAAAATGCTCATCATGCCTGAATACGGCCATGAAGGGATGTATGTCGGATATCCGGATTTAGTGTTTAGTTGGGCCACAGGCGTGACAATCTAAAACGCTAATAGTAAAAAAACCTTAGCTTGAGGATAAAATCCAGCTAAGGTTTTTTGAGTTGAGAAGTTATACCCAAGTAGTAATGTCAGCAACAGGTAAACGGTAAGAAGGGTAGCCAGCATCAAGACCTTTACCAATCGCAACGATCATTACTGGAACGTAACGCTGAGGGTCAAGGTCAAAGGCTGCCGCTAATTGATCACGTTCAAATCCACCGATGGGGCTAGTTTCATAACCGTAAGTTCGGGCGATTAACATCAGTTGCATGGCAGCCAAGCTACCATCGATTAAGACGGTTTCTTTCATTTTGTCTGCAGGGATTTGTTTGTAAAGTGGCGTTAGGACACTTAGTTGTTGTTCTTTAACTTCCGCAGGCATTAAGCCTTGTTCAACGGCCGTACCGTAGATTTGTTCAGAATAATCGAAGTTTTTCAAATCACCAAAAATCAAAATCATTGCCGATGAGGTATTATTTTGATTTTGATTAAAACGGACAAGGGGCGTTAATTTTTCTTTAGCAGCAGAACTTTCAGCGACGACAAAACGCCAAGGTTGCATGTTAACTGATGAAGGGGCGGTAATCGTATCTTGTAAAATGTTCGTCATTTCTTCTTTGGAAATTTTGACAGACTCGTCGAATTGTCTAATTGAACGACGGCCTTTTAAGATTGCTTGAAAATCATTTGTTGTATAAGTAGTCACTTGAAATCCTCCTTTAATCATTAGTTCGATTTATATCGAACAATCAAAAGCATAGCATTTGTCGGATTGAAAGTAAAGAAAGTGACTTACTAAGTTAGTTAATGGGCATCAAAGGTAAACTATGTTATATTGAATTTATGAAAAAACAAAGAGAAGTTCCCGACCTTTTAACGATATTTCAAGCGTTAAGTGATCCGATTCGTTTAGATATTGTTCGTTGTATCTTAGCAGCTGGCGAAAAACGCATCACAAATGATAAATATCAAATTGCTAAATCAACCTTGTCTCACCATTTAAAAATTTTAACGGAAGCCCAATTACTTGTCATGCGAAAAGAAGGAGTGACGAGAATCTATCAAATTGACCAGCAATTAATTGATCAAGCCTTTCCGAATTTATTGAACTTAGTCATTATGGATCAAGAGTGAAGTCTTAGTAGTAAATAACGCCCTTCAGAGAGCCGCCTGTTTGATTTGTGAAAGTTCAATTGAAGGTTTATACTAGGTAGAGAGTTTAATTAAAAGAAAGAGGTCTTACAATGAAAGAAATAAAAGCATTTGCCATTAATGGCTATGTCGGTTTAATTGCAATGATTGGTTTAGTTTTAGCAGCTTTTTATTTAATGTACCTTGGAGTAGTTGTTCCTTATGAGGAACCAGAGCTTGGCCCAGTTGTAGGCGGAGTTTTATTACTAATTGTTGCTTACTTATTTACTTCTTCCCTAACGATTATTTCGCCTAATACGTCAAAAGTACTAACTTTCTTCGGTAAATATGTGGGAACGATTCGTAGAACAGGTTTATTTATGACGATTCCTTTAACAAAGAAAACAACTGTTTCATTAAAAGTTAATAACTTTAATAGTGTTAAAATGAAAGTCAATGACTTAGACGGTAACCCGATTGAAATTGCCGCTGTCGTGGTTTATCGGGTAGTTGATACTGCTAAGGCTTTGTTCGAAGTTGATTACTATGCAAACTTTATTGAAATTCAAAGTGAAACAGCCATTCGTCATGTCGCGACTAAGTATTCTTATGACGGAGACGATGATGAAATTTCTCTCCGTGGCAATGTGACTGAAATATCCCAAGAATTAGCGGTGGAGTTACAAGATCGTTTATCAGTTGCCGGGGTAGAAGTGATTGAAGCTCGTCTGACTCATCTAGCTTACTCAACTGAAATTGCAAGTGCGATGTTACAACGTCAACAAGCTAAATCAATTTTAAAAGCTCGAAAATTAATCGTTGAAGGTGCCGTTGAAATTACTCAATCAGCAATTGAACATTTAGTTAATGAGCAAGGAATGACTTTATCGCAAGACCAACAATTAAAATTAGTTAATAATTTACTTGTGGCGATTATTAGTGATAAAGGTGCCCAACCAATTATTGCAGCTGATGGCATTGGCGAATAGTTAGCTATTAAAAAAAGACCAGAAATGGTCTTTTTTTTATTGCTCTTTAATCAAGGGGCTTAGTCGCGAAGCGGATCAAGTCAGCGTCGCTAGATTATGTTATAACTATAATTGGTATAGGTCTTATTTACCTTTAAAATAACGTGAGTCATATTAGTTTTAATTATTTCAAGAGTGAGATACAATCAATTTAGAAAACGTTTTAAGCGAAAAAAATTGTTGGTCATAAAAAAGGAAAGAGGTTGGAAATACATGAATAAAGAACAATTAGTTAGAATGGAAACAGGACAAGGGTTTATTGCAGCTCTTGATCAAAGTGGTGGTAGTACCCCTAAAGCTCTAAGTAATTACGGGGTTCTTGAAGGTAGTTACACGAATGAAGAAGAGATGTTTACTTTAGTTCATCAAATGCGTAGTCGAATTATGGAAAGTCCGGCCTTTACTTCTGAACATATTTTAGGAGCGATTTTATTTGAAGGGACGATGGAAAAGGAGGTTGCTGGCAAAGCCACAGCTGATTATTTGTGGGAAGATAAAGGGATTTTATCTTTCTTGAAAATAGATAAAGGTCTAGCTGATTTAGCAGATGGTGTGCAGTTGTTAAAGCCGATTCCGAATTTAACGGAATTACTAGCAAAAGCTAAGGAACATCACATCTTTGGCACGAAAGAGCGCTCTTTAATCAAACTAGCAAATCCTTCAGGCATTCAAGCAGTCGTTAATCAACAGTTTGAACTTGGAAAAAAAGTCTTTGCCGCCGGTTTGATTCCGATTATTGAACCAGAAGTCGATATTACTAGTCCAGAGAAAGTTGCAGCAGAAGAGCTTTTATTAATTGAACTGACAAAACAGCTGAATCAGTTAGCGCCTGAAGTTAAAGTGATGTTGAAGTTAACAATTCCGACTAAAGATAATTTATATGAATCATTAGTTAATCACCCACAAGTCTTAAGAGTAGTTGCGTTATCTGGCGGTTATTCTCGCTTTGAAGCGAATAAAAGGTTAAGCCGTAACCATGGTGTGATTGCTAGCTTTTCCCGGGCCTTGTCAGAAGGATTGAATGTTTCTCAAAGTCGCAGTGATTTTGATCAAACTTTAGGAACGTCGATTAAAGAAATTTATGAAGCTTCAATTAAGTAAATAGCAACAAAAAGAAATCAGTTGCGGCTGATTTCTTTTTATTCACTCTAAGTAGTTAGCTGAAAGTCGGAAGACAAGTTGCGTATCTTCAGAAAGAGGCTTAAAATAGACGTAAGAAGTAGGTGGGATTGGCTAAAGCAGTACTACTTACATCAAAATTGAAAGTAGGTAGAAGTATGTCGAAAATCACGAAGATGTTAGGAATTGATTACCCAATATTTCAAGGAGCAATGGCTCAAATTTCTAAAGCGCCTTTAGTTGGGGCGGTATCAGAAGCGGGTGGTCTAGGAATTATCGCCTCTGGTGGCATGAGTGGCCCAGAGCTAGTCAGTGAAATCCGTCAAACGAAAGCCCTGACTAAGAAGCCTTTTGCAGTTAATGTTATGTTGATGATGAAAAACTGTGAGGAATTAATTGATGTGTTAATTGCTGAAGGTGTTAAGATTATTACTACTGGCGCAGGTACGCCTAAACCTTATATGGCAAAATTAAAAGCGGCTGGCGTGATTGTCATTCCAGTTGTCCCAAGTGTCAAGTTAGCTCTTAAAATGGCTGAATTAGGTGCCGATGCCGTGATTGCTGAAGGGACAGAAGCTGGCGGGCATATTGGTGAAGTGACAACAATGGCTTTGTTACCCCAAGTCACAGCGGCTTTAAGTATCCCGGTAATTGGTGCTGGTGGAATATCCGACGGCCGCGGCATGGCAGCAGCTTTTGCTTTAGGAGCTCAAGGCATTCAAATGGGAACAGTCTACTTAACAGCGGAAGAGTGTCCAATCTCCGCTAATTACAAACAAGCGATTGTCGCTGCCCAAGAAACTTCAACTGTCGTTACTGGTCGCAACAATGGTGCCCCAGTTAGAGCTTTAAGAAATAAAATGACGGAAAAATATTTAGCACTTGAGAAGCAAGAAGTTGATCGGGAAGTCTTAGAAGAATTGACTTTAGGTTCTTTACGAAAAGCGGTTGTGGAAGGTGACGTTGAAAATGGCTCTTTAATGGCCGGGCAAATTGCTGGTAACATTAAAAGTGTTCGGTCTGCCAACGAGATTACCTTAAGTATTATGAAAGAAGCCCAGGCAGTCAGTCTTAACATTTAAACGGTCAATAAAAACCAGTTCTAGCCTTGTGAGCGACTCACTAAGGAAGGAACTGGTTTTTTGATGTTAGTCAAGGGGTAAGAGGGGACTCGCCCAAGCTTTAACAGGTTGTCTCTGAGCTTTTGCTTGAGGAGCGCCAGGATCACGGTAACCTAAGCGGTAGTTAGCGATAATTTCATAGTTTTCTGGAAAACCTAAGGCTAGGTTTAAGCTTGGTTCCATAACGAAGGCACTTGAAGCCCAAAAACCGACAAGCTGAGCTTCCCAAGCTAACAAAGAAAAGTTTTGAATCAAAGCGGCTGTGCCTTGAATCGCATCAGAGTTTAAGCGGTGATTGTCGCTGATAATTTCTCGGGCGAAGATGATAGTTGCCGGGGCTTCAATAATTAAACGGTTCATTTTCTTAGTAAATTTATCGTTAGTAGCACGATCATGGATGGTGCCATTACTTTTTAACGTTTTAATCACTTCTTGAAATAAGAAGTCTTTTTCAGCAGAGGTCGTAATGATTTTCGCCAACCAAGGTTCTCTTTTATGATAGGGGGCATAACTCGCTTTTTCAAGTAAGTCATAAATTAAAGAAAGTGGTACTTGGTTGTTCATGCTACGTTTAGCTGTTCGACGGTTTAAAATCCCATCAGTCATCGATAAAGTCATTGACACACACTCCTTTAGTTTAATTGATAATCGTTCTCAATTACTTTTAATATACTGTTAAATTGCCGGAGTCACAAGTTTTATGCCTTTTTGTTTTAGGCAGGTAAGTGAACTAAGCTGCAAGTATTATTAATAGAGTCCATAAGTAAGGGTAATTAGACACTCCTGGCCTTATCGCTTAAACTTAACCTTGTAAACGTTTACGAATCGATTGCAATAATTAGTGAAAATTCATAATCAAGAGGATCAGTGATAGTTCTTAGTAGCTCTCTGTACTCTTAAGATAACGAAGGAGAAGTCAATGGAAAAATACGTAATGAAGAAAAGATTAAGTCATCCAGTAATAAGCGGACTTGTTACTGTGGCGTTCTTGCTTGTATTCGCTTCAGTAGCATGGATTGCATGGTCAACGATCTGGAAACAATTCTTTTTATTAGTAGGTGGCAGTGCAGTTAGTAGTCTCTCATTAGAAACTCAAGGACATTTTTTAAAAGAAGCAGTTGAGGGAACCTTCTTTTGGCTAGTAATTGGCACTTGGGTTTGGTTTAGTTTAAATATGGGAAATTATGGCAAATTTACAAAATCAACGAAACAGCCAGAAGTAGGCATTCGTTACACTTTATTAGCTTTTTTAGCCGGATTAATCGGTTTTGTAATTTTTGTGACATTTATGGGGCTTTGGTGGCACCCATTTAGTTGGCAAGTTCTTTTCCGACCTGGCAGTGAAGAAGAAGCTTTACTAGCGATTAAAAGTTGGTCAGCCACTAACTTCTTTGCTCTATCAGTTATTTTAGCGCAAATTCCCCTTGTTAGTTTGTTTGGCAAATATCCTTTCAGTAAACATAGTAAAGAGCCTTGGACGGTTGCTATCGGGACAGTGACTTTAGGGTTATTGTTAGCATTGTTTAACTGGATTGTCTTTATTTTACCAAGTTTCTTAAGTTTAGAAGTTGAAGGTGTAGCAATTACAGGGGTACCTTTCGGTAGTTGGCCAACTGCCTTAGCTTGGTGTCAATTATTTATCTTCTTCTTCTTGTTACCAGCAGAAGGTGGCGAAGGCTACCCACAAAAATTACTGACAAGTAAACAACCGTGGTCAGGACTAATCGGCTTAGGCATTGCCTTAGCAGGAGCTTTCACTTTCTTACCGCTGTTACGAGGTTTGCTAACTCCTTTAGCAAATTCTCTTGATTTAGCACCAGATTTAGCGGTAGCTTCATTTACGTTAACGATTATTAATGTCTTGTTAACTTGGCACCATCACTTTGATGATTACCCGAATCAAGAGGTCATGCCATCAGCCTTTAAACGTATTATGATTCAACTAGTAGTCGTCTTAGTAGTTGGTTCGATTCTAGGGATTCTATGGTTAACGACTTTCTTGAAATTAATGCCTTTTGGCGCCAATGACTTAGGTCTAGGTCACCCAATGTTAGGTATCTTAGGTGGGCAATTTGTCTATATGATGCCAATGCTTTACATGAACACTTTCTTCGACAAGTGGCCGTTAGCGACTAGTGTCAAAGAAAAATAACAACTAGGAAAGAAGCGATGACTTTTGTCATGGCTTCTTTTTTACTTTAAAAAGGGTTATGTTATTGAAAATTTAGAGGATTGTTAAGAAAAGCTTAAACCCAACTAAAAAAGACTGAAAAAAGGTTACATTCTTTTAAAAGTTGCTAAAATGGAAGAGACAAGGGAGCTGAGTAGATGTCTAAAAAGTTATTGGTCATCAGCTTGCTGATGCTTTTAAGTGGTTGTGCAAAACAAGTGCCTGAAGTAGTCAAACCTGATCTGAAGTTAGAACCTCAAGTGACCCTTGAGGCTGAAAAAGCCGGATTGTTAGATGGTCAGTGGTTTTTAACAAAAGGGGATAATCGGATTGAGCTTCAAATTAATAGTCAAGGGAAGCAAGTAGTCATTAAGGAAGAGCTGCGGGATGTTTTTACTGGGGTTCAAGGAGAAGTCATTCTTTTAAAAGAACTAAGGGAGATTGAAAATAACCCTGGGGATGTTTTGAAGAAGGCGAGTGTTAGCTCAGAAGTTCAGGGGGTCTATGTCTCTTTAACAGCTAGTCACGAAGAAAAAGAAGGTCAGTTAAAAGAGTTGTTAACTCAGTTAATCAATCAGCAGACGAATCAAGCATTGAAAAAAAGTGAACTGAGTTCTAAAATTGTCAGCAATGGTCAGCAAGTGGCATGTTATATTGATGAGCCACAGCTGCTGGAAAAAATTAATCAAGAATTAGCTAAAAATCAACAGTTAACAGAAAGTTTTGTAATCTACCCAGAAGCCCCAAATCAATTAACAGAAACTTGGGCAACTGACAATCAGATTCAGCGTTTTTATACTTATGAACGGGAAAACAAGACAAAATAAAGAGCTTTGGGACATTTAGCCCAAAACTCTTTATTTTTTTAGTTTTAATAAGACGTTACAAACAGCTGAGGTGGCAATGCCAGCTAGTAAAGCTTCGGGAATGCCGTTAACAAATATCACAGTTAAGACTGCTTTATAAATCGAGTCCCCAATTTCTATGCCACGAGCGGCAGCGTAGCTGTCTTGGAATAAGAAATAAATTAAATTCATAACTAGTAAGGTGTTGACTAGTGAACCAGTAACTCCAGCAAGAAAAAGTAGGGCTGGTTGTTTGTTCTTCAAGAGACGTGAAGTCCATTGATAAACGTAAAAAGGCACGATCCCAATTAAAATTCTTGGCAAGAAAGCAATCACGAGAGCCCATAAACTGCCATCAGTTGTTCCTAAAACGGGAATAAAAGGTGTGAAAGCAAATGACAAGATTGAAGGGGTCATCGTATTGATAATTAAGCTAGTTAAGCCGAATAAGCCACCTAAAAATGCCCCGATTCGGGGACCTAAAATAATTGAACCGATAATTACCGGTACGTGAACGATGGTTCCTTTGATAAAGCCTAAGTTAATGAAGCCTAAAGGTGTCAAGGCGAGTAAAAAGATGATCGACATGAAAATTGCTGTTAACGTTACTTGACGATTTTTCATATAGTAGAAGTACCTCCAAAAAATTGTTATTGTAGTAGATTGCTTAACTTCTCTACTATATTAACAGTTAAGGAATCGGTCGTCTATCAACTTGTTTCAAAAAGTTCTTAGAAGTGAAATGACTGATAAAAAATTATGAGAAAGGTTAACTTTTAAATGAGAATACAATGAGTAAATCTTTGTTCGGAAAAATTGAATATTCTGACAAATGTTAATTTATTAGTCTTTGAACGTTTTAATTATAACTTAATGTAAGCGTTTGAATTCTCATCGACTTTACAAACTACTCTCATATAGACTATAATTAAAAGAATACTGTTAAGTTGCCAAAGGAAAAGACGAGGAGTCTTTTTTTGCTTTATTTAACAAAGGAGGATAATAATGATTAAATTTACGAATGTTGACAAATACTATGGTGAATTTCATGCTCTAAAGAACATAAACTTAGAGATTGCTAAGGGTGAAGTCGTTGTTGTCATCGGTCCTTCAGGATCTGGTAAAAGTACGATGCTTCGTTGTATTAATGCATTGGAAGAAATTACTGAGGGAGAATTAACAATTGGCGAGATTGATATTCATAACCCAAACACAAATTTAAATGATGTTAGAAAAAATTTAGGGATGGTTTTCCAACACTTTAATTTATACCCTCACAAAACCGTTTTAGATAATATTACTTTAGCGCCAATCAAGGCTTTAAAACAAACTAAGGAAGAAGCGACCAAAAAAGCGGAAGCTCTCCTTGCTCGAGTAGGAATGCTAGATAAAAAACATGCCTTCCCTTCACAGTTATCTGGCGGCCAGCAGCAACGGATTGCAATTGCCCGTAGTTTAGCTATGGAACCAGATGTGATGTTGTTTGACGAACCGACTTCAGCCTTGGACCCAGAGATGGTTGGGGAAGTGTTAGAAGTTATGAAAAGTTTGGCAAAAGAAGCTGGCATGACGATGGTTGTTGTGACTCACGAAATGGGCTTTGCTCGAGAAGTCGCCGATCGAGTGATCTTTATGGCTGACGGACAAATTTTAGAGGACGAAGAAGCTGTTGCTTTCTACAAACAACCGAAAGATATTCGCGCCCAACAATTCTTAAGTAAAATAATTAATCACTAGGAGGGAAGATGAAATGAAAAAGACGTATAAATTACTAGTCGTAGCCCTGTTACCGATTGTGTTTTTCTTAGGAGCCTGTAGTAAGTCTGGTTTAGCAACGCAAGATGTCTTGGAGCGCAGCCAAGCAATGAATAAAATTGTTTGGGGTGTCAAAAATGATACGCGGCTCTTTGGTTTAATGAATATCGAAACCCGAGAAGTTGAAGGGTTTGATATTGATATTGCGAAAGCCTTGACGAAAGAATTACTTGGGGAGTCTGCTGAGGCAGAGTTTGTTGAAGTCACGTCTAAAACCCGCATTCCTTTACTAAAAAATGGGAACATCGATAGTATTATTGCAACGATGACAATTACTGAGGAACGGAAAGAAGTCGTTGATTTCTCAGATGTCTACTTCGCAGCCGGTCAATCACTACTAGTACCAGAGGACAGTGATATTACTGGGGTGGATAGTTTAGATAATACGAAAACAGTCTTAGCTGTTAAAGGCTCAACCTCAGCAGTTAATATTCGTGAACATGCTCCAGAGGCTAAAATTTTAGAATTAGAAAACTATGCCGAAGCTTTTACAGCTTTGCAATCAGGTCAAGGGGACGCCATGACAACCGATAATAGTATCTTATTAGGAATGTCAGAAGAAAATCCTAAATTTGTTTTGGCAGGTGACATCTTTACAGACGAACCTTACGGGATCGCAATTAATAAAGGGCAAGAAAGTTTTGTCAGAGCCATGAATGAGGCCTTAGCTAACTTAAAAGCCAATGGCACTTACGATGAAATATTTAATAAATGGTTCCCGAAAGCTAACTAAATTAGCTGCTTAACTTATGAATGAAAGGAGTCAATAAATATGTTAACACTTTTTACTGAACATAGTGACATGATCATTGATGGTCTAAAAATAACTTTATTAGCAAGTTTTATTGCCTTAGTGGCTAGTTTAATCATTGGAACAGTGATGGCAATTTTGCAAGTCTCACCTTTAAAATGGTTAGGCCGTTTTGCAACTGCCTATGTCGAATTTTTCCGAAATATTCCGCTGTTGATCATTGTGATGTTTTTCTTTGTCGTGGCACCAATCTATGGCTTTCAATTTGATGGCTTCACTTCTGGAACGGTGGGTTTAACTTTATATACATCAGCGTTTATTGCAGATACGGTCCGTGCAGGGATCGAAGGAATTCCGAAAGGTCAGATGGAAGCTGGCCGTTCAACGGGTTTAAGTTACGTCGCTGTCATGTGGCATATTATTTTACCTCAAGCCTTTAAAATGGTGATTCCACCTCTAGGCAACCAATTTATTAACTTAGTTAAAAATTCATCAATTTTAGCGATGGTTACCGGTATGGATTTGATGTATCAAGGTGATTTAATTGCGAGTACAACCTTTAATACAATTGGAACATACACTTTGATTGGGTTATTATACTTAGTTATGACGTTACCAGTCTCGTATTTAATGAAGTATCTTGAAAATCGCTTAGCTTTAAGTAACTAAACCGAAGGAGGAAAAATATATGACATTTTTAACAGCTTTTTCATGGATTAACATCCGCTTCCTTCTTGATGGGTTACTTGTTACCTTAGAAGTTGCGGTTATCTCAATTGTTTTAAGTTTTATCATTGGTGGTCTTTTAGGAGTTATTCGTTTTGTGAAGTTGCCTTATCTCTCAAAGATAGTCGGGCTGGTTGTTGATATTATTCGAAATCTTCCTTTACTATTAATTATCTTTTTTACTTACTTTGCGTTACCGCAAATAGGTATTCAATTTAATATTTTTTGGTCGGCAGTGGCAGCTATGACGATTTTTGAATCTGCCATGTTGTCAGAAATTATTCGAGCAGGCTTACTAGCTGTTCCGAAAGGTCAGATGGAAGCCGGTCGTTCAACAGGATTGACAACAAGTCAAACCTTGTTTTACATCGTCTTTCCGCAAGGGATTAAATTAATGATCCCGCCCTTAGTCAGTCAATTTATCTCCTTGATTCGTGACACCTCTCTAGCGGTGATTATTTCATTACCAGAGTTAACTCATCACGCAAAAATAATCTATGCCCAAGACCCGAATGCTGTTTTACCAATGTTCTTGGCCATGACATTATGTTACTTCGTGATTTGTTACTCTTTATCAGTCTTATCAAAGCACTTAGAAAAACGCTGGGTAACAGCTTAAAAAAACTGATCTCTGCCGACTACTTAGGCAAAGATCAGTTTTTTAATTTATTAACAATTCAACCTCAGTCGTGGCAATGACTTGGCCATTTAAAATCAAAGAAAAAGAGTGGCTTCCTGGATAGTGAGTTCGGGTAGTTAAGTCAACCCACTTGTAGTTTTTAGTACCTGTTAAAGTAAAGTGACCAGAGCTACTAGTTTTTTCAGTCACAAAGAAACGTTTACTAGCTGTGCCGTGTTTCTTTTGAAAAGTGATTTCTAAAAGTAAGCGCAGTTTAGTTGCTTCAGGTAAGTTTAAAGCAATCTCGTAGTTCATTTGAGTTGTTTCCCCAAGGGTGACACCCGCCTGGTCTAGAGTAATCGTCGCCTCTAACAGCTCGTAGTCAGTCTCAGAGCCATAGTTAAGTAAGTCTAAAGCCTTTGGGTGACCTTGCTTAATTAAGGTTCGTAAGCCTTGTTGAATAATCCATTGCCGTTCTTTAGTAGCGTCTACTAACCAGTTAGCCATTAAATCTAAGATTAGTTCAGGGTACTGTTTAGTTAAGTCATTAAGGTTGTTAGCCACACTTTTTCGAACGTAAAGAGCGGAGTCGTCTTTAAGGGACTCTAAAATCACGAGTATCTCAGGGATATGCTCAGTTAAAACAGGAACCCGTTTCGCCCAAGGTAGTAGCAAGCGACACCCTTCAGAAGCTAAGCGGCGTAAGTGTTCATCAGAAGAAGTCTTCGCCCACACCGTCATTTCGGCTAAGGTTTCTTGAGGGCGGGAACTTAAAAAGTCACGAATGGCAAATTCCCCAGAAGAACTACCAGTGACTTGAGCTAAGGTGGCTAAACTAAGAGTAAAGTCATCCTGACCGTATAAGCTAATGTATTCAGGAATGAAAATGTAAATAAAACTGGTTTTCTCAGGTTGAATCGCAATTAATAGTTCAGTGACTTCGGGAAAGGACTTATGGCTTAAACTAAAGTTTAACGCCCTAGCGATCCGTTTGACTCGGGCCATTAAAGCCAAGTCCGGCCAGTCCGCTTGATAAACTTGCTCTAAAAAGCCTGTTTGTGAAAAGTCCGGGTCTAAGTTAGCAATTTTTTCCCCGATTTCATTTAAAACAGTCCTGGAAAACATATCTTTTAATTGACTCATTGAGTAGGGCCTCCTTGAATTTTTAGTTTGAGTAGTTAATAAAGATTTTAAAAACATACTAAAGTGAAATTAAGTGAATTATAGCATATTTTTAGTTGTTATCTGCTATTTGTAGGGGAATTTCCGTGTAAAGTCAGGGAAAGCGTGGTAAGATATTAAAGCAATCAAATGAAGAACAAGTTGAAGTCGGATTGAAGATTCCTGCTGCTTGTCAAATAGAAGGATGAATTCAAATGAGTGAAACCCAGTTTAAAACATTAAATTTAAGTGATGTCATTTTAAGAGCCTTAGAAGTCTTAAATTATGCCCAACCAACGGAAGTGCAAAAACAAGTTATTCCGTCTTTGTTACACAAAAAAGATATTATTGTGAAATCACAAACTGGTAGCGGTAAAACCGCCGCCTTCGGGATTCCGGTCTGTGAACTTGTAGAGTGGGAAGAACGAGCCCCTCAAGCGTTAATCTTAACCCCAACTAGAGAGTTAGCTTTGCAAATCAAAGAAGATTTATTTAACATTGGTCGCTTTAAGCGTCTTAAAGTTGAAAGTGTTTTTGGTCGCAGTTCCTTTGAGGCCCAAGAACGAAATTTACGTCAACGAACGCATATTGTTGTGGCAACACCAGGCCGTTTATTAGATCATATCCAACGTGAAACGATCGATTTAAGTAAAATCAAAACAGTTATTATTGACGAAGCTGATGAGATGCTAGCGATGGGGTTTATTGATCAAATCGAAAGAGTGATGGAATCATTACCGAGTCATCGTCAAACTGCCTTATTCTCGGCAACGATGCCAAAAGAAATTAAAAAATTAGCTGAATATTATTTAAATGAGCCAGCTTTTATTGAAGTGAAAACTGAAAATACTGTCGAGGACCGAATTTTACAACAACACTATAACGTCAATAATGAGGCGAAAATTCAAGTCTTAAAAGACGTCTTAGTCGTTGAAAATCCCAACAGTAGTATTATTTTCTGTAACACGAAAGTAGCTGTGGAAGAAGTTGCTGATGAGTTAGATGCTCTTGGTGCCAAAGTTGACACCTTACACGGTGGCATGGAACAACGTCATCGGACGAAAGTCATTCAAGATTTCAAACACGGTTATTTCCGTTATTTAGTTGCGACTGATGTGGCCGCACGTGGTTTAGATATTGCCGACATTGCCTTAGTTGTTAACTACGATTTACCTGATAATCCTGAAACTTATGTTCACCGAATTGGTCGGACCGCCCGTTTTGATAATCACGGAAAAGCAGTCTCTTTTGTTAATCAATACGATGCTCAACGTTTCAATGATATTATGTTAAAACAAGACAATGTCTTAGTTGAATTAAAACGACCAAGTGATTCTTTAGTTGAAAGTCGCAAAGAAGCTTTTGAAGGCAAACAAAATCGCAAAGCTAAGATTCGGAAAGAAAAAGGCCATGACTTTAAAGAAGAAATTATGAAACTGCATATTAATGCCGGGAAGAAAACTAAAATGCGTCCAGGGGATGTCGTTGGAGCTTTGTGTAATATTCCGGGAATGACAGCCGATGATATTGGTGTTATCGCCTTGTTAGAAGTCTCGACTTTTGTGGAAATTCTGAATGGCAAAGGCCCTGAAGTCTTAAAAGAATTACAAACAATGCCGATTAAAGGTCGGGTTAGACGAGTCAATAAAGCCAATGAAACAGAATATGAACGAGATTTAAAAGAAAATAGTTAAGACCTGAGAGATGTGACAAAAGTGGTGGAAATCTGAGCAGTTAGCTGCTGACCACTTTTGTCGCATTTTTTGCCTGTTGATTAGAGTCATCAGAGGTTGTTTTTATAAGTGCCTACTAGTAAAATAGAGTCAGTGAAAGAGAGACGGGGAGCTGAATAAGTGACGGGAAAAAAATATCGACAAATAATTAGCAAACTAGTTTTAGTTAGTGCCTTAGGATTAGTCTTAGTAGCTGGACAAAAAGTTAAGGCAACAGAATTTCCAGAGCCTAGTGAAGCGGTCTTTGTTTATGACGAAAGTAATGAACTAAGTGCAGCGACTAAAAATTATATTATTGAGATTAATCAGGAATACGAAAAAACTTCAGAGAAGCCTCAACTAGCTGTTGCTTTAGTCAACAGCTTAGGTGAATTAACAGTGGATGAATACGCTGTTGGCTTATTTAATAAGTGGCAAATTGGCGATAAAGAGCTGAGTAATGGCGCCTTATTACTACTAGCGCCCACAGAGGGGAAAGTAAGAATTGAAGTCGGCTATGGCCTAGAAGATGTCTTAACAGATGCTTTAACTGGTTGGATGTTAGATGATAATCTAGAAGCTTTAAAAGCTCAGCAATTTGATCAAGGGGTTTATCAAATTGTGACAGAGATGGCCCTTAAAATTAATGAGGATCTAGGGATTGAAAGTCAAGTCGTTAAAAGTCAAAACCGAGATTACGAGCAGTTAATAGCAGATCAAAAAGCAGCGACAACAGAAGAAGAGGAAGTGTCACAGGGGAATTCGAAAGTATCAATTAGCCCTGTAGTGTTTCGTTTCCTAGGTATAATTATATTTCTCTGGTTATCTCGCAAACTAGGTTCCTCAGGTAGTGGCGGTTCTTCTAGTGGTGGCAGTTTTGGTGGTTTTGGCGGTGGCTCCTCAGGTGGTTCAACTGGTGGTGGCTCTTCCTTTGGCGGCGGAAGTTCCGGCGGTGGTGGCAGTAGTCGAAGTTTTTAAAAGCTGGTTAAACTAGAACTGAACATGTTTTTTATTAAACGAGCTTAAAGTGTCGGGAGGTTAATAAATGGAAGAAGCAGTCTTAAAAGAGTTGTTAAACACTTTTAAAGCGGAAAAAGAGTACCGAAATGACGGTTACTATCGGATTCGCCAAGGTCAAGGTGAGACTTACGAATTAGCGTTCTTAGTTCCAGATAGTTGTGGTACAACGAGTGTTAGCCCACAAATTACGATTAGTAAAGTTGCCGATAGGTGGGTTCCGATCAAGTTGCTAGATTTTACAAGTACTCCGATTAAACAACTTGAAAGAACAGTTGCTACAGAAGACGCATTAGAAGAGGCCTTAAAAGCATTAGTAAACAAGTTTAAACATAGCACTAAGAAAAGTACTGACTAAACTCGTTTAGTTGGTGCTTTTTTCTGTGAGTTAGAAAAAGTTAAACAATAAAATAAGTGAACTAAGAAAGCCTTTACAATAAAATAATCAATGTGTTACGCTTTTTGAGAAGATGGTATTACTAAAAGCTTAAAGTGACGTCAAAGTATTTGGAAATTAGTCGATTCTCAATAGTTCTTGTCAGGAAGGAAGTTGCCAGTTGTTTTAGTCATTCAAGAAAACAGGAAATTTCTTGGTGCTTTAAGTAGTAACTTATTTGAAGCTAAGAAAGGAGCAAAATGTCATTAAAGTTTTATCCGTCATTGATGTGTGCTGATTTTAGTCATTTAGAGAAGGAAGTCAAAGCTTTAGAAGAAGCTGGCATAGATATGTTTCACATTGATATTATGGATGGTCAGTATGTCGCCAATTTTGCCATGGGAGTACAAGACATAGTTGCTGTCAGAAAGGCTACTAGGAAGCCAATAGATGTCCACTTAATGGTTAGCAACCCCAGTTTATATGTGAATTTATTTATAAGTTTAGGTGTGAATCTCATATATCTTCACCCAGAAACAGTGCCAGATCTCAGCCAAGTAATAGTAGAAATCAAAAACCAAGGGTGCCAAGTCGGTTTAGTAATTAGTTTAACTACTGACACTGAAGTAGTTAAAAAACATTTAAAAACAATCGACTATCTCTTAATAATGACTGTTCCGGCTGGTTTTTCCGGTCAAACCTTTGAGGGAAGAAGTCTGGATACAATCAAACGAATGACTAATTATCGCCAAGAAGAACAACTAACGTTTCAACTAGTCATTGATGGAGCTGTGACTAAAGAAATAGTTGCAGAAACAAAAGCCTTGGGAGTGAATGGTTTTGTCTTAGGAACTTCCGTCTTATTTAACCAACTAGCCTCTTACAAAGAAATCATGAAAGAATTGCGAGGTGGCGAATCATGAAAATAGTCGTCGGTAATGATCACGTAGGACTTGAGTTAGCAATCACTTTGATAAACTATTTAGAAGACTTTCATCATGAGATATTGCATATTGGCACGTATGAGCAAAGACAAGTGGATTATCCTAATTTTGCTCAGACTGTTGGGGAGATTGTCACTAGTGGGGAAGCTGATGCAGGGCTTTTAATTTGTGGAACAGGTGTGGGAATGAACATTGCCGTTAATAAAGTAAAAGGTGTTCGTAGCGTAGTCTGTAGTGAACCTTACTCAGCCAAGTTATCAAAAGAACATAACGACACGAATGTTTTAGCGCTAGGTTCTCGGGTAGTAGGCAGTGAGTTAGCAAAAATGATCATTGATAGTTGGTTAGCAAGTCATTTTATGGCAAGTCGCCATAGTCATCGGGTCAAGATGATTAGTGAGATAGAAGGAAAAGACCCCTGAAAACGTCTAAAGGAGGCAAGGCAATGAACTACCAAGCATTAGTCGAGATGATCCTTACAAATGTTGGCGGACCCGGCAATCTTAAGAGTTATACTCATTGTGCCACTCGCTTACGTTTTCAACTTAAAGACTCAGAGCTAGTCAATCAAGGGGCCCTTGAAGAGCAACAAGAAATTATGTCAATCATTGAAAGTCCTGGTCAGTTACAAATTGTCATTGGTACTCATGTCAACAAAGTTTATGAAGCTTTAGTCGCAGTTTTAGATGGGAAATCAGAATCTATGGTTATAAAAGAAAAGTTGACCTTGTTTGGTGTGTTTAATTCGATATTTAGCACGATAGCAGGGATATTCACGCCCTTACTACCTGCCCTAGCAGGTTCCGGGATTTTGAGAGGTCTTTTAACCTTAGCCGAGCAAGCAGGGTTAATTTCTGTGGAGTCTGGGACTTACGGGATTCTTTCAGCTGCTTCATTAGCGGTTTTTTACTTTTTACCAATTGAACTTGCTTTTACTTCAGCTCTGAAATTTAAAACGAATCCATACATCGCCGTTCTTTTTGGTGGCGCCCTCATGCATCCTGAGTTTTCAAGCTTAATGGGAGAATTAGGCAATGGTGCCATGACAACTTTTATAGGAATGCCAGTGGTTTTAATGAATTATGGGTCGACAGTTATTCCGATTATTATTGCTGTCTGGGTATATTCTTATTTAGAGCGGTTCTTAGAAAAAGTCATTCCGAAAACACTCCAACTAATTTTTGTTCCTTTACTCGGTTTAGTTATAATTGTGCCATTAACAGCAATGATTTTTGGACCTTTTGGGGTCTATCTCGGTCAATAGTTAGCAGAGACAATTAATCACTTAATTCAGTCTAATGGCTTGATTGCTGGAGCATTAATTGGTGGTGTTTGGAATATATTTGTTGTTTTTGGCTTGCAATGGGCAGTTAACCCAGTAATGATTAGTAATATTAGTACGGTGGGGTTTGATAAAATTGTTCCCTTAACAGCTGCTGCCAATTTTGGCCAAGCTGGGGCGACATTCGGGGTAATTTTAAAAACTAAAGATCAAAAGATGCGTTCCTTTGCAACATCAGCTTTGTTATCAATCTTTTTTGCTGGTATTACTGAACCCGCAATTTATGGTGTCAGTATGAAGTTAAAAACGCCATTAATAGCCTCCATTATTGGTGGGACAATCGGCGGGGCTTATATGGGGGCAAATCAAGTCATTGCGAATGCTTTTGTTTTTGGAGGACTTACAACAATTCCGGCTTTTGTCGGTGAAACTTTAGGCCATTATTTAATTGGTTTACTAATTTGTTTCGCAGGTTCAGCTGTAGCGACAATTATTTTAGGTGTTAACCAAGAGATACTTCAGACTTAACTAATCAAGTCTGTTAAACTTAAGTTAAGACTGATGTTGAAAGAGGGCTAAAGTGGTGAATATTTATTTTGAACGGGTGGAAGGAAAATTAAGGTCAGAGTTTAAATTAAACGTATTACAAGAAACAGATTTTCCAGAGTTTCACCTGAAACTATTGAAAATTAATGCAGTGAATTCATTATTAAATGATTGTTATCAGTTGGAGACAGAAGAACTAAAATTGCATTTTTTTCAAATAATCAATAATCAAAGGAGTCAAAAATATTTTACTGAAACGGCTGATTATTTCCCAGTAACTTTGGCTGAAGATGAATCAACACCAATCTTATTTGTTATTGTCGATGAAGTCTTAGGAATACTAGAAGCTAATAGTAATCAGTTGCATATGGAACTATTGCTAGAACAAGGGGTAACAGCTGAAGATTCAAAATCAAAGGACTTAAAAGAGCATCTCGCCGTAGTTAAGGCAAATTATCAGGAAAAGTATTCTAGTTTAGAAGGCTAATTCAGTAGTGTAAACTAGTGCCTAGATTAGTTTTAAAAAGAGCTATGAATAAAAAAAGAAAATAATTAATAAAAAAATCGATTTCGATAGAACTTAGAAAGGTTCTCTGTCGGAATTGATTTTTTTATGCCTTAATTTTACAGATAGAACTATTAGTTTAGAAAGGTAATACTAGTGTGTCATCAGATTTTTCATGTTTTTGATCTAACAGGGACTAGATACAGTGATTGAGAAAAGCTGCTCAAGAAGTTTCTTGTTTAAGTTCTTTGATATAGCGGTAAACAGTCGGTTTAGACACCTCAACTAAATTAATGATTTCAACAGGAGTGAGTCCTTCATTATATAATTTTGCTACTTTCTCTTTTTGATCAGTCTTGACAGGTCTTCCTAAAACAGTTCCTTTTTCTCTAGTAGCCGATAAACCAGCTATCACTCGCTCGCGAATAAGGGAGGGTTCCATTTCAGCAAAAGCTCCCATAATTGTAAAAAAGAAAACCCCCATGGGAGTAGTTGTATTAATGTTATCCGACAGACTAACAAAACGAATATCTCGTTGTTTGAACGTCTCCATTAATTCAAGTAAATATTTTGTTCCTCTAGATAAGCGGTCAAGCTTATAGACTACGAACGTGTCACCTGGCTCAAGACTTGCCAAGGCTTTATCTAGTGTTTCTCGTTGATTAATTTTACCACTCTGGGTTTCAGTATATATCTTATCGCATCCATATTTTTTTAGTTTTGATTTCTGTGAATCAAATTTTTGATAAGTAGTACTAATTCGAGCATAACCAATTGTTTTCATTGATAGATTCCCCTTCATTAATTATGTTTTATAGATATTCTATATGATTCAGTGTAGAAGTAAACTAGGGATAAAGCAAGTCAGAATAAGGGTTTTTTAGTTAAATAACGGCAAAGGAGAATGATATATTATAAGGCTAAGATAATTATAGGTCTTCCAAAAAACAATAATAGTTTTTTTTTGGAAAAGTTCAAATAATACTAAGGTATTTGAATGTTATTGTCGAAACTCGGGCGTCAAAAAAGCTTGAAAACCTCAAGTTAAAAAAAAGTAGTTAAAAAAGGGGCATTTATTTTTTTAATGAACAGACAGTAACAAGTCTTAATAAGATGAAAAAGTATATAAAGATTTAAAAGAAAGGAAATAAAATAACGAATAAAAGAATGGAGATAGAAGTGTCTATTACTGTTTAGTAGAGGAGATAACTGATTTTAAGTAGTAATTGTAATTTAATGTTAGTTATATGTAACTATAATCGAGAATGAGTGGAATACAATAATATTATGTAAGGAATCAATTTCGAAAACAGTGTTTATTTCTTTTTTTCTTAACTTTTTTGCGCTATTTAACTGTTTTTAGAGATTAGTTTAAATGAGTGCATTCCTTTACTGGATATAGATTATTTCGTTTATTAATGATTGTTTTTTAAAAAAAGTATATATATATTGTTGTTTTTTAAATGGAAATAGTGTATTATAAACATTTATTTTTGAGACAATGTTTACAATAAAAAATAACAACAACAAAGCGTAGATATCTGCGCTTTTTTTTTGTGTTTGTTAGGTAATTAAAGAGATATCGTTAACTAATGTTTATAATATTTTTTTTGAGTGTTTGTTCATTAAGTGAACCCTTTAAACGGAAGGGCTGACAGGTGATTAGATTAAGAGAATTAGAGATATCTAAAGAATGGAGGCTAATATGATCGAAGAAAATTGGAAAGACGTAATTGTTTATTCAGTGAGATTGATGTTGGTTAATAAGAAGATGGTATCTAGGAACTTCATATTTGAAGCGACCATTCAAAGAAGCCAAATAGAAAATGAGATTTTAACTAAATTGCCGAATATTGAGGTAATTCAATCAATTGAAGAGCTTCAAGACGCTTGGGAAGTTCGGAATTTAGGCTAAACCTAAATAAGAAAGGCAAGGAAAGAAGGTGTGTTTTTGATAAAACTATTTTCTATAGGCTACTACTTATTAATTTAATATTTTTTTGAGTAGCTAAGTTATAAAAAAACTCTAGGAGGAATTCAAATGAAAAAAATCAATAAAAGTACAATTGTTAAAAAAGGAACTAATTACGCAATGTTAGCTGCTGTCCTAAGTACGACGGCTCTTTCATTAATGCAATCACCATCTGTAATGGCAGCAGAAGTTAACCCTAACGTCTCACAAATTTTAAGCGAAACTGTCGAAGAAGCTTCAGCAGTCGTTTATACAGATGCAACTGGTGAACATACATTACCTGTATCAGAAGGTAGTGTTGTTAAATTGTCAGCCACAGCTACAGCTTTAAACATGACGATTGATGGTACAAAATATTCATTGAAAGGTATTAAAGAAGTCACGTTCAAAGGCATTACAGTGAACGCCTTAATTCCCTTTTATTTAGATGGCGTAACAAAAGTAACGTTAGACAACGTTAACTTTTCAAAAGGAATTGATTTTTCAGGAATGAAAAACATCGAAACCTTAGTAGTGAAAGATTCAACCTTTGGCGCAACGGATTATTCATTAGCAATCCATTCAGCCCCACAACTAACAACATTAGCTGTTGATAATTCAACATTTAATGCTGATTTCCGCATCTATAGTAACCATAGTTTAGAAACAGCAAACTTATCAAACTCAATCTTTAAAAAAGATGTAAGTCAATACAGTAACAAAAAAGGCTACTTTACTGACTTTATCAACAATCGCTTTGAACGTAGCAAGACTCAACGTGTGATTAATTCAGGTGGTATGAGTAAAGATGATATTTTCTACATTAATCCAAATGATACAACGATTGGTAATTCACCTTTTGATAATACTAAAGATGGTTTTGTTGGATATACCAAAGATGGCAACAAAGAAAAAATTGAAGTGCCGGCTGGTGTGACAATTACTGACGTTAAAGATTCAAAAAATACTGTTTCAATTAAGTTATCAAATGGTCAAACTTACAAAATCGAAAATAGTACGGAATTGAACTTTAGAAATGTTGATATTACAACAACCGTAGCCTTTACACAAAAAAACTTAAAGCTAAACAAAATTACTTTTATTGGTAGCCGGACAAAATTCATTGATATTGCTTACAGTGAAACATTAACTGATGTTCAAGTAATAGATACTGAAATTTCACAATCATCAGGTTACTTAAGCATTTACAATAATTCAGCTATCAAAAACCTTGAAATTCAAAATGCTGTTGTAACAGGAACCTCAGGCTATATCTCTGTTTACAATAACAAAGCGATGTCTAAATTTGTGATGAATGATGTTTACACTCACGGTTACTTATCAGCATACAACTTAGGTGAGACCGTTCTACAAATTAGTAACTCATTATTTGATGACTATATCTCAACTAACCAAGTCATTGAAGGCGAAGGTGGCCGAGCAATTATTGGTGACGCTCCAGTAATTGAAGGTGCTATTGATATGACTATTGAAAAAGGCGAAGAGTTTTATCCATTAGCAGGAATTACTGCAACAGATACAGAAGATGGTGACTTAACTGGCCAAATTACAGTTGAAGGCGATGTTGATACTAGTGTCTATGGTGTCTATGAAGTCACTTATAGTGTCACTGACAGTGATGACAACACAACAACAGTCACAATTTATGTCACAGTCGTTTAATAGTCTTGCCAAACTTTAGCAAGAAGTAAAGTTAGTTTAGAAAATTGGCTGACAAATTAATTGCGTCAGCCAATTTTCTTGAACTAGTTAAGGAGGTAAAAAATGAATAAAAAACAACGACTGTTGATGGTTACTAGCACGTTATTGATTTTATTGACACTCTTTTTTAGTAGCGAACCTTTAAAAATTAGTGGGAATGAATCGGCTGAAACCTTTGATCTGCGGAAGTATATTCCAATTGTTTGGAAAGGTGAAAGCCAGCAAGCAGGGAAGTTAATATTTGGGATGTCTCCAAATAGATCGACAGCCCCGTCACCAACCCAGTATTCGGTTCCGAATGTTCGCTTGTTAATGGATTTAGGCGACCCGACTGACCCAGAAAACACCCAGAAAGTCATCTCCCATACTCATATGCAGACGAATGGCGATACGAACACAACGTCAACATTAAATATAGTAGAAACGATGCTTGAGTACGGAGCGAACCCGGATGTCAAAGAAGGTGCTGCTAATCTAGGGAGAGGAATTACTAGTTTCCCTGATGGTGGTAGTATTTCTGGTAACGCAATCGTAGCTGAAGGTAGTAAAGCGGAAAGTGATGATTTCAAGATTAAGTTGGAGATGACACCAGACGCAAATAATACCCGGGTCTACCATACTTTCACGATAGAAAACATTAGTAGTGAGACTAAAACCATTTACCCAGTGAAGCAAGTCGATACGATGTTAGCAAATAACGATACCGTACCAGTCTATGCTCGTGGTGATAATACCGGAATGTATATCGAAACAGCAGAATATGAAGGCGGGCAACCGATTGAAGGGGGGCCAACTTATCGTTTAGATTATATTACTGATGTTCCTAACGGCCCAATTGCCTACAACGGTGAACACCAAATAAATCTTTTTACGACTGTTTTTGGTGATGATATGGCAAATCCAACTAATACCGTTGAAAATATGGCGACTGGAGAAGTCGTTTACGCTGGTGATACGGGAAATGACTCAGGGATGTTTATGGCCTGGGGGGAGCAAGTCTTAACAGCAGGCGAAAGTGTAGTCATTAGTTATGCTGTTGGATTTAGTGCCTTAGCACCAGTCGAACTAACTAAGACAGTTACTAATAAGACTAGTCCAGATGAATTTTCCCGAATTGAAGATGAGTTAGAGTATACGGTAACAGTTAAAAATGATACCGATAATGTCTTTGAAAAGGCTGAATTTGTAGATACGCTACCAGCTGATGTTGAAAAACCAACCGAGATTACTGTGATTGACCATGAAGGCGTTGAAATTCCTCAAGAGCTGACTGTTTATGATGAAGAGAGTCATACAATCACAGTTAGTGGCTTAGATTTACCAGCCAGAAGTCAAATTAGTTTACGTTATGTAGTCAAAGTCAAAGAGAGTGGTGCTGGTAAGACCTTAACAAATACTGTTAAGTTAACAGCTATCGATCAAAATGGTAGCACGATGGAGGCCGAAACAAGTCTAGATGTCCCAATTTTAGATTTGGGAAAAGTCATCATTCATTATCAAGACACGGAAACTAACGGGATTGCGGAAGATAAAATAATTGAAGGCAGTGTCGGAGACAAGTACGAAGAAGAGCCAATTGAGATCTTTGGTTATGCTTATAAGTCTACGACAGGTCAAGCAACCGGTAAAATTACGAAGGAAGATCAAGTTGTCACCTTCGTCTATGAAAAACAAGACACTTATCAATTAATCCAAAAAGTGACTAATGCTTCAGGTGATGATATGGATAAACAAGACGTTGGCATTAGTGAAGAGTTAACGTATCAAGGGAGCTTAATTCCTGATACAACAAATCTCAGCGAAGAAGAAATGGCAACCTTGTATAAAGAAGCGACCATTACTGAAAAAATTGATGAGAATTTGACAGATGTTAAAGAAATGACCTTAACAACTAGTGATGGGGTAGCTGTAGGAACTGCTAGTTATGATGCAGATAATCATGCAGTGACAGGAATTATCACGGAAGCGGATCAACTTAAGCTAACCGAGTCATTGATTTTGACTTACAAAGCAACGGTCAAGGCTGAGGCCCAAATCGGAACTGAAATAAAACAAAAAGCTAGCGCCAAAGTGATTTATTTATTAGACGAAAACTTAGTGATTCCTGGTGTCTCTAATGAAGTTGTTTCAATTGTAAATCGTGGCGAGCTAATTTTCGAGTCAGCACCTGAAATTTTAGGTTTTGGTGATGATAATAAAATCTCAAGTAAAGATGAAGAGATTGAATTAGTGACGAAAGATCAAGACCTGTCAGTCAAAGATTTACGTGGAAAAGGTAATCAATGGTCAATGACAGTTCGTTTAGTCAAAGAATTAACGAATGGCGATAGTTTACTAGCAGAATCGATGTACTATCTTAAAGATGGTAAGGAACAAGTGATTAACGAGAACAATTCAGCCGCAGTCTATGAAAAAACAACTGACTCAGCAGACTCAATCCATATCTCTGAAGAATGGTCTGGTAAAAATAAGCCTATTTTGAAAGTAAGAGCTGGAACTGCCCGGATTGGTAATTATCAAGGGACTATTCAATGGTCATTACAAGATGTACCGAATTTAGAATAAGAACTATTAATAACAAGACGAGCAAGAGTGAAAGGAGGCAAATTTTGACTAGAAAGCAAGGGTTTATCAAAAGTATTTGGTTAATAGGTTTAGTATTAATTTTTAGTACGCAAGTAATGGCTGAAACAAAGGCCGATTATGAAAGTAATGGGTCAGTAGGTTTTTATGGGAAATATGTTTTTCCTGACAAAGAAAAACCAGAAGTCCCAGACCCAGGCGTAACCCCGCCACCGGTAGTTAAACCTGCCCCAAAACCTAGTGTCACATTGCCACAAACAGGTGAAAAGGTAACAGAGTTAGTAGCAGTGACAGGAATGGTCACGTTATTAAGCATCTATTTAATAGTAACTAAAAGGAAAGAGGTAGGAGAATGAAAAAAATCACATTAGGGTTAAGTACATTATTAGTAAGTGGTGCTGTTTTAAGTGCAACGTTAGTCGAGGCAGGAGAAACGGGGGCCGAATATAAATCAAATGGTTCAGTTTTCTTTGAACCTAATACAGACCCAGTTGATCCAGTGGATCCAACTGATCCAGAAATTCCAGTTGATCCAGTGGACCCAACTGATCCAGAAGGTCCAAATCCAGGAACGGATGGCCCACTAAGCATCGACTACGCGTCATCACTTGATTTTGGCAAAAATAAAATTACTAATAAGAATGAAGTTTATTTTGCTAATGCCCAAACTTTTAAAGGAGACCATGAAGGTGAATTCCGAGGTAACTATGTTCAAGTTTCTGATAATCGGGGAACTAATGCTGGTTGGACGCTAACAGTTTCACAAAAAGGTCAGTTTAAAAATGATGCTGCCAAAGAATATAAAGTCTTAACTGGTACAAGCATTAAGTTCACACAGCCGAAAGCTAATTCGAACATGATTGAATCAGTTAAAGCCCCAGCAGTCTCAGAATTTGAGCTAGATCCTAATGGTGCTGCTAGTTTAGTTATGGCAGCGGCTGAAGGTTCAGGTGTTGGGACATGGGTTGATTATTTTGGAACAGCCGAAGAGATGACTGTCAATGGCGAAGTAATTCAAAAAAATAAAGCCATTACTTTATCAGTACCAGGTTCAACGCCAAAAGAAGCCGTTGAATATCGAACAACATTAGTTTGGACTTTAACAGACACGCCTGGCGGAGAAGTTAAATAATAAAAATATATCAATAGAGGAGAAATAATAATGAAAAAACAATTATTTGTAAGTGCAGTAGTATTAAGTTCAATGGTTTTAGGAGCAACAACAAGTTACGCAGCAGCAGGTGCTTCAGAAGGTAAACCGGCGAAACGTGACACTGCAGGTCAAGTCTTTTTTGAAGAAAATGATGGTCCAACTGTCCCAGTTGACCCAATTGATCCAGAAATTCCAGTTTTACCGATTGATCCAATTGATCCTGAGAAACCAGTTGAACCAGGAACGGACGGTCCATTAAGTTTAGATTATGCTTCAGCTTTGAATTTTGGTAAACAAAAAATTACTTCTCAAGATAAAGTTTATTATGCAGCAACACAAGAAGTTGTTATTGAAGGCGTTCATAGCCAAAAACCTTTATACGCCCAAGTAACTGATGGTCGTGGTGAATTAGCTGGTTGGTCATTAGCGGTTACGCAAAATGGTCAATTTAAAACAGATGCCGGCGTTGAATTAAAAGGTGCTGTGATTAAGTTTATTAATGGTCAAGAAGAAACAGTCATGGAATCACCAGCTCCTTCAACAGTTACAAGTGACGTGGAACTAGTTGCTGATGGTTCAGCCAGCTCATTATTAATGAAAGCTGAAAAAGATGAAGCTGCTGGAACTTGGATTTACCGTATGGGTGATTTAGAAACGATGGAAACTAGTGTCCAATTACACGTTCCAGGTAAATCAACTAAATTAAAAGAAAAATATACAACATCATTGACATGGTCTTTAAGCACATTACCAGGAACTGAAGTTGGCGAATAACAACATTTACGAAAAAAATTAATTATAGAGGAGAATATAAAATGAAAAAAACAAAAACAATTATCGGGGCAGCTTTATTATGTAGTATGGCTTTAAATACAAGTGTGGCTTTAGCAGCTGCAGGCGCAACACCAGAAGCACCAGCTAAAAGAAACACAGATGCAGTTGTAACATTTAAAGAAAGTAAAGATCCAGTTAACCCAGTTGATCCGATTGACCCAGAAATTCCAGTTGATCCAATTGACCCAATTGATCCAGAAAAACCAGTAGAACCAGGAACAGATGGTCCATTAAGTTTAGACTATGCTTCAGCTTTTAATTTTGGTGAACAAATTATTACACCAAGTGACAAAGTTTACTATGCTGCCACTCAAGAAGTTGTTATTGAGGGAGAACATAGTCAAAAACCATTATACGCTCAAGTAACAGATGGTCGTGGGTCAGAAATTGAAGCTGGCTGGAACTTAGCAATCAAACAAAATGGTCAATTTAAAACAGAATCAGGCAAAGTTTTGAATGGTGCTGTTATTAAATTTACAACAGGTCAAACAGAAACCGTTTCTGAATCAAAAAGCCCAAGTACTGTTACTGCCGATGTTGAATTAGTTGCCGATGGTTCAGCTACTTCTAAATTAATGGAAGCGAGCACCGGTGAAGGGGCTGGAACACATATTTATCGTTTAGGTGACCTAGATACAATGGAACAAGGTGTCCAATTACATGTGCCAGGTAAATCGACTAAAGTCAAAGATAAATATACAACATCATTAACATGGATCTTAAGCACAGCACCAGATCCCGGTGAAGGTGAAGAGTAAGCAATTCCAAGTCGATAGATAAGGCATTAATTAATAGCTAAATAAAAAGGAGAAAATAAAATGAAAAAAATATTAGTAGGAACATTATTATTCAGCACAGTTTTATTAAATGCGACACCAGTTTTAGCGGCGCCAGGAGCTGAAGAAGGGGCACCAGCGAAACGAACGACTGATGCCATTGTCAAATTCAAAGAAAACAAAGATCCAGTCAATCCAGTAGATCCGATTGATCCAGAAATTCCCGTTGATCCGATCGATCCAACTGATCCTGAAAAACCAATTGAACCAGGAACAGGTGGTCCATTAAGTTTAGATTACGCTTCAGCTTTGAACTTTGGGGAACAAAAAATTAGTTCAAAAGATGAAACTTATTACGCAGCAACTCAAGAAGTCGTTATTGAGGGCGAACATAGTCAAAAACCATTATATGCTCAAGTAACAGATAATCGTGGAAGTTTAGAAGGATGGGAGTTGTCAGTTGCCCAAAATGGCCAATTTATTTCTGGCGATAAAGAATTAACAGGCGCAACAATCACTTTTAAAATGGGACAAAAAGAAACTGTTTCTGCTTCACCAGCCCCTGGGACTGTTGTTGAAGAAGTGATTTTACCAATCGATGGAACATCAACAAAACTTATGACAGCAGCCAAAGGTCAAGGTGCTGGAACTTGGATTTATCGTATGGGAGACTTAGCAACAATGGATAAAGGTGTAGAATTAATGGTTCCAGGTGCGTCAATGAAACTTAAAGATGCAGAATATAAAACCACATTAACATGGTCATTAAGCGTCTTACCAGGTAACGAAGAAGGCGGAGAATAGTCTCATTTGTTCTAACTAAAGAATGAAAAGTCCTGTATGTTGATTAGGGTTAGCCTGAATTAGGACTAGTTTAATCACATACAGGTTTTTTGTTAAGAAAAATGTGAAAACGAAGTTAAGGAAAGGAAAGAAATAATGAAATTAAAAAATAAAATAATCCCAAGTATCTTGACTTTCTTTTTGATGATTATATTTTTTGGTGCAAATGCTGAAGCTTCTCAACTGAACTTTAGTGTAAATCCAACAATTCCGGAAAAGATTCAAGTAGATAAAACTAAAACCTACTATGATTTAAAATTAGCTAAAGATCAAACGGAAACCTTTGAAGTAACGTTAAAAAATCATACTAAAAAAGACGTGACGGTTTTAACGAGTTTCAATCGGGCAACAACTAATATTAATGGCATTGTTGAGTATGGTTTAAATGAAAATAAAGCCGAAGATCAATTAGAAAACGATATTGAAAAAATTGTAACGATTGATCAGCCGGAAATAGTCGTTAAACCCAATGAAGATAAAGTCGTTAAGTTGAAAGTTAAAATGCCTAAAAATGATTTCGAAGGAGTTATGGCGGCTGGTATTACATTTAAAGAAAAAGGCAATGAAGGAGATCAAGAAGATAGTGAACAAGGTCTAGCTATTAAAAATGAGTATGCTTATATTGTCGCTTTCTTATTACATGGAAATAAGCTTCAAAAGGATATTAAGTCCGAATTAGAACTTGGTAAAGTTCAAGCAAACCAAGTTAATGTTCGAAATGTAATTACAGCTAATATAAAGAACGTTAAGCCGAAATATGTGAATAAAATTGAAGTTGATGCGAAAGTCACTAAAAAAGGCAGCTCGGAAACACTTTATAAACTGAAAAAGACAGAGTTACAGATGGCACCTAATTCTAATTTCGATTATGCGATACCTTTAGATGGTAAAAAATTAAAAGCAGGTACGTATTTGTTGAAAATGAAGGTGAATTCGTCATCAGGAGATTGGGAATTCGAAAAGGAATTTAAAATTTCAGCAGAAGAATCCAAAAAATATAATGAACAAGATGTATCAATTAAAAAAGATTACACTTGGTGGTATGTTGCTGGTGGGATCTTACTACTCTTAATCATTCAATTAATTGTGATGTTAATTATTAAGAAAACTAAGGCGAAAAAAAAGCGACAAGCTTTAGAAAGTAGTAGTAAACATCGGCCAAAAAGAAACCGAAGTAAAAAGAAATCTAGAAAATAGCATTATAAACCAGAACAAATGAGTATGTGATTTTATTGAGAAAGGGGAACGAGACAAATGAGTACGATTGCTTATCTTAAAATTGATTTACCAGTAGAGATTAGTACCCAATTGAATCAAATCCAAAGGTATGGGTTTGATTATTTATTTGTCGAAGAAAGTTGGACGATGGATAACCCAGAGTTAGGTAAAGTGTTAACAAAGCTAAATAAAAATAATGTGTTATTAATCTACAGTTTAGTTACAGTTTGTAAAAATAATGAGTTATTTGAAGTAGTCAAGAATAAAAATGTCCGTTTAGTTAGCTTAGACGAGAAGGTAGACACCGAGAAAAAAGAATATGCTGAGCTGATTAATAACTTTAATTTAATTAAAACAACAGAAAAAAAATTACGCTCCCTTAAAATGCAAAACATCATTCAAGAAAGAAAAAAAGAAGGGAAGATGGTCGGTCGACCGACGATTACTGCTGATAAAAAAGAAGAAATAGTTAGTTTATATCAAAAAAAGTTGTCATTAAGAGAAATCGCTACAATCGCTGGTACTTCTCTTGGAACTGTTCATAAATATGTCCATATGGACGTATAATATTACTATTATCTTTCAAAGTAAGGCGAAAAGCTTAAGCAAATAAAATAGTCCATGACATTTAAAAAGACTGCTGTCGAATTGACAAACTCAACGGAAGTATTTTAATTTTAGGGATATTTTGCTAAGGAATCATGAAAGATTAATACTAGAGTTTCGGGGGCCGTGACCTTTGTTTAATAAATAGTTTCCAAAAGATAAATAGACAATAAAGGCTCCTGCAAGTTAGAGTGTTACTCTGGTTTGCAGGAGCCTTTATAAGTAGTTAAGTCAAAAGTCTATTCTTCAACTAAAGTATAGCCATTATCTAGTAATAGTTTTTCTGATTGGCGCATGCTTACAAAAGTTGGATCTTCAGCACCATCTGACATCGAACCAGTTAATTGCGTGATTTCTTTGTAATCTGCTACAGTATAATCAACTTCAGTTATTTCAGTCATTGAGTCATCACCATAATCAATGCTATGTTTAACACCTTTAACGCCAGCGTACTGCTCTTCAATCGGTGCAAACATTTCTTCAGCATCTTCTTTAGTAATTCCCATTTCACTATAAATAGCTTTTGAGTTAGTCGCTTGAGTCATAACAATATCGCCTTTATAAGTGTAAGTCATAAAAATTTCAACGCCATTCATCTTTTGCGTGAATTTTTTAGTTTGCGCGTTTTTCGTATCAGCTTTTTCTGAAGACTTTTTAGTCGTTTCTTTAGCCTTACTTGTCGATTCTTTAGTATCACTAACTGATTCTTTTGTCGATTCATTAGTGACTTCCGTTTTAGACTCTTTAGCGCTGTCTTTTTCTTTCGGTGCTGAACAGGCTCCAACTGTTAGCCCAACTGCCATTAATACCAATACTTTACCCCATTTTTTCATAAAATCCTCCTGTTTACTTTAGTTCATTAAACCATTATTATATAGTATTATTTAAACAAAAGCGATAGTTTCAGCGGATTTAAGTGGAAAAAGTTAAATAAGAGCGAAAACCTTCCTAAGGAGTGAATAAAAAATTAATCATTCCTAAGTCTTAGGCTATAATAAACAGAGAAAAGCGTTTAGAAAGGAATGTGCCATGAGTTATTTACACGAAGTGATTCAACCAGATGAATTATTAGAAGTTAAGTTATTTGATTTTAAAGCCGACAGTTACGAACGAGTCATTCCACCCCATTGGCATGCGAGTGTCGAATTGCTTTATTGTATCGAAGGGACGTTAAAGATTCGCAAAGATAATCGGGAGTTTTTACTGAAACAAGGGGATGTGATGTTACTAAACTCGAATGTGGTTCATTCCACAAATAGCCCTAGGGCTAATCATATCTTAGTTATTCAAATTCCTTATAGCTTTATGCAACGAGTAACTGAAAATGCTTATAATACTACTTATATTTTTGAATTAAATAGTGTTGAGCAGCCAGTTAGTTCAGAAATTAGCGTGATTTTAAAAACTTTAGCTGCTGAAATTAGTCAAGTTGGTTTAGAAGCCAGATTAGGGAAGAAAATCAAGCTGTATCAGCTGAGTCTAGAGCTGATTAAATATCATCAGCAGAGGATTGATACTAATGCCAGATTAAAAACCATTGAAATTCAAGAAAAAATGTTAGTCATTGTTGACTATATAAAAAAGCATTTCCAAGAAGAGATGCCTTTAGAACATATAGCCGAAAAATTTAACTATTCAGCCACGTATTTTTCTCGTTTTTTTAAGAAGAATATGGGAACAACTTTTTCTGACTATTTAACGATGATTCGCATTGAATATGCCCAACATTTATTAACTCATTCCCAATGGACGATTTTAGATATCTCTTTAGCTTCAGGTTTTAATCATGTTAGAACGTTTTTTGCCGCCTTTCAAAAATATCATCAAATGTCACCAAGCGATTTTCGTAAAAAAACAAGATGACAAAATACTTCCGAAATCATCGTAATAAATTACCGTAAAAAGTATAATGTAACCGCTATACTAGTGATGAAGTATAAATTAAGGAGGAAGTATGATGAAAGAAAAGGTAATTGCTTGGTTTGACAAGATTAATCCGGTATTTGATAAGTTAGGAACTAATATTTATTTACAATCGTTATCGGCAGCAATGATGGCAACTTTAGGGCCAGTCTTTTTAGGCTCAATGAGTTTGTTAATGGTGATTTTTATAGGTAGTGGTGGAAAAAATATTGCCTTCTTACAAGGTTTTGTGCCGATTCTAATGCAAGTGACTAATTTTACAATTGGTGCTATGGCAATTTATGTCGTTTTATTACTAGCTAAAAATTTAGTCAATAAATTAATTCCTGGCGATGATGGAATTTCAGCTGCAATTATTGCTTTAATGAGTTTCTTAATTGTGACCCCAGCAGCTACTGCGCAAATTGATGGAGCTGATGTTAATGTGCTGCCAACAACTTGGCTTGGTGCTCAAGGAGTCTTTTCAGCTATTATTATTGGTTTACTAGTAGGTAAAATTTATGCTGTCATTAAAAATAAAGGTTGGACAATCAAAATGCCAGAAGGGGTTCCGCCAATGGTTTCCCGGGTCTTCGAAGCCTTGATTCCAACAATTGTGATTGGCATTGGTTTTATTATCATTGCGAGAGTCTTTTTATTAACACCATTTGGCAGTATGCATGAAATGGTTTATACAATTATTCAAGAACCCTTAAATGGTCTAGGTGGCACAATTGGGGCGATGATTGTAATTAGCTTGTTACAACAAATTTTATGGTTCTTCGGCATTCATGGAACAAATGTCATTATGCCAATTATGATGCCGATTTGGATGGCTCTCGACATGGAAAACTTAGAAGCTGTTTCCCGTGGTGAAACCCCACCGAATATTTTAGGGAATGCTTTTTTCACAACGATTACGTGGGGCGGTTTAGCCTTAGGTTTAGTCATGTTAATGCTTTTCTCGAAAAGCAAACAGTACCGGGAACTTGGTAAAATTTCAATTATTCCAGCAATTTTTGGAATAACGGAACCCGTCATTTTTGGAACGCCTTTAGTTTTAAACTTCAAATTAGCTTTCCCATTTATTTTCAATAACTCAATTGCAATTGGTTTGTCTTATGTCTTAATTAAAATGGGGATTGTTGCCCGCTTTACAGGAGCAGCCACGGTCTTTGGTTTACCAGTAGGAGCATTTGCGGCGATTCAAGGGAAAGGCTCAATTATTGTTTTGATGTTAATTATTCAATTAATCTTAGCGCCTCTATTATGGTACCCTTGGTTTAAATGGGCAGAAAAAGATGCAGTCAAAAAAGAATTAGAAGGAGCTTAAACAATCATGAAAAAAGAACAATTAGTCGAATTATTGGCTGACTTAACAGTGAAAGAAAAAGTCGGTCAACTAGTTCAATTGTCAGGAGATTTTTTCCAAGAAGATGAGGCCATGCTCGTAGGGCCACAAAAAAAATTAGGCATCAATGAAGAGATGGTAGACTTAGTCGGTTCAGTCTTAAATGTCACTGGTGCTAAAAATATCCATACAATTCAAGATAACTATTTAGCTAAAAGTCGTCATAAGATTCCCTTGATGTTTATGTCAGATATTATTTATGGCTACCGGACAGTTTATCCCATACCTTTAGGTCAAGGAGCAACTTGGAACCCGGAACTGATTGAAAAAGGCTATCAAAAAATTGCCCAAGAATCAGTGGCCGGTGGGGCTCATGTGACTTTCGCACCGATGGTTGATTTAGTCAAAGATCCACGTTGGGGGCGCTGTTTAGAATCTACTGGGGAAGATGTCTTTTTAAACTCTCAGTACGCAGCCGCGATGGTCAAAGGCTTTCAACATGATTTTGATAAAGGCCAAGGCTTAGCCTCATGTGTCAAACACTTTGCCGGTTACGGCGCCGGTGAAGGCGGCCGTGATTATAATCATGTGGATATGTCAGAACGTCGTCTTCGTCAAGAATATTTACCAGCTTACCAAGCAGCCATAGAAGCTGGCAGCAAGTTAGTTATGACTTCCTTTAATACGATTGATGGCGTACCTGCCACTGGTAATAAATGGTTAATGAATGACTTACTACGAGGGGAATGGGGCTTTGATGGTGTCGTTATTAGTGACTACGCCGCTGTCCAAGAATTAATTACTCATGGTTATGCCGAAAATGAAAAAGAAGCAACTTACTTATCAATGGCAGCGAGTAATGACATTGATATGAAAACTGCTTGTTATTCTAATTATTTAGAAGAGCTAGTGGCGGAAGGCCGTATTTCAATGGCGCAATTAGACCAAGCTGTTATGCGAGTCTTAGACTTGAAAAATCAACTAGGCCTATTTGAAGATCCTTACCGTGGAGTAACTGTTGCTGGGGAAGAAGCTTTAGTTTTTGCCCCAGAAAATCGGGAAATTGCCCGTGACATTGCTAGTGAGGCCATGGTTTTATTGAAGAATGCTAAAAATGTCTTACCTTTATCACCAAAGCAAAAAGTTGCTTTAATTGGACCTTACGCGGATAGCCAAGAGTTAATGGGCTTATGGGCGGTTCATGGTCAAATGTCTGATGTCACCACAATTAAAGAAGCCATGTTAGAACATAGCGATCAAATCACTTACGTTCAAGGTTGTGATATGCTAGAAGATTATACTTTCTTAGGGGAATTTGGTTTTTCTCAAAAAATCATTTCCAGTATTCAGCTAACTGCTGAAGAAAAAGAAAAAACGAAACAAGCTGCCTTAGCAGCAGGTGAGGCTGCCGATGTGATTGTCATGGCTCTAGGTGAACACACCTTACAAAGTGGGGAAGCGGGAAGCCGGACAAGTCTTAGAATTCCTGAAAAACAACAAGAGCTTCTGAGAGACTTACAAAAATTAGGCAAACCTCTTGTTCTAATTACGATTAGTGGTCGGCCCTTAGTTTTAACCGAAGAGTTTGAGTTAGTTGATGGCTTAATTCAAGGGTGGTTCCCAGGAACGGAAGGGGGCCATGCTTTAGCTGATATTCTTTATGGTCAAGTCAACCCGTCAGGTCGCATTACGCAAAGTTTCCCTTACAATGAAGGTCAGATTCCCGTTTATTACAATCATTATAGTACGGGACGTCCTGAAAATAATTCTCAACATAGTGGTCGCTTTGTTTCAAAATATTTAGATGCCCCAAACCAACCCTTATTCGCCTTTGGTTATGGCTTGTCTTATCATCAAACAAGTTATTCAAACTTAGTCACTAATCGAGAGACTTTCTCTCAGACAGAGCCTTTAACAGTCTCAGTTACAGTGACAAATGACTCAGAGATTGCAGGTCAAGAAGTCGTGCAATTGTACATTAGAGACTTGTTTGCTAGTATTGTCAGACCAGTCAAAGAACTTAAAGCGTTCCAAAAAATTAGTTTAGAAGGGAAAGCAAGTCAGACTGTGACTTTTGAAATTACCGAAGAGATGGTTCGTTTTTATGGTAAAGATCTCCAAGAGCACTCAGAAAAAGGCGAATTTGAAATTTTTATTGGTAAAAACAGTGAAGTGACTGAAAGTGTCATGGTTAAATTAGTTTAAACAGCACCGCTTTTAACAGAAGTTACGGGAGTCTTCCGTAACTTCTGTTATTTTTTAGATTAAAATTCAATTAAATCTTTACTTTAGTTTTTTAATAAGTTATCATAAAAAGTATGTTTTTAGAATAGTCTGAAAATTATGAATCTTTTGAAATTATAAGTTAGGGTGTGTTGGAATGAGTTTGTTAGTTGCATTTATGTCAATAGCAGTTATTTTAGTTATCGGAGAATTAGTTTCCACTAAAACAAATGCTTGGATCCCTTCAGTGTTTGTCTCAGGAGTCTTGTTCTTAATCGGTTTTTGGACGGTGTTACCTGATGATTTAATGGAAACAGCCGGAATCTCGCCGGCGTTATCAACGTTGTTTGTTTATTTATTAATTACCAATATTGGGACAATGCTCTCTTTAGATGAATTAAAACAACAATGGAAATATGTCATTATTTGTTTAGTAGCAATGGTCGGTGCCATTGTTGTGATTTTTGGTTTTGGTTTGCTTTTTGCGGATTACAATACAGTAATTGTTGGAACACCACCACTATTAGGCGGGATTGTTTCGGCCTTGTTAATGTCCGAAGCAGCTAGTAATGCTGGCTTAATGGACTTATCAGTCTTAGCAATTGTCATTTATGTTATGCAAGGCTTTGCCGGTTACCCTTTGACTTCAATTGTTTTGAAAAAAGAAGGCAAGCTAACCTTAGCTTTACACCGTCAAGGCAAGTGGCATAAATCAGCAGGAGTCACTAGTGGGGCAAATGTGCCAGAAGCAGACATCAAGCTGTTTAAATTTATCCCTAAAGAGATGGATACTGCCAGTTTCACCTTATTAAGAATTGCTTTTGTTGCCTTTTTAGCGGTTCAATTTTGCCAGTTGATTGACCCACTTGTTTCGATTAGCTCTTTTGTGATGTGTTTAGCCTTTGGCGTGATTGCTCGCTATGTTGGCTTTTTAGAAAAAGCACCTTTAACAAAGGCAAATTCTTATGGCTTTGCTATTTTAGTCTTAATGGCCTTTATCTTTGATGGTTTGAAACGAGCCACACCAACGATGCTGATAGACTTGATTGTCCCAATGTTAGTCATTATTGTTTCAGGTGTGATCGGTTTATATCTCTTTTCTTGGGTCGCGGCGAAAGTCTTAAAAATTAGTCCGTATATGGCCTTTGCAACATCTTTAACTGCTCTTTACGGCTTTCCTGCCGATTATATTTTAACGTTAGAAGTTGTTAAAAGTTTAACGGACGATCCAGAAGAGCAAGAAGTCTTAAAAGATCATATGTTACCACCAATGTTAGTCGGCGGCTTTGTGACAGTCACGATTGTCTCCGTCGTTTTAGCCGGGATTTTTGTCCAATTAATTAGATAAAGAAAGTAGGTTTCACAATGTTAAAAAATTTAAGTCAATTATTTCAAGCAGAAGCAGAAAATTTAGTTAAGGTCAGAAGACAGTTACATCAACAACCTGAGTTATCAATGGAAGAATTCGAAACAACTAAATTTGTCGCAAAAGAATTAGCAGCCTTAGGAATTGAATATAAGCTAGGGGAACCGACTGGGGTGATCGGAACAATTTATGGCGGCCAACCTGGTAAAACGGTTTTACTACGAGCAGATATGGATGCTCTACCTGTGCCAGAACTAAATGAAGGGTTAAGTTATAAATCGCAACAAGCCGGCAAGTCTCACGCTTGTGGTCATGATGCCCATACCGCCATGTTACTGACGGCTGCTAAAGTCTTAGTAGAAGTTAAAGAAGAATTAAAAGGCAATGTGCGTTTAGTTTTCCAGCCAGCAGAAGAAGTGGCTAAAGGCGCGAAAGCGATGATTGAACAAGGGGCTTTAGCAGATGTGGATAATGTCTTTGGCATTCATATTTGGTCAAGTGTGCCTGTGGGGCAAGTCAGTTGTTATCCGGGACCGGCTTTTGCGGCGGCGGATATTATTAAAATTAACTTTGAAGGGATTGGGGGCCATGCCGCGATGCCTGAACAGACAGTCGATGCGGCAATTATTGCTTCTCAGTTTGTTAGCAATGTTCAAGCGATTGTTTCTCGGGAAATTGATCCATTACACCCGGCTGTTGTAACGATTGGTCGGATGGACGTCGGGCAACGATTTAATGTGATCGCTCAAGATGCGTATCTTGAAGGGACCGTTCGGAACTTTAACGAAGGAACTAGAGGGATTGTCGAAGAAAAAATTACGCACTATGCTGAAAATATCGCAGCTTTATACGGTGGCACAGCTAAAGTTGTTTATGAGCGCATGACAGAAGTCGTTGACAATGATCCAGCTTCAGCCCAATTAGTTAGTCAAATTACGTCTGAAACCTTTGGTACTGAGGCCCTCGGCGCACCAGCTCCAACTATGGGAGCAGAAGATTTTGGTTTCTTTATGACTGATACTCCAGGCGCCTTTGCCTTAGTTGGCAGTGCTAACCCTGAAAAAGACAGTTGTTGGGCTCATCATCACGGCCGCTTCAACATTGATGAAGATGCCTTGCAAGTCGGGGCAGAGCTCTATGGTCGCTACGCAGTCAGCTTTTTAAACGGTTAAGTTTAGCAATTAAGAATGACTGTTACTTTGTGTGACTTAAAGATAAAAAAAGATACTGGCAGATTATTCTCAGTTTATGAGAGAAATCTGGTCAGTATCTTTTTTCTTGTTAGCTAAATGGAAATCTTACCAACTACCGCCGCCACCGCCACCACCACCGCCACTAGAGTAGCCACCGCTACTTGAGGAATCGCTATCTGAACTGAATGAGTCAGAAGGTGAGTAACTAGTGCGATAAAAATCGTGATGAAGTTGATTAGAAAAAGTTGAAACATTAAACGCCTTTTTTCCTCGATTAAAGCTTAACCATTTAGGTGGTTTAATGCCATAAGTTTTAAATTTTCTAGCAAAAGGCTTAGTCAGACCAAAAACTTCTGCATAGAGAAAGACTTCGTAATAAAAATCTGGTTGCTCAGTCAGTAATTCCTTGATTTCAAGGGGAGTTAAGGTTGTTAAGTATCGGCGATAACTTAATAACTCTCCGTGAAGTTGATTGCCAAAGTCAGTTCGTCGTGGACTGCGACTAATTAAAATTAGTAAGAAACTAGTTGTTAATAAACAAGCTAATGCGATATAACCGTAATTTGTTTGCTCAGCTTTAGTCAGTAATATGAGAATAAAACCAACAGTTAGAGTGATCAAAGGTAGAGGGAGAATGCAAAAGGCTACTAACCGTTTTAAATAATAAGTTAAGCCATCTTCATAAGCCAGGCCTTTGCGAAGCTTGAAGTAACAAACAATGGGGAGACAAAGGAATATCGTAAAAATTAAAGCTAAAAAGAATGAAAGAGCTGAGATGAAATACTCAGTTCGTAAAATAAAAATAAAGAGACTAAGGTAAATCGTTATTACTAACAAGAGTGACAGAAGTGCATGCCTATTTTGACTTTTAGGTTCAATCGTGGCTGTGACAGTCGGCCTTAACTTTTTCTCGACTGATGAACGGGCATCAGTTAAGTAAGTATGAAAGTTACTTTTGAGAGTAGCACTTGTAGCAAGCCAGCTACTGCCTGGGAAAAGCCCAGCCATCATGTGGTACTCATAAGCTTCTGCGGAAGGCGGTAACTCTTTCAATTTAGTTAAAATGAAAAAAGGTCGTTTTTGGTAATCGATTGTAAGATAACCCCCTTTAGCTAAACTGAAAATAATTGTCATTAAGTCACGATTAGTTAGTTTTCCTTTTAAAAGATAGGCAGCTTCAACTGGTGTCAGATTTCCTTGTAGCTGGGTAACTGGCAGCAAAGCTGTGCTTTTTGACCAAGTGTAACGGCTAGCTAGGTGAGTTCCGCTTAAACAAATGACACTAAGTAAAGTAAACCATAACAAATCATATTCGCTGCCATTCCGCGCATTAACGTAATAATCAGGTGGTAAAACCCAATAGACAGTTAAGCCATGTCCTGGTAAGAGGGGGCCAACGACTTGCCCAGTTAAGTGACGACCTTTAACTTGGTAGTTTACTTCTTGATCAATAATCTTGCCTGAGGCGTCACCAACAATGACATCTAGCTGGCTAGTTGCCGCCTCTTTCGGAAGCTCGATTGAAAAAGAAGCTTCTTTAATTAGGTGTTGCCAATTTTGCGGAATGACATTGTAATAAAAGTCATCGATTTCTTCAAGGCCGTCATCACCAGGGTTCCATTGATAACTAAATTGATAATTTTTATAGCCTAGATAATATTTATTTGAATTGCCAATCCGAATGTGTTTATCGTCATCTTCGGTACTAACTTTAAATTTATCATCTAAAACCTTAATTTGACTGACTTTAGCAGTGTACATTCTTTCGTCGATTTCAAGTCCATCGGCTAATTTCCGGTAGAAGCTACCTCTAAAGGGAATATTCCGTTGAATCCCATGTTTTCGTGACCCGAAATCCATTGTGATTGTTTCGTTAACGTCATAGGAATGATCAAGGTTAACAACGATATCAACATGAAAACGTCGAGTGATATCTTCTTCAGCAGCCGTTCCGATAAAAGTACCTTTAAAAGAAAACAGAGCAAACAAAATCCCAATTTTTATAAATAAATTCTGATATCTCGTCATAAATAGCCACCTTTCCTCTTTAATAATACCCTATAATGAATAAAATGTTTAGTTGAAAAGTTAAATCAATAACAAGTTACTTAGTTAGTTGTCAGTGAAAATACTTAAGAAAGCTTTGTTCGTAATTCTTTTCCCTTGACTTGAAAACCCTTTCTTTTTAAACTACAAGTATCAAAAACAACAAGTTCGAAAAGGGAGCTTAATTTGTTTTTAATATGATAGTTGACAGGTTGATTGATTAGCGCATAAGTTCGTGTTAAATAGATAGTTCCGATGATTGATTGTCGTCTCATGTTTGAAGGAGTTGAGCAGCTATTAAAAGTTACTAGTGTTTAGCAAGGAGGAAATATGAGAACAAAAAAAATAATTAGTAGTTTGCTACTGTGTGCGGTTGCTTGGTTCTTAGTTGCTTGTGCAGCAAATGATCAAAGCGGGGAAGAGCAAGTGATAATCGGTGTTGCTATGCCCTCTAAGGCGATTGAACGTTGGGATAAAGATGGTAGTTACATGGAAGAATTTTTAGTCGAAAAAGGTTATGAGGTCGATTTACAATATGCTCAAGATGATGTGCCGACTCAAGTCTCACAAATTGAAAATATGATTACTAAAGGAGTTAGTGCCTTAGTCATCGCAGCCATTGATGGTGAAGCCTTAACAGACGTAATTGAAAAAGCGACGAATGAAGAGATTCCCGTTTTAGCCTATGATCGTTTAATTATGAATGCTGATGGGATTGACTATTATGCCACCTTTGACAACTTTAAAGTTGGGGAGCTTCAAGGTCAGTATTTAGTTGATGCCTTAGAACTTGATGCTAAGGATGACCCTCAGGCGATTGAGTTATTTGGTGGGGCGCCAGATGATAATAACTCGCACTTCTTTTTCGATGGGGCGTTCTCAGTTTTAGAGCCTTACATTACAGAAGGTAAATTAGTTATTAGAAGTCAGCAACAAGAGTTTTCTCAAATTGCTACATTGAACTGGGATGGGGCAGCGGCCCAAGCTCGAATGGATAACTTGTTAAGTGCTCATTATGCTGATGATGATATTCATGGTGTGTTAGCCCCCAATGATGCTCTAGCTACTGGGATTATATCTTCCTTAAAAGGGGTCGGTTATGGCAGTGGGAACCGCAGTATGCCAATTATTACTGGTCAAGATGCGGAAGTCGCCTCAGTGAAGTCAATCATCGATGGTGAGCAAGCAATGACGGTTTTTAAAAACACTCAAACTTTAGCGGATTTAGCTTCAACGATGATCGATAATTTATTAAATGAAGAAGAAGTTGAGATTAATGATCTAGAAACCTATCACAATAATTTAAAAATTGTCCCCACGTATATGTTAGAGCCAGTTGTCGTCACAGTAGACAATTACCAAGAGTTACTAATTGATAGTGACTATATTAGTCAATCAGACCTTGATTAACCTTAGCAAAAATAAGGAGAAACGATGAAAGAGAGTATTTTAACAATGGCTAATATTAGTAAAAGTTTTGGCGGTGTTCAAGCTTTAGATAATGTTAGTTTAGACATTCAAGCAGGGGAAATTCATGGCATTTGTGGTGAAAATGGGGCAGGCAAATCAACGATGATGAAAATTTTAAGTGGGGTCATCCCAGTTGATGACTTTCAAGGAAAAATTCAATTTGAACAGCAAGACTGTGCTTTCAAATCAGTTAAAGACAGTGAGGCGCAAGGAATTGTCATTATTCACCAAGAATTAGCTTTGATCCCCTACTTATCAATTATGGAAAATATTTTTTTGAGCAATGAAATTGCTAAGTATGGCATCATTGATTGGTTAAAAACAGCGGAAGAAGCCCAAAAAATCTTACAGCAAGTTGGCTTAGTTGAAGACCCCCAGACTTTAGTTGCCAATATCGGCGTCGGGAAACAACAGCTTGTGGAAATTGCGAAAGCTCTCTCGAAAGAAGTTAAAATTTTAATTTTAGATGAACCGACGGCAGCTTTGAATGAAGGGGATAGCCAAAAATTATTAGATTTATTAAGAGAATTTAAAAGAGCAGGACTGACCTCAATCATTATTTCTCATAAATTAAAAGAAATTTTAGCCATTGCTGACAGAGTAACGGTCATCAGAGATGGCAAAATTATTGAGACGTTAACTAAAGAATTAGGAAACTTAACAGAAAAAAACTTAATTAAAGGGATGGTTGGTCGTGAATTAGCTAATCGTTACCCTCAAACTAAATTAACAATTGGGAAAACGATCTTTAAAGTGGAAGACTGGACAGTCAATCATCCCCTAGACATTAAACGTGAAGTCGTTAAGAATGTTAACCTTCAGCTTAAAGCTGGCGAAATTGTTGGCATCGCCGGCTTAATGGGGGCAGGGCGAACAGAACTAGCCATGAGCCTTTTTGGTAGAGCGTATGGTAATTACGTTCAAGGACGGTGTTACATAAAGGGGCAAGAAGTTAATTTATCCACAGTCCCTAAAGCAATTACTGCTGGGCTAGCCTATGTAACGGAAGATCGGAAACGGAACGGTTTAATTTTACTTGAGAGTATCTTGAAAAATATCTCTTTAGCCAGCCTTAGGAAATTTTCTGACAAGCTTGTCTTAGAAAAAAATCAAGAACGGCAAGTAGTTACGGAGTACCAGCAACAATTAGGAATTAAAAGCCCTAGTCTAGAGGCTGAGGTAGCAGGTTTAAGTGGTGGCAATCAACAAAAAGTAGTCTTAGCAAAATGGTTGTTGACTGATCCAGAGATTTTAATCTTAGATGAACCAACTCGTGGAATTGATGTTGGGGCGAAATATGAAATTTACCAACTCATTCAAGAGTTGGCGAAAAAGGGCAAGGCAATTTGTTTAATCTCTTCAGAATTACCTGAAATATTAGGGATGACGAATCGGATTTATACGATGAGCCATGGTCAGATAACTGGTGAATTTCATACTCGTCAAACGAACCAAGAAGAGTTAATGGTTCACATGACAAAACAGGTAGGTGCTTATGGAAACTAAAAGAAAGAGTTTGTTTCACGTTATTAAAAGTAATTTTCAGAAATATAGTATGTATTATTTTTTGATTATTATTATGTTAAGTTTTCAACTGCTGACAAATGGGACCCTACTAAAGCCTTTAAATATGACAAATATCATTTTACAAAACAGTTATATTTTAGTTTTAGCGATTGGGATGATCATGTTAATTGTCCTAGGTAATATTGATTTATCTGTAGGCTCAATTACCGCCTTTACAGGTGCTTTAGCAGCGGTTTTCATTATCCGCTTTAATTGGCCAGTCCTATTAACGATGGTTGTTTGTCTTTTGATAGGTGGCTTAATTGGTGGCTTTCACGGTTTTTGGGTGGCTTATGTCAAAGTGCCAGCTTTTATTGCGACTTTAGCCGGAATGTTAGTCTTTCGAGGTTTAACGATTGTTATTTTGGAAGGAAAGTCTATAGCGCCTTTCCCTCGTCTGTTTCAATTAATTAGTTCGGGTTTTTTACCGGACTATCAACAAGGGGGAGACTATCACGGGACAACCTTAGTTATTGGTGGCCTCCTTGGAGGACTATTGTTATGGAAACTAATTAAAAAACGACAAAAGGCATTGGCATATGGCTATCAACAAGAGCCTCTTAAGTGGTTTATTAGTAAGTTAGTTAGTTATCTAGGGGTGTTAGCCTGGTACACTTATTTGATGGCAACATATGAAGGCTTTCCCAATGTCTTAATTGTTTTAGTGACATTGATTTTAGCCTATCATTTTGTAACAACTCGAACGACTATCGGCCGGGGACTTTATGCAACAGGTGGCAATTTACTAGCTGCAGAACTTTCAGGTATTAAAACCAAAAAATTAATCTTTTGGAGTTTCGTTAATATGGGGATGTTGTCAGCCGTAGCAGGTTTGATTTTTTCAGCCCGCTTAAATGCCGCGACCCCAACGGCTGGTAATGGGTTTGAATTAGACGCAATTGCTGCTTGCTACATCGGTGGCGCTTCGGCTTATGGTGGGGTTGGAACGGTTTTAGGGGCAATTGTAGGCGGCCTAGTGATGGGTGTTTTGAATAACGGAATGTCACTGATGGGAATTGGCGTTGATTGGCAACAAGCAATTAAAGGTTTAGTTTTATTGTTTGCCGTTGCCTTTGATATTTACAATAAGAATAAAGGGAATTAATAATCAACTGTTTTACAACAGAATCAAAAATAACCGAGACTAAACCTCGGTTATTTTTGTTTCAACTTATTTTTTTCCAAAGCTAACAAGTAGGCTTTGCGCTCGAGACCGCCACCATAACCACCTAACTGACCATCGGTTTTAATTACCCGGTGACAAGGAATAATAATCGCCAGTTGATTAGCGCCATTAGCGTTGCCGATAGCGCGAAAGGCTTGATCCTTACCTAAAGCTTGAGCAATCTCTGAATAAGAACGAGTCTGGCCGAAAGGAATTTCTTTTAATGCTTGCCAAACTGCTAGTTGAAAATCCGAACCAACTAATTTAAGGGGGACAGTGAAGTCTGTTAACTGGCCACTGAAATATAGTGCAAGTTCTGCCTTAAGCAACTGATTAGGTTTCGTGTCACCAACAACAATTCGGGCGTTATGTTTTTTTCGTAAAGTTTCAATCTCTTTTTCCAGACCGCGGCGATCCGTAAATTCTAATAAGTAAAGTGACTCTTCTGTGGATAAGCTAAACATCGGACCAATCGGCGTTTCAAGTAAATTGCCATAAATTAAAGTGACTGCCGTTTTTTTAGGGGGGTTCCCCATAATTTTAGTGAAAGCATCATTGAAGGCACTCGGCGAGTCGTAACCAGCAGCTAACTGTTGGTCAATGACTTTTTTGCCATTAATAATTTCATTAAAAGCCAAGCCCATTCGCCGTGACCGAGCGTATTGAACAAAGGTCATACCATAGATGTCTTTAAATTTTCGCCGGGCAGTTGCAGAGTGGAGGCCTAAGGCTTGAAAGTCTCGTTCTTGCCAACGTTTCTCAGGAGTCTTTTCCACAGCGGCAACTAAGGTTTTAATTTCCTTAGGCAGACTATGAGGATAAGATAAGGGATGGCATCTTTTACAAGGACGAAAGCCAGCTAAGAGAGCTTCTTCAGCAGTTTGATAAAACTGACAATTTTCAAATTTAGGCTTTTTCGCCGGACAAGTTGCATGGCAAAAAATCCCAGTCGTTGTAATACCAGCAAAGAAAATCCCATCGTAATGAGGATTTTTAGTTAATAAAGCGTGGTAGTATTCTTGTTGTTTTGACAGACTAGTAATCATTTATTAGGACCTCCTTTTAATTAACTTTATTATAAAGTAGTTAGGAAAGCCAATCTTTCGAAAAATGAACAACTAATTTTCAAGAAAGATAGACGGCGGAGCTAAATTAGCTATATAATTATAAAGAGAACAACGTAAGGCAACTTACGAAAGCAGAAAGGTGATTCGATGAAAACATTTATTCAAGACAAACATCAAGAACAGGCAATTAAGTCATTACAACGTATCATCCGTATTCCATCATACTTACAAGAGGGCATCCCAGGAGCACCTTTTGGTCAGGACATCTTAGAGTGTTTACAAGAGACAGTGGCATTATTTAAAGAAGAAGGCTTTGAAACCTTTATTGATCCAGAAGGTTATTACGGTTACGCAGAAATTGGTGAAGGGTCTGACATTTTTGGGATTCTTTGTCACTTAGACGTTGTACCAGCTGGGGCAGAAAGTTTATGGAAAACCCCTGCCTACGAAGGAACAATCAAAGATGGGGTAATTTATGGTCGTGGTGTTTTAGATGATAAAGGGCCAACGATTGCATCTTTATACGCAGTCAAAAGTTTAGTTGAAGCAGGGGTTAGTTTTAACAAAAAAATCCGTTTTATCTTTGGCACAGACGAAGAAAACTTATGGCGTTGTATGGAGCGTTACCACCAAAAAGAAGTGCCGATTGATTTAGGGATAGCACCAGATGCTAAATTTCCTTTAATCTTTGCTGAGAAAGGCTTAATGCAAGTGTATTTAACTGGTCCAGGTAGTTCAGAAGTCACTGTCACTGGTGGCGGTGCTTTGAATGTAGTACCAGATCGTGGGACTTACAATGGTAGGCAAGTAGCAGAACTAAGTGAGAGATTAACCAACTTAGGCTACGAGTTTACTGTGGCTAATCAGGAATTAACGGTAACCGGTCAAGCGATCCATTCTAAAAATGCCCATTTAGGTGTTAATGCGATTACGCGTTTAGCAGAAGGCTTATCGAAGATTACTTCTGAACCTGTTTTTGAATTTTTAGGTCAGCGAGTAGGTAGTGATGGCAATGGGGTCAGTACGATTGGCTTATTTGAAGATGAGGTTTCCGGTAAGTTAACGTTTAATGTGGCAACCCTTGAAGTAAATGAACTTGAAACAAAGATTGGGATTGATATTAGAATGCCTGTTACTACTAACAAGGAAGAGGTTGTTCTGAAACTCCAAGCTGTGGCTCAAGAATTCGGGTTAACGTATCATGAACATGATTACATCGCCTCACTGTATGTACCTAAAGACTCAGAGTTAGTCACAAGTCTGCTAGGGGCTTATCGGGATATGACTGGTGATATGGCAGAACCACAAGTTTCTGGCGGAGCGACTTTTGCTCGGACGATGCCAAACTGTGTCGCTTTTGGTGCCGGCTTTGATTACACGAAAGACACGATTCACCAAGCAAATGAAGAATGGCAACTAACAGAGATGCGTTTAGCAATGGAGATTTATGCCGAAGCAATTTATCGTTTATGTAGTAACTAGAACTTAATAAAAAGACTTCAGAATCAGCAGCTAGCTGCAAATTTTGAAGTCTTTTTTTGTTTAAAAATTCAGCAATTGTCATGACTTGACAATTATTAATGACTATTTTACGATGTAGCCAAAGTAACCATGATGCTAGTCTTTAAACCTAAGGAGGAAATAAGATGTCTTACTATCCAGACATTGCTAAAGTCACTTTTGAAGGTGTTGATTCGACCAATCCTTTTGCCTTCCGTCACTACAATCGCCAAGAAGTAATTATGGGAAAAACAATGAAAGAGCATTTACGTTTTGCTGCTGCATACTGGCACACGATGAACCAAGATGGTTCCGATCCTTTTGGTAGTGGCACGAATCTTAGAACTTGGCTGACAGATGACCCAATGACAACTGCCAAAAATCGGGTGGAAGGCTTCTTCGAAATTTTAGTTAAACTAGACATTGAGTATTTTTGTTTCCATGACAGTGATGTGGCCCCAGTTGGTCAGTCCTTAACAGAATTTTTTGCCAACTTAGATGTGATTACTGATTTAATGAAAAAGAAGATGGCTGAAACGGGTATTAAATTACTCTGGAACACCGCTAACTTGTTCACTCATCCCCGCTTTGTGAATGGGGCTGCCTCTTCTAATAATGCCGACGTGTTTGCCTATGCAGCTGCTCAAGTTAAGAAAGGCTTAGACATTAGCAAAAAACTAGGGGGAGAAAATTACGTCTTTTGGGGTGGCCGTGAAGGCTATGAATCTTTGTTAAATACTAATATGAAATTTGAAGAAGAAAACATTGCTCGTTTCTTTAAAATGGCAGATGATTATGCTAATAAAATTAACCATCATGTCCAATTTTTGTTAGAGCCAAAACCAATGGAACCGATGACGCATCAATATGATTATGACGCTGCTACGACAATGGCCTTCATTCAAAAATATGGGTTAACCGAGCGCTTTAAACTTAACTTAGAAAATAATCATGCCACATTAGCCGGCCATACTTTTGAGCATGAACTAAATGTTGCTCGTAATTATAACGCCTTAGGGTCAATTGATGCTAATCAAGGCAATCTTTTGTTAGGTTGGGACATTGATGAATTTCCAACGAACCTTTACGAAACAACCTTGACCGTCTATGAAATTTTAGAAAATGGTGGAATTGCACCAGGGGGCATTAACTTTGATTCAAAAGTTCGGCGGACATCTTTTGCTATGGAAGACTTATTGACCGCACATATTGCTGGGATGGATACTTACGCTCGTGGCTTAAAAGCCGCTGTTAAATTAAAAACAGAAGGCTTTTTCGATGACTTGAAAGCTAAACGATATGCAAGTTACGCCACTGGAATCGGTAAAAAAATTGTCACTGATCAAATGGATTTAGAAAAATTAACAGCTTATGCGTTAGAAAATACAGAAATTACAAATGAGTCGAATCGTTTAGAACTAGTTAAGTCACGGTTAAATGACTATTTAGTCTAAGTAAAGAAGAACAAAGGAGAATAATTATGGCTTAAATCATCGGTCTAGATTTAGGAACAAGTGGGGTAAAAGGCTTACTCGTCAATCGCCAAGGAGAAGTTCTGCAGACAGCCAGTGCCACTTACCCGTTGTTAACCCCAAAACCAGGATTCAGTGAACAGAATCCTCAAGAATGGCTAAAAGCAAGTCAAGTAGTCATTAATAAGTTAATCGAATTGGAACCTAAAATATTAAGTGAGTTAGTTGCCATTAGTTTTTCAGGTCAAATGCATAGTCTAGTTCTCTTAGACGAAAACAAGCAAGTCTTACGGAATGCAATCCTTTGGAACGATGTTCGAACGACGAAAGAGTGTCAGCGAATCATGGCAGAAAAAGGGGCTGATATTTTAAGGATTACTAAAAATATTGCCCTTGAAGGGTTTACGTTACCAAAAATTTTATGGGTTCAAGAGGAAGAACCAGCTACTTGGGAAAAAGTTAGGAGTCTAATGTTGCCAAAAGACTACTTAGGTTTTTGGTTAACAGGTAATCAACGGATGGATTACTCAGATGCAGCTGGGACGTTGTTATTAGATCTGGAGCAAAAAGAATGGTCTAAAGAAATTATTGAGTATTTCAAGATACCGTTGTCTTATTTACCAGAACTTAGTGAATCTAGTGGCAAAATCGGTGAAATGAAAGAGGAACTAAGGAGCTTATTTGGTTTTGAAAACAAAGTTTCGATTTTCGCAGGTGGTGCGGATAATGCTTGTGGCGCGGTTGCTGCCGGCATTACACGTGAAGGAATTGGCATGAGCAGTATTGGAACTTCAGGGGTCTTTTTAGCTTTTGAAGAAACGGCTCAAGTTGATTATCAAGGGAAGCTCCATGTCTTTCATCATGGGATTAAAGATCGAGTCTATTCAATGGGAGTGACTTTAGCTGCAGGTCATAGCTTAACTTGGTTTAAAAATAATTTTGCTAAAGAGCTAAGCTATCCTGAGCTATTATCAACTCTTAATGAGGTCGAGCCGGGGGCTGATGGTTTATTGTTTACGCCATACATAGTCGGTGAGCGAACCCCTCATTCAGATAGTCACATTCGCGGAAGTTTTATTGGTTTAGATACAAGGCATGAGGTTAAACATCTTGTCCGAGGGGTGATTGAAGGGATTACTTTTTCATTGAAGGCATCTCAGGAGCTAATGACCAGCCAAGCCAATAAAACCTTTGAAAAAATTGTGTCAGTTGGTGGCGGTGCTAAAAATGATCAATGGTTGCAAATTCAAGCGGATATTTTCAATACACCGATAGTGACTTTAAAAGCTGAGGAAGGACCAGGCTTTGGGGCAGTCATGATCGCAGCAGTTGGTCTAGGTTGGTTTGAAGAAATGACGGAGTGTAGTCAAGCTTTCGTAAGTTATGATCGAAGGTTTGAACCGAATCCCGAAGCGGCTCTTAAATATCAAACTATTTTTGACGTCTATAAAAAAGTTTACGGAGCAACCCAAGAAATTAGTCACGAACTTCAAAAACTACGAACCGAAGCTAGTTTGTAAATTCAGTTTAATTAGGGTGAAAAGCCGATGAAATTAACAGTGGCTAGATTTGGTAGTAGTGGGGAAAAGATAATCAAATTAGAGAACAAAGATGGTTGCCAGTTAGAAGTCAGTAATTATGGTGCTAGAGTGATTCGTTGGTTAGTGCCGAACCCTTTGAAGCAGCTTCACAATATCGTTTTAGGGTCAGAGAGATTAGTAGATTATTACGGTGAGGCAGTCTATTTTGGGGCGACGATTGGACCAGTAGCCGGCCGAATTACCCAAGGGAAGTACGAAGATCAAGGGAAAACTTATTACTTAAATCAAAATGAGGGCCAGAATACCCTTCATGGTGGACGAAGAAGCTTCGAATCACAAATATGGCACAGTCAAATAGTCGATAAACCTGGGGAAATGTCAGTCGTTTTCTCCTATGAGCGGCCTGCTGGGATGAATGGTTTTCCTGGCAATCTTAAGGCAAAAGTTATCCATACCTTGACGGCAAAGAATGAATGGCGAATTACTTACTACGCTAAAACTGATCAACGGACTATTTATAATCCAACGAATCATGTTTATTTTAACTTAAACGGGAAGAGGAGCAGTATCGCAAATCATCGATTGTATTTAGACAGTGATTTTTTCCTGCCCCTTAACCGGGAATATTTACCAACAGGTGAGATCCGACCAGTCCTTGGCACAGCCTTTGATTTTAAAAAAAATCCCCAAGGGAGCTTTTTATCACAAGGGTTAATGAGCCAAGATCAACAAAATCACTTAGTTCAAGGGATTGATCACCCATTTATTTTGAATCAGCAGCAGAAGTATCAGGGAATGCTATCAGCTGCCAGTTCTGGAATCACCCTCGGCATGGCGACAACTGCCCCAGCAGTTGTCGTTTATACGACTAATCTTGGTGACAGTCAGTTAAGGATATCGCCAGGTAAGATATTGAAACATCAAGGGGTGACTTTAGAAACACAAATTTTACCAGATGCTATGAATCAGCAGAATTTCGGCTCAATGATGTTGGAACCAGAAGAGTTATTTTTTAGCCAAACAAGTTATTACATTATTTGAGTTGAACAAAACGACTCCTCAACTATTTGTTGTTATTGAGGAGTCGTTTTTTTGTTATCTTAAAAGATAATTAAAAGCCGATGATAATTTAAGTGAGTTCCCTCGTATTATTTGTACTGTTAGTTAAACGTGGTAAACTTGAATTAGTTAGTGGAACGATTATTATGAGAGGATGTGAGTCTGAAGAACGGGTCTGGAGCAGGGAATGTAAACGCTATCTAAAAAGGAGTGAAGAGATGTTTAAACAAAAGAAAAAGTTTGAAATGCCCACGGCGTATACGGTATTATTTATTATTATTGTGATCATGGCAGTTTTAACGTGGATTGTGCCAGCTGGTCAATACCAAGTAGATGAAGAGACTGGTAACTATATTGCTGGCACTTATGAACAAATTGCTAGACAACCCCAAGGCCTTTGGGATGTGATGATGGCGCCAATTAAAGGGATGGTTGGAAGTGAAACAACTGGTGGCGCAATTGAAATCTCACTGTTTATTTTATTTATTGGTGGCTTATTAGGGATTGTTAATAAAACAGGTGCCTTTGATGCAGGGGTGGCTTCAGTTATTAAAAGTCGAAAAGGGAAGGAAAAGTCCTTAATTCCGATCTTAATGATTATTTTCGCAATTGGCGGTACAACCTTTGGGCTGGCTGAAGAAACCTTAGCATTTTTCCCATTATTGATACCGGTCATGTTAGCTGTTGGCTTTGACTCAGTAGTTGCCATTGCGATTCCTTTAGTTGGCTCTCAAATTGGGTGTTTGGCATCAACTGTTAACCCATTTTCAACAGGAGTAGCATCAGGGGCTTTAGGGATTAGCCCTGGTGAAGGCTTACTCTCACGGATTATCTTACTCGTGATTTTAACGACGATTAGCATTTGGTATGTGTATAGTTATGCTAAAAAAGTTGAAGCTGATCCGAAGAATTCATTATTGTACGACCAAAGAGAAGAAGATTTAGAACGCTTTAAAATGAATATTGATGACATTAAAGATATTACTAAAAAGCAAAAACAAGTCTTAGTTTTATTTATGATTACTTTTGGGATTTTAATTGTCGGTTTAGTTCCATGGTCAACGATTAATCCAAACTGGACAATTTTTGAAACAATGACAAGCTGGTTGACTAATCTCCCAGTGATTGGCACGGTGCTTGGTCAAGATATGGCACCTTTTGGTACATGGTACTTCTCAGAAATCACGATGCTAATGTTAGCAATGTCGATTGTCATTGCCTTCTTTTATGGCATGTCTGAAAAAGATTTTATTGGCACTTTCTTAGAAGGAGCTGGGGATTTTGTTGGTGTGGCAATTGTTGTAGCTGTTGCCAAAGGTATCCAAGTCGTGATGAATGATGGGGCGATGACAGCAACAATATTAAATCTAGGTGAACAAGGCTTGCAAAATGTTTCCTCTAGTTTATTTGCCATCTTAGCTTATATCTTCTACATTCCAATGTCATTCTTAATTCCATCGACTTCCGGCTTAGCCGCGGCGACAATGGGAATCATTGGACCGATGGGGGATTTTGCCGGTGTTTCGAAAGATGTCATTATTACTGCCTATCAAGCAGCCTCTGGTTGGGCTAACTTAATTACGCCAACTTCAGCGATTGTGATGGGTGCAGTAACGATTGCTCATACAGATTTAAGAGTTTGGTTTAAGTTTATTACTAAATTAATGATTATTATTTTCGTCGTAACATGTGTCTATTTAGGAATTTTAGCAATACTATAACAGTGTAGAAGGATGATTAGATGAAAACATTTATTACCGAAAAACACCAAGCAGCAGCAATTACTAGTTTACAACGTTTAGTTAAAGTCCCATCTTATTTACAAGATGGTATTGAAGGAGCGCCATTTGGCCAAGATGTTTTAGATAGTTTAACAGAATGTTTAGGGATTTTTAAAGAAGAAGGCTTTACGACGTTTATCGACCCTGAAGGTTATTACGGCTATGCAGAAATTGGTTCTGGCCCAGAAATATTCGGCGTTCTCTGTCATATGGATGTGGTGCCAGCAGGGGATTTAAGCTTATGGGAAACACCTGCTTTTGAGGGGACAATCAAAGAGGGAGCAATTTACGGTCGTGGGGTTCAAGATGATAAAGGGCCAACGATTGCCGCCCTTTACGCAGTGAAAGCCTTAGTTGAAGCCGATGTGACTTTTGATAAAACCATTCGTTTCATTTTTGGAACTGACGAAGAAAATTTATGGCGTTGTATGGAGCAATATCATAAAAAAGAACGAGGGATTGACATGGGGATTGCCCCAGATGCTAATTTCCCAGTTATTTATGCCGAAAAAGGGTTACTACAAGTGATGTTAACTGGTGAAGGTAGTTCTGATTTTGAAGTTGAGGGTGGTTCAGCTTTGAATGTCGTCTCTGACACAGCGATTTATCGTGGCAAGGAAGTCGAGGCAGTTAAAACCGAATTAGCGAAACTAGGCTATGACTATCAAGAAATCAATGGTGACATTCATGTTAAAGGTAAGTCGATTCACTCGAAAGATGCCCCAGCCGGCATTAATGCGAATACTCGTCTGGCAGAAGCGTTAACTCATGTTTATGATCAGCAAGGGCTGAAGTTATTAGGCGAAAAAATTAAAGGGGATGCTAATGGTGTGAGTGCCATTGGCGAGTTTGCAGATGAAGCATCTGGCAAGCTCACCTTTAACGCCGCAACAGTAAAAATTGATCACGAAAAAACAGAAATCGGAATTGATATTAGAATTCCCGTTACAGTAGACAAAGAGGAGGTTGTTAGTCAACTGACTAACCTAGCTAAAGCGTATGGTTTTGAGTACCATGAGCATGACTACTTAGCTTCCTTGTATGTGCCAGTCGATTCTGAGTTAGTAACGACTTTGCTTGGAGCTTATCGCGATCTAACTGGGGATCTGACAGAACCACAAATCTCTGGTGGGGCAACATTTGCTCGGACAATGGACAACTGTGTGGCTTTTGGCGCGATGTTTAATGAGACTAAAGACACGATGCATCAACCAAATGAAGTGTGGCAGCTAGCGGAAATGACTAAAACAATGGAAATTTATGCTGAAGCCATTTATCGTTTATTTAGTAAAGAGTAAAAAAACTTTTTTAAATAGTGGGAGAACTGTTCTTTAGAATACTTCTCTCACTATTTTTTGTTGTTAATTTATAACTGATTCGTTCTGTAGTATAATCAAAAGATAAGTCTGGCTGTTAATAGGAGGAGATCACTGTTGGATAAACAACCATTGTCTGAACGAGTGGCAGATGATATTCAAGAAATGATAATTAGTCAAAAATATCTCGTAGGGGAACGATTAGCAAATGAGTTTGAGTTAGCAGAGGAACTTAAGGTTGGTCGCAATACTATCCGAGAAGCAATTAAGTTGTTAGCGTCCAAAAATATTGTCGAAATTCGCCGGGGAAAAGGTACTTTTGTTAGTGAAAGACCAGGACTGATTGATGATCCTTTAGGCTTGTCATTTTTAAGTAATCAAGCGTTCTTAAGTGCTGATTTACTTGAAGTTCGCCAAATTATTGAGCCGGCCATTGCTAAATTAGCAGCCCGAAATAGAACGTCAGAAAACATCGAAGAAATGTTAGCAAGCTGTCTGGCAGTTGAAGAAGCGATAGCCTTAGGCAAAAACCATACAGAAGAAGATATGCTTTTTCATACAGCGATTGCCAAAGGGACACAAAATCAAGTAATTCCTAATTTAATTCCAATTATTCATTCCTCAATCTCGGCCTTTATTGAAGAAACTAACAATGTCTTAAAACAAGAAACAATTACAACCCATCGAGAAATTTTAGCAGCGATTAAGTCAGGTTCAGAAGAACAGGCCGAAGAAGCTATGAAAGAACATTTAAGAATTAATGCGGAATTAATTAAAGTAAAATAACGCCAAAAAAGGGTGCCGGTGACTAGTGTCACGGCCCCTTTTTGTTTTTTTATGAAAACGCTTTGACAAATGGAAGTAGACATGCTAAACTTTTAGACATAGGACGTCCTACGTCTAAGAGAAGTAGAAAGGAGAAACGGATGAAAGAAGTGGTTTTAGGAATTGATATCGGTACTACAAGCACGAAAGGGATTATTTACTCCTCAGATCTAAGGCCATTATTGACAGAAAACGTCTCATATCCTTTATATCAAGATGAAGACGGGATGGCGGAGCAAGATCCTGATGAAATTTTTGAAACGGTCCTACAGATAATTAAGAAGTTAAGTCAAGTGGCAAAAGTAGAAAACTACGAGATTAAATCGATTGGTTTTTCTAGTGCCATGCATAGTTTAATCGTTTTAGATGAGATGAAAAAACCGATTACCCGCTCAATTACTTGGTTGGACAATCGAAGCATGATGTGGAGCGATTGGTTAAAAAACAGTGGTAAAGGGCTTGAATTTTATTTAAGAACAGGCACGCCTACTCATGCTATGAGTCCTTTAAGTAAATTGTTGTGGTTAAAAGAAGTTGAACCAAGTTTGTTAAGTCAGGGTCATTATTTTCTAGGTATTAAAGAATACATTATGTTGCAATTATTTGATGAATTTGTTTGTGACTACTCTTTGGCTGGCGGAACAGGCTTGTTTAATATTAATGAGATGGCTTGGGACGAAGAAATTTTAGCACTTCTAGGTATTTCAACTAGTCAACTGCCTCAAGTTGTGGCACCAAAAACAGCTTATCGTCAGTTAGTTCAAGGTATCAAGGAAGAGTTAGCTCTACCGACTAAGACGCCTTTTATTATTGGGGCAAGTGATGGTTGTTTAGCGAATTTAGGCAGTGGTGCTAAAGAAAATACTCAAGCAGTCGTCACTGTTGGAACAAGCTCAGCCATTCGATTAACGACTGATCGGCCGATACTTGATCCTTTAGGTCGAACGTTCTGTTATCCCTTAAGTGACTTCCAGTGGGTAGTTGGCGGTGCCAGTAATAACGGTGGTAACATTTTTCAATGGGCCTTAGAGTTAACAAAACAAGAGGGGGATTATCAAGGGGCTTTGAAAAAAGCTGAAGCAGCTGGCAATGGGGCTGCCGGTTTAATCTTTTTACCTTATTTAAATGGTGAACGGGCCCCCTTATGGTCAGAAAAAGCGACAGGTAGTTTAATCGGTCTGAGAAGTATCCACCAAGAACAGGATATCTTAAGAGCAGCATTAGAAGGAATTTTCTTTAACTTAGCGGAACTTTTAGCAGTGATTAAGGAACAGCTCCATCAACCCCAAGAATTAATTTTAAATGGCGGTTTGTTTCAAGGGGAGCTGCCTAAGAAACTGGGGCGAACGATTTTAAATTTACCGACACGGATTCCAGAAAATATCGAGAGCTCATGTTTAGGGGCAGCGATTCTAGGAGCTGAAGCCGTTAATTTTGAAGTTTCATTACATCATCATAAAAGCCAACATTTAATACCAGTTAACCAGAGGCAGCAAGTTGAATATCAAGAAATTTATCAAAAGTATCAAGGATTAAATAAGTTATTAAATAATTACTAAGACATTAGGGGGAGAAAAAATGAATGAATTTATGGATAAGCTTCAAGACAAGTTAGGACCAATTGCTCACAAACTAGATGCCAATCGTTATTTAAAAGCTGTTAAAAATGGTTTCTTTGCGGCAATGCCCTTACTAATCATCGGTTCAATGTTCTTATTAGTGACACAATTGCCTTTTGATGGCTACCTGAATTTTATGGAAAGTCTCTTAGGTGCGGAATGGAAACAATATTTTAGTAAAGTAAATGATATGACAATGAACTTGATGACTATTTTTGTAATTTTAGGAATGTCTAAAACTTTAGCTAGTTCTTATAAAGTGGATCAAGTTTCAGCTCAAGTGATGTCGTTATTAGCATTTTTCATTTTAACGCCAATCGTCATGACAGTTGATGAAGCTAAAGCTTTACCAATCGGTAACTTCGGGGCAGCCGGCCTTTTCGTTGGAATGATTACTGCGATTTTAGCAGTTGAATTATTTCGTTTAGTTGTCGCTCGTGGGTGGGTGATAAAAATGCCTGATTCGGTGCCTTCTAATGTCTCCCAATCATTTTCAGCTTTAATACCAGGCTTTATTATTGCCATTGTCTTTAACTTAATCAGAATTTTATTTGCGATGACAGCTTTTGAAACGGCTCATAATTTCATTCTACAATTTTTACAAACCCCATTATTGAAATTAGGCAGTTCTTTACCTGCCACTATCGTTGTCGTCTTGTTTGAAGCACTCCTTTGGGCATTTGGGATTCATGGTTCAAATGTAACTGGGGCAGTGACAACGCCAATCTGGACCGCACTATCAGTGGAGAATGCGGCGGCCTTTGAAGCAGGTCTTAATTTACCAAATATTGTTAACTATCAATTCTATATGAACTTTGTTAAAATTGGTGGCTCAAGTGCGACGATTGGTTTAGCGATTGCCTGTTTATTTTTCGCTAAATCAACCCAGTTTAAAACTTTAGGTAAGTTGTCCTTTGGTCCGGCCCTGTTCAATATTAATGAACCATTGATCTTTGGAATTCCGATTGTTTTAAACCCAATTATGCTCATTCCTTTTATGATAGCACCTTTAGTGATGGTCGTCTTAAGTTACACGGCGATGGCCACCGGAATTGTCCCAATCACTAATGGCATTCAGCTTCCTTGGACGATGCCAATTTTGCTTTCCGGCTTCATTTTAAGTGGCTGGAAAGGTGTCATCTTACAGACCATCCAAATTGGTCTGAGCTTTGTAATTTACTACCCATTCTTCAAAGTGGAAGACACGAAAGCATATGAAATTGAAACTCACGGCTTAGGACAATTAGATTAAAAAAAATGACTGGCAACTAGGCCAGTCATTTTTTATTTGTTTGAGAAAGTATAATTTTGACAGTTAGGAATAAACTGTATTACATGTTAGAAGATAGTTTATTCCTAGCTGTCAAGCTTCTAATAACCGCCGACTAAGTTTGATATGATAACTTTTATTGTATGGCGTATTTTTTTTGAAAAAACAAATTGACGGTTATTAGAAGTGATATGTTTGTAAAATAGTTTGACAAGATAGTAGGTTGAGTACTAAATGCTTGTTAATAAATAACAAAATATCAAACTATTATTATAGTATATTATCTTTTTTAAGGTACGTAAAATATAAAGCTTGTGACTTATTTCTCAAAAAAACTGCTAACTTTTGGAAAGTTAGCAGTTAATGACGACTCGCTCTTTTATGATACAGAGTCAAGAAAACTAGGATGAGATAAACGAGACTAGAGAGGATTAAAGAACTTTTCTGCCAAAAGGTTTTTTGATAAGTAATTGAAATCGAACTCTGTTTGCTATCAACTTTAAAAGTCACCAGGCCGTTTTTTTCGTAAAGTTCAATGGGCTGCTGTTCCTGATCAACAGCTTGATAGCCTACGTAATAAAACAATGGGGCTGAAACTTCCTTCTGTTGGTTAGTAACTAAATAAGAACTTAAATCCAAGGTAGTTAATAAGCCAGTTTTTTTAATGACCTTCTGTTCAAGATCGAAGAACTTTTGCTCATCGATAAAAATAAAGTTTTCACCATTTTCCATTAACTCATCATAATTGACCGTAGTACTTAAATATTCTTTCCCATGACCGATTTCTGCATGTTTTTGACTCAAATAGTTTTCATCAGTCAAAGGGGTAAAATTATTTTGCTGAGCAATTTGGGAAACGAAGCTATTGAAACTAATCGTCAAGCTAAAAACAATCAAAGTGATATAAACAAGTTGAACTTTACTTAATTGGAAAAAGTTTTTTAATAAGGCACTTAGTAAAAGAGCACCGCTTAAAGTTGCAAAGATTAACAAGCGCCAAGGAAATTGAATCCGAGCTAAGAGCGTATCTTTTAAGAAAAACCAAGGAAATAAACTAGTTGCTAAGAGAATAAAGCTTAAAGTGACATAAAACAAACCCTTTGCTTGAGGGCTAATTTTGCGCCAATAAACTAAAGACATTAGTAAGGCTAAAATAATTAAAATCCCAACATTAGGTGATAATTTACCCCAAGAGCCCGAAACATTCGTTAAGCTTTTTATAATCAAGTCACCAAAACCAAGGTTGATTGCTTCCGTGCCTAAGTTGGCATTAGTGAACTTAAATTCGATTTGTCGTGATTGCTCGAACATCGGGACTAAAATCCACAGAGACATTAGTAAGCTGGCGAGACTGGCTTTAAGTAAGGGCACTAACCAATTGAGAAAGGCAGGACGGAAAAGCAATTGACCAAAAAAGAATATGAACAAAATCAATGCCGTGTAGAAAGCTGTAATCAAGTGACTCATAATTAAGAAAGACATACCAAAAGCTAGGGGCAACCAGTTTTTTTCCTTAGTAGCCGTAATATTGTAGACCCCTAAAAGAACTAAAGGTAAAAAAGTAAAAGCTAAGTGTTCCCCAAGAGCCCCCCGAACGGATTGGTCGATTAAGCGATAAGTTCCTAAAGTGTAGAATAGGGCAAACAAGTAAGCTATTTTGCTGTTCTTTGTTATCCCTTTAATTGAATAATAAGCGAGACTGGCAGTTACTAAACTGATTAACCCTAAGTATAAAAAATAAGCTGGCACAAATGACAAACCAATTATGCGAAACAAGGCGAATGGTAATAACAGAATCGACGGATAAAAAATATCGACTCCATAGCCGAAAGTATTTGCCGCTTGAGGGAATATCCGTGGAAATAAGTCTCCTTGTTGGACGCTTAAATAATAACTTTCCAGACGCATTTTATGAAAATTGAGATCGTCTTGGCTATTAATTTGTTGGCTCGTAAAGAAAGGAAAGATGGAAATAATTGCAATTAATAATAAAGCACTAATTAATAAAAAGTGGTTAAAGTAAGGGTGGCTTTGTATTTTTAAAAATCTTTTTTTTAAGATTGGTAATGATTGTCTAAGCATTTGGCGGTACTCCTTTAGTTTCTTCCAACAGTGCGGATTTTAAAATAATAGTTGGTTCATTTAATTTATTTTACCATGTTTTTAAAAACTAGCTAGTGATATTTAAACAGCTAGTGAGGTAAACAAAAAAATAGGGGAAATAAAATAAAAGCTACACTCAAGAAAGAATCTAGAGTGTAGCAAGAGACCTAGTTTAGTGAGGGCTATTATAAAGTTTCAACCCTTGTTTCAAACACAAGAAAAATGAAGCGGCAGTTAAGAGACACATTGGGATCGATTTAATTAATGATCGGAGAATGTCATCTTTAGTGTAATAGCTATCAGTTGATGGAATCAAAGTGTATGATAAGCTGTCCCAAATTTGAGCAAAGTAGATCAGAAAAGTAATAAATGAAATTAACGAAATAAGTAACCAGAAGATGACTAAAAAATTAGTTTTTTTCATAGTAAGGCTCCTTTCAGTAGTAAGACTAAAATAACACTAGCTTGTTACTGAATTATAGCATTATCTGTCTTTAAAGTCTTTTTTATAACTAAAATAAAACAAAGGAGCGGCTATACTTTGATTTTACGGAAGTAACTAGTCGTTAATTGTCATTAGATTTATAAGTGAATCGTAAAGTCTGCTTGGGCAATTAAAAATGGATCATGGGACACATAGATGACAGGTATCCCATCAGTAGCAACTTTTTTGAGAATATCAAATACTAAATTTCTATTTTCCTCATCTAAATTGCCTGTCGGTTCATCGGCGAAAACATAGTCGGGCTGGGCTAAAATAATTCTTGCCAAAGCGACTCGTTGTTGTTCACCACCACTTAAGGTTTGAACTTTCTTTGATAAAAAATTAGCATTTAAACCAACTTTTTCTAAGGCACGGCGATAAAAAGTGTTTTTTTCTTTTTTAGGTATGTGGGCAAAGTAAGTACCTAAGTCAAGGTTTTGACGAACACTATCCCCATCAACTAAGCCGTAGTTCTGGAACATGTAACCAAACCGACGGCGAATTTTCCGTAGTTCAGCCGGTGAGTCATAATGGTTGCCACTAAAACTAATTGTTCCAGTAGAGGGTTTTTCAATAAGACTGATCAGATTTAGTAGTGTGGTTTTACCAGCCCCACTTTGACCAGTAATACAAGTTAAGCCCGTTGTTGGAATTTCTAAATCGAGTTCCTTGATAATCACATTTTTACCATAGTGTTTACTTAGTTTTTTTAGAATAATCATCGTGTCTCTCCTATGCTTTTTTTTATTTGGATGAAAGGGAAAATCTCAGCCAGTAACACTAGACTAGTCAGAAGGAATAAATGCTGCTGATTGAAAACTAAACTCGTCAATATTCCAACTAGTAGATCTAAAGCAATCCAGCTGATAAAGTATTGACGTAATAATTGAAAAGGGGAGTAACCATAATAATGTTTTAATAAAATCCCTTTTTGATTTTTTTCGAAAAGTGAGAAAGTAAATAAGCTTAAACAGATGAGTAAAGTACTGAGACTAATGACGAATAAAATCAGATAGTAAGCCACTTCCTTTTGGTTCTCGTGGATCGAACGGCTACGAAAATCATAGATCGAGGTGACTAATTGAATTTGATCTTGGACAGCACCTTCTTCGATAAGGGGAGCGACTTGTTCATAGCCACTGAGAGTTGGCTCAGCTTTGAAAAAAATGTGTTGTGTAAAGGCACTATAATAAATTTGAGAGTCAAAGTTACCAATATCAACAACTGCGATTGGATCCGTTACGAGATTTCTTTGACTTGTCAAAATGTCCTCCTTATAAGTAAAATAAGTTTGTTTCGGTTTCACCCAAATCAAGTTAACTTTCGGCGTGAGTTTTTCAATCTTTTCCTCGTAAATATTGGTTGCAAGTCTATAAGTCTTAAAGGTGAAAAAGCTTTGATAATTTTGAGTAATCTTTTCCGCATCAGCTTTTAAAGTTGTTGGAACTAGGAGGTTGATGCTATCAGCTTGATAGTGAAGGTCATTAGCAGCGACTAAGGTACCGTCACTTTTAACAATAGGTTGCCATTTTAAATAAGTTAAGTTAATCTGAATGCTTTGACCATTGGGACTGACTAATTGCTCGGCTTGGGAGTGAGTATTTGCGGCGTACAAAGGTTGGCCACTAGCTAAGGTATCATAATTACTTGTATCAATTAAAGCAAAGGTATCGCTATTATTTAAATAAAAGGTGTGCATTCTTTTCTCATAAGGTCGCGTGACACTGGCTTCGTGACCGATATATTGCAAAGACGTTTGGTAGACATTCTGGGCGTTTAGCCATTCCTTATCAGCCTTTTGAACAGTTAGGCCTTGTTGAATTTTTTCCTGTACTTGATTGCTTAGAACTGGTAAAACTGCCAAAAAGACTAAAATAAATAGTTTCGTTATTACCATTAACGGCAATAAAGGTTTGCTCTCTTTGATATACAGATAAAGATTTTTTGACAAGACAATCACTGTTAACCAAAGTAAACTGATCAACGAGATAAAAATCAAGAGTAATAAAAGACCGAAAGAGCTAAAGGCGAGGGCAGTTGGGAAAGATAAGAAACTTTTAACAATCAAGCCTTGGAAGTAAAGTGTCAGCAAGAGTCCTAAAGCACTGCCCCACAAACAAGGTAACTTAAAGAGTTCAGTCATCATTTTAAGTTGTTGCAGAGGGGAATAACCTAGCAATCTAGCTAAGGCGAGTTTTTTTGATTGTGAGATAAAGACAAACAATAAGATAAAAACAGTCATTAAAACTAAGAGACTAGTCGTTGCTAAAAGTAATGGTTCTTGGAATAGTGCCTTAAGAAATTGGAGTTCCCCTTGGTAATTATCTTCTTCAACAATATCTAGTCCTAATTTTTCTTGGATGTTTTTTTTGAAGTCAGGATAATTTTCTAAGGTGTCATTTTCTATAAAGTAAAGCCCATCAAGACCGACATGGTTTAAGCCTGTTAAAGAGTATAAACGCAGATTTTGGCGATTATCGAGCCAGTCCAATTGACCAATTTGATTAGTGGAAGAACTTGGCTGATTTGACAGGAAAATTTCTGTTGGCTCTTGAGTAGGTAGCTGACTACCTTGAGTAAATTTTTCCGGCATAGTCGTATACAGTGACAGTTCTGTTTGAGAATGCCAAACTATTTTAGTTAAGTTAATATGGGTTGCTTGAGCAACTTCCTTAAAAATCGCCGTCTTTTTAAGGGGCGGTAAATCAGCAAGTTCTTCATTGATATTAGGTGAAAAAATCGTGATAGCAGCTGTTTTATCGTATAAGAGCTTATTTTGCAGATAAATATTACTAATGTTTGCCCCTAAAACAAAGATTAAAATGATTTCACAACTGACTAGCAGCTGGATGATTCTTTTCAAAGTTAGTGCCTCCTATTCTATGATAAAAAAAGCTGTGGCATTAGCCACACCCTTTAATAAGTTATTTGTAATCGTAGTAAACTTTATTACCGCCTAACAGAGTATAACCGACTTTAGATTTGCTCCAAGTTTCAGCTGGTTTCCAACCACCATCTGAAAAGGTGGCATTGCCATTTCGACATGACCCGCGACCTTCTTTCGTATAGTGTTTGTATTCAGAGATGAGATTACTGCCACTTTTCCCCCGTGTCCACCAACCACCAGCCATCGGTCCATCTTCGTAACGGGTAGTTTCTGAGACGACTTCTGAGCCAGAATGTCTGTCATTCAGACTAGCTGTTGCTAAAGCGGTGCTAGCAGTAGTTAAAAGTAACGTTGCAATAATCATGCTAGTCTTTACAAATTTATTCATAAATGTCTGCTCCTTTCTTTTTAAGCTAACTTAAGCATAAAAGAAAAAGGCCAGGTAGACTATCAACTGTCAGTAGAATTAAGCGTAAATGAGGGTGTTCAACTAGTAGTTGTCTTTAGTTGTAGTAGATAAGAGGCTAATAAGCTGAGGCTAAATAAACAATTCAAAAAAAGCATACTCCAAAAATAATAAGTTAAGTATTTCTGAGAGAGCCAGTAAAAACCTAAGTAATAACTAGCAACTAAGCCTAAATAAAGACAAGTGATAATAAGGTATTGTTTAGTTGAGTGGTGAAAGTTAAAAAACTCGGTAGTATATAAATACAAAAGAAGATTTAAACCAAACCCAACAAGGTTCAGCCATTTTTTTAAAAGGAGGACTTCAGTGATTTTTTTTTGTGACTGTTCCAAAGAAGGCTCTGGCGCTAAAAATCTTTCTAATTTTACAGGATGTTCAGTAACAACTGAACTTGAAGGCGTTTCAAGAAGATCTGAGCCAATCAGTGTTTCGAGGGAAGTCTCAAAAATTAAAGCTAAGGCTTTAATCGTTAAAATATCAGGAATACTTCGGTCGTTTTCCCACTTAGAAATCGCTTGGGGAGAAATATTCAACATTTTCCCAAGGGCGACTTGAGAAAGTTGTTGCTCCTTTCGCAAAGCTTTGATGTTTTGTCCAAGACTGTTTGCCATAAAATCCTCCTTAATGATGGTCACATGTTTAGTAGTTAGCTAACTCATAGCTAATAAGCAATCAAGTTGGTTGAAGTCACAGTAAGTGAATCGTTAGTCTAATTAAAAAAAGTTTAAAACGACGGTTAAATGATTTCATTGAAATCATAACAAATGTTATAAGTAAAAGTAAATATATTTTTCCATAAATAAGAAAAAATATAGTCTATCAAACAAGCTTAGTCAAAAATAAAAAAACAGCAACTAGGAACTGTTTACACAGTTTCTAGTTGCTGTTATTCTCTTTACTTCACAATGGAAGCGGCGGGAGTTAAGCCCATTAAGCAATATATAGTTGATATACCAGTGGTTACACAGGTTTTATTGCTATTTTTTAAGTAGCTAAATGCCATATTAAATGCCATTGACTTAATAATTCATGTAATTGGCGAAGTCTAAAGCTGTTTTTTCTTTAGATTTTTCTGATACATGAGTGTAAATATTCATGGTTGTTTGTATGTCACTATGTCCTAATCTTTCTTGAACTCGTTCTAGCGGAACACCAGCTTCAAAAAGTAGACTACAATGTGTATGTCTGAAACCATGAGTTGTTATTTTTTTAAGGTCATGTTTGTTTTGACAAGCAACTAACCATTTTCTTGTTTTGGTTGGCTGCAGGAAACTATTTTGCTCATTGCTGAAAACTAACTGATCGCTGTTTAATGTATTATAACCAAGGATCATATATTCTTTCTTTTGTATTTTTCGCCATTGCTGGAGAATAATAATTGTTTCATCATCTAAGGAGATGGAACGTAAAGAATTTTTAGTTTTTGGTGTCTGAACAACTAACCTAGAATCTTTGCCCCTAGATAGTGTTTTATTAATGGATAAGGAGCAGTCTTTAAAGTTGATGTCTTTCCATGTCAGAGCTAAGAGTTCTCCTTTCCTCATTCCAGTGTAGGTCAAAACTCGAAACAATGTATAAGCCTTGAAATGTTTGTCTGACTTCATACATTCAAGAAAGTGAATAACTTCTTGCTTATTATAGAAATTAGATGGCTCAATTTTAGAGTGTTTTTCAATCTTTACTGGCACAGTTACACCATTACAGGGGTTTTTATCAATCAAACCTAATGTAAGAGCATAATCGAAAACCAATGAGGTATAATTAAATGTCATTTTAAATCGTTTCAGCTTCTTAAAAAGTTGGTTGATAAATTTTTGACAGGTTAGAATATCAATCTTTTCAATTCTCATTTTAGAAAAATAAGGCAAAATATGATTTCTAAACAGTCGTTCAGTTTTTACAAAGCTACTTTCTTTTACAGTGTTTTCATAGTTCTTGATCCATATAGTATAAACATCTTGGTAAGTGTCTAGTACTTGCGTTTTAAAGCCGTTCTTTTCAATTTCTAGCTGTAATCTAGATTTTGATAGGGTGGCTTCTTTTTTTGTTTTAAAGCCTGATCGTGTCGTTTTGATACGTCTGCCAGTGATGGGGTCGGTACCAACGTACAACTGGAACTTATAGAAAGTCCCTTTTTTGTTTGTGTATTTTTGAATAGCTGACATATATTTCTCTCCTAGTCGCTTGTGGGAGGCAATAGGGAGATTAATTATTCATCAAAGAGCACGTCTAATATTTTTGAAATTTTTTCCCTATCTTGGGAAGTCAGTTTTTTCCCTTTATAGTAAAGAGAGGTGTTTCCATAACTATCAAAACCGCCTTTTGTCTTAGTTTGACGTTGATAGTCGTATTTTAATATTCGTTCTAGATCGTTGAAGTTATCGTATCCATAAAAATTCCCTCTTATTTGTGAATGTTCACTATTCATATATGTAGTTATAAATTCACCATCTTTTAAAGGCGCTGTCCAACTTTCGTCTATGCCATTTATAAATTCATGAAGAGGAATAACTTTTGAAGTTTCATGTTGCTCTTCAGTAAGAGCATGAGCAAGTTCATTTCTTTCTTTAGTGTAACCAGCACGTTCTAAGAGATTTATATATATGTATTGAAACGCTCCTGGATCGCCAATGGTAAAAAATCTAGCTATTTTTTCAAGTATTTCAATACGTGGATTCATCTTGTTAGCATTTTCTAAATCAGAAATGAAGCTTTTTGATACTCCAAGATAGCTTGCTAGTTCTTCATTACTAACTTCTTTTCCTCTTAATTCTTTTATGTATTTCCCAAGTTCAATCATTTTAGGGTATTTAGCCATAGTCATTACTCCTTTATTTTTATAGTTATATCGTACCACTATTCCCATTTCAGAACAATACTAAATAAAAGTTTTGATTTAACTGTTGCAGTTTTGTTTTTAAAATGCTATTATGAAATTGTTCTTGAATTAGAACTTGCGGGATGGTGAGTTCTGAAATGGAAAGAAAAAAGGGGGTGGGAAAATGAAAATAGCACCAAATAAGAAAGAAATTCAAATTTCAATGATTAAGAAAGGAGTAAATCAAAAGGAAGTTTCTTTGAAAGTAGGTTTAACACCATCTGCTTTTTCAAATTTTATAAATGGACGAACTTCGGTATCGTCATCTAAAGCTAAAAAGATATCTGACTATTTAGAAAAAGATTTTGAAACACTATTTATTCTTAAAGAAAGGGAGTGAGCCTATGGAATTAAAAATCGACAATCTAGAATTATCGAAACAAGCAACAATTCAAATAGTAGACGGTGTTTTAACCAATATCGAACCACTGGTAAAAAAGCACTTAAATCTTTATAACGCTAAAGAGTACCTAACTTTAGGAGAGACAGCAAGTTATCTTTCAATCTCACGAGGTAGTTTAGGTAATCTTATCAAAGATGGTCTACCGGTCATAAAAATAGGTAAGCTTCAAAAAATCAAAAAGACAGATTTAGAAAAATATTTAGAGCAGTACAAAAATTAAATGCTTGTGGGAGGCATAAGAACTTTATCAATAAAAGAAAGGATATATATATTATGACTTATGAAGAACAGGCGAAAATAATTCTAATAAATTTGGATAAGGTTATTCAAGTAAATTGGAACTTAGAAAATTATTTAGTTCCAGCAGTAATTAAAGGATTAAAAGAAATTGAAAAAAACACTAAAGGATAGCAGTCCAATAGTGTTATGGGTAAAGATATTCGCAATGTTTTTACCCCTCAATTGTACCACAGTTGCGACAAAAAACGAAAGAGGGAAAAAGAAATGAAAAATAAAAAAGTATCAGATTATGCGTGTGAGGTTGCGGATGTTACAAGTCAAATAGGACTACTAGAAAACTATTTAAGTTGTTTAGCTTTACAGGGAAGTCAGAAAAATCATGAGTTAGTATTATTTTCCTTATTTAATGAGAAAGGCTTATCGAATGCCACGGAATCATTAAAGATGATGAGTGAAAAAATTCAAAGTATCGCTGACATTCTAGTGGATTGCGAAGCAGAGGTAGTGAGAGGTGAGACTTATGGAATTACTCACTCTTAAAGCAGCACTAAGTTATGCGGAAAATAGTTATCCAATCATACCATTATATCCAAATACTAAAATACCTTGTAAAACTAGTGATTTCTCGAATGGTTTTCATTCAGCGACAACTAACCAAGAAATGATTTTAGATCATTGGAATCAAGAAAAAAACGTATCATGCAATATAGGTTTACAGGTTGGAAAAGAAACAGGTCTAGTTATCCTTGATATTGATGTCCATGGTGAAAATGGTTTTGAAACATTAGAAGTGCTAGAAAATCACTTTGAGAAGTTGCCCAATACTTTGATTATTGATACTCCTACAGGAGGAAGACATTACTATTTTAATTATCCGAGTAATGTTACGATCCAACGTCAAATTAACGCCTTCAAAGGAATAGATATTTTAGTAGACGGATATGTGGTAGCACCACCTTCTCATATAGATGGGAAAGCATATAAAAGAATAAGCGGTAAATTACCAGAGTTAGCCGAGTTTCCTCAATTTTTACTAGATTCCTTAGAAGCAAGTGCGGATAATTACCCATCTAGTAAGTTGGAAATGCCACAGAATCAACCTATGACACAAGGGAAACCGAAGTATACGGCAAAATTCTTAACTGAAATGGTTGAAGGTTCAAAGACTGGTGGTAGAAATGATTTTCTTATGAGATTTATAGCCAAGTGCTTATCCTTAGGAACTGACTTAGAGACAATCTATACCTTAGTTTTAGTTGTAAATGATAATTTCATTGACGTACCACTTGATGAAAAAGAAGTAAATACTATTTTTAAAAGTATTGTGAAAAAGCACTTACAGAAAGTAAAAAGCATTTAAAGAAAGTGGGGTGATTACTTGAAAGAAGTGAATGAAAATATTGTTGAGTTTATTCAAAAAGCTAAACCAGCGTTAGAAAAAAAAATTTCAGATACGCCAAGTTGGTTAGTTACTGATGAAAAAGGGGTAGAAAAAGTAGTTGCTCAAAAATTAGCTCATGTCCTTATGAAAGAAATACCAATCATCAGAGTGAGTTCCTTCTCACAGGGCGCAAGATTCGACAAGGTGACAGGTACATGGCGAATGGATAACTTATCCGAGTATTTGGACAGTGTCATTACAGACGAGCTAGAGAGCGTGGGCAAGTGGTCTCAAAGCAAACTAGCCGAGGTCAAACGATTTATTATGATTAAAACGTATGATAGAGAAGCAAAAAGCAATCCGTTTGACCACAGTAAGCCACATCTTGTTAGTTTTAAAAATGGTACTTACAATTTTAAGACGCAGCAGTTGCAGCCGCACAATCCAAAAGATTACATTTTCCAAAGTCATAATTTTGAGTTGGATATAAATGAAGAACACCTACCAACTAAAACATTATCTTGGCTTGAAGAGTTAACTGGAGATAATACAAGCGCCAAGTATTTAATTGAAATGATAGGTTACTGCTTTTATAGAAGCTATGCGCCCTTTCAGTCCATTACTATATTAATTGGTGCAGGAGGGAATGGGAAATCAGTTTTCTTGAATCACTTAACAAAGGTCTTAAATGATGAAAATGTTTCTAACGCTTCATTGACTGATCTAGGTAACAAAAATAATAGATTTGCTACCAGTATGTTATATCAAAAGTTAGCTAATATATTCGCTGATATTTCAGCAGATTTCATAGATTCGACAGGATTGTTAAAAGCATTGACCGGAAACGATATGTTATTTGCAGAATATAAGGGGCAAGATCCTTTTATGTTTAAGAACTTTGCTAAATTGATATTTTCGGCCAATACTCTCCCGCAATTTAATGATTTTAGTTTGGGATTTGACCGCAGATTATACGTTGTACCATTCAACGTTGTGATAGGCAAAGAGTTTAAGCAAAAACATGATTTAAAAGCGATTGAACAAGAGATACCACAGTTTGCCTACTATTGCTTAAAAGCGTTCAGTGAAGCAATGGAACGAGGGCAATTGAGCTTGTCAGAGCCAATGATTAAAGCTAAGGAAGAATGGTTGAAGGAAGCCAATCACTTATCACGATTCATTGATGATTATTGCAGAATTGATGAAGAAGCTAAGACAGGAGACTCTACTAGAAATATTTTTGATAAGTACCGAGATTTTTGTTTTGATGAAAATATTAAGAGTTTGTCACAGCCAAAATTCAATCGGCAGCTTGAAAATCTAGGAATAATTAAAAAAACAATACGACAAGATAATACTAGAGTTGCAAGATATATAAAATTATTTTTAAAGAATGACTATGATTTAGATTAGTTGTTGAGAGCAGAAGTGAGAAAACACCCTACCACTCATGCCATAGGTTGAAAAGGTTGATGTAGCAACGTTTTACTAAGTCGGTAATAATGGTAAGACCATGCCACCCACTTTTTCAACACCATGCCGGCACGAGTGGTAAAAATGGAGTGGCATGGTCATGGTGTCAAATAAGATGATTGCAAACGTTGATATAACAGTGTTAGTAAGAGGTGGTAGGGGTGGCATGGCGTTTCCCCACTACCGACCGCTACAATAAATATCCTTAAATAAATATATTAAATAATAGAAAGAGTGATGATATGTTAAACATTATTTCAGTTGATGAAATGCCAAATGAGAAACAAATAGATCAAGCAGAAAGACTTTTATTCTTAACAATGGAAGCGACTAAAGATTATGTGGTAAATGAAAAGGAAGGCAGTAAAAGCATTTATGCAAATTTAATGATGGGATTGCTTAACACGTTAAGGAATGATAGTAATTTCCCAGATGATGTACAAGAGGTGGAACATTTAGTAAATGTTATTTTTCAAGAATATTTAGAAAAAGGAATGCCAAGCGGAAAGCTTGATGACACTTATAATTTAATGGTACTTAGAATGACAATGGCGCTTGCTTGTAATAAGGAAGTTATGGCGTTATGTAAGAAAGCTTTCAATTAAAAGTATAAAAAACAAGCAAAAGTATTATTTTTTTAAAAGTGAGTTCCAGCATACTGACACAAGGGTTACAGCGATATTGGACTACTTGTGATTATGTAGTGTAATCAACAGTAATCGAAAGTGAATTTTAAGGAGGAAGAAATGTTAAAACTAGTATGGGTTCCTAAAGAATTTAAAGGTTTCAGTTTTACAGGGTTTCACAATGAAATGAAAGAAACAATGAAGGAGGTTAAGAAAAGGCAACATGAGACTCATAAGATGTACGCAGATATGCTTATTATGCAAAATAAAGCGGCTAAACTTTCAGAGGAAGAAGCTGCTCATAATATTAAAGTAATTGTGGACTGGATGGAAAAAGAATTAGAATTATAAACTAAAGGAGAGAAAATAATGATAAACATTGAGAAACAAAAATACGATGAAGCGATGGATTTAATTGACGAACTACTAAGGCTTTCAATCTACGGAGAGTCTGATGAGAATTACGAACATAAGGTACGTGAAGCTTTGAGGTTAGCAGTTGAACTATTAGATGATGGTACAGACAGAGAAATTTATCGAAAACACAAAGGACTTAATGAAACCCAAAATTAGATGTAATGGTGGAGGTTGTCGGAAGCTGATAGACTTTGATAAAACTTATTGTGACAAACATCAACCTAAGAGAGTTTATCATCAAGAGGAATACTGGGAACGTAAAGAGAAGGAAGGTAGATACTTTGCCTTCTACCGTTCCAAGTCGTGGCGGAAAGCGTCTGAGCTATATAGAATAAATCAACCTTGTTGCGAAGATTGTTTAATTGAAGGAACGATCCGTAAAGTTGACGTAGTGGATCATACAGTGGAGCTAAGAGATAATTGGGATAAGCGGTTAGATGAATCAAACTACCGCTCACTGTGCCACTTCCACCATAACCGCAAGACACAAAGGGAAAGAATGAGGCGTGAGAAAGAAAAAAGAGACACCCACTAAGGAATGCCCCCGTCGGTTCGGGTTCTAAAGAACCGATGATGATACCTTCTTTTTCAAAATAAGCCTATTCCAAAGTTATTGGTGGTAAGTTGTTAGTAGCTACTACCGTTTACTAATGTAATCGCAAGTGGTATAATGAAAGTAGGAGTTATATGAATGAAAAAATAGTAGTACCGTCTACAGATGGTACAAAAGAACAGATAAGCTTACCTAATTACGGCGAAATTATTATCACTGTCAGAAATGGGAAAGTCACCAATATTAGAACGGTAAACGATAAAAAAATATGTTGATATACACCTAAATAGCAAAGCTAAGGATGTATTACTAGATGATTGTTTTCATTTGGTAGTGCATCCTTTTTAGTTCCTTGAAAACTGAATAAAGCAGAAGTATGAAAATGCAGCCCTCTGACACGATAGAGACCAGCGAAAAACTGCTTATAAAAAATAGAAAGGAGAATAATTATGACTAAACCAGTTAAATTATTAGAAGGTACACGACAGCATTTGTCATTAGAGGAACGATCACAACGAAAAGAAGCGAAAAATGAGTTATTTAAACAACAGCCGTTAATCAGTCACCCCCCTAGTTGGTTGCCCCAGTCAGCAGTTAGTGAATGGAATCGACTAATACCAGTCTTAAAAAAAGATTTCCCTATTTCTGAAACAGATTACAGTTTGTTAGTTGCGTACTGTTTATCTTATTCAAGGATAAAAACGGCAGAAGGTGAGATTAGAAAGTTTGGTACGTTTGTCACCAGTGATAAAACAGGTATCACACAGGCTAACCCAGCGGTTAAAGTACAGTCTCAAGCAATGAAAGATTTAAAATCAGCTGCCAGCTCTTTAGGTATGACTTTAGAAGCCAGAGCAAAACTTGCCCTAAATAAAGCCAAAACGGAAAAACCGAGTGATCCTTTCGAGAGGTTACTAAATGACGGTTAACTTTGCCTTAGATTACGCTGATAAGGTGTTAGCTGGGGATATTATAGCCGGTCAAAAAATCATTCAAGCGGTCACTCGATTTAAAAATGATTTAAAAAGGTCTGAACAAGCCGACTTTCCTTACTATTTCAATAATGAAGTTGCTAACCAATCAATTCATTTTATGGAAATGTTGCCAGGGACTGACGGACAAAAAATAAACATGTTGCTCTTTCAAAAGTGGTTAATTGCTGAACTCAATGGCTGGCGAGAGAAAAAAACAGAGAACAGACGGTATAATAGAGCGTTTATCTCAATGAGCCGTAAGAATGGGAAAACTTATCTTGTGAGTGGTATGGGTTCAAATGCGTTACTTATGGAGAAAGAGCCAGCAGAAGGTAGGCAAATTCTATTTGTTTCTAATGCCTTAAAGCAGTCCAAAATTGGTTATAACATGATGGCAAACGGTTTGCGTAAAGTAACGAAGCAATCAAAATATATGCGGCAGCGATTAAAAATATTGAACTCACAAATTACAGATTTAGATAGTAATAGCTTTGCCATAGCTTTAGCGTCTGAAACAAGTACACTAGACGGTTTTGGAGCTACGACAGCCATATTAGATGAATGGCACGAAGCAAAGGACAGGAAAGTCTACAACGTCATTAAATCAGGTATGGGCAATCAAAAAAATGGATTACTTGCAGTTGTTTCAACAGCAGGACTTAATATCAATGTTCCAATGTATGAGGAATACGAGTTTCTTACTAAAGTTTTAGAAGCAAAAGAAGAAGCTGATCGTTACTTCATTGCTATATGGGAACTTGACGACAAGGAAGAAATTCATGATGAGAGGTTATACATTAAAGCTAATCCTATTTTTGAAAGTGAAGCGATCAAGCAAACGATGATTCAGGCGATACGTGATGATGTGGCATTAGGTATCAAGCAAAATAACTTAAATTCGGTGCTAGTGAAGAACTTTAACTTATGGCTACAAGCGTCAGATGATAGTTACGTCGCAGCCGAAGATTGGAATGCTACTGAAATTGAAAGTGAGAATATTCAAGGTAAAGACGTTTATGTGGGAATTGATTTATCAAAAACCAATGATTTAACGAGCTTGTCTTGGATAGTACCACTTGAAGATAATCAGTTGTATTGTGATAGTCACTCGTTTATAGGCACAAAGTACGGGCTACAAGACAAAATAAGACGTGATGGCATTGACTATATCCAACGTGAAAAACTAGGAGAATGTACCATTACTTCATTAGAAAGTGGCATTATCGACTATGAAGAAGTCTTTCGTTGGTTGATTGATTTCATACAAGAAAACGACTTGAATGTACTAGGTATTTGTTACGATTCTTGGAACGCCAACAGTTTAATTAGTCGTTTTGAGAAAAATAATTATCCGTTAATTGAAGTAAGGCAAGGGGCTAGGACACTGAACACACCAACAAGAACGTTTCGAGAGCAGTTATACGATGGGAAGTTGTTACACCCAGCGAATAAGTTACTGACTCATGCCGTGAATAATGCCATCTTAAAGGAAGATAATAACGGCATTCAAATTAATAAGGCGAAAAACTCAAATCGAATTGACCCTATTGTCGCTTTGATGAATGCCTACACAGAAGCAATGTTCTACTTTGAAGAAACGGAAGGGAGGGAAGCTGATAATGAATTTTACACATCTGAAAACTTTAGTTTTTAACCATATTCACACGCTACTATTTTTAATCGGTCTTGTGATTGTACTTAGTGCTATTACATTGCTGACAAGTATGGAATGGGGCTTGTTGGCACTAGGGATAACACTCATAGGCGTTGCGTTAACATTAAACAATTATTAAGAAAGGAGGTAAATACGTGGCACTTTTTAAAGCAAGAAGTATAAAAAAAACAACAGGCGATCCATTTCTTGATAGTGTGGTTAGTCTGACAAGTGACAATCAATCAGACTTTACAAGTATTCGGGCATTAAGAAACAGTGACGTTTTTACAGCTATTAAAGTGATTGCCAGTGACATTGCGTCAAGTGAGTTACAACTTATCAAAAGTGGTTTAGTAGAGGAAGAAGCAAAATTATCTTATTTGATTAATGTTAAACCTAATCAATTGATGGACGGATGGCATTTTAAGTTTGCTTTAGCAGCTAATATGCTTTTAAACGGTAATAGTTTTGCTGAAATTATCCGAAATGGTGAAGAAGTTGCTGAACTACGATTGTTGCTTAATTCAGAAGTAAGTTTAATTCAAAATGAAAATGGCACACTGACTTATGAGAAAAAAGAAGGCACTGCCAGTATAAAATTAGCTGCCCATGATGTGTTACATTTCAAGTATTTCTCACAAGATGGGATTGTTGGGTTGTCACCTTTACACAGTTTAAAAGATGAGTTGAATGTCCAAGAAGCAGGGAACAATACCTTGTATAATTTCTTCTCTAAAGGCGTAAACGGCAGCGGTATTCTAACCGTTCATAAGTCGGACTTAGATGGTAAGGCTAAAGAAGCAATCAGAAAGAAATTTGAAGAAGCTAACGGCTCAAACGATGGCGAAAACTCATTACGAACCATCATATTAGATGAAACGATGGACTATAAAACATTAGAGATTAATACAGAAGTGTTAAAGCTGGTAAATTCTAATGATTGGACGACTAAACAAATTGCTAAAGTGTTTGGCATTAGTACTGATCGTTTGGGAGTGGAGCAGCAACATTCAAGTAATGTTCAAGCTAATTTAATGTACTTGCAAAATACGCTCATTCATTTCTTCTCGGTCTTCACTACAGAAATTAGAAGCAAGTTATTAGATGATAAAAAGTTGAGTGTCCGTTTTAATGCGGATCGTTTACTTGAAACTGACCCGCAATCAGTCTTAGAAACCACAATTAAGGCAGTACAAGGCTCACTCTTAACCATTAATGAGGGGCGTAAAAAGATAGGGTTGCCAAAAGCAGATGGCGGAGACAGGCTACTAGTTAGCTTAAACTACACGCATTTGGACAACTTAGACACTTACCAATTTAGAAAGGAGAATACAGTAGATGAGTAAAGAAGTAGAAGAAAAACGGTTAACAGATGAAGCAGAATTAAAATCAAAAGAAGCAGCTGTACCGGACGAAACGGCAGCAGAGAGTGATCCCGAAAAAAAGGGGAAGATGATTAATGGGTATGCGTTGAAGTTTGACACACCTAGTAAAGATTTAGGAGGGTTTCAAGAGGTTATCACAAAAGATGCCTTAAAAGACACTGATTTATCTGATGTGGTTTTATTAGTGGGGCATGATTATTCTAAACCACTAGCTAGAGTCAAGAACGGTACATTGAAGCTAGAAGTAGATGAAACAGGCTTGAAATTTGAAGCGACACTTCCTAATACAAGTTATGCCAATGATGTGTATGAAAATATCAAAGCAGGTAATACTGATTCTATGAGTTTTGGTTTTAAAGTAGGTGAAGATGGGGATGAATTTGAAAAACGTGATGGTGAAGTTATCAGAAAAGTTAATTCAATTCAATCCTTATGGGAGTGTTCCATTGTGACCGTCCCAGCCTATGATGACACCAATGTAAAAGTAGACACTCGGTCATATGATCAGTTCTTAACAAAAAATACAGATAAAAAGAAAGAGGAAATTATTATGAAAAAAACATTAATTGACACAGAAAAAACAGAATTAAGAAGCTTTGAGGACTATATCCGTTCACACGGTGAAGTAAGAGACGGCTTAACTACCATTAATACGGACGTGGTTATTCCAAAAGATGTAACCGGTGAAGTCTTTGACCTAAAACGTGCCACAACGAACTTAGCCCAATTCGTGACAGTGAAACAAGTCTCAAATGGTGAAGGGAAGTACCCAGTAGCAACTAATCAACAAGCCATCTTAGCTACTAAAGCAGAACTAGCAGAAATTGCAGACATTGACGCTGATATGTTTACGCAAGTTGATTACAAAGTTGAAACACGAGCAGGCAAGATTGCCTTATCCAATGAAGTGGTAGAAGACGCCGTAGTTGATATTGTGGCAGAAGTGAAAGCTCAACTCACTCAGTTAGTCGATAATACTGACAACAAGCATATCATTGACTTGCTTAAAACATTCAAAAAAGTACCCGCAGCAAGTTTAGATGATTTAAAGAAAGTTTACAATGTGGAACTTGATCCAGCGTTAAATAAAATGATTATGACAAACCAAACAGGCTTTAATCACTTGGACACACTAAAAGATAGTGACGGACGTTATATCTTACAGCCTGATGTCACATCACCAAGTGGCTACTCATTGTTTGGGTCGCCTATGTTAGTTGTAAGTGATAAGCAACTAGCTAACAATGGTAAAGCTTTCCCAATGATTATGGGTGACTTAAAACAAGCGGTATTCGTGGCCAGACGTAACCAAGTAACAACTCAATGGGAGAAATTTGATTACTACTCTCAAGGTCTAGCGGTCATTGTCCGTAATGACTACAAGAAAATAGATGGAGAAGCGGCACGTTATATTGAATTTACCCCAGCAGTAGGCGAATAAAAAAATAAGGTGTGTACTTAGCGGTACGCACCTTTATTTGATTATCTATATGTGGCGATGTCGCCGCATTTGAAAGGAGATTAATATGTTAGAATTACAAGATATTAAAAACAGTTTAAGAATTGATCACACGATGGACGATAAAATGATTGAAGGTTTAATCATGACGGCTAAAGAATATGTTATTAGCGCCATTGATTCGAGCGATAAAGAAGGCGTTATAGAGGGCTACGAGCAATTCGAGTGGTCTGTCAGTTTATTAGTCCAACATTGGTATTTGAACCGTCAAGAAGCCAGTAGTGAACGATTACCAGTCACTGTACAAGCTATGATTCAACAAATGCGAGGTGCTTATTATGGCACTCATTAATAACGTTAGTGAGCTTAATGAAAGGATTGATATATTAGAAATAAAACCAAGTGGTGGTTTCGAGCCGGGCGAAGATGAGCCAATAATTTTACATTCATGTTGGGCAATGATTAAAACAAGTATGATAAAGGATATATATGTAAATAATGGAACGGCATACGAGGGAACGACTACATTTGTAATCAGAAGTGGTCAACCTATTATTATAACAAATAAATTAAAAATAAGATGGAAGCAACAAGACTATAATATTGTGACGTATAACCCAGATACAAGCAGAAAAGAATTTGATGTGATTATTGGGAAGGAATATAGTTAGCAAAAAAAAATAACCCAAATCGGATTAATGAAATTGCCTCCCACAACGCTAATTTTAATTACTAAATGCCATAATTAAATGCCATTTTAAATGCCATTTGTTGTTAATAGATGATAACCAGTGAACAAGATAAAATAAAAAACCCTTATATATCAAGGGTTTTAACTCCATATGCTAACGCATAACTTCACAGAATGGAAGCGGCGGGAGTCGAACCCGCGTCCAAGCACATCGACACTTAAACTTCTACGCTCATAGTTTTGTGTTTAAGGTTTCGCTAAGAGATTTGACACAAAACAAACAGTCTTCTTCGCTAGCCTGATAATCTCTTCTAAACATTCCAGACGGAAACATTTAGCGTATCCCACTTAATTTGAGACCCTGACCCGAGCACATGGGTGATGCCGGAAGGATCTTCGCCAACTGTTTTTACGCAGCTAGAGCGAAAGTGTTTTCGTTTTTAGCAGTTATATTTAACTGTTAACGTTTTAGCGTAGACGTAACCTACGAAGCGCCATTCAAGCTCAAACTGTACCTGTCGAATCCGTAACGCCCCCTTAAATTAAAAGGGTGTACGAGATGTGTACTACGAAAGTATAGCATAATTTACTGTTATTTGAAAGTCTTAAGAAAGCAAATAGCAGGAGTTGAGAAAAAAGTCTAGCAATTAAATTAAATTGTACTGTCTTAAAGCTCTTAAAATCCCATCTTCCCGGTGACTCGTTGTAACATAAGTGGCGATTTCTTTTAATTCAGGTCGGGCATTGCCCATGGCGATACGGTAATCACAGGCTTTTAGTAAGTCGATGTCGTTAGGACCATCACCGAAACCATAAGTAGGGACGCCTTCAAGACCTAAAGCTTTAACAAATTCCTGGACGCCTTTACCTTTAGAACCGCCTTTGTTGATGACGTCTATCGAGTAAGGGGTGTTACGGAAGAAAGTTAACTCTGGAAAGTTTTCAGCATAAAGCTCATCATGGCCTTGGCCTAAAACGAGAAGCATGTTTAAATCGCGTTCTAAATGTAAATTTTTATTAACTTCAGGTAAATTAGAATGAATAAAGGCATAAGTTTTTTTGACTATCTCATTATGATTAGAGACGTTAATTAAGTCTGGAGTGTAATAACCAATTTCATGGCCTAAAGCTTGGGTTTGTTCGTATAAACGTTGGCTAACGTCACTAGGAATAAAATCACTATAAATTTCTTTGCCTTCGTAGAGGACGTATTGGCCATTCATCGTAATTAATGAGTCAATGCCTGTACGGGCACTAATTTCTTTGACTTCTAAATTTGTTCGACCAGTAGCAATCACTGGAATAATATTGTTTTCTTGTAGTTGAATAATCGCTTGACTTGTTTCGATTGTTACGTCAGAATGCTCATTTAACAGCGTTCCATCTAAATCAAAAAAAGCGATCCCTTTAACTTTTTCCATGAATGAGTCTCCTTTAAATGCTTAGTAACGATTAAACGACCTAATTGTCGCCTAATACCTTCTTAATAGTAGCAAAAAAAACGTGAAATCGCTAGATTAAGATAATAAACCTGAGGATTTCTTGAAATCCCTAAGTCTAGCAGAGCTAAACCTTGAGAAAGGCGCTTAAATAAGGGGAATAATCGAAAGCTTTGGGAAGAAGTTGTGAAGAGTTTATTTTACCCTCCTAACTATAGTATAATTAAAATAACGAAGTTGTTAAAAGTAGAGGAGATGGCATAAATGAAAGTACTAATGATAGAAGATAACGAGTCAGTTTCAGAAATGATGCAAATGTTTTTTTTAAATGAAAAGTGGGATGCAACGTTCAAATACGACGGTAAAGAAGGGTTAGAGGCCTTTTCAGCAGAGCCGGAAAGCTGGGATATGATAACCCTAGACTTAAATTTACCAACAATGGACGGCGTTTCCGTCTGTCGGGAAATTCGCAAAGTCTCAAGTACAGTCCCAATTATTATGTTAACAGCCCGAGATTCAGAAAGCGATCAAGTCATTGGCTTGGAAATGGGGGCCGATGATTATGTGACGAAACCTTTTAGTCCGATTACTTTAATCGCTCGGATGAAAGCTTTACATCGCCGGGTGGAACTAGCTGAAGGTGCCTCACAAACGGAAAGTGAAGCCGCTGGTTTTGACGTGACAACGGATCACTTTAGAATGAACACGAAAACCCGGGAAGCTTATTTAGCAGATCAACCAATCGAAGGTTTAACACCGAAGGAATTTGACTTGTTATATACACTAGCTAAGAAACCGCGGCAAGTTTTCTCAAGAGAGCAGTTATTAGAGATGGTTTGGGATTATCAATACTTTGGTGATGAACGAACTGTCGATGCCCATATTAAAAAATTAAGACAAAAAATCGAAAAAGTTGGTCCCCAAGTCATTCAAACTGTTTGGGGTGTTGGCTACAAATTCGATGACTCGGGAGTCGAGGCTCAATGAAATACCTTTTTCAACAAATGATTGCTTTCTGGGCAATTATTTTAACAATCTTAATTGTCGTTGGAATATCTTTCACCCAATTTACAAAACAAACGGTAATGGTCAGTAATTATGAGCAAATGGAAGGCTATGCTAAGAGTGTCCAAGAAATCAGTAAAGAAGCGCCAGAAAACTTATTATTGAATATTAATTTAGTCGAAGTAATCATGAAAACGCAAGATGTTTCCTTTTACTATGCTAATGTTGAAAAGAAATTAGAGTACCCAAAAGGTTTTAAAGGTCAAAAGATGAGCTTTGTTAGTGAGAAAGACTGGCAACGAGTGACTGAGGGAGAAGTTATTCGTGGAATCGTTGAAACCGGTGGTAAAGGTCCAGGTAATCGCCAAGCAATGATTGTCCAACCGCTATTTTTATTTGATGGCACAGACAATCGTTTTGTGGGAGCAATTGCTGTTACCCAACCAATTAAAACCATTGAAAATAGTATGCGGGGCTTAACGGAAAACTTGTTTAAAGGCTTCTTAATTTCAAGTATTATTGCCTTGATCTTTAGTTATGTGATTGCCCAATTCCAAGTCAACCGGATCAATCGCATGAAAAAAGCGACTCGTCAAATCTCTTCAGGAAATTTTGATGTCAATTTAGAAGTTAAAGGCAATGATGAATTAGATGAATTGGCTCAAGATTTCAATGTCATGGCTAGCGCGTTAAAGGAATCTAACGAAGAAATTCAGCGGCAAGAAGATCGCCGCCGTCAATTTATGGCTGATGCCGCCCATGAAATGCGAACACCATTAACGACGATCAACGGTTTGCTGGAAGGGATTGCTTACAACGCTATTCCTAAAGACCAAGAAGAAAAATGTATTCAATTGATGCGAAATGAGACCACTCGTTTAATTCGCTTAGTCAATGAGAACTTAGACTATGAAAAAATCCGGACGAATCAAATTAGTATGGTCATTCAAAAATTTAGTGCCACAGAAACCTTAAAACAAATTGTCCAACAACTTTCTGGGAAAGCGGAAGCGTCAAATAATAAGCTGACTTTAGTCTCAGAAGAAGAGGTGTCTGTCTACGCCGACTATGATCGTTTTGTCCAAATTTTAGTTAACATTATTCAAAATGCAATTCAGTTTACTGAGAATGGCGAGATTACGATTACTGTTGAAAAGGGCTATTTAGAAACCATTGTTAAAGTTCAAGATACAGGAATTGGTATGACGGCAGAGGAAGTATCTAATATTTGGGAACGCTACTATAAAGTTGATCCCTCGCGTAAAAATACGAAGTATGGTGAATCTGGCCTAGGTTTATCGATTGTTCATCAGCTAGTTAAATTACATAAAGGGTCGATTGAAGTAGCCAGTGAAAAAGATCAAGGAACCACATTTACAGTTATTTTTCCAGATGAGAAACATGACTCTAAAACAGAACTTGAAAAATAAACTAAAAAGCAGAACTATGACAAAAGTCATAGTTCTTTTCCTTTAAGTAAGAAAGAAAAGTCCCTCATTATATACGTCAGAGCAGAAATTTGTTACACTAGGGACAATAAACTAGGATAAAAAGGTGATAAAAATGGAAGATAGTTACAGTTATCCACTAGACATTTCGTGGACCCAAGAAGAAATGCTGGCTGTTATGGATATGTGGCAAGCATTGGAAGACTTGTATGAAAAAGGTATGAGCGCTAGCTTATTTTTAGAAAAACACGGAAACTTTAAAAAAGTTGTTAAAAGTATTGGTGAAGAGCGTTCTTTAGGCAAAGAGTTTGAAGCCGTTTCTGGTTATTCTTTGTATCGAGCAGTGGCAGCTGCTAAAAAAGCACCTGGAACAGTGATTAAAATGAAGGGAGCGTAAAGATGACAAATCAAAAGATGGCCGAAGAAATTAAAAGTTGGATTTATGAAGCTGCTGAAAGCATTAAAATTAAGCTTCAGTCCCCTTTGATCGTTGAAGAAAAAAGCAATCATGCTGATCTAGTAACGAATGTTGATAAAGAAACGGAAGCTTTTTTTGTTAAAAAGATTCGTGAAAATTATCCAGACGATCAAATTCTCGGGGAAGAAGGTCTCGGCGACGAGGTCACTGATTTTAAAGGTCGGGTCTGGATCATTGATCCAATTGATGGCACCTTGAATTTTGTTAAACAACAAGATAATTTTTGTACCATGTTAGCCGTCTTTGAAGATGGTGTGGGTCAACTTGGCTTCATTTATGAAATCATGCGTGACGAACTTGTTTGGGGTGGCCGAGGAATCGGTGTGCATCTAAATGATGAGCCATTAAAAGAGCCAGAAAATATCGGTATTAAGGAAGGTATTATTAGCGTTAATACAGCGATGTTTTTAAAAGATAAGTTCCAAACCCAAAATTTTTCAATGGAAGCTCTAGCTGTGCGGATGACTGGCTGTGCTGGGATTGGTTTTAAAGAATTATTAAAAGGTAATCAAAACGCGTATATTAGCTATTTACAACCTTGGGATTATGCGCCTGGTAAAGTCCTCAGTGATGAGTTAGGCATTGAGTTAGCGGATTTACGTGGGGAAGCGTTAGATTTAAGGCAAAAAGTCCCGCTGATTGCTGCTACGCCTAAGACTTTGGCAGATTATCAAAAGCATTGTCGCTCATAAAAAAAAGAGTGAAAAAGGTCCATTAAAATATTTTTTATTTTTCTGAAAACTTTTTATTGTTTTTCATAGTGATTCTTTGGTATAATGAAAAGTCGAGTAAATTATGTCGGTCGTTTTAAAGCATAACAGATGCTTAAATAGTGAGGAGAATAATAAAGTGAAATTAAGAGAAGATATCCGTAACGTAGCTATCATAGCCCACGTTGACCACGGTAAAACAACAATGGTAGATGAATTATTGAAACAATCTGATACATTAGATGGTCGTTTGAACTTACAAGAACGAGCAATGGATTCTAATGATATTGAAAAAGAACGTGGTATTACAATTTTAGCTAAAAATACTGCTGTAAGTTACAAAGGTACGAAAATCAACATCTTGGATACTCCAGGACATGCGGATTTCGGTGGCGAAGTTGAACGTATCATGAAAATGGTTGATGGTGTGTTATTAGTCGTAGATGCTTACGAAGGAACAATGCCTCAAACACGTTTCGTTTTGAAAAAAGCCTTAGAACAAAAATTAATTCCAATCGTTTTAGTTAACAAAATTGATAAACCAGCGGCTCGTCCAGCTGAAGTTATTGATGAAGTGCTAGAATTATTTATCGAATTAGGGGCTGACGATGACCAATTAGAGTTCCCAGTTATTTACACATCAGGTATCAATGGTACGTCAAGTGCCTCAGAAGATCCTGCTGATCAAGAAGCGTCAATGGATCCAGTTTTCGATACGATTATCGATCACATCCCTGCGCCAGTTGATAATAGCGATGAAGGACTACAATTCCAAGTGTCTTTATTAGATTACAATGACTACTTAGGTCGTGTCGGTATTGGTCGTGTGTTCCGTGGGAAAATCAAAGTTGGGGATCAAGTGTCATTAATGAAACTTGACGGCTCAGCTAAAAACTTCCGTGTCACAAAATTATTTGGTTTCTTCGGTTTAGACCGAGTGGAAATCAACGAAGCGAAAGCTGGCGATTTAATTGCGATTTCAGGAATGGAAGACATCTTCGTTGGAGAAACAGTTACCCCTGTGGATCAACAAGACGCTTTACCAATCTTGCACATCGATGAACCAACGTTACAAATGACATTCTTAGTTAATAATTCACCATTTGCTGGTCGTGAAGGTAAATTCGTTACTTCTCGTAAAATTGAAGAACGTTTACTTAGCCAATTACAAACAGATGTGTCATTAAAAGTTGATCCTACTGATTCACCAGATGCTTGGGTTGTTTCAGGTCGTGGAGAATTACACTTATCAATCTTAATCGAAAACATGCGTCGTGAAGGCTTTGAGTTACAAGTATCACGTCCGAAAGTAATCGTTAAAGAATTTGACGGTGTTAAATGCGAACCTTTTGAACGTGTCCAAATTGACACGCCTGAAGAATACATGGGTGGCATCATCGAGTCTTTAAGTAACCGTAAAGGTGAAATGCAAGACATGATCCATACTGGTAACGGTCAAATCCGTTTAATCTTCTTAGCCCCAGCTCGTGGCTTAATCGGTTATACAACTGAATTTATGTCAATGACCCGTGGTTACGGAATCATGCACCACACTTTCGATCAATACTTACCAATGATTAAAGGTTCAATCGGCGGCCGTCGTAACGGTGCCTTAGTTTCTGTTGATACAGGTAAAGCAACGACTTATAGTATTATGAGTGTTGAAGAACGTGGAACAGTCTTTGTTGAACCAGGTACTGAAGTTTACGAAGGTATGGTTGTTGGTTCAAACAGTCGTGAAAATGACTTAGGTGTTAACGTGACGAAAGCGAAACAACAAACTAACGTCCGTTCTGCTAATAAAGACCAAACTAACGTTATTAAAAAACCTAAAGTAATGTCATTAGAAGAATCATTAGAGTTCTTAACTGATGATGAGTTCTGTGAAGTAACACCAGAAAGCATCCGTTTAAGAAAACAAATCTTAAACAAAAGCGAACGTGAAAAAGAACAAAAGAAAAACAAAAAAGTCGATTAATTTGATTTTTGTAAGCCAGGACTTAATGTCTTGGCTTTTTTTATGTTGGATTGAAAAAATGATAATTAAGAAAACGGTTAAATTGCCATTGAAGTTCTTAGAGGAGTACAGTATAATGAAAATGTAGTTAAGAATTATTAGCAAAGGGTTTAAAAAAGTTACCTTTATTAGTTAAAAGTAAGTTCTTCAGACAACAGCTATAATAATTAATTGCAAAGTAAAGATTATTGGAGGTTCTATTTAATGGAACAAGGTAAAGTGAAATGGTTTAACAACGAAAAAGGCTTTGGATTTTTAGAAATTGAAGGGCAAGAAGATGTTTTTGTACATTTTTCAGCTATTCAAGGAGACGGATTCAAATCTTTAGAAGAAGGTCAAGAAGTTGAATTTACTGTTGTTGAAGGCGAAAGAGGCCCTCAAGCTGCAGAAGTTACTAAACTTTAAGATGTTTAACTAAACACACATTAATAAAAAACGGCTCTACGTCAAATTGTGTGGATGGCTAAAATTTAGTCGAATAAATAGTTACTTAGGCAGCTTCATCAGAAATGGTGAAGTTGCTTTTTTGTGTCACTTTAAAACTGATTAGAATGCGGTGTTTAAA
>NZ_NGJU01000010.1 GCF_003987495.1 Vagococcus salmoninarum
ATGAATCTTCCTCCCTGAATTGGTCTTAGCAACTTTATTCTAACTGGAAAGTTCATATGTTTCTATTTTTTTGTGTAAAAATAGGCGTGAATGAATTTCTTCATCCACACCAAAAATTATACAGCCATTTTTTACTAATACGTAGAAATGAGGGGCTTTTTTATGAATTTAAAAACGTTTATTTACCACTTAAAACACACTCAAGGTATTAGCAATCTAAGTCTCTTAAAAATAATTGAGCACTGTTTAACGACTGCTCAAACAGAACTTACTTTTGCTGAACTTGCTGCATTAGTCAAGATTCCTCAAGAGAAACGGCAACTTGTTGAAGCTAGCTTATATGACTCTCAAGCAAATGGTGTGGAACTCTCTAGCGATTGCGGCATGGTGACGATTATCGACCAAGACTATCCAGAGCCTTTAAAAGAAGTCTATAACCCGCCGGCGGCCTTGTTTTATCAAGGTAATATCCAGTTATTAAAAGAGCCTAGTATCGCCATTGTTGGTTCACGGAAAATGACAGATTATGGCAAACGTGTCATTGGCAGCTTAGTTCCAAGCTTAGTCGCTCATAACTTAACAATCGTTAGTGGTTTAGCTAGAGGGGTTGATACGTATGCTCATCAACAAACGATTTATCAAAAAGGCAAAACAATCGGCATCATCGGCTCGGGACTAAACGTGACTTACCCTCAGGAAAACTTCCGGCTTCAAGACTATCTAGGAAAAGCTCACTTACTAGTAAGTGAATACTCACGAGACAGCCCGCCAAAACCTTATCACTTTCCCGCTCGTAATCGGATCATTGCCGGGATCACAGCCGGCACATGTATTATTGAAGCTAAGGAGTCTAGTGGCAGTTTAATAACAGCTCAATTAGCCTTAGAAGCTGGTCGGGAAGTTTTTGCCGTGCCAGGGGATATTCATTCCGAAGAATCAATCGGCCCAATCCAGCTGATTCAGCAAGGGGCGAAGTGTGTAAGAAAGGCTCAAGATATCTTAGAAGAGTACCCATTTAATTGTAAAGATTTTATGAATTAGAGAACAAATGTTGACAAACCCTTACAATATGGCATAAGATTGAAACGATTCGTAATATGAATAGCCGATTTATCAAATATAATGAGTTTATTGAAAAAGGTGGTAGTTAACTACATGGCATATAAATACTTAGTGATCGTGGAATCACCAGCCAAAGCAAAGACAATTGAAAAATATTTAGGACGTAATTACAAAGTAGTGGCCAGTGTTGGTCATATTAGAGATTTACCGAAAAGTAAGATGGGCGTGGATACTGAAAATAATTATGATCCACACTACATTTCAATTCGGGGTAAAGGTCCAGTCATTAAGGAACTAAAGAAATATGCTAAAAAAGCCCAAAAAGTCTATCTCGCAAGTGACCCGGATAGAGAAGGGGAAGCAATTGCTTGGCATTTAGCTTTCTTACTTGGATTAGATTTAGAAGATCAAAATCGCGTTGTTTTCAACGAAATTACGAAAGATGCTGTCAAAGCCGCTTTTAAAGAACCACGCTCAATTAATGTTGATTTAGTTGACGCCCAACAAGCTCGTCGTATTTTAGACCGCTTAGTAGGTTATTCAATTAGTCCACTACTATGGAAGAAAGTTAAAAAAGGCTTAAGTGCTGGCCGTGTTCAATCGGTGGCGTTAAAAATTATTATGGACCGTGAAGAAGAGATTAAGGCTTTTGAACCAGAAGAATACTGGAGCATTAATGGCGATTTCTTAAAGAAACGCAAAAAATTCAAAGCCGCTTTTTACGGCGTCGATGGTAAAAAAATGAAATTGGCTAATGCTGATGATGTCAAATCAGTGACAGAACGCCTAACGTCTCGAGATTATACAGTTGAGAAAATTACTAAAAAAGAACGGAAACGTAATCCGGCTAAACCATTTACAACGAGTAGCATGCAACAAGAAGCTGCTCGTAAGTTAAATTTTAGAACTCGGAAAACAATGATGGTTGCCCAACAACTTTATGAAGGAATTAACCTTGGTAAAGAGGGGACAGTTGGTTTAATTACGTATATGCGTACGGACTCAACTCGTTTGTCAGATGTTTGTAAAAATGAAGCAGCTAGCTTTATTGAAGAAACCTATGGTAAAGAGTATGCTATTGGCTTTAAAGAAACGAAGAAGAATGAAAAAGGGGCTCAGGACGCCCATGAGGCGATTAGACCCTCAAGTGTCATGAGAACACCAGAATCGATTAAAGAACGGTTAGACAAGGACCAATTTAAGTTGTACAGCCTAATATGGTCTCGTGTAGTCGCAAGTCAGATGACACCAGCTGTTTTAGACACAATGCGCGTTAATCTTTTGCAAAACGGCGTTACTTTTATTGCTAATGGCTCAAAAATTAAATTTCATGGCTTTATGAAAGTCTACATTGAAGGCAATGATGAAGGCAAAGAAGAAAAAGAAAATATTTTACCTGATTTGGAAGAAGGGGAAGTTGTCATTGCTGCTGACTTAGAGGAAAAACAACACTTCACTCAACCACCAGCCCGATTCAGTGAAGCAACTTTAATTAAAACCTTGGAAGAGAACGGCGTAGGTCGTCCTTCAACTTATGCGCCGACCTTAGAGACGATTCAACGACGTTATTACGTTAAGCTAGTTAGTAAACGTTTCGAACCAACTGAACTTGGAGAAATCGTCAATGGGTTAATCGTTGAGTTCTTCCCACAAATCGTCGATGAAAACTTTACCGCTCAAATGGAGAAAGATTTAGATAAAATCGCCGAAGCTCAAGAACATTGGGTCGATGTGGTTGATCGCTTCTATAAACCTTTCGCAATTGAATTAGAAAAAGCCGAAACGAATATGGAAAAAATTCAAATCAAAGATGAACCAGCTGGTTTTGATTGTGAAGAATGTGGAAATCCAATGGTTATAAAACTTGGGCGTTACGGCAAGTTTTACGCCTGTAGTAATTTCCCGGACTGTCGCAATACGAAGGCGATTGTTAAAGAGATTGGCGTTAAATGTCCGACTTGTAGTGAAGGTGAAGTCATTGAACGTAAATCTAAGAAGAACCGTCTATTCTATGGCTGTGGTCGTTACCCAGAATGTGAGTTTACCTCATGGGATAAACCGATTGGCCGTAATTGTCCGAAATGTGAAAAATACTTAGTTGAGAAAAAAGTCAAAGGTGGCAAACAAGTCATCTGTAGTGACTGTGATTATAAGGAAGACATTCAAAAATAAACATTTAAAATACGATGCGACGGTTCCAATAATGGAGCTGTCGTATTCTTGATTAATAAAGGAGCTGACAAAATGACAGAAGTCGTAAATATTATTGGAGCAGGATTAGCAGGTAGTGAGGCCGCATGGCAAGCTGCTGAAGCAGGTGTCCAAGTTAATTTATATGAAATGCGGAAATTGAAAAAATCCCCAGCCCATCATACTGAAAATTTTGCCGAGTTAGTTTGTTCCAATTCTTTAAGAGCAAACAATGTCACCAATGCCGTAGGTTTATTAAAAGAAGAAATGCGTCGTTTTAATTCGATTATTATTAATTCTGCCGACCAAACAGCTGTACCAGCCGGTGGGGCTTTAGCCGTTGATCGAGACAATTTTTCAGCGTTGATTACGGAACGGTTGCGCAATCATCCGAACATTAAGGTGATTGATGAAGAAGTTACTAGTATTCCTGAGGGGATTACGATTATTGCCACAGGACCTTTAACAGCAGAAGCTTTGGCTAATGAGATCTCTGAGTTTACAGAGTCAAAAGGTCTTTACTTTTACGATGCAGCAGCACCGATTATTGAAAAAAGTTCTATTGATATGGAAAAAGTCTATTTGAAATCACGATATGACAAAGGGGAAGCGGCCTATTTAAATTGTCCTATGAATGAAGAAGAGTTTATGGCTTTCCGTAAAGAATTAATTACGGCAGAAGTTGCCCCGTTAAAAGAATTTGAAAAAGAAAAATTCTTTGAAGGGTGTATGCCAATCGAAGTGATGGCTAACCGTGGGGAAAAAACAATGCTCTTTGGTCCGTTAAAACCAGTGGGCTTAGAAGATCCTAAAACGGATAAACGGCCACATGCAGTGATTCAATTGCGACAAGATGATGCAGCAGCCTCACTATACAACATTGTCGGCTTCCAAACTCATTTAAAATGGGGGGAGCAAAAACGAATTATTCGCATGATTCCAGGTCTTGAAAATGCTGAGATTGTTCGTTATGGTGTCATGCATCGCAACACCTTTATGAATTCACCAGAATTGTTAGAACCGACGTACCAATCACGTAAACGGTCTAATTTGTTCTTTGCCGGTCAAATGACAGGGGTGGAAGGTTATGTTGAAAGTGCCGCTAGTGGCATGGTAGCAGGAATCAATGCTGCTAAGATGGCTAAAGGTGAGGAGCTGTTAACTTTCCCACGGGAAACGGCTGTTGGCAGTATGGCGTATTACATCACTCATACAGCGGGCAAGCATTTCCAACCGATGAATGCTAACTTTGGCATTTTCCCTGAGTTACCAGCGAAGATTAAAGATAAGAAAGAACGTTACACAGCTATTTCCGACCGTGCTTTAGCGGCGACAGCTGAAGTTTTAAAAAATAAATAAAGTCACCTCAAAAAGTTAAGAATCATTTCTTAACTTTTTTTGTGCCTTGTACTGGTTACTGAATAAGGTTAAAATGAAAAGTGACATGAAGAGTAAATTAACAAAGGAAAAGGAATGAATTCATGAATAACCAAGGAAAACTAATTAAAACATTACGTTTTTGGAATATGATTTTAGTCATTTTCGGTGGCTTAGGGGGAGTTATTGGGATTATGGGCTTACCGGCCTTGCTCGATTCGACAAAACAACTTCAGCAAGTCAATGAAAGTATCAGTAAAGTCAGTGACCCAGCTTTAATCAAAACGATGGAGCAATCTTTAGCTTTGATGATTACCCCGTTGTATCGAGGCTACTCACTCTTAATCTTAGTTTTAAGTCTAGTGATCTTAACGGCCTTCGTTCAAAATCTTAATAAACTTCGACAAGGCTTGCCACTAGTGATGTGGCCTTATTACTTACATTTAAGTAAGATTGTCTTAGCGGTGATCGTCAGCTTGTTAGTCGGTGGGGTGTCATTAAATGGTAGTTTGTTTTTATCAACGATTATCTTAAACTGCTGTTGGGCAATTCCAGCAGTGCTCATCATCCTGAAAGTGAATCAAATGAAAAACCAACAGCCTCCTAGCTAAGGCTGTTGGTTTTTGCTTTCATTAAGGAACTGTATAAAGTTAACTGAGCGTTTTTTATCCCGTCAATTTCCTGACAGGCTTGTTGCTCTCCTTGGTGATATCGGCGATGAAGCTCTTGGGAAATAGTAATTAAATTAGACTCGTGATCACTGCCACCTTCAGAGACGAAAATTAAATGATGAATTTCTAACGTGCCATTACTTGCTGGGATCCTGACGCCAAACTTGTTACGTTGGGCTAAATCTTCGCCAGTCACCCGGCAATAAAAGTCATCCCGGCAAGCAATCCGATAAGGCAAGGCAGCTAAACTCCGTTTGAAATAAGTCGCTTTGCCATAAGCCCGGGAACAACTATCTTTACAAAAGGAGCGACGAGGCGGAGTTAACTTTAAGCCACACCATTTACAATTATTTTTAGTCAAGCGAAAATCGGCGTTACTGGCAGGGGCGGCTTCACCAAAGGCTTTTTCATAAGCCCCTAAACTTAGCCAACTCCGTTGATAAGTCGTTGATTCTTTCGATAAGCGCAGTTGACTGCCGTGAGCTTTGTACTGAAATTTATCTGGTAAGGCTGTCACAAGGGTTTTAAGGCTCTGGCGGCGTTCATCAGACAAGGTTTTTAAACTAGTCGTCAGACTTAGTTCGCCAACCTTGAACTGGTGAACTTTTCGACATTTAAAACAAATGGCAAACTGGGCCAAGGTCTTAGTTGCTTCTTCTGGTAGCAGCAATTCTAACTTACGACCACACTTGGGGCAATAGGCACCAAGTGGTTTTATCCGGAGATACTTCAAGGGAAATCTTCCTTTCTAAGTCTTCAATGGTACTAGTTTAACATTCAAAGGAAAATGAAGAAAGACTAAATAATCTTAAATACAGATTGCATTAATTTTGTCATGGTTTATACTGGATAAGTGTTTATTTTTATTTTAACTCTAACTTAAAAGAAGTTTGTGTTTTAGTATTGAAGGAGATATCAATGAAAACTAAAATTAGATTAGCAAAATTATCAGAAGCAACGAGTGTTACCCGTTTATTAAATCAAGTCACCTTAGACTTGTTAGAAAAGGGCAATAAGCAATGGGGCTACCCTTGGCAACAAGATCAAATAGTTAAAGAAGTTGGCTTAGGCAACGTTAATCTAATTGTCAATGAACCGGAAATTATCGGTGTGTTCTTTTTAAGGCCCGCACCGGAATTAACTTACTTAGGGTCAGTCGACCGCAGTTTATATTTAAATCACATTGCGATTGTCCCGGAGTTTCAAGGAATGGGCTTAGGAACTAAAATATTAAGTCATTGTTATGATTTATCAATTTATAATCAAGCTAATATTTTCTTAGATTGTGCCACAAGTAATACTAAGCTACGTGGGTTTTATGAAAAAAATCGGGGGCAATTTATTGGGGACTTCCCTAAAAAAGATTACCAAATTAGTTTGTATCGATTAAGTCGTTAAAGGGAAGGATGCTGGAGATGAACGTTGTATTTGATTTAGATGGCACGATTTGTTACGACGGTCAAACCATTGCAACAGTTTTAACAGACTTTTTAAGGACAGCTATTTATCGCCAGCCAGAACATCGTTTGATTTTCGCTTCGGCCCGACCAGTCAGAGATATTTTACCTTTATTGCCCGCTGAATTAAGCGAGACTTATTTAATTGGCGGTAACGGCACGATGCTCTATTATCAGGGGAAGTGTCAATGGTTGAACTATTTGGCACCGGCTGATAGCCAGTTTTTAATCAAGTACATCAAAGAAAAAAACTTAGACTATTTAGTTGATGAAGCATGGGATTATGCCTTACATGGTCCCTCCTTAGCTCATTTAAGTAGTAAAATTGATGTCTTAAAGCAAGGGCGAAAACGGGATTTAGACGAAATTAAGGACCCAATTAAAATCTTACTTGCTAATTATCCTAGCCAAGAACAAGTCTTGACTGATTTACAACACTTATCCGTCACTTGTACCTGTTACCCTCGTGAAAAGTGTTTAGATTTTACTAATCAAGGAGTTAATAAAGCCAGTGCTTTAAAAAAACTGTTTGGATCAGAAGAATACATTGCTTTTGGTAATGATCACAACGATGTTGAAATGCTTCGTCAAGGAACCGTTAGTGTGGCAATTGGCGATAATCAAGCAATCCAAGAAATTTGTGATTATCACTTATCTGAGAGTCCTCAGGCAATCATCAAGTTATTAAAAGAGTTGTTACTCCCTTCTTAAAAAGGCGGGAGTTAGTTTCTTCAAGGAGGGGAAAAGGAGATGGCTAAGCAGCTTGAAAAAACAGTCAAAGAACTGTTTAAATGGACAAGTATATCTTTAGTAATCGGTACTGGCATTGGCTTGTTAGCAAGTTTCTTTTTAATGAGTTTAGCACTAGTTACTAAGATTAGAGAAGCTAACCTCTGGATTATTCTTTTTCTACCCCTGAGTGGGATGTTGTTTATGCATCTGTATTTAAAATATAGTCGGGAAAGTTTAGGTGGCAATAACTTAGTGATTCGCCAAGGTCAAGGCGCAACTGGAAATGTCCCATGGCAAATGTTACCTTTGACTTTATTCGGGACGATTACTACCCATCTATTTGGTGGTTCAGTTGGCCGAGAAGGTACGGCTGTTCAAATGGGGGGGGCTTTAGCGGAAGCTACGGGAAAGCTTTTCCGAGTCAATCAAAAAGACCGCTGGCTATTAATAATTTGTGGGATTAGCGGCGGCTTTAGTGCAGTCTTTGGCACACCAGTGGCAGGGGCGATTTTTAGTTTTGAAGTGTTGAAAAGAGCTAAATTCAAAGGCACATCTTTAGTCGTTAGTTTATTAACAGCCTTGATAGCTAATCGCGTCGCTACATTAGCCGGGGCGACTCATAGTCTGTACCAACTTGGGGAAGTTCCCCAAACAACTTTGCGGGTCTTCGGTTACGTCCTTGTTTTTAGTGTGATTTTTGGCCTAGTTAGTCGGTTTTTTGCTTTTTCTGTGAGCTTTATCAAAAAACTTTATCAGAAGTTGATTGTAAATGAGGTTCTTCGGATTGGTTTTGGGGCGTGTTTAGTGTTATTGTTAGCAGGGAGCTATGGTACTAGTCGTTATTTAGGTTTAAGTCTACCAATTTTAAGTGACTCTTTTCAAGGAAGCCAACCAACTTTCGATTTCTTAAATAAATTTATTTTCACAGTTCTATCTTTAGGAGCAGGGTTCCAAGGAGGGGAAGTGACCCCTTTATTTGAAATCGGCGCCTCCTTAGGTAGTCTTTTAGGTCAGCTCAGTCAGCTGCCTGTAGGATTTGTCGCTGGCTTAGGTTTTGTTTCAGTTTTTGCAGGTGCGACTAAAACCCCAGTTGCCAGTTTTTTCATGGCTCTTGAGTTATTTGGGGTCACGGCTGCTGGTTGGTTCTTACTTGGGTCATTTATCAGTGTCTTAGCTTCTGGTAAAAAAGGGATTTATGAAAGTCAGCTAAGGAAAATATCATAAACGTTCGTTAAACGAATAATTCTTTGGTTCTGAATATTTTTATGATAGAATTAAGAATAACTATTTTTGGAGGAGAAAAAATGTATAAAACAAGTTCTCAACTTAAAGCGGAAGCAAAAGAAGCTTTAAAAGGGCGTTGGAAAGACGCCGTATTTTTAAATATCGTGCCATCAGTGTTGAATATCTTAGCCGTGTGGGGTGTCTTACTAGTTTTAGGGATTAGTTTAGTCGCGGCAGTTGTCTTTTTTGAAAATTTTGAATCGAGTAGTCAAACAATGAGTCAAACCGAACAATTCGAAGATCTTTTTGAAGACGGGGATACAATTTGGGATGATGAAGATAATTGGGAAGACCAGAATGAATTTTCAGTAAATAATGAATTTTCATCATCAGATTTTTTTGATGGGGTGGCTTCAGGTAGTACCTCAGTTAATTTCGTTCTCAGAACGGGCTTTAGCGTTATTTTAAGTTTCTTAACAATTGGAATTTCTTTTACGTTCTTAGAAGTTTTGAGAAACCCAAGACGTCAAATTAACCCAAGTAATGACCAATTCAGAATGTTTAATGGTCGGGATTTTGTGCCATTAGTTTTAATTCAATTGTTAAGTTCATTCTTTATCTACTTATGGTCGTTACTCTTTGTGATACCAGGAATTGTTAAAGGTTATGCTTATTCACAGTCATTCTTTATTTATAAGGATTTATCAGAGCATACCGATACTCAAGGTTTATCAGCAAACAACTATATTACTGAAAGTAAATTAATGATGCAAGGTCATAAAGGCCGTTTATTCTACATTGATTTGAGTTTTATCGGCTGGACACTCTTGTCATGGGCGACTTTAGGTTTAGGTTATTTATTCTTAAATCCTTATCGCAATTTAACAAAAGCAGCATTTTACCGTGATCTCTCAAAAGATCGTTACACTAAGTCAGGTGAATCAGCAGAAAATCCTGAAATCGTGACAGAAGCCGATGAGTGGACTAGCTTTTAGATGAAGGTTTTCTCATCTGATTTTTAGAGGCGGCACATAAGATAAACAGCGGTTTTTTATTTCTAAGACGTATGATACTTATATGCCAGTTATCCCGAATTGGTTTTCATACTTACTCTTTTAAAGAGTAACAACAACCTTCATTTCCACCGTATGTCATTACGGTGGTTTTTTTTCTGTTTATTAAAATGATATTTTTTACTAAAATATGTTATAGTATAAGGGAGAGTAAAAGGAGGAAGTTAGATGAATTTGATGGATATTTTGTTAAAAAAACGACAGCTAACCCGCTACGATGTAGCAAAACAGTCTGGTATTTCACAACAAACCTTATATAGTGCCAACAAAAAAGCTGCTGAATCTTATTCTGGTAAAGTCTTAATCGCTTTAAGTCAAGTTATGACGGAAAGTCCAGGCGAAGTTCTCGATGAATTAATTGCGATTGAAAAAAGCCGAGAAATCTATCGAGCAGTTAATTTTCAGGAATTAAAAATAGCCATGGAATCAAAAACCCCCAGATTTATTGCTACAGGGGAAGTCTATCAAGCAATCTTGGCTATTTCTAAAACCCAGTTGTCTGAAACCGAACGCTTAGGTTTTGACTTAGGGAGTAACGGAACTGGTCGGATTTTTGAAAACTTACTAAACAAATTTTGGGATTTTCAAGACAAAAGCCTTACTGCCGAAACTGCAAAAATCAAACGCCAATTAATTGCTACTTATGACTTTAAAAGGCTGTCTCAGAATGAAATTGAAGTTAGTTTGAAAAGTTTAACCTATTAAAATAAGCAGATTAGCTCTTAGCTAATCTGCTTATTAGTTATTTATTCCGAATGACGAGAACATTACCTTTAGCGTGGTTAACGACATAATTAGTTGTTGAACCAATCCAAAGTTTATCTAAGCCCGTTTTACCAGTAGCACCAATCACGATTAAATCGATGTCGTACTTTTCTGGCACTTTATTAGTAATAATATCGCGAGGTTGTCCTTGCTTAACTAAAGGAACAGCTTGAGCGACCCCTTTTTCTTTGGCTAGGTCTGCTAGTTTAAGCATGTCTTCTTTAGCTTCTTCTAATTGTTCTTCTAGAACCCCTTCAATAATATAGGGGGCAAATGGATCTAAGCGGGTATCGACAACTCGTAAAATATACAACGTAGCCTCATTTCTCTTGGCGATTTCCACCGCTTCTTGAAAGGCTAAAAGGGCATTTTCTGAGCCGTCATTGGCAACTAAGATGTGTTGGTAATTTGCTAACATTTTCAACAACCTCCTTCAACTAGTTCTTGCCTTTATTATAACACAGGGATGTGAAAAGGTTTACATTTAACTTCTAAAAAAGAGCTGATTATCGAATCAGCTCTTTTTGGATATAATTATTAATCTAAGTTAAGACCGTTAGAAGCGATGACTTTTTTGTACCAGTCAAAAGATTTTTTCTTGCTGCGGTTTAAGGTTCCGTTACCGTCATTATCTCGATCAACGTAGATAAAGCCGTAACGTTTACTCATTTCACCTGAACCGGCACTGACTAAGTCAATACAGCCCCAAGTAGTGTAACCTAAACATTCCACGCCATCGGCAATGGCTTCGCCCATTTCGCGAATGTGTTCACGTAAGTAGGCAATGCGGTAATCATCAATAATAGAACCGTCAGCTTCAACGACGTCTTTAGCACCTAAGCCATTTTCAACTACGAAAAGAGGTTTTTGATAACGGTCGTATATTTGGTTCATCGTCGTTCTTAAACCAAGAGGGTCAATTTGCCAACCCCATTCACTGGCTTTTAAGTACGGATTTTTCAGTGAGGCGAAGACATTTCCTTCTGTCTCTTCATTGACTTTTGGATCAGCACTAGTCAAACGAGAAGAGTAGTAGCTGAAAGAAATAAAGTCAACAGTATTTTCTTTCATGACTTCTAAATCACCTTCAGCAATCTCTAAAGTAATGTTGTTCTCTTTAAAGAATCGTTTGCTGTAACTTGGGTAGTAGCCGCGAGCTTGAACGTCAATAAAGAAGTAACCTTCACGGTCAGCTTCTAAAGATTTCCAAACATCCTCAGGTGCACAAGTGTTAGGGTAAGTTGCCCCAGCGGCTAACATACAGCCGATTTGGAAATCAGGGTTGATGCTGTGTCCTAGTTTAGTTGCCATAGCTGAAGCGACTAATTGGTGGTGAGCACTTTGATATTTAACTTCTTCAGGGTTTTCCTCATTCGTTAAGTCTAAGCCGCCACCAAAGAAAGGGATATGTAAAATCATATTGATCTCGTTGAATGTTAACCAATACTTAACATTGTCTTTGTAACGCTTAAAGACAACGTCACAGTAATTTAAATAAAAGTCGATTAGTTTTCGGTTTTTCCAACCGCCGTATTTAGTCATTAAAGCCACAGGTGTATCAAAATGTTGAATTGTAACGAGGGGTTCCATACCTAAACGTTGGCATTCGTTAAACAAATCATCGTAAAATTTTAGCCCAGCTTCATTTGGTTCGGTTTCATCACCATTTGGAAAAATCCGCGCCCAACAAATAGATGTTCTGAAAGTTTTAAAGCCCATTTCAGCCATTAACGCTAAATCTTCTTTGTAACGGTGGTAGAAGTCGATAGACTCATGACTTGGGTAAAAGCCGTAATCTGTCTCTAAGGCCTTTGTAGGGTTCATTAAAGCGTCCCAACGACCGTGATGAACGTCTGGTAAGACATCAACCGGTGATAACCCTTTACCATCGACGTCAAAAGCGCCTTCACATTGGTTAGCGGCTACTGCGCCACCCCATAAAAAATCATCTTGAAAATTACTCGTTGTCATAACATAAACTCCCTTCAAATCTAAAGTGGTTACCTAGAGAAGCTTAACCATCCGCCTTTATTTTAGCATAAAATACGGGTGTAAAATAAGGACAATCAGCTTTTATGACTTGTTTTTTTCAAAAAAACAAGTTCTTTTAAAAGAAAGCAAAGGTTAAAAAGTAAATTATTTCAGAATAAGATGAAATCTAAGGTGAAAATAGGTATAATTTGATTTGTGACGTGTTTATCGTAATAGAAAAGAGGGAAAACTAGTGAATACTAAGGATATTTATGCAGTTGTTGATATTGAAACAACTGGCACTAATCCCAAAGAAGATCGGATCATTCAATTTGGTTGTGTCTTTATTAAAGAGGGGCAGATTATTTCAAGTTTTGCCCAAGACATTAATCCTAAAATAAAAATCTCTAAACAAATAGAAAATTTAACGGGCATTAGCAATCAGCAAGTGGCTCAAGCCCCTTATTTAGAAGATGTGGCAAGTAAAATTAGTCAAATGCTAGAAAATTGTATTTTTGTGGCACACAATATTTACTTCGACTACCAATTTTTAAGTAAAGAACTGGTTCGTTGTGGTGAACAGCCCTTAACTAATCCTGGGATTGATACTGTTGAATTAGCGCAAATCTTTTTACCAACATCAGCGAGTTTCCGCTTAGGTGACTTAGCGGAGCAGTACGGTATTAGTCACGATCGGCCTCATCAAGCAGACAGTGATGCCGAAGTGACTGGGGAAATATTGTTGTTAATTACGGAAAAAATGAAAGACTTGCCATTAGTGACAATGGAAAAAATTATCCCTTTAGCGGATCAGTGTGGCATGGAAACCGGAGAATATATTAAAGGCATTGCAGCTGAACAGCGGGAAACTAACAAGTCGTTAGCCTCAGGAATCCAAATTATTAAAGGCTTAGCCATTCGCAAAAAAATAGTTCAGTCATTTGATTATTATGGCTTAGCCAATCAAACCTTTCCTAAAAATAAAGGGAGTAAAGAAAAACTTTACGGCCAACACTTTGATTACCGTCAAAATCAAAGTAAGATGATGAACATGGTCTATGATTTTTTTAACCCGACAGAGAACACGGCTAATCAGTCTTTGGAGCATAAAAATTTAGCCATTGAAGCATCAACTGGTAGTGGCAAAACCTTTGGTTATTTGTTGCCACTTAGTTATTTAGCAACACCAGAACAGCCAGTTGTGATTAGCACAGTCTCTTTATTGCTAGAAAGTCAGCTTGTAGAAAAAGATGTGGCCCAAGTTAATCAAATTAGACCAGGGAGTTTAGTGGCGACTTTAGTTAAAAGTCACCAGCATTTTATTGATTTAGACCGTTTTGAAGCGACTTTACAAGAACCAACGAAACAGAAACAGTACGCCTTGTATCAAATGGGAGTCTTAGTTTGGTTAACCGAAACCGAAACTGGAGATTTAGATGAACTTAATTTAACGACGTTGAATCACCTTTTCTTTAAGCAGATTAAACATAAAGGGGAGGCCTTTTTATCGAAAGTCTCAGCCTTTTACGAAGTCGACTTTTGGCGCCATTTACAAAAGAAAATGGCTCAGTCAAATGTGATTGTGATCAATCACGCCTTTTTATGTCAAGAGAACTACCGGGAAAAACCGTTACTGCCGAAAAGTCATTATTTAATCATTGATGAAGCCCATCATTTATCAGAAATTGCCCAACGCTCAGGTTTTATGCAGTTGAATGATTATCAAGTGACTAAGCAATTAAATCAAATGTTGAATGAAGACGGTCGCTCGGAAAAATTAAAAGAGTTGCAACAACAGCCTGAATGGCAAAAGACTATTCGTTCTTTGGAACTAATTATTGACGAGAGTGTGACGACTTTAGCAGAACTGAAGCAAGACATCGTGGAAGGGCTCCTGATTGATCATAACTATCAGTACGAAGAAGAAGTCTTAATTTCTAACGAATTACTTGCGAATATGCCAGTTTACACCCGAAAAGACTTGGAACAATTTAGTTTATTATTAAAAGAAGGTGTGGAACTTTATGAGTTGCTCCAAGGCCAATTTTTAAAGGAGTTAGATAAGTGGACGCCTTCAGAACAATTAGTCTTATCGGAATGGTTAGAAGATGTTGGGCAACTGGGAGAAATCAAACGTTTTGTTAACTTATTTAGTAATGGCACCGCCAGTAATGTCGTTAAATGGTGCCGCTTAAGTGAGAAAAACCAACAAATCACAGCTTATTACAGTGATTTCACCGCTTCGATTGCCGAAGAAAGTGTCTGGTATCACCGTTTTTCTAAAATTTTATATACAGGCGGCACGATCAGAATTGGAAAAGATACGCAATATTTGGCCCGTAATTTAGGGATTGATTACATTCCCTTTAAGTCGTTACCAAGTACGTATGATTATAGTCAACAAGCCCGTCTGTATGTTCCTACTGAAACTTCAGGATTTAAAGAGCTTAACTCTAGCCAGTTCGTTGATTTTATTAGTCAAACAGTCCAAAAATTAGCTCGCCAAGAACATAAATCGATTTTGGTTTTATTCAGTTCCCATGAGATGTTGCAAAAAGTCTACCAAAAAATCCATTATCAGTTATTGTTAGAAGGAATTGAAGTTCTCGGGCAAGGGATATCTGGCTCTCGGGAAAAAATTATGAAACGCTTTGTTAATTCAAATCACAATATTTTATTAGGAACAGACTCATTTTGGGAAGGTGTTGATATTCCCGGTCAAGCCCTAGAAATTATTATTGTGGCTCGCTTGCCATTCGAATCACCGGAACGGCCCTTTGTGAAAGAGAAGTATCAATTTCTGAAAGACAATGGCATTGATTCCTTTAGTAAGTATGCACTGCCGAAAGCGTCTTTACGTTTGCGTCAAGGCTTAGGTCGTTTAATTCGTTCAGAAGAAGATAAAGGGGTATTGATTGTTCTTGATCGGCGCTTAGTGAAAGCGAAGTATGGTCAAAGAATGATTAAAGCTTTACCGGCTGATTTGCCTTTGTTGGAATTAAGTTTGACAGAAACCTTAGCAGATATTCAAGAATTTCTTTAATTTCTAGCGTTCTAATCACAAGTTTGAAAAAATTCTGTTATAATTAACAACAAGAATATTTATGAGGAGTTTTCATTTGAAAAATAAAGTATTAGCGTCTTTAAGTTTAGTGTTAGCGATTTTTATCTTTTGTTCAATCTTTTTTTTAGTGCGAGCTAATCGACCGATGTACCGGGCCAAAAAAGAAGCCATTGGGATTGCTGAGGAACTAACGGATTTAAAGAAAGTCGATAAGTTCTACTGGTATACCCGTGAAAAAACTTATTTTACACTGATGGGAACGACGGCTAAAGAAGAGCAAATAATTGTAATCGTACCTCAAGATGGCGAAAAAGTGACTGTTTTAGATCAAAAGAGCGGTCTAAGTGAAAATGACGTCTTAACGAAAATTATTGAAGCGGAAAACCCTAATAAAATTGTTAAGATTAATTTAGGGATGATTGACGACCTACCAACGTGGGAAGTTGTTGCCCAAAATGAAAACAATGGCATGGATTATTACTTAGTAGATTTTGAATCGGGTAAAGTCATCGATATCATTAAAAATGTTTAATATAACCTAAGAAATGAGGGATAGTATGGTATTATCAACGAGAGCTCAGCAATTAGAACCATCAGTCACCTTAGCTGCTTCAGCGAAGGCGAAAGAATTAGCGGCAGCTGGCCATGACATTGTTAGTTTAACTTTAGGTGAACCAGATTTTATGACCCCATCACATATTCGGCAAGCAGCGATTGCCTCCATCGATAATGGCAAAGCTAGTTTTTATACGCCGGCTGCGGGGATTCCAGAATTGCGCCGAGCAGTCATCGAACGAACGAAAAAAGATTATGGCATTGAGTATCAAATGAACCAAGTTGTTGTGACTGACGGTGCCAAATTTGGTCTTTATGCCTTATTTCAAGGGATTTTAAACAAAGGGGATGAAGTGATTATTCCAGTCCCTTATTGGGTGAGTTACGGGGAACAAGTCAAGCTTGCTGAAGGTCAGCCGATCTTCGTGGAAACAGCTCAAAGCAATGATTTTAAAATTACAGTGGAACAATTAGAAGCCGCCTTGACACCGAAAACGAAAGCCTTTATTTTAAATACCCCTTCTAATCCAACTGGTTCGATTTATTCTCGCTCAGAGCTCTTAGCCATTGGCGAATGGGCTGTTGCGAAAAATATTTTGATTATTGCAGATGATATTTACGGTAAACTAGTCTATAATGGTAATGTCTTTACCCCGATTGCTAGTTTATCACCAGCCATTGAAAAGCAAACAATCGTCGTGAATGGGGTGTCGAAAAGTTATTCGATGACCGGTTGGCGCATTGGCTACGTCTTAGGTGATGCTGAAATCATTGGAGCGATTATTGATATTGCTTCCCAAGCCACAAGTAACTGTTCAGCTGTTAGCCAGTATGCGGCTTTAGAAGCCTTAAATGGCAACCAAAGTTCAGTGGAAACGATGCGTCAAGCGTTTGAAGAACGCTTAAATAAAATTTACCCGCAAATGGTAGCATTACCAGGCTTTAAGTTAACAAAACCCCAAGGGGCTTTTTACTTGTTTCCAAATGTTAAAGAAACAATGGACCTTTGTGGCTATTCAGACATTAACGCCTTCGTTGAAGGCTTGTTGATGGAAGCCGGCGTAGCAGTTGTCACCGGCGCTGGCTTTGGAGCACCAGAAAACTTGCGTATTAGTTACGCAACTGATTTAGAGACATTAGAAGAGGCTGTCAGACGGATGGCCGCTTTTATTGATAAAAAACAACAATAATATCTTTTGTAGATAAGTTGAAATGATAGAATGGAGAGACATCAATGGAAAGAATTAGAATCATTGATTCAAAAGATCATGTAGGAGAAACAGTTCAAATTGGAGGCTGGATCGCTAATAAACGCTCAAGTGGAAAAATTGCCTTCTTACAATTAAGAGATGGCTCAGCCTATTTCCAAGGTGTCGTAGTTAAGGCGGAAGTTGCTGAAGAAATCTTTGAAACAGCTAAATCATTAAACCAAGAAACCTCAGTTATTATTACTGGCGAAATCCGTGAGGACACACGCTCAAAATTCGGTTATGAAATTGGCGTTTCCGGGATTGAAGTCGTTGGTGAAAGTCATGAGTACCCAATTACACCAAAAGAGCACGGCACTGATTTCTTAATGGATCACCGTCACTTATGGTTACGTTCAAGCAAACAACATGCGATTATGCAAATCCGTAACGAATTAATTCGCGCAACTTACGAGTTTTTCAATACTCGTGGCTTTATTAAAATTGACCCACCAATCTTAACTAGTAGTGCGCCAGAAGGTACCACTGAATTGTTCAGTACGGACTATTTTGGTCAAGAAGCCTATTTATCACAAACAGGTCAATTATACTTAGAAGCAGCAGCAATGGCTTTTGGAAAAGTATTCTCATTCGGCCCAACATTTAGAGCTGAAAAATCAAAAACCCGCCGTCATTTAACAGAATTTTGGATGATGGAACCAGAGATGGCTTTCGTTGAACATGATGAAAGTTTAGAAATTCAAGAACAATACGTGGCCTTTATGGTCCAAGCTTGTTTAGATAACTGTGATTACGCTTTAGACGTTTTAGGACGTGACAAAGAGCTATTAAAATCTTACACTGAGTTGCCATTCCCACGTATTTCCTACGATGATGCGGTGACTTTATTACAAGAGAACGGCTTTGACGATGTTAAATGGGGAGATGACTTTGGATCACCACATGAAACCTTTATTGCGAATAACTTTAATAAACCAGTTTTCATTTTAAACTATCCAAAATCAATGAGCCCATTTTACATGAAGCCTCATCCAGATCGTGATGATGTTGTGATTCGTGCCGATTTAATCGCCCCTGAAGGTTACGGCGAAATTATCGGTGGTAGTGAACGTGCTGTTGGTTACGACTACGTCCTTGATCAAATCGAGAAAGACGGTCTAAATGAAGCAGATTACGCTTGGTATTTAGATTTACAAAAATACGGAGCAGTTCCTCACTCTGGTTTTGGTTTAGGTCTAGAACGCACAGTGACATGGATTTCTGGCACAGAACATGTCCGTGAAGCTAGTCCATTCCCACGTTTATTACACAGAATTTACCCATAAAAATAAAAAAACCAACTTCTTTTAAAGAAGTTGGTTTTTTGTTTTAAAGACTAGTCACTGCAAAATAACGATTTTCATTGTCAGCGAAGTTAAAAACCAATTTGTCGCCTCGTTGGCTTAACTCACTTACAAAATAGTCACTAGTAGCCATTTTGCCGTGGAGTCCGTGAATATCTTCGGTTGTCAGTAACAAAGAAGGAGGCGCTAAGCTAACTTCTGGCGAGAATTTTTGAATAAAGTCACTGGCGAATAACTGTAAATTAAATCCTTGTCCTGTAGATAAAACAATCGACGGGTAGCCTTCAATTTCTAGTTCTTGGATTACTTCAAACTCTAAATAAGTTTGCCAAAAAGTGGCGGTGGCTTTAACGTTAGTCACGTAAAGCATGATGGTTATTTCTTTAATCATCAGTCAGCTCCTTAAGTTGATAACTTTAATTTAGCTAAAAAAAATAAAAAAGTAAACACTTTTGCTTAGATCATTATCAAAAAAGCCGCTGAGTAATCTCAGCAGCGGTGACATATTAGTAGATGTTATGACTTAATAAAGTAAAGAGGCCTAACAATAAATAAAAAACAAACGGCAACAAAATGATCAGTAAGGCGACCCCATTTAAGAGGCGATTATTTTTTTTGATAATTTCAGAAGTTGAGAGCAGTAGCACCGTTGCGCTAAAGAGTAACTGAAACAAGCCGACTTGAGGGGCCATCAGTGACCAAGAACAAATGAAAAGTCCGAGAGAACTAAAGGCGAAACTCAATGATGTCAAGGTTGTCAGCGAATAGTTTGATTTTTGAGTAGCTAGTAACATACTAACACATCCTTTAGATTTAATAATTTAAGTATACGATAAGGACAGTCAGAAAACTATCCGTCTTAAGACTTATTTCCTAATGACAAGGGGGAAGTCTTTAACGTTGACAGTTGTAATCGCAAGGTGTAAACTTAAGTTGAATTCAAGTAGGACAGACAGGAGGGATCTAATGACGAAGGAACAGGATGTAAAAATCAGTGATGCAGAGTGGGAAGTCATGCGAGTCATTTGGACGAAAGGTTATTCAACTAGCCCTGAAATTATCAAAGTGTTAGAAAAGAAAATGAGTTGGAAACCAGCAACGATTAAAACGTTGATTGGTCGCTTAGTTAAAAAAAATATGTTAAGTACGGAGAGCTCAGGGAACAAATTTATTTATCGCCCGCTAGTCTCGGAAGCTAGAACTGTTCGCAGTGCTACAGAAACCTTATTTACACATATTTGTGCGCAAAAAGTTGGCCAAACAATTGCGGATTTAATAATGGAAGCAGAATTAACAAAGGCTGATTTAGACTTAATTATTCAGACTGCTCAAGCTAAGATGGGGGAGGCAGTTAGTTCGATTCCGTGCAATTGCATACCAGGTCAATGTCAGTGCGCCGAACATAAAAAATAGAAATGAGAGTGTTATTATGAAAAAGGAATTTAATGTTACCGGAATGTCGTGTCAAAACTGTGTCAATCACGTTGAAAAAGGCGTCGCTAGTCTCAGTGGTGTCGCAAAAGTTAAAGTCAACTTAAAGAAAGGCCGGGCAATCGTTAAGTACGATGATTCGGTTATCTCTGATTCGGAGATTATTGCTAAAATTAAAGACGTTGGTTATGAAGCTGTGGAAGCTTAGACTGGCTGTTTCCGTTAACGGGTGAGGTTGGCTTCCTGAATCTTCTTAATTATTTCAGTTAATAGTAATTAAAAGCGCTAAAGTTGTTTTCTTTATCGCTTTTTTGCGTGTTATGTATTATCATTATTACTGACGTTTCAAGCTAAAAGGATATAAGGCACTCTGTCATGCAGACGGTAAGAGTTTAAAGGAGGTCAAATAAAAATGAGATACAAGTTAACTAAGCCTTATCAACGGATATTTGATTTATTAAATATCTTATTAGATGCTAACAGCCCCTTATCAAAATTTGAAGTTGCGGAAGAAATTCATTGTTCTCGCCCAACCCTAGACCGGACAATCATCGATACTAATATATTAATTAAGGAATTTAGTCAAATAGAATTCACTAATGAAGGCTTATTTTTAGCTAAATCAGGGTATTTAAACAAACGCCAAGTCCGCTCCCTTATTAGTAACGAAACTTTTGTCGTGCAATTTTTAACTGATTTACTTTTTGGCAAGTTCAATAAAGTCGAAGAATGGTCAGAAGCTAAATTTCATAGCCCCTCAGTCATTTACCGTAAAGTTAAAAATTTAGAGTTCTTTTTAGGACGAATTGGTATCACTTTAGTCAATGACGAATCAGGCTTAATGTTAAAAGGCGATAGCTGGCGCATTCGCTATTTATATTTTCAAATTTTTAAAGAAAAAGCGATTATTGATGATCATTGGCCCTTTAAAGACTTTGAATATCACGTATTACTCAAATTTGTTAAGGCAGTCTGTGCTGAGTTAGAAGTGCGGGTAAGTCCTATTGTGGAGTATTTTTTCAGCTTAATGACCGCTATTCATCTAGTTGTTTCTAAGAGTGCCTATACAGAAGAAATCATAAAGAACGAGCGCTACTTACTTTTATTAAATAATCATAACTTTCAACAGCCTTTAAAAGAACTTGAAGCTCATATTGGTGGCCACTTTACAGAAGAAGAAAAAGCCATGCTTATTAGTTCAATTGAATTATTTCCAGTGACTTATGAAACTGAGGCAGCCATGCATCGTCGCGTTGTTCACTCCACATTAAGTGATCACCTGATGTATCACTTAGCGTTTCAAGTCTATCAAATTTTTCACCCAAGAGAAAAGGATCTCACTAAATTTGTTCAATACTTAGATATTTTCACCTCACTTGAAATGTTAAACGATTTTCAAGTCATTAATTTTGACGGTGCCCAAAGTCAACCACTACGCTTAGAGAGAAGTCGTCAAACAGAAATATTTATGAGTAAAATCCTTCAAGTGGAAGAAAAAATGAAATCATTGCCGTATTATGGTAGTTATGACACTAATCGGGCTTTAATTCAACAAAAACTCTATTTTTTATTTCAAACATATGCTTTTATGCCGAATATAGAACCTCTTTCCGTGACAATTGTTTCTCAAGAAGGTCACTTAAAAGAAAAATATTACAAACATCGTTTAATTGATAATTTTTTTAGTGAACGAATCAGAACGATTGATTCCCAACTTGTTCATGAACAAGACTTGTGGAACGAAGTTGATTTGATTTTAACGGATTATACATTATCAAGCTTTCAAAAAGCCAAAACAATTTATTATTTAGATAATGATTTGACAACGAATGATATTCAAAAAATTGATGAACTTGTGACGCGCCTAGAAAAAGCCCGTCTAAAAAATTATTAAAAGTAAATGTGAGTTTTATGTGATAAAATAAATAATAAAAGAGGAGTGGTAGTCATGGAAGAATTTACAGGAAGTTTCAATCGACAATTAAGTCGTATCACACCGTCGCCAATTAGAGACTTTGACGAAAAATGTTCGAGCATCGAGGGAATTATTAAGTTAACTTTAGGTGAACCGGATTTTAATACACCGGAACATGTTAAAGCAGCGGGGATCCAAGCGATTCAAAATAATTATTCCCGTTACACGCCTAATGCGGGAGAACTTAAGTTACGGCAAGCCGTTAGTGCTTTTTTTCAAGAAAAGTACAACGTGTCTTATCGAGCTGAAGATGAAATCATTGTAACTGTTGGAGCAACGGAAGCTTATTCAGCTAGTTTACTAGCGATCTTAAATCCTGGTGATAAAGTTTTAATCCCAACACCGACCTTTCCAGGTTACGAGCCAGTCGTGACACTAGCAGGTGCTGAAGCAGTTCATATCGATACATCTAGCAATGGCTTTGTGTTAAGTCCAGAGATGATTCGTCAAGCAATGTCGACTCACGGTCAAGCCGTTAAAGCAATCATTTTAAACTACCCGAGCAACCCCACGGGAGTCACGTATAATCGTCAAGAAGTCCAAGCAATTGCTGACTGTTTAAAAGAATTTAATATTTTTGTGATTTCTGATGAAATATATAGTGAGCTGACTTATGAAGGCCAACACGTCTCGATTAGCGAATTTATTCCAGAACGAACAATTTTAGTTAGTGGTTTATCGAAATCCCATGCCATGACCGGTTGGCGAGTTGGTTTTATTTTAACCCCGGCAAGCATTGCGAGAGAAATTAGTAAAAGCCATCAATTTATCGTGACAGCTAGTACATCAATTTCTCAATATGCAGCAATTAATGCCTTAACAGAAGGGAAAAATGATGGACAAATCATGAAAGATGCTTATCAAGAGCGGCGAGATTTTGTTTGTGGAGTATTAGCCAAGCTTGAGATGGAAGTCGCACGACCGTCAGGGGCTTTTTATGTCTTTGCGAAGATTCCCGCTAATTTCGAACAAAATTCTTTAGCTTTTTGTGAAGACCTAGCCGTCACTGAGAAGCTAGCGATTGTCCCAGGAAGTGCCTTTGGGCCTGGTGGGGAAGGTTATGTTAGAATTAGCTATGCTGCTAGTCTTGCAACCTTAGAAGAGGCGATGAACCGCCTGACTCGTTTTTTAAAAAACAAATAGCAAAAGAGCCAGCTTGAGAAAATTCTCAAACTGGCTCTTTTTTCCTCTACCATACTTTCCACAAAGTAATCCAGGTAGAGTGGAACTCATATTACGAGTTCTGACGACTCATCGCATGTTAGCAGTATAGCACAGACTGCTTTTATTTACTACAACTATTTATCAAGTCAGTGAATTAGTCAAAAAGTATGCTATAATATAAGACTTAGGGAACGATTCGACTCAAAGGCTGAGCAAGTAAGTCGGGATAACTTTAGGAGTGTTTTTATGAGTGAGATACTTAATTATTTTAATCAAGATTATCAAAAACTTGGTCAAGCAACACGAGCTGAGATTCATGAAAAAGGCTTATGGCATGAAACGTTTCATTGTTGGATTTATACTTACGTTGAAGGGGAGTTGTCGTTGTATTTTCAACAACGGGCTTGCCAGAAAAAAGATTTTCCTAATCAACTAGACATTAGTGCAGCTGGCCATCTATTAGCAACTGAAGGCGTCTCTGATGGCCTCCGGGAAGTGGAAGAAGAATTAGGCTTAGAACTGACTTTCAAGGCATTAGAAAGTCTCGGAGTCTTTCCAATGTCTTATGATTTTCAAGAGTTGAAAGACCGGGAGTTTACGAATATCTTTCTATATGATGGTTCGAATTTAAGTTTCGCTGATTTTTATCTCCAAATAGAAGAAGTTCAAGGCCTCTATCTGTTTCCATTAAAAACCTTAATGGCTTTGTTGACAGAGGAAATCACGTCATGTGAACTAATGGGAATTAGTCAAGAAGGTAGTCAACATATTAATGAAGTAAAAACCTTTAGAAAAAAGGATATTTGTGCTCAATCAATGGCTTATTACCAATTTTTATTCGAAAAACTAAAAAAAAAGCAGTTTAACTGCAATTCTGATTGACTATTTATAAGAGAATAGGTAACCTATTAGTGTTAGTAAAAGTTAGGAGCGACAGAGATGGCTATAGAAAAAACGAATCGAATGAATGCGTTATTTGAGTTTTATTCTACTTTATTAACTGAGAAGCAAATGAATTATGTGGAATTTTATTATGCAGATGACTTTTCTTTAACAGAGATTGCCGATGAATATGGCGTGAGTCGTCAAGCAGTTTATGATAATATTAAACGAACAGAAAAGATTCTTGAAAACTATGAACGGAACTTACATTTATATTCAAATTTTATTATGAGAGAAGATTTATTAAATAAAATTAACGTTCATGTTAAAGATAAATACCCAGAAGATTTAGAATTACAAAAAATGATAAGAGCAATTCAAGAGATTGAGGAATAGGAGATAGTATAATGGCATTTGAGAATTTAACTGATCGTCTGCAAAATGCAATGAGTAAACTTCGTCGTAAGGGGAAAGTGTCAGAGGCAGATGTTAAGGAAATGATGCGGGAAATCCGTTTAGCCTTACTTGAGGCCGATGTTAACTTTAAAGTTGTTAAGGATTTTACTAAACGAGTCAGTGATCGAGCAGTTGGTGTGGAAGTTTTAGAAAGTTTAAGCCCAGCCCAACAAATCGTTAAAATCGTCGATGAAGAATTGACAGAAACTTTAGGAACAGCTGCTGTTCCTTTGAATAAATCACCAAAAATTCCAACGATTATTATGATGTCTGGTTTACAAGGGGCAGGTAAAACAACGTTCGTAGGAAAAATGGCAAATCAACTTAAGAAAACTGAAAACGCCCGACCGTTAATGATCGCAGCCGATGTTTATCGTCCAGCGGCGATTGACCAGTTAAAAGTTTTAGGCCAACAAATTGATGTGCCAGTCTTTGAATTAGGGACTGAGGTTAGTCCTGTTGAGATTGTCCGTCAAGGTTTAGCCCAAGCTCAGGCGAATAAAAATGACTACGTCTTTATTGATACGGCAGGTCGTCTACACATTGACGAAGTCTTAATGGAAGAACTTAAACAAATTAAAGAATTAGCCAATCCAGATGAAATCTTGTTAGTTGTCGATGCGATGACTGGTCAAGACGCTGTCAACGTGGCTGAAAGCTTCAATGCCCAATTAGAAATTACTGGTGTTGTTGTTACTAAATTAGATGGTGACACTCGTGGTGGTGCTGCTCTTTCAATTCGTGCTGTCACAGGTAAACCAATTAAGTTCGTAGGTACCGGTGAAAAATTAACTGATTTAGAAGTCTTCCATCCTGACCGGATGTCTAGTCGAATTTTAGGCATGGGTGACATGTTAACTTTGATTGAAAAAGCTCAAGTTGACTATGATGAAAAGAAAGCCGAAGAACTTGCCACTAAAATGAAAGAAAATACTTTCGATTTTAATGACTTTATCGAGCAATTGGATCAAGTGATGGGGATGGGACCAATCGAAGATCTACTGAAAATGATTCCTGGGATGAGCAACATGCCTGGTTTAGATCAAGTTAAAGTTGATCCAAAGGACGTAGAGCGCAAGAAAGCTATGGTTTATTCAATGACCCCAGCCGAACGTGAAAAACCAGAATTACTAACACCGAGTCGTCGTCGTCGGATTGCAGCTGGTTCAGGTAATAATGTTATCGAAGTTAACCGGATGATTAAACAATTCAACGAATCACGAAAAATGATGCAACAAATGACGAAAGGTCAAATGCCTGCTGGGATGGAGCAAATGCTCGGTTCAGGGATCAAAGGCAAAATGGGTAAAATGGCCATGAATCAGATGGTTAGAAAAAATAAAAAAGCCCGTAAAAAGAAAGCTCGTAAAAAATAAAAGTCAGAAACAGGTTGCCTCAGTTGAGTGACCTGTTTTTTTGTGATTAAATAACTAAAAAACAAGTTGTTTTTAAGGTGCCTTTTTTAGTTAACGTTATAAAATATGAGCATTATAAAAGGCTATTATGAATCTAAATGCTATAATATAACAAATTAGTTATAAAAAGGAGATGGAAAAGATGAGTGGAATTGTTTGGAATTTATTATCAACAGTCATTGGTGGCGCAATTGGTGGAGGCGGTAGTAAAGCTATTAAAAACTTACCAACTAGCATGACAACAAATGCAGCAACTGGGGCGATAGGCGGTTTAATTGCGAGTTTTCTAGGCAGTGGCCAACTTGATTTAGCAAGTCTCTTAACAACAATCGTTGGTGGTGCTGGTGCACCGGCTATTTTAAATATTATTATGAAATCTTTAGTTAAACCTGCAAAATAATTTATCTTCGTAGCTATTTTAACATTTATTATAAAACGTCAAATAACTAATTTTGAGCTATCCTTTGTACCTAAAGTGATGGCTTTTTATTTTCCTAAATGAAGAAAAAGAGCAGAAATAAAACTTTTTTTGCCATGTAAAGAAAAAACACTTTACATCGTTGTGAAAAACTGTTAAACTACTATTTGTAATCAAGTTAATGGAGGTGGAATTATAAATGTCAGTTAAAATTCGTTTAAAACGTATGGGTTCAAAACAAAGCCCTTTTTACCGTATCGTAGTAGCAGATTCGCGTTCTCCTCGTGATGGACGTTTCATCGAAACTGTAGGAACTTACAACCCGTTGAAAGACCCTGCAGAAGTAGTCTTAAAAGAAGAATTAGTTTTAGATTGGTTATCAAAAGGTGCACAACCTTCAGATACAGTCCGTAACATTCTTTCTGTTGAAGGCGTTATGAAAAAACACCACGAAGCAAAATACGTTAAAAAATAAGGTGGGCTGAAAAATGACAGATGTGAAAGAATTGGTTTTAACCATTGTGCGTCCGTTAGTCAGTCAACCAGAAGAGATTAAGTTAGAAATTAGTGAATCAGCTGATTTTCAAGAGTATAACTTAACTGTTCACCCAGAAGATATTGGGCGTATCATCGGCAAACAAGGGCGAGTAGCGAAAGCTATTCGAACGATCGTTTACAGTGTGCGTTTAGAGGGCCAGAAAAAGGTCCGCCTAAACATATTGGATGGAAAATAATAACGTTCGTCTCAGTTCTGAAAAGAATTGAGGCGTTTTTTGATTGTCTAATTAACATTGGAAAGCAATGTGAAAAACTGAGCAATCTGTTATAATCAAAGTATCACAAATAGATAGGGGTAATCATATGAAAAAAGTAAGATTAGGGTTAGTAATAATGGGAGCGCTTTTATTAGTAACCGGTTGTCAGGCAGATGAGAAAAAAGAGGCAGAGGGGTCAACGTCAGAAATTAAGACTGAAGAAAGGGCAGCAGACTCGACGACTGATGGAACTAGTGGTGCTTCTGAAGCAACAACTTTATCAGTTCCAGCGGGGACATTAGCAATTCGTCAGTTGTATACAGCGCCACATGGGGATAAATCTTTTGCTGTCACAACAGTTGTGATGGATGGTGACAAAATCTTACTAGCTGAAATGGATGAATTCCAGTATTTAAATAAAGCTGAGTTTGAAGGCGTACCGAATTCAGATGGTGGTTTCGGTGAAAATTATCCTGAAGGCTTAGTTTTAAGTTCAAAATTAGTGAATGATCAAGCTTACAGTGAGATGATGAAAGAAAAAGGCCAGGCGACTAAAAAGTATTCAGAATCAATGTCAGCTATTATGAACCACGTTAAAGGCAAAACTATTTCTGAGTTAGAAAAACTAGTTGAAACGGATCCTGTGACTGATGTCATTACGGGAGCGACTTTTGCTGATGCTAACGGCTATCTGCAAGCAGTTATTGATACTGCTAAAAACGGGTATGGTTTAGCTGGCCTTAAAAATGACGACACAGAATTAACTTTAAGCCAAGTTTACGGCGCACCACATGGCGACAAATCATTCTCAGTGACTAGCATCGCTAAGGCTGGCGATAAAATCGCTGCTGTTTACACTGATGAGTTTCAATTTCTTGAAGCAGGGGACGTTCTAGGGGTTCCGAATGCCGATGGTGGCTTCGGTGAGAATTTCGCCAAAGGGACTGTCTTAGTCTCTAAAATGACGAATAATCCAGCTTATAGTAAGATGATGACGGAAATGGGGAAAGCCACCCAAGAATATGCAGAGTCGATGACGGCAATTCTAGAATACGCTACAGGTAAAACTGTCAAAGAAATCGAAGAGGATTTAAAAGCCAATGAAGAAATGACCGACGTCGTAACGGGAGCTACTTTCAGTGACACAACAGGTTACGTTAAAGGGATTGTAGAAGCGGCTAAGTAACAAAGACAATAAAAAAAGCAAAGACCGCTAACGGATAATTAGCGGTCTTTTTTAGCTTTATTTTGGTGGAAAGGTAATTTTTGATAATACTGTTGGTGCTGTTCCTTGATACCAAGGCGGATACTAGCTAAAAAGTCGTTTTTTGACTGTGGTGAAAAAGGTTGTGAAGAGACTTGACTATAATAAGCCTGTTCGTAGGTAGTCGTTAAACGTTGTAATGGTTTTTCCCAGTCTGGATTTTTCAAACTTAGCAGCTTAACATAGTCAGCTAAAGTTTGATTCCTTTCCCGGGGAATCAGTCGTTCCAATTGCTTTAACAATCGGTAGTAAGCGTGTTGGAACTCTTTCGGTGGAAACCACTTGTTTCGTAATAATAACCAATACCAGCGGACTAATTCTGACATGACTAAGAAGAATAAAAGGATCACACTTGAAACAGTTAGTAATTGCCACTGATAAGTAGCGAAAAATTGTTTTAAATCAAACTCTTTATTATCAGGAGTCTGTGGGGTGTCAGTGGCACCGGCTTCTGACTCATTTCTGTTAGAGTCACTTTCTTCAGTCGAGTTAGTTGGATTAGCAGGTGTCCCTTCTAGTGTGTCGTTATCATTCGTTGTGGCAAAGATTATGAGCTGCTAATAAGTTCGTTTGTTCGGGGTTATTAAAAGATTTAGTCGGTTCAAAAGGGACCCAGCCAATCCCTTCAAAAAAGACTTCTGGCCAGACGTGAGCATCTTTATTGCGGATTTCATAGGTTTTTAAGCCATTGCTGTCTTCCTGAACTAAAGTTCCTGGCGCAAAGCCCTTGGCCCAACGAGTTGGAATATCAATCGTTCGTAAGAGCACAACCATAGCCGAGGCGAAATGTTCGCAGTAACCAATTAAGGAATCAAATAAAAAGAAATCAACGTAATCGCGATTGTCAGGAACAGACTCAGCATTTTCTAGTGAATAAGTGAACTCACCTTGTAGCTTCAAATAAGTCTCAATCCTTTTAACTCGTTCATAATCGGATTGACTGTCTTTTGTCAGCTCTTCAGCGAGCTCTCTCACCCGTTCAGGTAAGTTCTCAGGTAATTGCGCATAAGCAGCTTCTTCGCCTTGTTTAAAGGCTGAGGCAGCTTGTAAATCGGCAATCGAGTAATCAGGTAGTTGGTAAGAATAATTAACTGTCGAAAAAGCATTGTAATTAAAAAGTTTTGTATTGACTCGCTGAGTACTAGGAACATAGGTGATTTCAGGAAAGCCTAGAGATGTTTCGGAATTTAAAACATCCCAAGTCACTTTACCATAAGGCAGAGGTAAATAAGGAATGCTTCTTTCCGGAGAAATTTCAACCTTTAAGGAATCTTCTAAATAGTTCGTATAAGTATCCCCTAAGATCAAAGGCGATTCCGTCATAGTGAGGCTAGAATAGTTAGTATTACTCCAACCAGAACCGGAATAAAGGTTTTTCGAGTCGACTCGCCAGTAATGGCTTTCACTTTGTTTAGCAGTGAAAACTAAGCTCTCATCAGGAATTATTGGGCCACCTAAGGTTGAGTCGTCTTCACCAAAACCAGTTTGGCCAATGGAACCTCCCCGGCCTCGTCGTAAAATCCCGTAAAAGTCTTTTGCTTGGAGGTCACGGCGGAGCTGGTTCGTTTCTTTGAGGACTTTAGTATGGAGGGCAGTCTGTTTAACTGGAATCCACCAAGCCAAAGTGGCAATCACTATGAGGGATATTAGACTAATGCTACTTTTTAATAAAAAGTTTTTAAGCGGCAAGTCTTGCATTTGTTCTAAGTAAGCAAAAAATAAGGCAGCCCCAATTAAAGTAATCAGCTGGGGTGTCACATTAGTATAATTGACAGCGGCTAAAGTTAACAAGTAGCCTAAAGAAAAGAAAAAAGCCGTTAGCCAATGGTGATAATTAATAGCAAGTCGTAAAAATAATAAGCTAATACTCAAAAAAATCAGGAGTGCTAATAGTTCTGGAAAATAACTAGCGTTGCCATTAATCACTTGTGAAATGTTATTTTTTAGTTCGTTAGCTAAACTTTGAAACCAATTTTTAGCCACTTGGTTACTAAAAGGGAAATAGTAATACACGGTGATAAAAAAGCTACATAAAAGTAAGGGCACCGTTAGCCACTTTTTCCGGAAAATAGTTAAGGTCAAAGCAACAATGATAATAAAGCTATAATAGGGCCAAGGGGAGTCTAAGCCGTTTGCTTCAGTAAAGGGTCCCACGATAGTCAAGAGCATCAGACTAGCTAAGAAACTATGACTTGCTTTCAGAATAAAGTCTTTAAACATTGACGTGCTCCTTTCTATTAGGAATAATACAGATCGATTTTCTGCTGAGGACGGACTAAGATGACAAAAATGTTCTGCTCCGTATTGTCTAAGAGCTCTTCTAAATAGTTCGTCATGTCTGTTGTGAAAATCACTAGTTGATTTTTCTCAGGGAGACTGGCTAATAAGCTAGTTAAAGCTTGAACTTCGTCAGTGATTGGCCGGACTTCAGCGAAATTAAGTAAGGTAGGGTCAGAAATTAGTTTGTTTTTATCAGTCACTAACTTCACCGACGAACAAGCTAAGGCTTCTTGGTACGTTTGTTGAAAGTCATAAAAAGCCCCTAAAGTCGTTTCGAAATTTGGGTTAGCGAGACCATAAAAAGCGAGACTAATCGCGTTTTTTAGTTCTTTTTCAACTTCTTTTACAATGTAAGTTTGTTTCTTGGCTGAGAGTTTCCAATCAATGCCGTGATAGTCTTCGCCATCCCGGAAAGGTTTGAAGGCTTTAAGTTGAAAATTATCCATATGGTCAGCTATTAATAATTTTTTGGAAGCTGTTGAAAGTCGCTGATAAATTTTTTCTGCCAAGACGCCTTGTTCTTTAGGTAGGACGACAATGTGAGTATCTAATTGAATGAAGCGCTGATGCTTTAATAAACCAAAATAATCAGTCACTGTCAGCTGAATGAGTGGGTTTGGATACGTCCCCCGAGGTAAAAAAGCTAAGTCCCATTGGCAAGCGTGATTAGCGTAAGTCACTCGATAAGTGTCACCAGCAATCAGTAAGTCTCCAGTCAGTTGAACAAGTGAAGATAAGGCTTGATATTTATAAGATAATTCAAGTATTAACGGTTCCTTTGAGCCTTTCGTAAAAATGATTTCTTTTGAAGATTTAGGGATAAGTTGTTTCAAAGGTAGGAAAATAATCAGGGTGGAAGAAAGTAACAGTACTAGAAAGAAATAAAAAGTCAGCCAAAAAATTAACTGATTAAAAATACTAGCTAGACTTAACAAGGCAATCAAAAATAAGAGCCAGAGAAGATTATTGATCAGAGCGCCTTTTTTTTGTTTTATTTTCATTAGCTAGTCCCTCACTGGTATCGGGACAGAAGCTTGGACATCAGCTAGAATTTTTTCAATGGCATTGGGCTGCTGTTTGTAGTTGTTTGCTAAAATCAGGCGATGACCAAAGACTGGCAAAATTAATTTTACGAAATCATCAGGTAAACAATAATCTCGGCCTTCTGTAACGGCTAAAGCTTTAGCAACTTGTAAAAAGGCCATTGAGCCTCGTGGGCTAATGCCTAGCTTAATTTTAGGATGAGTCCGAGTTTTATGAACGAGAGTTAGTGCATAGTCGATTAAGACCGGACTGACGTAAACTTCAGTCACAGCTCGTTTCAACGCTCTAATTTCCGTTTTTTCTAATAAGGGGTGGACTTTAGCTAAGCGTGCTTGGCGATTTTCTTTAGTTAATAATTCTTTTTCCTCTTCAAATGTAGGATAACCGATTTTTAGATTAAGTAAAAAGCGATCTAACTGAGCTTCAGGTAGAGGATAAGTCCCTTCGTAATCGAAGGGGTTTTGGGTTGCTAAAACAAAAAAGTTGGGACTTAAAGGGTAAGTTTTACCATCAATCGTCAACTGTTTTTCAGACATTGCTTCGAGTAAAGCCGCTTGGGAACGAGGGGTTGTCCGGTTGATTTCATCGGCAATTAAAATATCAGTAAAAATAGGCCCTGGATGAAAATCAAACTGTTGTTGCTGATCGTTAAAAATCGAGACACCTAAAATATCACTAGGTAATAAATCCGGAGTAAACTGAATGCGAGTGTAAGCAGCTTGTACCGCTTTAGCAAAAGTTTTAACCAGCATTGTTTTACCAACACCAGGAATATCTTCAAAGAGAATATGGCCGTCAGCTAAAAAAGCTGCGACGGTTAGTTTGATTGTGTCACGTTTGCCGATAATCACGGTTTCAATTTCATTAATTAATAAATCAATTTTATTTTTATTAGATAACTGTTTAATATTTTCCAAGTCAACGCCTCCATCAATTAATAATACTTCCTATTTTAAAGGTTAAGTTAGTGAACTACAAACCATAAGGGTTAAATTATCAGAATATTAAGGAAAGAAGGGCTGGAAATATTCTTGACAGTTGCCTAGATTTACTATAAATTTAAATGAGCTTTATTAAAAGGAGTTATTTAGATGGAAATTTCAACAATCGAGGAGTTATACAAAGTCTTGCGCCGTCGGAAAAGGGACTATCTTTTTTCAGGACCGGTCTTAGACCGCTTGAGTTATTTAAATCAACAAACACTGAATCAAAAAGAAGAAATGATGTGGTATTTAGGCGGACCCATCTATTGGTGGATCAATCAACGAGCCCGCAAGAAAAGTGATTTAAAATTCGGGATTTCAAAAATCGAACGAAAAATAATCCATATTATAAGTAATTACGAAGTTACTCTAAAAAATGAACAGTGCTATTTAGTCGAGAAAGAATCGTTAACTAATGATTAATCTAGTAAGTTTCCCTTAGCAATGTTACAATATGTAATGAATTTAAGGGATTTCCCTGAGAAAAAGGAGCTAAATCATGATAGATTATTATAATGTTGGCAAAATAGTAAATACCCAAGGCATTAAAGGTGAAGTTCGCGTCATTTCAACAACGGATTTTGCAGAAGAGCGCTATAAAAAAGGACAAGTCTTACACTTGTTCCAAGATAAGAAACAACCTGTAGCCTTAACAATTCGTTCTCATCGCAAACATAAGAATTTTGACATCGTTGCTTTTGAAGATCACCCAAATATTAACGACGTTGAAAAATACCGAGACGGCATTTTAAAAGTGACTGGTGAGCATTTAACAGAATTACCAGATAATGAGTTTTATTACCATGAAATCGTTGGTTTAGTAGTCTTTGATGAAAATGGCGTTGAAATGGGAAAAATCAAAGAGATTTTGTCGCCAGGCGCAAATGATGTCTGGGTTGTCCAAAGACCTGGCAAGAAAGATGCCTTAATTCCCTACATTGAATCGGTTGTTAAGAAGATTGATTTAGCTAATAAAGCCGTTCACGTAGAAATTCCAGAGGGGTTATTAGACGATGAGAATTGATGTCTTAACTCTTTTTCCGAAGATGTTTACTGGACCTCTGACAGAATCGATTTTAGGGAAGGCGATTGCGAAAGAAATCGTCGATGTCCACTTGACTGACTTTAGAGATTTTTCAGATAACAAGCATCAGCAAGTTGATGACTATCCATACGGTGGTGGAGCTGGCATGTTGTTAAAAGCACAACCAATCTATGCCTCTTTAGCTAATATTGCAGAAGCTAGCCCTAAAACTAAAAAACGAATTGTGCTGCTAGACCCAGCTGGTAAAAAGTTTGATCAAAAAATGGCAGAAGAATTTGCTGAAGAAGAGCATTTAATTTTTATTTGTGGTCACTATGAAGGTTATGATGAACGGATTCGAAGTTTCGTGACTGATGAAGTCTCTTTAGGTGACTATGTGTTAACTGGCGGTGAGCTTGGGGCAATGGTGATGATTGATGCAACGGTCCGTTTATTACCAGACGTCCTAGGGAATGATGAATCAGCTAAAGGTGACTCTCATTCTACAGGGTTATTAGAACATCCTCAATATACCCGACCAGCTGAATACTTAGGAATGGAAGTGCCTGAAGTTATTCGAAATGGCAATCATAAATTAATTGCTGAGTGGCAACTAAAAGAGTCTTTGCGCCGAACGTATTTACGCCGACCAGAGATGTTAACTAAAGTTGCAATGACAGCTGAGATGGAAAAACTATTAGCTGAAGTCATTGCTGAAGAAAAGACTAATAAGTCAGAGATGTAAAGAATTTCAGCTTTACAAGTAGTTAAGCCTGTGTTAAACTATTTGAGTGAGTGCAAAAGCACTTAACTATTACGATATTCCGCTGTGAAGAAACTCATATGAATGTTTGGAATAAGGGAGAAAGATAAAATGAATCCATTAATCGAATCAATCACGAAAGAACAATTACGTAGTGATATTCCAGCTTTTCGTCCTGGGGACACTGTACGTGTTCACGCGAAAGTTGTCGAAGGTACTCGTGAGCGTATCCAGTTATTTGAAGGTGTTGTTATTAAACGCCAAGGAGCTGGAATTAGCGAGACTTACACAGTCCGTAAAATGTCTGGCGGTGTTGGGGTAGAACGTACGTTCCCAGTCCACACTCCTCGTGTTGCTGAAATTGAAGTTATTCGCTTTGGTAAAGTTCGTCGTGCGAAACTTTATTACATCCGTGAACGTCATGGTAAAGCAGCTCGTATCAAAGAAATGCGTCGTTAATTCAACGTTATTGTTTGAGCAAAGAACCCTTGAGAAATCAAGGGTTCTTTTTGTGTTGTGTCGTTATATTGTTTAGGGGGAATTGATGCTTTAACTTTTTTTACATATAGTAATAACAAGCATCGATTGACCTTAGATCACATAACAAATTTGTCATAGCTAATAAAAAAAGACTCCAACAAGAGTCTTTTTTTGAAATTTATTTGACTGTTAGTCGATATGTAGAAACGGAAACAGGAACTTTCTTCTCGATCAAAGCTAGTCTAGAAAGAATCTTTGCGCTAAACAAGCACTTGAAGTTAAGTGACTCTAATTATTGTCTTTAAATAATTCTTCATTGGCTTCCTTGTAATAGTCAGGATTAATGTCGTCAGTTACTTTTTTTCCTAATAAAGTGGCATAACTAGCGCCGATGCCTAAGAAGCCTAAAACAAGTGCCACAGGGACGTAAAAGCTTTTCTTTTGATACCATTTGGACTTTTCCATAGTAATCACCTCTTTATCTTGATTAACATGATGGCGGTAACTTAATTCTTACAAGTTAGTCACGATTGGAAAATGCTCCTTTTCAGATGGTGAAATGTTAGAAGGGACTGATTTGATTCTAAATTCAAGGGATGACTTTATAAAAAATAGCAGAATCAGTCATTTGAATTACGATGAATCAGCATCAGAAGGATTAATTCTTAGTTAGTTACCTTCTTTTTTAGAAAGTAACTCCCAATATGAACAATATGAGCCGAAAAATATTTTTTTCTTCAAAAATAAAAACAGGAAGAGATTCAGGTTCTTTAGAACCCTTATCAACCTACGAGGAGTTCTATTGGATTCTAGTTAAGGAACATAACTGGCAGATTATTTATGCTGGCTTTTTAAATTAGAGATTGAAAAAGCCTCGTCTACTGATTGACGAGGCAGGAAAATCAAAGAACAAACAGATGTTTTTTATAAATCTTAGTTGGATTGTCAAGATCATAAGCAATTTCTAGCCGATGGCCGATGTCGTAGGTCATCGGAACTTGAATGGTGTTTTCAGAGTTATAGACTTTTCCATCAATGTCATAAGCAAAAGTCGCCAACTTAGAATTCACAAAGGAGACATCTTCTGGTAGAACAGTGTCAAATGCAACAATCCTGCCAATGATTGTTTGCCTATTTTTATTCAGCATATTATCCCTTCTTTCTAATCGTATTATACATCGTTTATAAAGGATTGTTAAATGAAAGGGTTGTTTTAATTTTTTTGAATGATTGTTAAATAGTTATTTCGAGAGAAAGGGACTCAAGGTAATCATCTGGGTTATCGGTCAAAATTTCTGGGGTCCAAAAAACAAAATCGGTCAGTTGTTCTAAATTGTTAGGTAAAAGTCTTAATTTGTAATCTTTAATCGTAGTTGAAGTTCCTGGCTGAAAGGTACTGGGCCATTTAACCATGCCAGATTCATAAAAAATTTGAATTTGTTGCCGCTGATCAGTAACGACGTACTCAAACCCTGGATAATCAACACTCTCTTCACGATTGTTAACAGCGGTAATTGTTAATTCCAAATAATAAAAATGAGAATCTTTAAAAAAAGAAAGCAAGTAGGGGTCATTTTCTTGATAAGTGCTAGGCATCTCTTCTTGAGTGACTTTAATGTGATTAATCGTTAAGGAAAAGTCTTCGTAAATTTCGATAGTTTTATTAGGGTTGCCAGATTTTATTAAGGTTTTTGAAAGAGAATCCGGTAGGGGCTGTAGGTCAGGAAAACGATCAGCTGAAGACTCTTGGTGGGGACTTTGAGAGGAGCTAGTTAAAGTATGTTGATTAACTTCCGGCGAAGATTGGGTACAGGCTGTTAAAAATAGAGCTATTAAAAGTAGCAGAATCAGCTCTAAATAAGTGTTTTTTTTCATAAAAACCTCATTTCTATTAAGGGGGGCTGACTAGTTGGACTGTAAAAGTAATTGGTTGAGCGATAACGACTTCTGAGCGAGATTCTAAAGGCCAAGTTGTAATGGAAAGCTGACTGAGTGTGGTTGGAAGCTCAAGTTCAAGTTTGCCTTCAAAAGGCATTAGGGGAAGACTAGTTTGAGGTAAGCTAAGCTGGTAATAAGGGATTTCTAAAGGTGTTTTAAGCTGAAGAGATTGACTATTATGACTTAGTTGGATGTTTTGAAAGCCTTTGAAAAGAATTGGTTCTGTGTGATTGTTTTCTAAACGGCCGCTGAAAACTAATGATCGATAGCTGTCATTGTCAATATAATTTTTCAGACTATCGTCATGATCCAAGTAAGCAGCTTTTAAATTAGACGTGGTAATGATTGAAACCGACTCAAGTTCTAAGGTAACTTCTGGCATTAAAGTAATCGTTTCATTAAGGTCATAACGCTGGAGGATAGTCTCGATAGACTCATCATATAAGTTAGGGCGAGTATCACCGACTTGGTTAAAAGCAAAGCTGTCAGTTGTTGGTCGTTCTTGAATAGTTTCCAAAGTGGCTGAAGTTTCAAAGGAAGAACTGGAGTTGCTCAAAATACTGGACTGAGAGGGCTGGGAAGTAGTGCAAGCAGTTAAGAAAAAAGTTAGAGCTAGGAGTAATAAAGAGTGGCAAAATGAGGTCATAGTTGTTATCCTCCGATCTAAAAAAAGCTAGTGACAGTTGTCCAAAGAGCTTGATTAGGCATAGTTTACCATAGCTATTAGACTATGGGGAAGGGATTTATTAGAAAATAGCAAGTTTTTTTCAAATAGTGAAGTGGGCGGGAACGGTAATTAAGTCAAATTAAAAAGTCCCGTGTGTTTCCATAACTAAGAACTGCGGTGAGGCCCTTACATATTAGCAACCTGTGCCAATCTAACCTTTAGAGGCATCTTAATGATAGTTACAGAATTTTTAGTAAGGGGCCTTATCTTAAATACAAAATATTAAAAATAAGTCTTAAATCTTAAACGATATCGAATTAGTTATACGAAAGTGTTCGTTGTGGTATAATTAAACATCGTTAAACGAACTAAAAGGAGAGAGAAAATGAAAAAGATTATTTTATGTACCGTTGTCATTTTAGGATTAGCAGGTTGTGGCAATAAAAGCAGCTCAGAAGAGGCAGTCAACGAAATAACACAACCCTCAATTGAATCGACAGAAAAAGATGAATTAGTAGCAAGGGAATTCAACGTTTACACTATTCCTTATGAGCCAAACCAAGAAATTGATCAAGGGGTCTTAGTTGGCGAAGATATTTATTATGTTCTAAATGATAGTTCAGCTAACAAGAGCAGCATTTTAAAATACAATCTTAATAAGGATGACTCTGAAATTATTATTGATTACGATACTGAGGCTTCAGAGTTGCAAGTGATAAAACTGTATCGGTTAGGGAGCTATCTTGTTTGGGACTTAGGAAACGACTTTGAACAACAAAAAAACATAGGCTATTTAGACACTAATATGAAGGAACTTGAGGTAAAAACTCTTTTTCCTTTAGATGATAAAACGAAGATTACTAAGTATAATGTGTTTGAAAATCAAATAGCAGTGGATTACAGTATCGAAAACGATAGTTCTTTTATGGCTGTGTTTGATTTGGAAAAAGCTGGAAAAACACTAGAAGTTGGTGAAGTGTTTGCTAAAGACGGTGTTTACGATAAATTATTTGCTAAATATTTTAACAAGTCCCCAGGGGGAATAGAAAAAAATCTGTCTAATCACCAATTTTTAACAGGTTCTAGTATTGATGACAATAAAAAAGACGTACTCCAATTAAGTAGTAGTCTGGAAGGCACAGTGCTTCAGTGGCCAGGATTAAAAAATTTGAAAATTGACCAAGGGGCAATACTGCCTAATCAACAAGTTATCACCATAAACTATGATAAAATAAGTGATACTGATCAATTTGCGCATTTCAATTTATTTGATTTTGCTACTCAAACAGTGACAGAATTAAGTTACGACATGGGAGAAAGCTTTCAAATTGAAAAAAAATTGTATGCAGGGAAGGATTTTTTCTTATTTAGTGATTTTGTAGCTGGTAATAATGAAATTTACCTTGGAAAAATCAACAATCAAGAGTTAGTAGTTCAACAACTTCAAAGTGGGCTTAAAAACAGTCACTCTTTAAAAATGTTTAATGACAGTTCGGGAGATAGTTATGTGTTAACCTTTGATGATTTTGACAATAACCAAGGAAAATTTTTAATTTTTGAGGCAAAAGATGTATTTCAATAAAGAGCGAGAAAGTTAGGATTTAATTTGACGACAAGCTATTGAAGCTAGAGGCGTCGTTCCGCCGATTTGGTTTAACAAGCTATCCACGTTAGCGACGTAAGCAACATCGGCTAACTCAAAAGTAATCGGTGATTCCTGACTAGTGAAGCTTAATTCCAAGTTGTTTTTTTGAGCATAATGTTCAATCGAAGTACAAATTAGCGAGTCTGTCAGTAAGGTCTCTTCTTGTTGATAAGGTTCAATAAACAAGACGGGAGTTGTTAATAAATCTTTGGAAAGTTTTAAAATATTTTTCATAGATAGGAACTCCTTTAAATGATTTTCTTTTATTATAACACGTCTAAAAAAAGCTTAAATCAGCCTAAAGCCGTAAAATAGTCTAACAAAAATGGCACAGCCAAAAGCTGAGCCATTTTTTTATTAGGTTTCCTTGAAAAAGATTTAGTTAAAAACTAGCAGGTGGGTCGGTTCTTCAGAGAAGGTTGCGACAGTCGTTAATTCTTCAGAGCTGAGATCAACTAAAAGCAAGCTCTTTGCTTGTGGGTCAGTCACTAGTAGCCCCTGATTACTCAACCCAAGACTAGGCTGTGTCCCGCCATGACCACTTGGGGCCTCAAAAGGTTGGAGGACGTTGATTTTCTGACTGACAACTTCTTTCACTAAATCAATGACATAGATATTTCCGTCAAGACCAAGGACATAGCCTTGTTGACTACCATCGTGAATAAAGCCAGACAAGTAAGGGGTTCCTAAGTCAACTTTACTCAGCTGCTCTTCTGCTAAGTTAATAATTAAGACGTTGTTACTTAAAGCAGGTGTTTCTTGGCTGCTGTAATTACTTAACAAGTAAGGTGAATTTGAATCACCAACTAGTCTGCCGACCCGAGCCTCAGTGTCAGGCAGGGCTAATAAGGTGAAGGATTCTTCCTCTTCCGAAAACAATCCAACATGTTCTTCACTACCAAAAGCCATGACTTCTTGACCGTTAGCACTGCCGACGGCTTCGCCGTGAATCCCTTTTAAATGTGGTGTTAAAATAGTTTTATCGCCGTCCTCAGTAAAAAGTCCTAAAGTGTCAGGCAATCCTTCCTCATCGTTAGCCAACGTTCGAATCACACCACCATTACTTAAAGGGAGGGCCACGCCGTGATGGGGACTATCGGGAATTAGTAACTCAGCTTCAGGGAGTTCAGTTGCTAAGAGGGCCGCGGCTGAAAAGACCTGAACCTCTCCTGTGCCATCAAAAAAGATGGCTGACTGCTCCTTGTGATTAACAATATGAGTAGGTTTCTCACCAGTAATTTCGTAAGGCAGTAATTCTGGAGGCTGAGTATAAAAATGGAGATGATCGCCGTGATCTTCGTACCAAACACCTAGATCTAGGACTTTAACGCTATTTTCCTCACGGTTAGCCAAAAACGCTAGCCGTTCATTAGGCCCTGCTGATAGTTGGGGGGCAGTGACTGAGAAGTTGTCAATGGCAATGAAATCATCTGTTTCATAAAGGGAGACTGAATCATCAAAAGCAATGAGTAGTCGTTGTTCAAGATGACTGACCTCTGTTGGCTGACTGCTATTAACAGTCTCTGACTGGGCGGGAGAGCTATCCTGAGATTTTTCTGAACCGCAAGCGACGAGGAAGAAATTTAGTGCCAAGAATGAAAGTAGCAAAAGGCGTTTGGGTAACTCAATCTTAATCATTCATCACCATCCTATATTATTAAACGTGATCATTACGTTTTAGTTTGTAACGTCATTAATTTATCATAATTCCCTAAATATTGTCAAATAAAAAAGTAGTCTAAGACATAGAAAGGTCACACAAATTTCTGGAAATAATAGTAGTAAATAAACGTTTTCTTAGCTACAATTACCTTAGATAATAAAGTGAGGGAGATTAATGAATAAACAACCAACAAAATGGCAATTAAAAATAATCAAATTAATGAGAGGAAGGTATGGTCACTTAGATCAACTGAATCGACATTTGTTAGTATTAGCATTCGGCAGTATGATAATTAATTTATTTTTCAGTCATTACTTATTGATGCTGCTGATGTTGCTTAGTGTCTTTTTAGTCTATTATCGAATCTTTTCAAAGAAGATTTATGTTAGGGCTCAAGAAAATCAAAAATATCAAAGATGGTGGCAAAAAATAAAGCAACCATGGGCGTTAACTAAAAGTAAATTGCTAAATCGCAAAAAATATCGCTACTTCAAATGTCCAGGGTGTAAGCAAGATGTGCGGGTCCCCAAAGGTAAAGGGAAAATAGCGATAACTTGTCCGAAATGTCACCATAAATTTCAGAAGAAAGTCTAGAAAAACAGGCTCTGTGACGATAAAGTCACTGAGCCTGTTTATTTTTGTGAATTGAGAAAGCTGACAACAGAAGTTAAGTATAATTCTGGGTCAAATAAAATGGAAGAAAAATGAGGAGCCTCTTTCACGATAACTAAGTCATTAGGCCCTTGAGTAGCCGCTTGATTACGTTTGCTCATTGCTAAAGGTACAAAAGTATCGGCGTCACCGTGAATAAATAAAATTGGCAACTTGTTTTTTTGTAATTGTTTCTCAGCTGAGGCATCGTATATATTAAATTTTAAACGTGCCCGAGTGATTAAGCTAAACATGCCGACAATTGGCACCCAAGTTGGGACTTTAAAGGCGCTACCTAATAAATAGTTAAAAAGATCTTTGATTGAGGTGTAACCACAATCAGCGACAATTCCTTGAACTTCAGGTGGTAGGACTTCACCACTGGCCATTAAAACTGTAGCAGCCCCCATGGAATCACCCATTAAAAAGACTTTTCCAGGTTTTTTCTGATTAATGATGTAATCAGTCCATGTGAGAACATCTCGTCGCTCTAACCACCCCATAGTAATAAAACGGCCCTCACTTTCACCATGGGCTCTTTGGTCAACAATGAGACAATTATAGCCGGCTGTAACTAAGCGGCTTGCAATATAGCCCATATCAATCAGCCCACTTGTTCGATAACCGTGGAAACATAAGACCCACTTATCGCTATCAGTCTCACTATAGAAAACTCGGCCATGGAGAGTTAAGCCATCAAAAGACTTTAAATGATGATGTTCCGTTGAGGTTTCCCAAAAAGCGGTACCTGTTGCTAACTGGAAAGCTTCACGCTCAGTAATTGCTGAATCATGTTCAGCATCAATATCAGTATTGACTAAACTATGGGCCACATCATCGAACCAAGTGTCTTGTCGGTCTAAGATGCCTTTAAAAAGAAAGTTAGCAGCGTAGTACAGCAGGCCAATAATTACTAGTAATAAAAATAGGCCAAGTATTAGTAATAATTTCATAAAAATCCCTCACATTCAAAGTTTAAGTTGTAACAATAGTATAACACAGACCTTCTATTTACTATGTGTTTTATATACACTGAAACCGTGCCATGGTATCATTAAAGGACTAAAGAGTGGAGGAAAAGATTATGGAAGAAAAAAAGCAAAATAGTTGGACAACTGCCATTATTTTAATTTGTGTTGCAGCAACTCTCAGTAGTTTAAGTCAAGTTTTCTGGAAGTTAGGAGATATGACAACGATTCAAGGGATTTTAATCTTAGTTTTAGGACTATTAATTTCAGGTGGTGGCATGGTCTTGATGATGATCGCCTTTCGTTATGGTGAAGTGTCAATCTTACAACCGATGATGAGCTTGGGCTTTGCCTTATCTATCTTTTTTGGGAATATTTTTTTTGGCGAAACAATTACAACGAATAAGATTATTGGCACGGTAATTATTATTATTGGAGCGGCCCTCTTAAATACTGAAGGAAAGAAAGGTGAGGTCTAATGAATTGGTTTTTAGGAATGATCTTACTACTAGTCACAACTTTAACCGGTAGTGTTGGGGCTTTGTACTTAAAAAAAGCCATGGATAATATGCCAGAACTAAGTCTAGGAAATGTCTTACGCTCAGGTGCAGCATACTTAGGACTGTTCTTTTATATTTTAAGTGCAGTGACTAACATTATTCTTTTAGGGGCTTTTGAATATTCGATTGTTTTTCCCATGACTTCCTTAACTTACGTTTGGACAGCGATGATTTCCGTCTTTATTTTTAGAGAACGTTTGTCACTTAATAAAGGGATTGCAATCCTTTTGATTATTATTGGTGTTTTTGTAATTAGTCGTTAGTTTAGAGGGAAATTAGAATATAATAATTTTAATGTTTATAATAACCTGTATTTAAGGGGTTATCTGAGCATTAGTCTTTTAACCAAATAGTAGTATCGTATATAATAGAAGTGTTAGCCGTTGTTATTAAATGCTAGCAAAGAGAATGATGGAGGCTGTTGTGTGAATCAGGAGCGTTTTTGGGGGATTATTGAAGAAGTTATTAGTAAATATCAAGGAACAAAAGAATCTTATTTAGATGAACTAACTTACCAATTAGAAAAGTTAAGTCTAACAGAGGTGGTGTTGTGGGATAATTATTTTGAGGCGTATTTACAACTAGCAGAAAAAGAAAAACTTTGGGCAGGGGCTTTTATTATTAATAAGGGCGATTGCAATGAGGATGGCTTTACAGATTTTCGTTGTTGGTTAATTTCAATGGGAAAAGACTATTATTTTGACATCATGGCACAAGTAGATGATTTAGCCGACTTAATCGTGAAACACCCAGAAAATTTTAGTGCTAAATTTGAAGAAATTATTTATAGTGGTCAAGAAGTTTTTATTAGTAAAGTTAAACGGGACGCTAGTCAGCGAGATCGAGACCCAGAAGCGCTCTATTTTGACTATGTCAACAACTTAGCTTTAGGGGCTGAAGTAACTCATCAACTCGCTTTAGAGCTAGCTTTAGATAAAAACATTAACTTTTCTTGGAATGAAAATTCAACGAAACGCTTTAAACGGGAATTACCAAAGTTATGCCAAAAATACTTAGGGTATTTAAATAAATACGCGATGAAGTATGAGATTAGTGTAGTCAATACGGAGTTTGGCGAAGGCTGATTTGTAATATCAGTCTAAAGTCTGTATTTTAATTTCTCAAAAACAGTTATACTTGTAACACAAAGACAATCTAACTGTAATGTAAATGTCATGAAAGGCAGTTAGCAAAAAACTAGGAGGTCGTTAAGATGAAAATGAATAAGATGGTATTAGGAATTATCAGTGTGGTCGTTGTAATAGGAATCCTTTTTGGAACAACTTATAACGGATTAGTGAGTAAAGAGGCAGATGTTGATGCACAATGGGCCAACGTCGAGTCAAAATTACAAAGACGTTATGATTTAATTCCTAACTTAGTTAACTCAGTTAAAGGTAGTATGAAACAAGAAAAAGAAGTCTTTGGTAACATTGCTGATGCTCGTGCTAAAATGGCAGGAGCTAAAGGGCCAGAAGAAGTTTCTGAAGCTAGTGGCGAACTAGAAGGGGCATTATCTCGTTTATTAGTCGTGATGGAAAATTATCCTGAGCTTAAATCAAACGAAAATGTCCAAACATTAATGACTCAATTAGAAGGAACGGAAAACCGGATTTCAGTTGAACGCGATCGTTACAATGAAGCTGTTAAGTCATATAATGTGGCAATCAGAAAATTCCCGAAATCAATTTTTGCTAGTATCGGTGGGTTTGATAAGAAAGAGTTCTTCGAAGCTGACAAAGGAGCCGAAAAAGCACCAGACGTTAACTTTGACGATGAGGATGACGAGTAATTAGTCAATTAGTATTAAGGGGATGAGAAAATGAGACGTCTGATTAAATATGGGACTGGCTTAGTTGCAATCCTTGGACTACTATTACTTTTTTCACCAGCTAACGTCAAGGCGGAAGTTAAGACAATTTTTGTTGAAGATTATGCAGGGATCTTGAATGATCAAGACAAAATGGCTATTCGTGATTTAAACGAAAAAACCTTTAAAGAGTTAGAAGGAGAGCCTCAGTATGCAGTGGTGACTCTTAAAAACTTAGATAAGTATGGTAGTATCGAAGATTATGCTGAGAAGAAGTTTCAAAAGTTAGGTATTGGTAATGAAAACAGTGACAATGGCTTCTTGTTTGTGATTTCAATTGAAGACCATGACTATCGTTTAGAAACCGGTTATGGTGTTGAAGCTGTTATTACCGATGGCATGAAACGGGACATTGTAACTAGTGACATTGAAGATGAACTTAGAGCTGAAAACTACGGCAAAGCAGTGATGATGATTACTGCTAATATTGAAAAAGTGGTAGTAGAGCGTTATGGTGATTATGCCGCTTCAGTGGCCCAAGTAGATGAATCAAAAGCACGGACCCGCCAGTTTATAAAAATGGTCTTAATGGGGATTATGTCCTTAGGCTTAGTCTTTGTCTTTGGGATTTCCCAACATAATCAGAAGAAGAAAAAGATTCAAAAAGCAGCTGAAAAATTTGTCAGCCCAGAACTCCAAGTCCAATTATACAATAACCCTCGCAAACCCCTTGTTTTAGGGGGTCAGCAATTACCAACGGATCACCGACTTAGAGATTGGCAACTCTCGAAAGCTGTGGCAACAGCCTTGATTAGTCAACCAGCTTGGAAAAACGTTGATGATCGGGAAGAGCTGTTAAAGGAGCAAATTGGGAAGTTTTTTGTGGAGGATGCTGTTGTTAAGTATTGGAAACAGAAACCAGAAAATGCTGAGTATAATTTAGATATTTATTTGGAGCATGATAGTTTTAATTCGTTAGTCGCAACGTATCATCAACAATTCTTCAATCAAACTGTTTTAACTAGAAACCCTTTAAGTGGTGAAGTTGGTTATAAAATCATTAAAGAATTTGTTGATAAGGTGACTCAAGAACATAAACTTGCTTTACAAATTACGGCTCAAAATAAAGCTAAAGTAAAATCGGTATCAGAACAATTTTTAGTCAACAATAATGTCAGGTTCCGAGATACAACTGACCAACGACTAATGGTTGCTTTAATGGTTTACTTCGTTTTAAAAGATCGAAATTTAGCAGACCCTAATTTGGTGACGCAAAACTTAATCGGGCAACCGGAAATCGAAAGAGCTTATGGCTTCGCCCGTAAAAAACGCCAGAGTATTGAAAGAAGCTACCGCAACAAAGCGATTGCTGATTTAGAAAGCATGATGCTCGGGACTTACTTCTTGCAAAGCTCAATGATGTGGTCAAGTTATCGTTCTAGTAGTAGTGGTTCCTCCCTTGGTGGTGGCTCCTCATTCGGAGGCGGCTCATCAGGTGGTGGCGGTTTTTCAGGAAAATGGTAAAGGGAATGCCAGAACAACTCGAATTAAGAGTTGTTCTGGCATTTTTGTTTATAGGTCAGTAATTCGTGCTCGGAGCAAGGCGTTGCGAATAAGCAGACCAACCATGGCAGCCGCCACAGCTTTAATAATTCCTGGAATAATAAAAGCGACTAAACCACCAGATAAAGCGGCACTCCAAGTCAAATTAGCGGCAACTTTTAACCAAGCCATCCCGAATAGAAGAGTAACTAAGGCGCCAGCACAGTTGGCAATGATTGCCCAAAACGTTGTATGCTTGGTTTTTTGTAATAAATAGCCAGTTACTAAACCATTAAAAATAAAGCCGACTAAGTAGCCGCCAGTAGGACCGAATAAGATGGCAATGCCTGAGCTGAAGCCAGCAAAAACAGGTAGCCCGATAATCCCCATGAGGAGATAAATTAAAATAGCAATCACACTATTCAGTGGTGATAAGATAGTTGCAACAATCCCAATGGCAAAAGTTTGACCAGTTAAAGGCACTAAACCAAAGGGTAAAGTAAATTGAGCGATGATCGCGATAATAATGGCGAATTGGGCATTAATAATTAGTTGTTTTAATTTTTTATTTCTCATATGTCACTCCTGTTTTTGTATTGTTAACCGCTAACTATTTTAGGTTAACATTGTTTTTTGGAGAAAGCAAGAAAATAATCAAAAATAAAAAAGGGCCGTGACATCAGTCAACGGTCCTTTGATCTTAACGGAAATTACTAAATTGGAGTTCAATTGGTAAGGGGAGTTCACGGGTTAACGCCATGACCGCCTGTAAATCATCCCGACTTTTGCCAGTGACTCGAATTTGGTCATCTTGAATCGTTGCTTTGACTTTTAGCTTAGAATTTTTAATGGCTGTCGTGATTTTTTTAGAATTATCACGATCAATGCCACTGACTAAGTCACCCGTTTGCCGAGCATTACCACCTAAAGCGTGTTCACTTTTAGAAAATTGGATATTTTTAATGGGTACACCGTGCTTCATTAATTTACTGAAGAGCACATCTTTGACTTGTTCTAATTTAAAGTCATCCTCAGCAACAACAATTAGTTTATCACCATCAAGTTTTATATCAGCGATTGAGCCTTTAAAATCAAAACGGTTAGTAATTTCTTTTAATGCCACAGCTAAGGCATTTTTTACATCTTCCATATCAATCTCTGAAACAATATCGAAACTAGCATCTTTAGCCATTTTATTTCCTCCTAATAATATATATTCAAATAAGGCAGATAACTTCTTATATATCTTAGCATGAAAGGGGTTAACAATAAAGAAACTCGGGAAAATTTTCGTAAATATCCAAAAAAAGGCTATGAATCAGCCGCATAAACTGATATTCTAAGCTAGTGAATAATTTAGGAGGCTTAACATGAAGAGAAGTTTTTTGTGGTTATTAAAAAATGAACTGCTTTCAAAAATTGGGGTTGTAATTTTAGCCGGAATTTTGGCAGCTGTGTCTTTAAATATGTTTTTAATCCCAGCCAATGTTTTTTCAGCTGGTATGAATGGGATTTCTCAGCTAGTTTCAGGAGCCTTTGAGATGTATTTAGGTATTAAAATTGATACTGGTCTATTAATTTTCTTACTGAATGTGCCAATTTTTATTATTAGTTGGCTGAAACTCGGGAAATCAGCGACAGTCTTTAGCTTTTTAACGGTCCTTTCGATTTCTGTTACAACAATGATTATTCCCCAACAAGTTGTTACTGATAATGCTTTAATGAATGCAATCGTCGGTGGTGTCTTAGTTGGTTTTGGGGCTGGTTTATGTCTAAAGCTTGGTTTTACAACTGGTGGTTTAGATGTGATTTCCTTAGTCATTGCTAAAACAACAGGACGATCAGTGGGGAGTTTACTATTCTCAATGAATTTATTAATTATTATTGTCGCTGGCATGATGTATGATTGGGAAGCGGCCTTGTATACGATTATCTCGATCTATTGTTTAACCCAAGTTGTAGATATGATTCATACTGGCAGTCAAAAAGTTACCGCCTTTATCGTGTCTAATAAATCAGAGATTGTCATCAAAGAAATTAAAGAAAATGTTGCTCGGGGAATGACTTTAATGCCTTCCCGTGGTGGATATACTAATTTAGAAAGTACGATGATTATGATGGTTGTCAGTCGTTATGAATTATTTGACTTAGAAAAAGCCGTTTACTCTGTTGACCCTAATGCCTTTATTAACATCACCCCGACTCAAAGTGTGATGGGAATGTACTGGAATGAAGATCAGCAAAAAGCCTTTAAACAAAATCAAGAAAAGGCTTTAAGAGAAAGTTAGCAAGTTCAATCAATGAACTTGTTTTTTCTTTGCTTATTTTTTGAACTATGCTATTCTTTTAGTACATTAAGAAAGAATGAGGGCAAAAGAATGACGTTATTCGGGACTGCAGTATTTAACGAAAAGCAACACCTTGAAATTGGTGGCTGTGACACAGTTGCCTTAGTGAAAGACTACCAAACACCATTATTTGTTTACGATGTGGCTTTAATTAAAGAAAAAGCTCGCGGGTTTAAACAAACATTTGAAACATTAGAGATGCCTCACCGGGTTGTGTACGCAAGTAAAGCCTTTACGTCAATTGCTTTATATCGCTTGTTAGCGGCGGAAGGCTTAGCCTTTGACGTTGTTTCTGGCGGTGAGCTTTACACGGCGCTAAAAGCCGGGGTTGACCCTGAAATGATTGAATTTCATGGAAATAATAAAACACCTGAAGAATTAGCAATGGCCATTGATAGCCAAGTCGGAGTAATTGTCGTTGATAACTTTTACGAATTAAGTGTCTTAACAGACTTGTTAAAAACGAAGAAAACTAGACAAAAAATCTTGTTACGCCTTGCACCAGGAATTGACGCCCACACACATGATTATATTTTAACTGGTCAAGAAGATTCCAAATTTGGTTTTGATGTCAAGAGTGGTCAAGGGGAACAAGCCTTACAACAAGTTTTAAGTACACCAGAATTAGAGTTACTAGGAATCCACTGTCATATCGGTTCACAAATTTTTGGAACGGAAGGCTTTCAAGCGGCGACTGAAAAGATGTTAAGTGTCTTAGTTGATTGGCGCCAACGGTTTAATTATGTGGCAAAGGTGCTTAATTTAGGTGGTGGCTTCGGTGTGGTTTATTCGGAAGCAGATACGCCTTTACCAGCGGCAGAATATGTTAGACAAATCGCCACTATGGTTAAAGAAAGTTGTTTAGCTGAAACCTATCCTTTACCGGAAGTTTGGATTGAACCTGGACGCTCGATTGTAGCTGAAGCGGGAACAACACTTTACACCGTTGGGGCTGAAAAAGTCGTTCCGAGTATTCGCAAGTTTGTCTCGGTAGATGGCGGCATGGGGGATAATATTCGCCCAGCGTTGTATGGTGCTCTCTATTCAGCAGTTTTAGCTAACCGTCATGAAGAGGAAACAGAGGTCATCACATTGACAGGTAAGTATTGTGAATCTGGTGATAAATTGATTACTGATCTTGATTTTCCGAAAGTTGTTCCTGGCGATTTAGTTGCTGTCTTAACGACTGGGGCCTATGGGTATTCAATGGCTAGCACTTACAATAAAAATCCTAAGCCAGCAGTTGTCTTTGTGGAAGCGGGTCAAGCCCAACTAGTTTTACGCCGAGAAACTTTCGCTGACTTGACTCAATTAGATGTGTTTTAAAAACTAGACTTGCTAATTAGCAAGTCCTTTTTTATAACGCTTATTATTTAAAGAGCCGATAGTCTATGATACAATAAAGCCATGATTATGATTGAGGAGGAATATGGAATGATTAGTGTTTACGATCGAGTGATTTCAACAATCCCTGTATTAGAAATAGTTCTCACAGAACGTCAAGGAGAAGCCTTGCCGACTGTGGTTTTTTATCATGGTTGGACAAATGTCAAAGAGCAAAGTTTGATTCACGGGTATGAAATTGCTAAAAAGGGCTTTCGGGTATTGTTACCTGAAGCCATTTACCATGGTCAGCGGCAAGATGACAAACTAACGAAAGAACACATGATGGATTTTTGGGAAATTATTCAGCAAAACATAACAGAATTCCCAATTATTACTGATTATTATATTAAAGCCAAGCTAAGTGATCCTGAACGCTTAGGAGTAACGGGAGCTTCCATGGGTGGGATTACAACCTGTGGCTTACTAACATCGTATCCAGCAATTAAAGCGGGTGTTTGCTTGATGGGTAGCCCTAATTTAACCGCTTTTGCCCAAGGGACAGTCGCAGCCATTGAAGCAGCAGGCACTGTTTTACCAGCAGATACGGCAAGTCAATTAGCCAAATTAAAGAAATATGATCTGAGTCTTAATCCAGGTAACTTAGCTGGTCGGCCAATTCATTTTTGGCACGGCGAAGAAGATCCAGTCATTCCTTATCTTGAGACTTTCGCTTTTTATGAAAAGTTCAAAGGAACTGAAGCTGGTCGGAATTTGAGTTTTACAAGGACTGCTGACGGTCACCGGGTGCCTTATCAGATCTCTTTGGAAACAGCCACTTTCTTTGGAGAACACTTGTAATAATTAAAGACTAGACTTTCTCATTTACAAAAAGCCGAATAAAAGTTATTATATGTGAGAGAGTTGTAAAAGGAGGTAATTAAGATGAGTCAAGAAATAGAATGGACGTCAGAAGAGATGGACGTTATTAAAGAAGAAATTTTAACAGCCTTAGAAACAGTTATTGATCCGGAATTAGGGATTGATATTGTTAACCTAGGTCTTATATATGAAGTTGAATTTGCCACAGATGGGTTATGTACCGTTAAAATGACCTTAACAACGATGGGCTGTCCTTTAGCAGATGTGATTACTGAGAACATCATCGACGCTTTAAAAGAAGTTGAGGAAGTCAAAGAAACAGAAGTCAAACTTGTGTGGTATCCGGCGTGGACAACAGACCGGATGAGCCGTTATGCTCGGATTGCTTTAGGGATTAGAGCTTAAGGATTGCCCAAAAGTGATTAAATGATAAGTCGTAGAACGATTGAACTTTCTAATGTAACTATTAGAAAGTTTTTTTATTGCCTAAAAAAGGATTGACAGCCTCTAGGGAAAATAAAATCAATAATTACTAAAGCCTAACATCCAGCTGTTTAAGTAGTCTTTATAAAGAAAAATTGCTATAATTTAGGCAACTATTTGTTGTGATTGTTTGTCAGAAACCGTCCTGATTAACTTGAAACTTTGGTGACGCTCAAGAGGTCTTGTCTTTAAGTAGAGACCATTGCTACTGATGTTACGTTTTTATCCAAAGGAGTTAAAATGATTACACTTACTAATATTACTAAAAGTTATGATGGAAAAACGATTATAAAGGATGTTACTTTAGAGATGCCTTTAGGCAAAGCTTTAGGGATTATTGGCCCAAATGGCTCGGGAAAAACGACGTTAATCAATATTATGACGAAGAATTTAAAAGCCGACCAAGGACAGGTGACTTATCAGTTTCCTGAAACGGACTTTGCTACTAAAGTCGGAATTCAAATGCAAGATGGGATGTTTGAAGAGTATGTTAAAGTTGGTGAGTTAGTCGCTATTTATTGCCACTTATATCGCTTATCATTGGATGTTGGCGAAAATTTTTTAAGGGAATTTGGCTTGGCAGACTTAAAAAAGACGTATTTGACTAAATTATCTGGTGGTGAGAAGCAAAAAGTGACGATCCTATTGTCTTTGATTCATGATCCTGATTTCCTGTTTTTTGATGAAATAACGACCGGTTTGGATGGTTTTTCAAGAAAGAAGCTACTTGAGTCTTTACTTGAAATTAAAAAAACTGGGAAGAGTTTAGTTCTTGTCAGCCACTACTATGAAGAAATTTGGAAATTATGCGATGAACTTTTAGTTCTTAGTCAAGGTCAAACTTTATTTTATGGCAAGATCCTTAAAATTGCTGATAACTACTCTGATTTTTCAGAAAAAATTGATCAGTTAGTAGGCGAAAGCCGATGAAGAATATCTGGGTTTTTACTCAATTAGAAGTCAAAAAATATTTCCGACAGCCACTAACAATCGGTTTTGGGGTAATTTTTCCAATTCTATGGGCAATGTTTAATGGTAGTTTTTATGGTAATGCCCCAAGTAGTCTGTTTGAGGGAGTAGGAACAATTGATTTTATGTTCCCAGCGTATGTCTTTATGATTATTTTAGTAGCTGGCTTAAGTAGCTTACCTATAGTGATTGCTAAGAACTACGAAGATAAGGTGATTTTAAAATATAGTTTTACCCCACTAAAAAAGCATCAATATTTATTGGCTCTTTATTTAGGTGGCTTTTTATTAGTGATGATTTCAACTTTAACGATGTTCCTCATAAATTATTGGCTATTTGATTTGCAAGTACCACCTATCATCAATTTGCTGGCCTTTCTTTTAGTTATTTTCATCGTGTTTTGCGGCATTGCTAGTTTAGGAATAATCATCGCTAGTGTTATCAAAGGATTGCAAGAAACCTTGTCAATCGCCTTACTAACTTATTTTAGTTTATTGTTTTTATCTGGGGCGACAGTGCCGCTGCCAGTCTTTCCACTAGCTGTTCGAAACTTTAGTGAGACTTACGTGCCTTATACAAAAGTCGTGAAGCTCTTACAAAATATTTGGTTAAATCAAGTGGAATCTGTGAGAGTTAATTTTGTCACTACGATGCTGATTAGCGGAGTGATGTTTTTCTTAGGAATAAAAGCTTTTAGATGGCAACGCCTAGACTAACCGAGGAGTCAGCTCTTAAATATTTAGCTAAGTAATAGTTGAAGGAAAGTTAGTAAAGAGCTATACTTGTGAATTCACGGGGAAAGAGCAGGTGGCTTAAAAGAGTGATCTTAAGTTATGTTTAAAATTAAACTTAGTTTGCAAATGCAAATGCAAATAGAATGGGGAACAAATGGGAAATACAGAATTATTTAATCAAATGGCAGAGAAATATGATTCATTGGAACGTTCAGCAGTTAGTCAAATAATTACAGCACAAATTAAAGCAGAACTAGGCGAATTGCCAACGGGTTTAACGTTAATTGATTATGGCTGTGGGACAGGGGAAGTCGGGTTAGAATTTGTGGCTGACTTCGAAACCGTTTATTTTGCTGATACCGCAGCAAATATGTTAACGGTGGTGGAAAGGAAGTTGGCTTTGGCGAGTGTCACTAATAGTCAGACAGTCCAAATTCAAGAAGGTCAGGATTTAGGAATTAAGGCCGATGTGATTGTTTTAGTCCAAGTGATGCTCCATGTCTCAGATACTCAAGCTTTACTAGAATCCTTATATCGGAGTTTAAAACCAAATGGCCAGTTAATTATCATCGATTTTGATAAAAATCCCTTAGTGACTTCAGATTTAGTTCACAATGGCATTGAGGAAACTGCCTTAAGTCAACTACTAAGTGAGATCGGTTTTAACGTTCCAGCGAGACAGATTTTTTATACAGCGGATTCCTTATTTATGAAGGAAAAAGCGTCGTTATTTTCTTTAGTCTGTCAAAAATAAGAAAAAAGGCAAATTAAATAGGCATCAGGTGAAGTTTGTTCATTCACTGATGCCTACTTTGAGTTCGAACAATCATTGTCCATGTAATTACTCAATCTCCTTAGCTATTTTTTTTTAGTTCAGCGATAGCTTGCTCTATTGTAATACCGTAGCCAATTTTGCTTGGATTTTCAGGGTCGTAAGCCATAAAGACTTGTTTCGCTGTATCTAAAGCAATACCGTATTGCAATGTATTGTTACCGAATGTCATAGTTGTCATATCCATTCTCCTTTCTTAAAACTGTTTCTGAAAGGCGGAAGTTACTAACGGGTCATTCTGTAACGAAATTCCACTATTAATATACCGCCTTTTTCAAAATAATGCAAGTAAAAGCCTTAACAAGAGCTGCATATGATTAAATAACATGATAAAAACTTAATAATTGAATAACTTACAATAGTTTAGTATACTAAAAAAATCACTTCTGTTACGACGTTAAAAAATGTCACAGATGGTCACTTCACTCGGAAAAAGTGGAAGGACTGGGACCTTTACTCTTATGATGGAACAGTCTCCATGTCATTAAGGAGACGAATAAAGGAGGAATATAAATGACAACAGGATTGATACTGCTTGTATTAGCAGTCTTTGTAGGGATATTATTTGGTTTTTATCACTTACAAAAAAAACATGTGAAGTTTTCTTCACGAGTATTTTTAGCTTTAGGTGTGGGGATTATCTTCGGGGTGATTTTACAATTACTCTTTGGGATTGACTCGAAAGTAGTTGTCACAGCGATTGATTGGATTAACTTAGTCGGGAATGGCTATGTCGGTCTCTTACAAATGTTAATCATGCCCTTAGTCTTTGTGTCGATTGTCGTGGCATTTACGAAAATTGAAACAACTAAGAAGCTTGGTAAAATTAGCTTCACTGTTCTGGCGACACTGCTTGGAACAACGGCGATTTCAGCCTTAGTCGGAATTGGTTCAGTCTTTTTATTTGGCTTACAAGGTGCAGAATTTACTGAAGGTGCTACGGAAACGGCGAGAATTGCTGAATTAGCCAGTCGTCAAGAAATGGTTCAAAACCTTTCGATTCCCGAGCAATTAGTCTCATTTATCCCTCGGAATATTTTTGCTGACTTAGCCGGAACTCGAGCGACAAGTACGATAGCTGTCGTGATTTTTTCAGCCTTTGTTGGTGTTGCTTACTTAGGAATTAAGAAGAAAATGCCTGAAGAGAGTGCCTTTTTTGCTAAATTAATCGATGCTCTATATGCAATTGTCATGCGAATCGTGACATTAGTCTTACGCTTAACGCCTTATGGAATCGTCGCGTTAATGACAAAAGTCACAGCAACGAGTAATTATCAAGCGATTCTGAATTTAGGGAAGTTTGTCGTTGCTTCTTATTTTGCTCTGATTGTGGTCTTTATTATCCACTTACTCATTCTTTTAACAGTTAAAGTTAACCCGGTAACTTATCTCAAAAAAGCTTTTCCCGTTTTGAGTTTTGCTTTTACTTCACGATCTAGTGCAGGAGCGTTACCTTTAAATATTGAAACTCAAAGAAATGCCTTAGGCGTTGATGACGCGACAGCTAACTTCGCTGCTAGTTTCGGTTTATCAATTGGCCAAAACGGCTGTGCTGGGGTTTATCCAGCAATGTTAGCAGCAATCGTCGCCCCAACGGTGGGAATCGATGTCTTCAGCCCAATGTATATTTTAACGATCGTTGCAGTTGTCACGATTAGTTCCTTCGGTGTAGCTGGCGTTGGTGGTGGGGCAACCTTTGCTTCCTTAATCGTCTTAGGAAGTCTTAACTTACCAGTTGCAATCGTCGGTTTAGTTATTTCAGTTGAACCTTTGATTGATATGGCCCGGACTGCGGTCAACGTTAGCGATAGTATGTTAGCCGGCGTTGTCACAAGTCGTCGCATCAATGAATTAGATGACGACCTTTTAAATGATCAAGAAGCTGTTGTTAGTTCTGCGATTTAAACTTATGAATGAAGAGTAAAAAGCTACTTTCCCAAAGGAAAGTAGTTTTTTTGATTTTTGGTTCACTTATAGAGAGTTAAATAAGCTAAATGCTAAGACTTATAGAATTTAAATAACGTCAGTGATATAATTAAAGCTTTGGTAAAACGTTATTTAATTGGAGGAGAAAATGGTGGAGAAGATGAAGAAGTACGTTTTAAAAGGGAAAGGTTTTTTTAGAACAGATCGAGGGATGTTATTGTCATTGGTTTTTTTATACCCTTTAGGTTTGTATTTAGTTTTTAAAAAAAGTAAGTGGTCAAAAACGAATAAAATTATCAGCTCAGTCGTCGCGGGACTAATTCTAGTTGTTTTTATGTATAATAATCATTTAGTCGGAGTTGAAGCTCGTTTATTTAACAAATTGATGACAGTTGAAGAAAAATTACTCTTTGAAGAAGAGCAGGTCAGTCGTTTAGAACAAGTGATTGCAGGGAAAGAGACTGACTTAACGACGTTAGTGTCTGAAACGGATGCTTATAAAGCTAAAATGCAACCCTATGAAAAATTGTCTGAAGAAGACGCAAAGAAGAAATTAGCAGATTTAAAAAAAGCTGAAGAACAACGGTTAGCTGATGAAGCGGCTAAGAAAAAAGCCGTAGAAAAAGAGAAACGGGACAAAGAAGCGCAGAAAAAAGCAGCAGCTGACAAAAAAGCGAAGGAACAACAAGCAGCCGAAGCAGAGAAGAAAAGACTTGCTGAGGAAGAAGAAGCTCGGGGCTATGAGACGGGGATTACTTATAACGAATTAGCACGAACGCCAGATGATTTCTTATTTAGCAAAGTTAAATTTGCAGGGAAAGTCGTCCAAGTAATGGAAGGCGCCGATTCCATTCAAATTCGTTTAGCTGTTGATGGCAACTACGATACTATTCTGTATGGCGAATATGAAAATACCATTGTTTCTAGTAGGGTGCTAGAAGACGATTACATCACTATTTCAGGCTTGTCATCAGGTTTAACAACTTATAAATCAACAATGGGTGGAAGTATTACGATTCCCTCAGTCCTGATTAAAGTCATTGAGTAAATACGAACTACTTTCTTAACTGAAAGTAGTTTTTTTAGTTATAATTATCAAAAAAACGCTAAAACACGAACGATAAACAAAGAAACAAAGATAATATACATAAAAAGCTTGTGTTTTCTATTAAGCATGATTATAATATGGTTATGTTGTTGGAAAGCGAAGTATTTATAGGGTGTTAAAGTTTATTGTTCGTGTTTACAACATCAAAAACATCATAAAGGGAGACTTAATTAGTCAAATGGAAAAGTATTTTAAATTAAAAGAGAACAAGACAACAGTCGGTACGGAAGTAATGGCTGGTTTTACAACATTCTTTGCGATGAGTTACATTTTATTCGTTAACCCAGCTATTCTTTCTCAATCGGGCATGCCATTTCAAGCAGTCTTTTTAGCAACTATTATCTCAGCTGCTATTGGTACTTTAATTATGGGATTATTTGCTAACGTTCCTTACGCTCAAGCACCGGGGATGGGCTTAAATGCATTCTTTACTTTTACCGTTGTTTTTGGTTTAGGTTATACTTGGCAACAAGCGTTAGGAATGGTTTTCCTTTGTGGAATTATCAATATTATTATTACTGTTACTAAAATTAGAAAATTAATTATCCGAGCGATTCCTGAAAGTATGCAACATGCCATTGGTGGCGGAATTGGTATTTTCGTTGCTTATGTCGGTATAAAAAATGCGAATTTACTTGGCTTTACAGCTGATTCTGGTGCAATTACTAGTTCAATCGTTGATGGCGATGTTGCCACAAACGTTAATATGAATGGTGGCATCGTGCCTGCCTTAGCCAACTTTAACAATCCAGGGGTTATTTTAGCTTTAATTGGGATTGTTTTAATGATCGTCTTAGTTGTTTTAAATGTTAAAGGTGCGATGATTATCGGTATCGTTGGGACCACAGTTATTGGAATTTTAATGGGAGTGGTTGATCTTAGTACGATTGACTTCAAAGCGAATTCTTTAAGTAGCTCAATCAGTGAGCTAGGCGTGACGTTTGGTGCTGCTTTTAGTCCAGAAGGTCTGCCTTCACTATTTAGTGATAAAGCGAAAATACCGCAAGTGTTAATGACAATTTTAGCCTTTAGTTTATCAGATACCTTTGATACGATTGGTACATTTATCGGAACTGGTCGTCGCACAGGGATCTTCAGTAAAGAAGATGAAATTGCCTTAGAAGACAGTAAAGGCTTTAAATCAAAAATGGACAAAGCGTTATTTTCCGATGCAATTGCCACATCAATCGGCGCAATCTTCGGGACATCAAATACAACGACTTTCGTTGAAAGTGCTGCAGGGATTGGCGCTGGCGGACGAACTGGTTTAACTTCAGTTGTCGTTGCAGGTCTTTTCTTATTAAGTAGCTTCTTCTCACCACTCATTAGTGTGGTGCCAGCTCAAGCAACAGCACCAGCCTTGATTTTAGTTGGGGTGATGATGATGGCTTCCTTTAAAGATATTGACTGGACGAACTTAGAAGACGCCATTCCGGCCTTCTTCGCTTCAATCTTCATGGGCTTATCTTATAGTATTTCAAACGGGATTGCTGCTGGGTTTATCTTCTATGTGATTGTTAAAGTTGCAAAAGGTAAAGTCAAAGAAATCTCACCTATCTTATGGGTAGTGACTGGCTTGTTCGTTCTCAACTTCGTGATTTTAGCGATTCTTTAAAATAAAAGTAAAAGAAAAGACCAGACAAGTTATTTTGTCTGATCTTTTTTTGTGTCTTCAGTTGATTGTTTAAAACTTTGTAATAAAAAGACGAAAATCCCGAAGAAAACAGATTCTAACAAGACTTCTAATAAACTGGAGTGTTTTGCCACACCGGTTATTAGATTGCCGCCGTAAGCAACAATAGTATACATGATCATTCCAATTAAGGAATTGGATAAACGTTTGAGCATAAAAATTCCTCCAGACATCTTTCGTTTATCTCAGTTTACCATGAAAGAAAAAACGAAGATAGAAATAAGAGTGTGATTCATGCTTTACAAAAGCTTTCAGAAAGGCTAAGATAGATTTTAATATTAAAAAAAGGTAAGTTAACGGTGAGAGAACCTTAACTTTAAGCTGGAAGTAGGGGTTAAATGCAGGGAGAAACGTATTCAAAAGGCTTCGCTAGTTTTCAAGCAGGAGTTAGAGCCTGTGTGCCAACGATTTTAGGCTATGTTGGGATTGGGATTGCAGCTGGAGTTGTCGGTAAAGGAGCAGGGTTATCGTTGTTAGAAATCGCCTTACTGTCAATTGTCGTCTATGCCGGCAGTGCCCAATTTATTATTAGTGGCATGATATTACTTGGCAGCCCTTTAAGTGCTATTGTTTTGACAACTTTTTTAGTCAATTTAAGGCATTTTTTAATGAGTTTATCCGTAGCTAGTTTTTTTAGAAAAGAATCACTACTGGCGACAATCGGTGTAGGTACGTTGTTAACTGACGAGTCTTATGGGGTGTTAATGACAGCTATTCAAAATGGCAAAAAAGTTTCTGTCCCTTGGACTAATGGTTTAAATGTGACTGCCTATTTAACTTGGATTATTTCAACTATCATCGGTGGGTTACTCGGTAGTTGGATTCCTAATCCTGAAATTTTTGGCCTTGATTTTGCTTTAACAGCCATGTTTATTGGTTTAATTGTCTTACAAACTGAATTACCTTTAAAACAGAAGGGGAAACAAACAGTGATCACCTTATTAAGTGTCGGTTTTAGTTTATATTGGTTGATGGCGATCTTTTCTGCGGAAATGAGTGTTTTAATTGCAACGTTAATTGGTTGTACAGTGGGGATGGTGTCAGCTAATGAGGATTGATAGCCAGATTTTAGTTATTATTATGCTTTGCGGCTTAGTCACTTGGTTGCCGCGAATTTTACCTTTTATCTTATCAAAAAAAATCGAATTCCCTAAAAAAGTCAATCAGTTTTTAGCCTACTTACCGATGTGTATTTTAACAGCCTTATTTCTTCAAGGGTTGTTTATTCCCAGGGGGAACAGTCTGCCGTCTATCAATTGGGAGACCTTATTTGCTAGTGTTCCGACTTTATTAATTGGTGTTTTGACTAAGAATTTAATGTGGACCGTGATTGTTGGAATTATTTCCATGGCAGCCCTCCGTTTTTTTATGTAGTTTTAGAGGGATTGTGCTATAATGAATTATCGTTTTACAAAGGAGACTGACATGCAAAATTTATTAGGAAATGTTTTCACTGGTTTAATTACAGATGAAAATGACATCGCGTATTTCGTTCAAAAGGACGGCGTAACATTCAAGCTTGCTAAAAGTGAAGGGGAACACGAACTTGGGGCTGCAGTTGAAGGTTATGGCTACGTTGATCAAAAACAAGATAATCGCTTTACAACGGTTATTCCAGCTATCTCACAAGGTCATTATGGTTTTGGGGAAGTCGTTGCGACACGGAAAGATTTAGGAGCTTTTGTCGATATTGGTTTACCAGATAAAGAGATTGTTTTATCATTAGATGAGTTACCAACGATGCGGGAATTATGGCCGAAAAAAGGCGACCGGATTATGGTAGCTGTTAAAATCGATGAAAAAGATCGCATGTGGGCAACCTTAGCTGACGATACGATTTTTAAAGCGATTAGTCGCCAAGCGAAAGATGAAGCTGAATTCCAAAACAAAGATATTACCGTCACTGCTTACCGCTTAAAAGTTATCGGTACATATGTGATTACTGAAGATTTCTATTTAGGATTCTTGCACCCTTCTGAACGTTACATTGAGCCTCGTGTGGGTGAAGTTCTGAAAGCTCGTGTGATCGGAATTGGACCAAACGGCGTCTTGAACATTTCAGTTAAGCCTCGTGCCCATGAAGTAATCTCGGATGATGCTAAAATGATTTTGATGTTTTTAGAAAAATCGGCTGAAGGTAAAATTCCTTTTACTGATAAATCAACACCAGAAGAAATTCAAGCAACCTTTGCGATTTCTAAAGGTCAATTCAAACGTGCCATTGGCTCATTACTAAAAGCCCGAAAAATTAAACAAGAAGATGGCTACACGGTTTTATTAAATAAGTAATGGAAAGAACTTCTGAGGAAGTTCTTTTTTATTTGACAAAATCCAGACCTGTGCAATAATAAAGGTATGTAAAATGAATGTTACGGAAGTGCTTTTCCTTGTAACAGTGAAAGAGGTGATTAGATGATTTTTACGAAAAGACCAACAACCGCTAATGATTATTATGAGTTTAGTTTAGTTCCTTTAGTTGATCCAGTCACGATGAATGTCAGTCAACCTAAGCATGTCACTGTTTCTGAAGATGGAAGTGTCAAGTTAGTTTCTTTATCTAATCAAGTAATCTCATTTATTTATGAAATGCCCCGCTATTTTTCTTTGATGGTTAATGGTCGCTTTGTCTTTTTTTACGTGATTAACTACACCCAAGGTAGGGAAGACAGTTCTAAAACAATCTTTGTCAAAGGGATTAAAATCTCAAAGAAGCTCCAGAGTGAGACGTCATTAATTAGTAGTTACATTGAAGAAAGTCTCCTAACTTATTATGAAGACTATGTCATTGATGGGATTATGTTAGACGCCATTGATAAAATTACCTATTTTACCCGGATGAATGAAGGTAAATTATATTATGATTAAAAAAGAAGTAGACTGATTTTTTAGTCTCTTTTTTTGGTATGATAGAGAAGAGTCAGGGAAAGTAGGTTAATTATGCTAAGTAAAGATAAAAACGCATTAAAAGGTCAAGTTTATTTACTACAAATTTTTTATTGGATGTCTTTCTGCGCAATTTCTGGTTTTGCAACGGTCTTTTTATTATCAAAGAATGTCGCTAACAGCCAAATTGGTATTATCATTGCCACCGGAAGCTTGTTGTCAGTTTTTGCTCAGTTTATCACTGGTATTTTGATTGATAAATACCCAAGGTTTACGTTAAAAAAAACCATGATGTTATTTTTTGGTTTAGGAACGATTATCGCTATCGGGGTCTTGCTTTTAGCCAATTCAGCTTTTTGGATGGCCTTGCTATATTGTTTACTAATCGTCTTGTTGTTTAACGTTCAACCCTTAGTCACAGCTATTATTTATGATTATGCGAATCAAGGGGCCAATGTTTCTTTTTCTTTTTCCCGTGGCTTAGGGTCGATGATGTATGCGACTTTTTCTTTCTTTATGGGGATGTGGCTTGAGAAACATTCCACTATTTGGATTCCGATTTTATCCGCACTGTTAATGGCCATTTTGTTTTTAATTATGTTAACATTGCCAGAAATTCAAGAGGGGACAGATTCGGCAGCTATTTTAGATGAACCAGCTAGTCTAAAGACGTTACACCATAAGTACCCCTCATTTCTTTATTTCTTTATCGGTATCACTTTAATCTTTTCCTTTCATACAATTATAAATGTTTATTTACCTCAAATAGTTACTCATGTAGGTGGGGGGAATAAAGAAATCGGTTTTGCCATTGCCTTAGCGGCGTTTTGTGAAATACCAACAATGTTTGGCTTTAAAAAATTAGAAAGCAAGTTCAATGTTCTTGTTTTACTAAGAATTTCAGCCATCTTTTTCTTTGTTAAAGCTTTAATTTACTTAGTAGCACCAAGTTTCATCGTGATTCAAGGCGGACAGCTCTTACAAGCTGTTTCATTCGCTTTAATCACCCCAGCCTATGCTCATTACATAAATGAGTGGATGGCCCCTCAAGACCGGGTAAAAGGCCAAACTTTCATGATGGCGGGTATCACTTTAGGCAATGTTATTGGTAGTTTAGCTGGTGGTTGGTTCCTCGATCACGGCGGAGTTTCGCCTTTGTTGATTTTCGGCACAGGTTTAACTTTAATTGGCATGTTCATTCTATTAGGAAGTTTGAAAAATCAAGAAGAGGTTCTTTATCCGAGTTAGTATTTTTTATCAAAAGAGACATAAAAAATGATTTAAGACTGTTGACGAAATGTCCCAGTCTTTTTTTGTGAATGGTTGTACAGGAGATAAAAAAGGTTTAAAAAAAGAAAAGTGAGCTTCTAATTGAGAATCATTGCAAAAAAACTGAAGTTAATTTATAATTAGTTTAAACTGGCTAAGTATTTTACTGAGCTTAATGATAATGATTGTAAATGAGGGGTTATGTTATGAATACAGGTGCCATGTTAGGGAAAATTAGAAAACAGCTACATGAAGGTGGATTCAAACTGACACCGCAGCGTGAAGCGACTGTTTTAGTACTACTTGAGAATGATAAAGATCATTTATCAGCAGAAGAAATTTATATGTTAGTCAAGCAGAAAAGCCCTGAAATTGGATTGGCAACTGTTTATCGGACACTAGAGATGTTAACTGAATTAAAAATCATTGATAAAATTAGTTTTAATGATGGGGTCTCTCGTTACGACATGCGTAAAGAAGGCGCCAAACATTTTCATCATCATTTATTATGTTTGGAATGTGGTGGCATTGAAGAAGTTGAAGAAGATTTGCTTTTAGATGTTGAGAAAATCGTTGAGAATCGCTATCGCTTCTTAGTTAAAGATCACCGCTTAACGTTTCATGGTGTTTGTCATACATGTCAACTAACTAAAAAATAGTAAGATAACTAGGTTATACCCTTGATTAGAAAGAAATCAAGGGTATAACCGGTTTTTTATTATCAAGGTTTAAAAGGTGAAATGACTTAAATCGCAGTTATATCCTTGATTCTATTCTTAGCTATGCTATTATAAGAGTGAAGGAAGGTGAGTAATGTGTATATTGCTTTGATTGGAGATATCATCAAGTCGAAAAACTTAGAAAATAGAACAGACATTCAAAAACGATTAACTAAAACCTTAAAAGAGTTGAATGAAGAATATGCTGACGTATTCGCTTCGAATTTAACGGTTACCTTAGGAGACGAATTTCAAGGGGTATTTAAAAATGGCAAAGCGGTTTTAGAAATTGTCGATAAAATAAAATTCCTGATGAGTCCAGTGGAATTTCGTTTTGGCATTGGCATCGGCGAAATTATCACAGAAATGAAAAAGGAAATAAGTATCGGTGCAGATGGGCCCGCTTATTGGAATGCTCGCCAAGCAATTAAAGACATCCATTCAACAAATGATTATGAATTATCGAGAATATTAGTTAGTAATGGTTTGGAAGGTCAACCTTTAAAGATGATTAATGATAGTTTAGCCTTATGTGACTTTATTGAAAGTCGCTGGCGGGAAACCCAAAGAGATTTATTAACAAAAAGTATCGAAAATTATGGCCATAGTCAAAAAGTGCCACAAATTGAATTAGCCAAGTTACTAGGACTTTCCAGTCAAGCGACGAATCAGCGCATTCAAAGTTCGGGATATTACCAATATTTACGAATGAAAACGACCATTGCTCAGGAATTGGAAGTTTTAAGGGAGGGAATTAAATGACCTCTTTATCGTTAGTCTCTTTTTTTTGCGCCCATGTCTTAGGAGATTTTTATTTTCAAAGTGAAAAACTGGCGCAAAAAAAAGCGCAAAGTTTTAATTATACGATGTTACATATTGCCATTTATAGTGCAGTGATGATCGTTGTGGGCGTGGCTTTAATGATTTTAGGCTACCACTTGTCATGGCTTGTTTGGGTCTTGATTTTAGTCAGTCATGGTCTTATTGACAGTTTGAAATGGTTCCTGACTAATCGCCCTTACGTGAAACCTAAGTTTGATAAGTGGCTATATCTTGGGGATCAATTATTGCACCTCTTGTTGATTAGTATCGGTAATGCTTACGTCACCGGCAGCTTATCCTTAGACAAGGAGTTAGCTGTTGATGTTTTATTTTTAAGTAAGTGTTTACTATTAAGTCTCGTTATTTTTAAACCAGCCAATCTAACGTTTAAACTCGTTTTTGAAAAATACCAGTACGAAGTTAAAGAGCGCTCCTTAGAGACACAACCAGAAATTAAATTAGCCACGACAGTTGCCGGAGCCGGGGCAGCAATCGGCAATTTAGAGCGACTGATTATGGCGATATTCTTACTATTAAATCAATATGGCGCGATTGGCTTAATCTTAACGGCTAAATCAATTACCCGTTATAATAAAATCGCCACCAGTCCGGCTTTCTCCGAATATTATTTAATTGGAACACTTTATAGTTTGTTAGCAACGTTACTGCCTTATTTAGTCATTTTTCAACCAATTGTCACCAATGGTTAGAGGATTAAGTAAGGTTTGGATTTTTAGGAAGGAACATCATGAAAAATAATTTAAATGATTACATTCACTATTTACAAGTGGAACGGGGACTTTCTGATAATACAATTGTCAGTTACCGTCGGGATTTAGAGCAGTATTTAGATTTTCTGACTGAGAACCAAATAACGACTTGGGAAACGGTTGACCGTTTTTTTATCATGTCATTCTTAAAAAAATTAACAGTTGAGAAGAAATCATCAGCAACTATTACGAGAATGGTTTCAAGCTTACGGAAGTTTCATCAGTTTTTACGTCAAGAACGTTATACTGACAATGACCCTATGCAACATATTGAAACCCCTAAAAAAGCGCAAAAACTACCGAAGACTTTGTCAATTCCCGAAATTGAACGTTTAATCGAAGCCCCAAATACGTCAAATAAATATGGGATTCGCGATCGGGCCATTTTAGAAGTGATGTATGCGACTGGTTTACGGGTAACAGAACTCATTTCCTTAAAATTAGATGATCTTCATCTTTCTTTAGGTTTGATTCAAACCATTGGTAAAGGGGATAAGGAGCGGATTATTCCCCTTGGTGATTTAGCGATTAAGTGGATTCAAATTTACTTAGATGACAGTCGCCCAAAATTGGCACGGAAAGGCCAAGATGTAACAGCCTTATTTCTGAATCATCACGGTCGTGGCTTTAGCCGTCAAGGAATCTGGAAAAATTTAAAAGCTTACGTAGTAGATGCGAAAATTGAAAAAGAAGTCACTCCTCATACTTTACGCCACAGTTTCGCCACGCATTTGCTAGAAAATGGGGCAGATTTACGGATTGTCCAAGAACTCTTAGGCCATGCGGATATTTCAACAACCCAAATCTACACCCATATTACGAAACAACGGATGGCAGATGTCTATAAAGATTATTTCCCACGAGCCTAATAGTTGGCTTCAACAGATATAAAAGTCCTTAACTATCAGCAGAAATATGTGTTATAATATGCTTTCGAATAAATGCAATTAGCTTGACCGGAGTTAATGGAAATGAGGGGAAAGGTTCATGGATAATTTAAGTGTCAAATTAGATGTATTTGAAGGCCCCTTAGATTTGTTATTACATTTAATTAAAACGTTGGAAATCGACATTTACGATATTCCGATTGCTGATGTGACTTATCAATATATGAACTACATCAAAACAATGCAAACCTTACAGCTTGATGTGGCTGGTGACTACATCGTCATGGCTGCGACCTTAATGTCAATTAAAAGTAAATTACTATTACCGAAAGAAGAGTTAACTTTAGAAGACGAGGAAGGCGAAGGGGAAGGTGCCGATCCTCGGGCGGCTTTAGTTGCCCAATTATTGGAGTACCGGAAATTTAAGTATGCTGCTACCGTCTTAAAAGAAAAAGAAGAAGACCGCGGCAATTACTTTACGAAAGAACCATCTAACTTAGATGAGTTTAAAGAAGACATTCCTTTATTAGAGCCAAATGAAGTTAATACGTTCGATCTGTTTTTAGCGTTTCATGACATTTTAGAACGACGTAAAAAATCCGGACCGAAAGAAACAACGATACGGACCGATCACAATTCTGTTGAAGATAAAATTGCCTTTATCGGCAGTTTAATGAAAAACTTACCTTTAACTCAAGGCGTTCCTTTCGCTTCTTTATTTGTGACTTTTTCCCGGAGTGAGATTGTGACGACTTTTATGGCATTATTAGAACTAATTAAATCACGAAAAATCATCGCGATTCAAGAAGAAAATTACCAACCGATTTTTTTGTATAATCAAATTCTTGAAGCAGAGCTAGAGTAGGAGTTATTATGGAAATTACAGGACAAATTGAAGCGTTACTCTTTGTCGCAGGAGATGAAGGCATCTCTTTAGACGAGTTAGCGTATATCGTTGAAGAACCGACGGCGGATATTTTTGAAGGCATTGAAAAACTAAAAGGTCGTTACATCGACGACAAGTCATCAGCGATTCATATTTTAGAAGTTGGCAATCATTTTATTTTAACGACGAAAAAAGAGTACGCCAGCTTAGTTAAAAATTACGCTCAATCCCCTTTGTCGAATACGTTGTCTCAAGCGGCCTTAGAGACATTGTCGATTATCGCTTATAAACAACCGATTACCCGCATGGAAGTTGATGAGATTCGCGGTGTCCAATCAGCCGGTTCTGTCCAAAAATTAGCAGCTCGGCAGTTGATTGCCGAAAAATCCCGAGTAGATGGCCCAGGACGGGCGATTTTATATGGCACAACGGATTATTTTATGAACTATTTCGGCTTAGAAACCCTTCATGATCTGCCTTCAATCGAAGAGATGGAAGCAGAAATTGATCAAGAGATTCCTAGCGATTTATTTTTCGCTAACTTTAAAGAAGATTTAGACGGTTTAGAAAAGAAGCAAATAAGCAGTGAACCAACAGAGGAGAATGTATAATGGAAAGACTACAAAAAGTCTTAGCACAAAGTGGCGTGGCATCAAGAAGAAAATCAGAAGAATTGATTCGTGATGGTCATGTGAAAGTGAATGGTAAAAAAGTAACAGAAATGGGTATTAAAGTAGATTCAACTGATAAAATTGAAGTTCAAGGTGTACCAATTACTCAAGAAGATTATGTTTATTACCTTTTTTACAAACCACGGGGAGTCATCTCAGCCGTTGCTGACGATAAAGGCCGTCAAGTGGTGACTGATTTCTTAGTAAGTGTTAGAGAACGGATTTACCCAGTTGGTCGTTTAGATTATGATACGTCTGGTTTATTATTACTAACTAATAATGGTGACTTTGCTAATAAGTTAACTCACCCTCGTCATGAAGTTGACAAAACTTATGTAGCTAAAGTCATGGGCGTGCCATTTCCGAAAGATTTACAACCTTTAGCTAAAGGGATTAAAATTGACGGTCGCACTACGGCACCGGCTAAATTCAAAATTTTGTCGACAGACAATATTAAACAAACTGCCATCGTGGAATTAACGATTCACGAAGGTCGTAACCACCAAGTTAAGAAAATGCTTGAAGCTGTGGGTTACCCAGTCACAAAACTAAAACGTGAACTGTATGGTAATTTAACTTTGGCTGGTTTAAAACCAGGTCAATACCGTTCTTTAAGTAAACGTGAAGTTAATGCCTTATTAGAATTAGCTAAATAAAAATAAGCGAAGGGCGGGGCTGAAATGGAGCTAACACTAAGTATTTTAGTCGTTGATCGTGATCAGCGAACCCGAACTTTATTAAAAGAAACCCTAGAAGCACACCAATTAACCGTCTTCGAAGCAAGTAGCTTCGAGGAGGGTTTATTACTCTTTAAAAAAGAACCTCTCGAGCTAGTCGTGACAGAAGCTGTCATCAATCAAGAAGCCCCATTGGCATTTTTAAGGGAGTTACGTTCTATAAGTAATTTGCCAGTAGTGATTGTAGCTGAAGATCAAGGGGAATCCCAAAGGTTGAAAAGTTTTGAGTTAGGGGCAGATGATTTTGTTCAAAAGCCTTTTAGTCCAGAAGAAGTCTATCTGCGAATTAAACGCTTGTTAAGGTATTACTACCAAGGGTCGCCATTTATGGTCAGTGGTCAGCATTACGTCTTTCCAGATATGACAATTGATTTAGGGCGAAAAAAGGTAACGGTGGCTGGCAAACATGCTAACTTAACAGCCATCGAATTTAACTTACTTAGCTATTTTGTTAACCATTCTGACCAAGTCTTGAGCCGCCGGCAACTATTAGAGGATGTTTGGGGGTATCAGATCCTAGGAGAAGAGCGGACTGTTGATGTTCATATTCGCCGTTTACGGCAAAAGCTAGGGGCTTATTCAGAAGCTACAGCTAGTCGAATTGTCACTGTCTATCAACGAGGCTACCGCTTTCAAAGCAATCTGGCTAAAGTCATTAAGTAAGCTTAAAGAGTTGCTATATTCCGGAAGTTTGCTATAATAATAATGTATTAAAAAATTAAATTAAGGTTCGTCTTCAGGGCAGGGTGTGATTCCCGACCGGTGGTTATAGTCCACGACCTGTTTCTTAGTAATAAGGAATGGCTGAATTGGTGAAAATCCAATACCGACAGTATAGTCTGGATAAGAGAAGATAGAGCTTATTTGACTCAACTTCAAATAAGACTATTTGCTATTTTCTGCCCTTATGTAGAAAATAGTTTTTTTGTTAGTTGAAATTGATGGTTAAGTCGTGAGCTTGCCTGAGATGGGTCCTTTTAGGAGGATTTCTGATGAGAAGAAGTAAGACACAAAAAATGGTGGGAATTGCCATGTTGGCAGCCATTGGGTATATTTTAATGTACCTTGCATTCCCAGTTATACCTGGTTTTCAATTTATGAAAGTCGATTTAAGTGAGATTCCAATTTTGATCGCAACGTATTTATTTGGACCAGTTGCCGGAATTACCACAGCTTTCATTCGGTCCCTATTGTATTTTTTAACTAGAGGCGGCGGCTTAGAGTCCTTAATTGGTAATCTAAGTAGTTTTGTTGCGGCAATTACCTTTGTCTTACCGGCCTATTTCTTAACGAAAAGCCATCGTTCAAAACATAGTTTGTATTTTGGCTTAGGGGTCGGAACGCTAGTAATGACAATCGGGATGTCTTTAATGAACTATTATTTCGCCTTACCTTTGTATTTTAAAGTCCTTAACTTTGATGTGGGCTTGCCATTTATACAATACGTCTTAGTGGCAGTCATTCCTTTTAACTTAATTAAAGGGGTTATCGTCAGTGGTGTTTTTGTCTTAGTTCACGGCAAATTGTTGCCTTGGTTAATTAAAAAACAAGGACTTCCTCAAACAAATCAATTAAAATCAACTAAATAAAAATAAAACTTCTTATCATAAGGGATAAGAAGTTTTTTTGTGGAATAGGTGTTAAACTAGTCCTAAGAGTTATTTAACAATTTCAATTGCCCGAGTCGGACATTGTTTATAAGCAGCCATTCCTTCGGCAGCTAAATCATCAGTCAAAAACTGCTCTCGTAACGTTGGTGCATCTTTAAAAATCACAAGGCCGTCATCAGTGTAATCAAAAACTTGCGGGGCAAGCACTTGACAAAGACCGCAGGCAATGCATTTTTCAGGTACAATTTTATAAAGCATTCAATCACTCCTAAAAGAGGTATTATATTATGGAAAAACAAGACATCTTTATTCTATCCCTATTTCAACATGGAAACAAGGTTCGAGGGACAACTTTAAGTCATTTGTTACGTGGTAAGCGGACAACTTCGATTTTAATTTACGGGTACTTTAATCAATTGCTCCCTTATTTTGGGTTATTTCCCCAGCTTGTTGAGTCAGAAGTCCAAAAAACAATTAATAAATTAAGACAGCAAGGTTTTTTAAATCAAAACCCTAGTGGTGACTTACTGTGGTTATCAGAAAAAGGCCAGAGTCAATTAACAGTATCGCCTGCCTTAAAATTGCCAGACTTACAAGGCGTTACTTATTCTAACACGGATGATGAGTACGTTGAAGGCTTATTGTTTGCTAGCCAAATCATTTCTGAGTATGTCCATGGAAATAACAAGTACGTGCCAATCGAATCCAATCCGGCTAAGCAACTAATTCTCAAGCGGTGGTTTCAAACTTTAGCAAAAGAGCCAGCTTTGTTAGGTCAGCAAATCTATCATGAATGGCATAGGTTGATTCTAGCATTTCCAGAAAGGCTCCAAAGTAGCTTAGTAAACTTATTATCCGGTCACACTCAAATTGGACAAACGGCTAGTCAATTAATTGATGACTATCACTTATCAGCCTTTGAAGGTTATTTATTAAGGAAAAACTACAGTCATCGTTTAATAAGGCTGATTAGTGAACAACCAACAGACTATCCTTTGTTAAGTAGTGTTTATCCCTTTTATTCTCGGAGTTTTATTAATGACAGTGCCGCTAAGAGTTATCAATTACTGAAAGCTGGTCGTTCACTTCAAGAAATTTGTCGCCTAAGAAAATTAAAAGAAAGTACTGTTGTGGATCATTTAATCGAAGCTGCGATTCTCAATGAAGACTTCGACTTTACCTTAGTGCTAGATGAAGCCACTTGCAGTGCTTTAAAAAGTTATGAAAAAATCGTTAATGACCTACGTCAGTGGCACTACCGAGAAGTGTTAGCTGATCAGCCAACAGTTGATTTCTTAAAGCTACGCTGTTATCAAATTATGCGCATCAGGGAGGGAAGCTAAGTGAACTTAAAAGCGAGTTTAAAAGAAATCTTTAATTACGACGACTTTCGGGAAGGCCAAGCCGAAACGATTGAAAGTATTTTGACTAACAAGGAAACGTTATCGATCTTGCCCACAGGGACTGGGAAGAGCTTATGTTATCAATTACCAAGCTATTTACTCCCGGGAACAACGGTGATTGTGTCACCTTTGATTTCCTTAATGGATGATCAAGTCCAACAGCTAAAGCTACTAGGCGAAAAAAAAGCAATTGCTATTAATAGTCAACTTGATTTCGTAACTAAAAAAACTGTTTTAGCGCAACTAGCCCAGTACAAGTTTGTCTTCGTTAGTCCTGAAACGTTAATGCAACCAGCTGTTCAGCAAGCCTTACAAAGCGTTAATTTAAACTTGTTTGTTGTCGATGAGGCCCACTGTATTTCTCAATGGGGAATTGATTTTCGCCCGGAATACGAACAACTTGGGAGAATTATTGAACTATTAAAAGTACCGAAAGTTGTCGCCTTAACAGCCACGGCCACAGATAAGGTGATCAAAGACATTAAAAATCAATTGTTTACTCGTTCACCTAAGATTGTTCGCCATTCTGTGAACCGTCCAAATATCGCATATGAAGTAGTTGAAACCCTTGATAAAACAGCTTTTTTATTAGAATTTTTAAATGAACAAAAAGGCCCTGGTATTATTTACTTTTCAAGTAAACGTCAAGCTGAAGAGACTAGTCGTTTATTAAATCAAGCTGCTGTCGGCAAATCAGCTTTTTATCACGGAGATTTAACGAATCAAGAACGAACAATCATTCAGCAACAATTTTTAAGTGATCAGCTAACGATTTTATGTGCAACTAGCGCCTTTGGCATGGGGATTAACAAAGGCAATATTCGCTTTATTATTCATTACCATTTGCCGAATAGCATCGAAAGTTTTTTACAAGAGAGTGGCCGCAGTGGCCGTGATGGTCAGCAGTCCTTATCAGTCGTGCTGTATACCCCAGGGGATGAAAATCTCCATTACTTTTTGCAAGGCGAGCTAGCCGCTGAAATTCAACAGTTCGCTACTTTGAAAGATCAGACTTTCTCAGAGTTAAAGGCTGTTCAAGAACAACTAAGTGAGTTACAACAAAAGTGGTTGTGGGAAATTACTAGTGAACAGAGGAGTTTTGCTAACTTGTTAGAGCTGTTAGAAGAGCGAAGTCAAGAAAAGCAACGACAATTGTCAGCTGTTCGTGACTATTTGAAGGTGGACACTTGCCGCCGGAATTTTTTACTTGCTTATTTTAAAGAACCAACCGCTTCAGCAGAGCCGCCTTGTTGTGATAACTGTGGTAATTATGGTAAACTACTCTTAAATTATGAAAAAATACTTTCAGATAAATTAAGATTCTCTAAAAATTGGCAAGAACAACTTGAAAAAATGTTCGTAAAATGAGATTCTACAAGCATTATTACTTAAAAAGAGCGATAATGTCACAACTTTTACTGATATATGGTAAAATGAAATGAAGAAGAACTAATAGGAGGATTTTCTGTGAGCAAAGATAACGAACGTAAAGAACCCTGGGAACAACCCATCTATGATACTGAATATGAAAGTGCCTCTTCTAGAAGCCAAAGTCGGACAAAAAAGAAAGGTAACTCAGCCTTTATTACAATCTTAGTGATTTTACTACTGTTGATTACGTTAATTTTAGTGTATTTATTCAGTTTGTCATCTAAAAAGTCATTACAACCTAAAGAAGATGCCATTGAGATTCAAAAAGATTCTTCTGGTGCTAAACAGCCAGCTAGTTCAGCCGAAGCGTCAACTGAACCAAGTCGTACGGTAGCAAGCTCTAAGGAAGAAGAACCAGAACCGACAAAACAACCTGAAGCACCAACTCAACCGACAACTGAGCCAACTCAAGCGCCAGTTGAACAGGTGGAGCCGACCCAACCAACTCAAGAACCCCAACAGCCTCAACAACCCGTTGGTGGATCTAGTCATGTTGTTCAAGCAGGGGATACTGTTTATAATTTAAGTAATAGATACGGTATTAGTCAAGAACAGCTTAGGGAATGGAATGGACTAAGTGGCGACGATATTGGCTTAGGTCAAACTTTAATAGTAGGTCAATAAAGCTGTCTAACAGACAGCTTTTTATTATGAAATAATAACTAAAAATGGATAGTGACTAAAAGGAGTACGAGATGAATAAAGAAATAAGTATTGCAATTGACGGCCCAGCTTCAGCTGGTAAAAGCACAGTAGCTAAAATTTTGGCTAGTGAATTAAACTATATTTATGTTGACACTGGTGCGATGTATCGGTGTTTAACTTTAGCAGTTATCAAGGAGCAAGCCGATCCTGCTAAGGAAGAAGAATTAGTTGCTTTGTTAGAGACAACGAGAATTAGTTTTGAACAAAGGAGTGCTGGCCAGTTAGTCTTTTTAAATGATCTTGATGTGACTGAAACCATTCGTCAACCAGATGTCACAAACTTAGTGTCACAAGTGTCTGCCCATAAAGAAGTTCGTGCCGAGTTAGTTCGTCGCCAACAAGCTTTAGGTCACCAAGGTGGTGTTGTGATGGACGGACGAGACATTGGTACAGCTGTTTTACCAGATGCCGAAGTGAAAGTCTTTTTAATCGCTAGTGTTGAGGAACGGGCAGAGCGACGTTATAAAGAAAACGTAAGTAAAGGCATCGAAACGGATTTCGAAACTTTGAAAAAAGAAATCGAAGAACGTGATTACAAAGATTCTACTCGCAAAAATTCCCCGCTAGTTCAAGCAGATGATGCAGTAAAACTAGATACAACTGGTTTAAATATCGAAGCAGTTGTTACAGAGATCAAGAAAATTATTCAAAATAAAACGACCAAATAAAAAAAAACTTAATTACCCTAGAAATCCCACCTTATATAAGATACAATAGGGTTATGATAACTTTTTTTGTTGGTGAGGAGGCCATTAGTCATGACAGATATGGAAAAAAATCAAATGGAAAATGACACTGCAACAATGATGGATGCTTTAGATAGCGTTCAAGAGGTCAAAGTCGGCGATATCGTTCAAGGTGAAGTCTTAGTTTTAGAGGCAACACAAGCAATGGTAAGTATTCTTGGTACAGGAGTTGAAGGCGTTGTTCCCCTTAAGGAATTATCAACTTTCCCAGTAGAAGATATTTCAGAAGTAGTAACGGTTGGGGAAGTCCTTGACTTAGTTGTGATTACTTCAATTGGTAAAGACAAAGAAAACGGCAGTTACTTATTATCAAAACGACGTTTAGATGCGAAAAAAGTTTGGCAAGAAATTGAAGCTGACTTTGAAGCTGGCAATATTATCGAAGCTTTAATTACAGATGTAGTTAAAGGTGGTTTAGTAGCGGACGTAGGTGTTAGAGGCTTTGTCCCTGCTTCAATGGTTGAAGATCATTTTGTTTCAGATTTTGCTAGTTATAAAGGGGAAACAATGACCTTTAAAATTATTGAAATTGAGCCATCAGAAAATCGTTTAATTCTATCTCATAAAGCTGTTGTTGAAGCTGAAAAAGCAAAAGTCAAAGATCAAGTCTTAGCTAACTTAGGCGAAGGCGCTGAAGTGACTGGTAAAATTGCTCGTTTAACTGATTTTGGAGCCTTTGTTGATTTAGGTGGCGTTGACGGTTTAGTTCACGTTTCAGAAATCTCTCATAGCCATGTCGCTAAACCTTCTGATGTTTTAGAAGTTGGCCAAGAAGTAACAGTTAAAATTCTGTCAATTAATGCTGAAAAAGAACGTGTCTCACTATCTATTAAAGACACATTGCCTGGACCGTGGTCAGACATCGAAGAAAAAGCCCAAGTTGGGACAGTTTTAACTGGTGCAGTTAAACGTCTAACAAGTTTTGGTGCTTTTGTGGAAGTTTTCCCAGGGGTCGAAGGTCTTGTCCATATTTCGCAAATTTCACATAAACACATTGCCACACCTCACGAAGTTTTAGAGGAAGGCCAAGAAGTTCAAGTGAAAGTATTAGAAGTTCTACCGATTGACCACCGCATCGCTTTAAGTATCAAAGCGCTAGAAGAAAAAGCTGAAGAAGAGGTTGAGCCAGCTGAAGATACTTATGAAATGCCGGAAGAAAGTACAGGCTTCACTTTAGGTGATATTCTAGGTGAAAGTTTGAATGCTTCGGAAGTTTCTGAAGAAGAATAATAAAGATTAATTAACAACTAGAAAACATTTTTCTGTTTTCTAGTTGTTTTTATGTGGAATAATACTTGTGTCAGGGCTTTTGATAGGTTAAACTACTAAAGAGCTTAGGAATTAAGAAAGTGATTCTTGTTTCTGTGATAGTATCTTGTTACTTAGAGGACAAGTTAATCGGACTTAAATATTTGAAGGAGGGATTATGTCACATGGCAAATCCAACAATAGCGATTGTCGGCCGCCCGAACGTCGGGAAGTCAACAATCTTTAATAGAATCGCTGGGGAACGTATTTCGATTGTCGAAGATACCCCAGGAGTTACAAGAGACCGAATTTACGCAACTGGCGAATGGTTAGGTCGCGAATTTAGTATTATTGATACTGGTGGGATTGATTTAGGGGAAGAACCTTTTATGGATCAGATTAAGTATCAAGCTGAAATCGCCATCGCTGAAGCTGATGTTATTATTTTATTAGGAAGTGGCCGCGAAGGCGTCACTGATGCTGATGAATTAGTTGCTAGAATGCTTTACGCTTCAGGTAAACCAGTTATTTTAGCCGTTAATAAAATTGATAACCCAGAAATGCGTGCCGATATCTTTGAGTTTTACTCATTAGGTTTAGGCGATCCATACCCGGTTTCAGGTAGTCACGGTATTGGTTTAGGAGATGTTTTAGACGAATGTGTTAAACATTTCTCAACGGAACTTGAAGAAGAAGAAGAAGGCATCATTAAATTTAGTTTAATTGGCCGACCAAACGTTGGTAAATCTTCAATTATTAATGCCATGCTTGGTGAAAACCGTGTCATCGTTTCTGACATTGCCGGCACAACTCGTGACGCCATTGATACTGAGTTTATTTCTGAAAGTGGTCAACCATTCGTAATGATTGATACTGCGGGAATGCGTAAACGTGGGAAAGTTTATGAAACGACGGAGAAATACAGTGTGATGCGGGCAATGCGTGCCATTGATCGTTCAGACGTTGTCTTAATGGTCATCAATGCCGAAGAAGGTATTCGTGAATACGATAAACGAATTGCTGGTTTTGCTCATGAAGCAGGTCGTGGAATCGTCATCGTTGTCAATAAATGGGATACTATTGAAAAAGAAACAAACACGATGAAAGAATTTGAAGATGAGATTCGCAAAGAGTTTAAATACTTAGACTACGCCCCAATCATTTTTGTTTCAGCTGAAACGAAGCAACGTTTAAACAAGTTGCCAGATATGATTGAAATGGTTAGTATGAATCAAAACTTACGAATTCCATCATCATTATTAAATGATGTCATTATGGATGCCGTTGCAATTAACCCAACACCAACAGATAAAGGGCGTCGTTTGAAGATTTTCTATGCGACCCAAGTTGCGGTTAAACCACCAACTTTTGTCGTTTTTGTCAATGAAGAAGAGCTAATGCATTTCTCTTATGCGCGCTTTATTGAAAATCAAATTCGCAAAGCATTTACTTTCGAAGGAACCCCAATTCATATTATTGCACGTCGCCGTAAATAGTCTGAAAAAAGGCATTTTAACACACTTGACTTTTTTCTGCAATTTTTATTGTGTTTTAAATCTTTTTTACTAAAAATGATTAAAAATATCGCAAATCCCTTGATATATCGGCGTTCCTATGATATCTTTGATAATGAAATGTTGAGTAAGTCAATCTTTCAAACTGTCATTTTTGGACCACTCAAGAATGATTAATAAGATGTCCAATATAACATCTAATCTCTTATCAGGAGGTGAAAAACAACATGGCAAACAAAGCAGAATTAATCGAAAAAGTTGCAGAAAAAACAGGCTTGACTAAAAAAGACGCAACTGCATCAGTAGACGCAGTTTTCTCTACAATTCAAGACTTCCTTTCAGAAGGTGAAAAAGTTCAATTAATCGGTTTTGGTAACTTCGAAGTTCGCGATCGCGCAGCTCGTAAAGGACGTAACCCACAAACTGGTAAAGAAATTGATATCCCTGCAAGCAAAGTACCTGCATTCAAACCAGGTAAAGCACTTAAAGACGCTGTTAAGTAATTAGCAGACCTTTTAAAACCCGTATCTCTTGTTAATTCAAGGGTTACGGGTTTTTTGTGTAATAAAGGTCTTGACACTCTTGAAAAGGGCTCATTCTTAAAAAAGTCCCTGGTTTAGTTGCGTAAGCGTCGATTTGTGGTACTAGCCGTTGAAAATGCTCAGAGTTCACATGTTGGTCTAAAGCAGCTTCATCAGGCCATTCTTCAATAAAAATAAAATGACCAGGAACTTTTTGGTCAACAAACAAGTCACAGGCTAGACAGAGGGGTTCTCCTTTAGTTTTTGCGACTAGTTCTTGATAAAGGGGCATTACAGTAGGGACTTTATCAGGGTGAATAAAATCTTCAGCAATTAATTTTAACATTCAAGCTCACATCCTTTTAAAAATAGCTTACCATACTTAGCTAGTCTGCTAGAGGAAAAGGCTTCAAAGTCGGGGAAGTCAGAAAAATCGTCAAGCCTAGTCCTTTTTAATGCTAAAAGCTGGTAAATACGTTATAATCAAGTGATAGTACGAGTTAAAAGATGATTAGTTCCTAATGTTCACAAGCTAGTTTTGTGACAATCATGGCAATTAACTTAGAGGAGAATAAAACAATGAATTCATATAGTCAAAAAATGTTAGATGCAATTAAAGAAAATGATTTAGTCGAGGCTCAATTAGCCTTTGAAAATGCCTTACGCGAAGATCAGCCAGAGTTTTTAGTGGAACTAGGGGAACAGCTTTTTGCCCTTGGTTTCTTAGAAGAAGCCCAAGAAGTCTTTGAGCAACTGGTGACACTCTTTCCAGAGGAAGCAAGCTTGTTGATTACTTTAGCGGAAATCGCGATTGAAAATGACGAATTAGAGACAGCCTTTAATTACTTAGAAAAAATCGCGAAAGATGACCCAAGTTATGTGGAAAGTCTATTAGTCACCGCTGACATTTATCAAATCATGGGTGTTCCTGAAGTCAGTGAAAAGAAAATTAAAGAAGCTCAAAAGTTGATGCCTGGTGAACCAGTCTTAGACTTAGCCTTAGCGGAGCTGTTATTTGTCAATGACAAGTTCCTAGAAGCGATTCGCCTTTACGAGCAGTTACTTAACCAAGACTTAGAACAAATGGCTCATATCGACTTATATGACCGTTTAGGAACCTCTTTAAGTATGATTGGCGAATTTGAAGAAGCGATTCCTTATTTAGAGAAATCCCTAGAAGAAGAACAAACCGATCATGTGCTCTTTCGTTTAGGGGTGACTTACATTCAATTAGGTGAGCGGGAAAAGGCGATTACTTACTTAGAGCAATTACGTCTCTTAAACCCCACATATGAAACACTATACTTACCGCTAGCTAGTGCCTTATTAGACGAAAATCAACATCTTGAAGCTGAAAAAGTCATGGCAGAAGGGTTAGCCCAAAATCCTTACTCAGTTGACTTGTATCACTTAGCGTCGGATAATGCTTTCCGTTTAGGCAAACAAGCCGATGCTGAAGAATACATGCGAAAAGCGATTAGTTTAGAAGAAGATAAAGAATTTTCAATGATTAAATTAGCTAATTTGTTATTAGTCGAAGAACGTTTTGAAGAAGTCGTTGACACTTTATCAGAGTTCGCTAGTCAAGACCAACCCCAAGCTCACTGGAGTTTAGCTAAAGCCTATAATGGCTTAGAAGACTTTAAGCAAGCTGGTTTGCATTATGAAAAAGCTTTTGAAGGCTTAAAAGAAGAACCTGAATTCTTAAAAGACTACGGCATCTACTTACGTGAAGAAGGTCAAAATGACCAAGCCCAATTAGTTTTAGAAGCTTACTTATTACATGTCCCAGGCGACACAGAAGTCTATGACTTACTAGAAAGATAAAAGGAGGTCATTGGATGTTAGTTAATGTTGAAAAGAAAAAAGCCTTTGTTGAATGGTTAAACGAAAATGTTACTTATAACCGTCGGGAAGTTTACTGGATTTTAAATTATTTAATGACTCATCCGGCGATTTTGAATAAAGTTGTTTTTGTTGAACACGCTCCAAAAACTCCCCGAGGACTAAGAATTTCCCAAGGGACAAACAAACAAGAACCTTTAGAATTGTTTATCGAGCAACGCCGTTTTACTGATCCAGAGCAAGTCTTTCATGAATTGCGGATGAATTGGAAAAAAGAGCTTTACGTTGAAATTGTCTTAGGGGAAACTTGGGATAATGAGTTTTACTTAGCAGTTCTCGAAGATAATCCTTACTACTCTTGGAATGAAAAGTTGGACAAGGAGTTAATTCGTCAGCTAGATGTGGCTTTAGCAGCGGAAGAGTTAAGTTACAAACAAACAGCGTTAAACCAGTTGATTGATGAAGCCATTGAAAATGGCGATAAAGAGCAATTCCAGCAATTAACGAATCAATTAAACTTAATGACAAACACTTGAGTCTGACTCAAGTGTTTTTTGTTAGCTATAATAAGCTAACCTTTATCTATCTGTGATTTTTTGGTAAGATAGATAAGAAAGTCAGTCGAAAATTAGTCTAGGCTTTAAGATCAAGGATGTCTAGAAAGAGGGAGTTATTGATGATTAAAATAGTTGTTGCAGGTTTTAAAGGCAAGATGGGCGCAACTGCCACGAAAATGGTTTTGAACCAGCCTAAGATGACCTTAGTCGGGGTTTTAGACCCTCACGCTCAAGAAAAAAATATCAACGAATTAGCTGAATATAGTCAAAATAGTGTACCGGTTTTTAATACTAAAGAAGGCTTAGTCAAAGAAGTCCAACCAGATGTCTGGATTGATTTCACAATCCCAGCAGTGGCCTTTGAAAATACGCATTTTGCCTTAAGCCAAGGAATTTCCCCAGTGGTGGGAACAACGGGTTTCAGTGATGAAGAATTAGTAACGTTACAAACTTTAGCGAAAGCTCAACAAACAGGGGGCTTAATTGCTCCTAACTTTGCTGTTGGCGCTGTCTTAATGATGGAATTTGCCCAAAAAGCGGCGAAGTACTTTCCCGATGCTGAAATTATCGAATTACACCATGACAATAAGTTAGACGCTCCTAGTGGCACAGCCTTAAAAACGGCTGAGATGATGAGCCTTAACCGTCAAAAAAAAGTTCAAGGCCATCCTGAAGAAAAAGAATTGCTAAAAGGGGCTAGAGGAGCAGACTACGAAGGCATGAAAATTCATAGTGTCCGTTTACCAGGCTTAATTGCCCATCAAGAAGTTTTATTCGGCAATGTTGGCGAAGGTTTAACGATTCGTCACGACTCTTATGACCGGGAGTCCTTTATGACTGGGGTCAAATTAAGTTGTGAAGCAGTGGTTCATAGCCAAGAATTAATTTATGGATTGGAAAATATTTTATGATAAAAAAAGACTTACCATTGGAATTTATGAAAGCTCAACCAGTCATTGATGCCCTAGAACAAGGAGGTTTTGAAGCTTACTTTGTCGGTGGCAGTGTTCGGGACATCTTATTAAACCAAGTCATTCATGACGTGGACATCGCAACAAGTGCCTATCCTGAAGAAGTTAAAGGGCTTTTTCAGCGGACGATTGATGTCGGCATTGATCACGGCACAGTCTTAGTTTTGTATGAAGAGGATCAGTACGAAATCACTACCTTCCGAACAGAATCGACCTATCAAGATTACCGTCGTCCAGACAGTGTGACCTTTGTTCGCAGTTTAGCCGAAGATTTAAAACGCCGGGACTTTACGATTAACGCTTTAGCGATGAATCAACAAGGGGAAGTTATTGATTTGTTTGACGGGATGACAGACTTGGCTAACCGTTTGATTCGGGCCGTGGGCTTAGCTGACGAACGCTTTAACGAAGATGCCTTACGAATGATGCGAGGCTTACGCTTTGCTAGTCAGTTAGATTTCGAGATTGAAAAAAGTACCTTAGCTGCGATTACTAAACATCATGCCTTACTAGGGAAAATTTCCGTTGAGCGGATCCAAGTGGAATTTGTAAAAATGATGTTAGGCAAAAAACGTAACCGGGGCTTACAAGCCTTTATCGACACTCAGTGTTTCCGTTACTGTCCAGAGTTACAAGATAAACAAGAAGGTCTGGCAAAATTAGTCGCTTTACCAGCAGAACAACTAAGTGAAGAAGTCTTAGTTTGGCTATTAACCGTTCATTGTTTAGAGCTACAACAGCAGGAGATTAAACCCTTTTTAACTAGTTGGAAAAACTCCAATCACATGATCAAACAAGTCAGCTTACTCCACAGCGGATTAGCTTTTCGTTTAACCCAAGATTGGTCGAATCAGTGGCTTTATGATTTAGGGGCAGAAAATATTCAGTTACTTGAAACAGCTTTGCCGTATTTCAATAAAAAATCCAAGCTGGCTGAGGCTTTAAATCGTTACGAAAAGTTACCGATTCATAAAATTCAAGACATCCAACTGACAGGGAAAGATTTACTGGCCTTAATCGGTCAACGACCAGGACCTTGGGTTGGTCAAGTCTTAGCAGTCATTCAACAACAACTATTAGCTGGGGAAGTCAGTAACCAACCAGAAGAATTAAGTCAATTAGCCTTAAAAGTTTATCAGAAATTAAAGGCTTAAGAAGGGAGTCGTTAACAATCGAAACAAGTCGGGAATTTATCATCGAAGCTGAGCATACGGCTCAAGCAATTGGTTCAGGTGATTTAGCTGTTTTAGGAACTCCAGCCTTACTAGGCTTTGTTGAAACAACGTGTAACGAAATGACAAGACCTTTCATCGCAGCAGGGGAAACCACTGTTGGCATTAGTGTCCAGCTTGATCATCAACAAGCCTCAAAAGTTGGTGGCAACGTAGTCGTTCATGTTAGTTTACTAGAAAGAGTCAAACAAATAGTGACTTACGACTTTACAGTGTGCCAAGGCGAGAAGCAAATCGCCCGAGGTAGCCATCAGCGAGCAGTCGTTGACACTGGGCGCTTTTTAAGTAAATTAGAGGATAAGTGAAAATTTGTGAAATAGTTTCAAAAAAAGATGCACATTTCTAAAGTTTGTGATATAATGAACTTACGAACAAATAACAAACCAAAAGGAGAATGTATGATGACTAAACAAATGACAGGTTTTAGATTTTATTTTAGAAACAATGAAACATGGACAATCCAACGGGAAAATATTGGCGATCTTTGGATCAAACAAATCACAACAAGCTTTGGTAGAATCCACGGTGGCGATTTCCAAAAAATTAATCCATGTGAAGGCTTTAAAATTGAAATCTTTGAAGAAGCTGACCATGTTAAGACAGATGACATTAACCTTGGTGGTTTAGAACTAGGCATGTTTGAAAGAGCCTTAAAATATCAAGACATTGAAAAAATGGTAATTATTTTCGACGATGGTAAAGAAGATTTAATCTACTTCCCTTACGAAGATAAAGGAACACCAGGTCAAGAAGGTCTTGACAATAAATTCCAAACAACGAAAGTTTCAGCAGCTAAAAAATTATATATTGTCATTGACCCAGTCAATACAGTGGATGATATTTATGCTGAACAACTAGTTTAATCTAATAATTATTCAAAGTAAGAGACGAGTTTGTCTCTTACTTTTTTTGTTTTTCAAAAAAATGGCAAAAGTGAACTTAAATGATTTCTTGTAAGGCAAATTGTTATCTGTTAAAATAGACAAGATAATGAAAAGGATAGGTGCTGGAAAATGAAAGAATTACGTGTCGATCACATAAAGAAAACTTATGGTGACAAAACACTGTTTGATGACATCTCTTTTTTAATTCATACAAAAGACAAGGTCGGTTTAATCGGTGTCAATGGAACTGGTAAAACAAGCCTCCTAAATATACTAGCCGGGAAAGACAACGGCGATAGCGGAGAAATGAAAACACCGCAAGACTATCACATTAGCTATTTATCCCAAGATAGCACGTTACCGGAAGAACTCACTGTGGCAGAAGCGGTTTTCCAAGGGGACTCACCAATTTTACAAGCTGTTCGTGAGTACGAAGAAGCCTTAGTTAATTTAGCCAGTGATGGTAGCAATCAGCAGTATCAACATGCTTATACTAAAGCAGAAGAGAAGATGAATAAAGAAGACGCTTGGTTAGCAGATACGAATGCTAAAACAGTCTTACATCAACTAGGAATCAGTGATATTAGTCGTCAGATTAAAGAATTATCTGGTGGGCAAAAGAAACGGGTTGGCTTAGCCCAAGTCTTAATTCAAGAACCGGATTTACTATTGCTAGACGAGCCAACTAACCACCTTGATTATCAAGCCATCGAGTGGCTTGAATCATATTTATCACAATACACTGGGGCTTTAGTAATGGTCACCCATGACCGTTACTTCTTAGACAAAGTCACCAATCGTATTTTTGAATTAGCTTTTGGCAAGCTCCACGAGTATAAAGGCAATTATCAAACATATTTATTAGCCAAAGCCGAACGGGAAGAGACTGAGAAAGCCCAAGAACATAAGCGTAAGCAATTATACAAACAAGAACTAGCTTGGATGCGAGCGGGGGTTAAAGCCCGGGGCACGAAGCAACAAGCCCGTATCAATCGCTTTAATGACTTACAAGGGGATTTAAACCAAATTGGTGAAAACGACGACATCGATATTACGATTGGCAGTCAACGTCTAGGGAAAAAAGTCATGACTGTTGAACATGGCAACTTTGAAATTGAAAGTAAGACAATTTTAAAAGATTTTAATTTATTAGTCCAAGGTCGGGATCGGATTGGCATTACTGGTGAAAATGGTGCTGGTAAATCAACCTTATTAAACATCTTAGCAGGTCGCTTACAATTAGCCTCAGGTCTTTATGAGATTGGCGAAACAGTCAAATTAGCTTATTATACGCAAGAAAACGAAGACATGGACCCAAACATGCGGATGATTCAATACTTACAAGAAGCGGCAGAGTTAGTCAAGCAAGCCGACGGTTCGACAATCAGCATTGCTGAGATGTTAGAACGCTTCTTATTTCCACGATCCAGCCACGGAACGATCATCGGTAAGTTATCTGGTGGCGAGAAACGCCGATTGTTCTTATTGAAATTATTAATTGCTCAACCTAATGTCTTATTACTAGATGAACCAACGAATGATTTAGACATCGACACATTAACTGTCCTTGAAGATTACTTAGAACATTTTAACGGTGCCGTTATTTCTGTCAGTCATGACCGTTATTTCTTAGATAAAACAGTTGAAAAGTTGTTTGTTTTCCAAGGGAATGGTAAAATCATTGAGTATTTTGGAACGATGTCAGACTATTTAGCTGACAGTAAAGCAGAAGAGAAAAAGCAAATCACGGCGACTAAAAGTGCCGTTAAAAAGTCAGAACCTAAAATTGAAAAAGCTAAGCAAAAATTGACCTATGCGGAAAAGCAAGAATGGGATAAAATTGAAAGCGAGATTGAAGGGTTAGAAACTAAAATAACAACCTTGACAGAAGAAATGAATCATCAAGGAAGTGATTTCACAAAGTTGCAAGATTTACAAAAAGCCATTAGTGAAAGTGAAGCCCAGTTAGAATATAAGATGGAACGTTGGGAGTATTTAAGCGAATTTATCTAATCAGAATAGAATGAAAGTATTTGGAGGGAGATTACGATGGAGCAAGCGTATTTAGATCTTGGTCAAAAGATTCTCAATGAGGGAAATGAAAAATCAGATCGGACAGGCACAGGCACTAAAAGTCTTTTTGGTCACCAAATGCGTTTTGATTTGAGTCAAGGCTTTCCGTTATTAACTACGAAAAGAGTCCCTTTTGGTTTAATCAAAAGTGAATTGTTGTGGTTTTTAAAAGGAGATACGAATATTCGTTACTTATTACAGCACAACAATCATATTTGGGACGAATGGGCCTTTGAGCGTTACATTAAAAGCGCTGATTATCACGGACCTGACATGACCGACTTTGGTCGCCGTTCAGTAGTAGATGAAGACTTTAATCAGCTCTATCAAGTGGAATTAACGACGTTTTGTCAACGGATTTTAGAAGATGAAGAGTTTGCTGCTACATATGGCGAGTTAGGCAATATTTATGGGTCTCAGTGGCGTCATTGGCAAACGAAATCAGGAGAAACGATTGACCAAATGAAAGATGTCATCGAAATGATCAAAACCACTCCTGATTCCAGACGCTTAATTGTTTCAGCTTGGAATCCAGAAGACGTGCCAGGGATGGCTTTGCCCCCTTGTCACACGATGTTCCAGTTTTACGTGTCAGATGGTAAGTTAAGTTGTCAATTGTACCAACGAAGCGCAGATGTCTTTTTAGGAGTACCCTTTAATATTGCTAGTTATGCGTTATTGACTCACTTAATCGCCCATGAAACTGGGCTAAAAGTCGGGGAGTTTGTCCATACATTAGGGGATGCCCACTTGTATAGTAACCATTATGAGCAAATGAAAACACAACTTAGTCGGGAAATTGGGGAATTTCCGACCTTAGTTCTAAATCAAGAAATTAAGTCAGTTTTTGAATTTGAAGTCGACGATATTAAGGTGGAAGGTTACCAACCTCAGCCATCAATAAAAGCACCAATTGCCGTATAGTTGGGGATACTTTAGGAGGATTTAATTATGTTAGCTGCAATATGGGCGCAAGATGAAAATGGGTTAATTGGAAAAGAGAGTAAATTGCCTTGGCATTTACCAAACGATTTAGCCTTTTTCAAAAGCACAACAGAAAATAATACGATTGTTATGGGGCGGACGACGTTTGAAGGGATGAATAAACGGCCGTTGCCAAATCGTCACACGATTGTCTTAACTTCTGATAAAAACTATCAAGCTGAAGGCGTGACGGTGTTACATTCAATTGCTGAAGTACGAGCTTATGATGAAGATTTTGAAGGGATTACTTTCGTAACAGGTGGAGCGAAAGTCTATGAACAGTTTTTACCTTATTGTTCTGTTTTATACCGGACAGTCATTCATGAAAGTTTTACTGGCGATACTTGGTTTCCAGAAGTTGATTGGGAAGAATGGACGATGATTAATATTAGTGAAGGCTTAGTTGATGAGGCTAACCCTCATAAACATTCGTTTGAAACATACCAAAGAAAAGCCAACTAGCAAAAGTAACTCAACTAGAAGCTGTTTTAATACAAGGATTTAGGAATAAACCCGAACAATCGCTTCGTTGATTGGACGGGTTTATTAAAATTACTAATCGTTAACATGAAGTGAGTAATGATAGTTTCAATACTTAAAAAGACTATGCTATAATCAATAATAACGAGAAAGGGTAGTGATTATCTAATGATTTCTTTAACTAAATTAACAGAACTTTTAATAGAGCATCATTTATTGAAAGAAGTTATTGTTGATAATGTTTGGCACTATCAATTGCCAGAACAATTAGCAAATCGCACAATTAACCATATTACTTATGATTCTCGCCAAATTAAGGCAGATTCATTATTTTTTTGTAAAGGTTTAGCATTTAAACAAAGTTACTTAGAACAAGGGATTCAAGCTGGGGCAGCTTATTACGTTTCAGAAGTTAATTATGAACTAGCTGAGACGGTAGCTCTAGGTATTATTGTGACAGATGTCAAAAAAGCCATGGCCTTAATTAGTATGGCCTTTTATGATTACCCTCAAAATGACCTTAAATTAATTGCTTATACCGGTACTAAGGGCAAAACAACAGCAGCTTATTTTTGTAAGTATATTTTAGATGAAGCTACTAATTACAAAACGGCTTTACTTTCAACGATGGAGACGGTTCTTGATGGGGTGACACCTGTGAAGTCTTTATTAACTACACCAGAATCGGTTGATCTTTATCGGATGATGCGGGAAGCGGTGACTAACGGTATGAGCCACTTAGTCATGGAAGTCTCTTCTCAAGCCTATAAAACGGAACGAGTCTATAACTTAACTTTTGATGTGGGGGTCTTTTTAAATATATCCCCAGACCATATTGGAGCAATTGAGCACCCTGATTTCGACGATTATTTTTATTGTAAACGACAGTTACTTAAAAGTTCCCGTCAAATGATCATTAATCAAAATTCTGATCATGTTGAAATTATTCAAGAAGTGGCTGCTAGTCATGCTGACAAAGTCATTACTTATGGCGATGAGACTGTCCAAGCAGACTACCGCTTTATTTCAAAAGCCAATAATCAGTTTGACGTTCTCAGCACAGAAGATCCCTTAGGGGTGGCTGGTTCTTACCAAATTAATTTACCTGGTGATTTTAACCAAGGAAATGCGTTAAGTAGTGTGATTGCAACAGCTTTAGTTGGAGCGAAACAAGAGGATATTCGGGAAGGTTTAGCTAAAGCTAAAGTCGCTGGTCGGATGGAAAAACTAACCTCTGCTAAAGGGGTTCATGTCTATATCGACTATGCGCATAATTTTTTAAGCTTACAAACCTTATTAAGCTTTGTCAAAAATCATCATGCTGAAAGTAAAATGATCGTTGTCATTGGGAGTACTGGGGGCAAAGGGGTTTCCCGTCGAAAAGATTTCGGGAAAGTCTTGTCTGAATTAGCTGATGTGGCGATTTTAACAACAGACGATCCGGGAAATGAAGATCCGGAAAAAATCATTTCTGAAATTAGTCAAAGTATTACTGACAATGTGAGACAAGAAATTATTTTAGACCGACAACTAGCGATTACTGCCGCTTTGAAAACGGCAAAACCAGGTGACGTGGTTGTCTTAGCTGGTAAAGGGCCAGATTTGTATCAATTGATTGAAGATGTTCGCCAGCCTTATCTTGGTGATGTGGCAGTGACGGAAGAGCTCATTAAAGCTGGTTTTTAATTAACAAATAACTTAGAGAATTTAGGGATATGAATGAAAAACTTTTTTACTATTTTAGGTGGCATGGGAACCCTGGCTACTGAGAGTTTTGTCCGAGTCTTAAATCAGCGGACACCGGCTCAAGTCGATCAAGATTATTTAGATTACTTATTAGTTAATCACGCGACAGTCCCAGATCGAACAGCTTATATTTTAGACAAGAGCTTAGCTAGTCCAGTTACCGCGATTTTAGAAGATATTCAACAGCAGGAACTATTGCAGCCGAACTTTTTAGTCTTAACTTGTAATACTGCCCACACTTTTTTTGAAGAGTTACAAGCAGCTACGACGATTAAGATCTTACATATGCCTCGCTTAGCTGCTAAAAAAGCATTGACAACTAAGCCCCGTGGGGAACAGTTGAAAGTGGCCATATTAGCGACTTCAGGCACTGTTAACTCAGGAGTTTATGGCCAAGAGTTTAATGATAGTGACTGCCAAGTCGTTTATCCTGAAGCAACTGTCCAAGAAAAAGTCATGAATTTAATTTACCGGGACGTCAAAGAAAGTCAGTATTTAAATCAGGAGCTTTTTCAAGAAATCTTAACTGATATGTTAGTGACAGCTAATTGTGATGTGGCGGTTTTAGGTTGTACGGAACTTTCTTTAATGAATGAAGTCACGGATCATAACTTTACAGTCGTAGACGCTCAATCAGAATTAGTTGACGAAACGATTCGTTTAGCTTTAGCCGCTAGAAAATAAGGATGCTAAAAACAGCTTAGGCAGATTCATAAGGAATCTGCCTAAGCTGTTTTTTTATGTATAAAGTAAGATTGAGAAAAACATGAAACCAGCACCTAACATAACGAATAAGTGCCAAACAACATGCATGTATTTAATGTGTTTCATTGAGTAGAAAATCGCTCCAATAGTGTAAGATAGACCACCTAAGACTAATAAAGTAATGCCAGTTGTTCCTAAACCAAGATAAAGTGGTTTGACTGCTAATAAACACAACCAGCCCATGATGATGTAGATGATCACGGCGGAATTGCCTTTTTTAGCTAACCAGATTGATTTATAGATAACTCCTAATAAAGCCATTAACCAAATGACTACGAAAAGGGTCCAGCCTAACCAGCCTTTAATTGTTAACAAACATAAGGGTGTGTAGCTCCCAGCAATCAACAAGTAAATGGAACTATGATCAAAGACTTGGAAGACTTTTTTAGCTTTAGTGAAAATTAAGCTGTGGAAGAGGGTTGAGGCTAGAAACAGTAAAATTAAAGTTGCCCCATAGATCGCGTATGAAACGATATGGGTCGGCGAATGAAGACGAGCCCCTTTGACTAATAAGATTACTAGGCCGGCAATGCTTAAACCGGCACCAATGCCATGAGTAATTGCATTGAGAACTTCGTTAACGATTAAATATTTTCGCGAAAAAACCATATTCTCCATATATTCCCACCTTTTTTATGAACGTTTTGAGTGAAAAACCTTAATGTATCTGTTATACTTAACGAATAAGGTATCTCACTGATACCTATTTTACACGAATAATTTCTTTTTTCAAAGGATGGAGTTTAATTATGTCAAAAGTAAAAATTGTAACGGATTCATCTTGTAATTTAGAACCAGGTTTAGCTGAAAAACTAAACATTGAATTAGTGTCTTTGGCAGTAATGATAGATGGGGTAATTTATAAAGACTCTGAACTTTCTGGCAGTCAATTTATGACGATGATGTATGATGCCGCAGCCCTACCTAAAACAAGTCAACCGCCAATTGGTGAATTTGTTGAGCTGTATGATCAGTTAGGAGCAGATGGTAGTCAAATTATCTCTATTCACATGAATGAAATTTTAAGTGGGACAGTCCACGCCGCCCATCAAGCAGCCCAAATTAGTAAAAGTGATGTCACAGTAATTGACAGTAAATTTACTGACCAAGGCTTAGGTTTTCAAGTTCTAGCCGCAGCGGAACTAGCCCAAGCAGGGGGCACAAAAGAAGAAGTCATCGCTAAAGTAAATCAAGTTAAAGACAATAGTTTATTGTACATCGGTGTGGCTTCCTTAGACAACTTAGTTAAAGGTGGTCGTATCAGTCGGGCCACAGGGGTTTTATCAAACATTTTTAACATTCGTGTTGTGATGCAACTGTTAGATGGTGAGTTAGTGACTTTGACTAAAGGTCGGGGCATGAAAGCTTTTACTAAATGGTTTGAAGAAACTAAAAATGAAATTGCTAAAATGGGTAATGTCAAAAAAATCGCAATAACCCATGCAGATGGGATTGAAACGGCAATAAAATTCAAAGAAGGCTTACAAGAATTATTTCCAACGATGCACATTCCAATTTTAGATGCATCGTCAACCATAGCAACACATACCGGCAAAGGGGCCTTTGCAGTCATGTTGTATACAGAGTAAGCTAGTTTTTGACAGATCATTTAAGTGGTCTGTTTTTTTTCAACTAGAATAGTATATAAGGAGCACGTTATGAAACAATTACGAAAAATATGGCCAAGTGTCATCATCTGGGTAATACCAGTTTTGTTAGTTTATGTTGTGTTACAGTTAGCGATTCCGAAAGCGCCACCGATTTTCGGTGAACAAGGTCAGAATCAGACCCATCAAGAAAAAGAGTTACTAAATTTTGTCGCTTTAGGTGATTCATTAACTGAAGGTGTTGGGGATACGACAGCTAGCGGTGGGTATGTTCCTTTACTGAAACAAGGTATTAGTGAAGACACAAGTGTTGACGTCATTCACAGTGATAATTACGGTAAAGCCGGTGATCGTAGCGATCAAATTTTGAAACGGCTTAAAAAGTCGAAAGAACTTCAGAAAGCGCTAAAAAAAGCTGACTTTATTACTTTAACAGTTGGTGGAAATGACTTGATGAAAGTCATAAAAAGTGAATTCATGAACGATATCTCTTACGAAACCTTTGATAAGCCACGGGATAAATTCCAAGCTAATTTAAAAGAGTTGCTTCTGGAGATTCGAAAATACAATAAAACCGCACCGATTTACCAAATGGGGATTTACAATCCCTTTTATTTAAACTTTCAAGAAATGACAGAAATGCAAGACATTGTTGATTTTTGGAATCAAGGGGCAAAAGAAATCACTAGTGAAGTTAAAAAAGTTTACTTTATCCCTATAAATGATTTATTATATAAAGGATTAGATGGTCAAATCGGGATTGGTTCCGATACAAATGAAACAACAGGCTCCTCAAACATGGCAACTGGTCCAATTAATAACTTAATTTCTGAGGTGGATAATTTTCACCCGAATAATTTAGGCTATCAAATTATGGCTAAGGCTTTTAAAGAGCAAATGTTGGCGACTAAAGCCGCTTGGCTAGAAAAATAAGAGGGGATTGTCATGAAAGATAAATTACAAAAAATCCGTAAAGAAGTACAGAAAAATCCTTGGAAACCAGCTTTTCTACTCTTAGCAAGTCTCTTGCTTGGTTGTTTCCTCTTCGTTTTTACACGAATGGCAACTAACCGGGAACCTGATTATCAACCGAAAGAGGAAGTTGTCGCTCAAGAAGAAACACCGACATTACAAGTTCAAATGAAAAAGCAACAAATTAATCATGTTATCAGTTACTACTTAAATGATTATCTAAAAGAGTCTGGAGTTAAGTATGACTTTTACTTAGAAGACCACGCCTTACTAAATGGGACGTTTAAAGTTCTCGGTTACGATATGCAGTTTTACTTATATTTTGACCCTTACGTTATGGAAAATGGGAACGTTCAGTTAAAAGCAACGAGTATTTCAATTGGCAGTCTGCCATTACCGATTACAGAAATTATGAAGTATGTGGCGAAAGACTATCAACTACCTAAGTGGGTGGAAGTCATTCCGAAAGAACAAACCATCATTCTCCACTTAGATGAATTTGAGTTGCAAAATGGCATGTTTATCCGCGCGGAGAAAATCAACTTAATCGATGATGATATCCGGATGAATGTTTATTTACCTTTAAAATAAGGGAAGGAAAGGTGGACAATAATGGCACAAGAAACAAGTATATTTGCAGGAGGTTGTTTTTGGTGCATGGTAGCCCCTTTTGACACACAACCAGGAATCATTTCTGTGACTTCAGGCTACACTGGTGGTCAGACTGTTAATCCGACTTATGAGGAAGTTTGTAGCAATCAGACTGGCCATACGGAAGCAGTTGAAATTGTTTTCGATCCAGAAATAATTTCATATGAAAAATTATTAGATATTTATTGGGTCCAAACTGATCCTACAGATGCTTTTGGCCAATTCCAAGATCGTGGTGACAGTTACCGACCAGTTATTTTTTACACGACAGAAGCCCAAAAACTAGCGGCTGAATTAAGTCGTGATAATTTAGCGAAAAGTGGTCGCTTTAATGAGCCGATTGTCACTAAAATCCAAGGGGCGACACCTTTTTATCCAGCGGAAACGTACCATCAAGATTTTTATAAAACTAATCCAAGCCGTTACGGGATGCAACATCGCTCCCGTCAACAGTTTATTGATTCCAATTGGGAGGACAAGTAAGTGAAGCGCAGTTTTTACCATTACATGTTAACTTTACGCGGCTCTAAAATCCATCAAGCCGAAAGTCAGCTGGCCTATGAAATGGCGCAAGACATTCAGTTTCCGAAACAAGCCGACACTTACCATGAAGTCAGTAATTACTTAGAGTTAAGTACCGATTATTTGGAAAATATGACCCTTTTTGACCACTGCTGGGACATGTACTTAGAGCATAATCAATTATAAACAAACAAAAACAATGAGCAAAATCAGCTCATTGTTTTTTTGTCGTTTTATTTCGAGTTTTAGTCTAAAGCATTCCTTTGAATGACTTTAGCAAACCACTCAGCACTTTTTTTAGGTGTTCGCTTAAAATTATTCGTTAAGTCAACCCGGTATAAGCCGTAGCGGTTTTTATAAGCATTTAACCAAGACCAGCAATCAACAAAGGTCCATAAATGGTAACCAAAACAGTTACTACCAGCAGCAATCCCTCGCTGAAGTTGAACTAAATGTTCATGAATAAAGTCAATCCGGTAGTCATCAAGGACAACTCCTGAGTCATCTTGAAACTGTTCTTCATTAGCCACACCCATGCCATTTTCAGATGCAAACCAAGGAAGATTACCGTAGTCCTCTTTAATCTTCATCGCAATATCAAACAAGCCTTCAGGGTAAATCTCCCAGCCTCTATGAGGGTTAATGCGTTTTTCTGGCCAATGATAACCTTTAGCTAGATCGCCTGGCGATTCAATTGGAAAGCGAGGTGACCTTTGAGCTTGAACTCTTAAAGGTTGGTAGTAGTTTACTCCTAGGAAATCAAGACTGTTGGCCTTAATTAACGCTAAATCACCCGGAAGTGTCGCTGGTAAAAGGTGACTTTCTTTAAAAATCGCAACTAATTCAGTAGGAAACTCCCCTAAAATTAAAGGATCAAGAAGGCTCCGAATGTAAATCAGCTCGGCCTTATTTTTAGCCTCTAAATCAGCTGGGGCAGCGCTTTTAGCGTAGACGGGTGAAAGATTTAAAATACAGCCAATTTGACCATCAGGAATAGCCAGGGCTTTAAAAGCGGCTACCGCTTTAGTATGAGCCATAATTGTGTGATAGCCGACTTGAATTGCTTTTTTAAAGTCAAAGATCCCAGGATAGTGGGCCTCACCAAGATAGCCACATTCAATATGAACCATGGGCTCGTTGAAAGTAGTCCAATGAGTGACTAAGTCGCCGAAAGCTAAAAAGGCACTCTTAGCGTAGTGTTCAAAGGCCGTGACGGATTCTCGGATTTCCCAACCACCTAATTCCATTAACCACCAAGGCATATCAAAGTGGAACAAGTTGACAATCGGTTGTACCCCGTTTTGCCGTAGGGTAGCGAAATACTCTCGGTAAAAATCTACAGCAATAGGATTAATCGTTTTGCCATCAGGTAACAGGCGGGCCCAAGAGATTGATGTGCGGTAGGAGTTAAAACCCATTTCTTTCATTAACTGGGCATCTTGGCGGTACTGGAAGTAAACATTTGAAGTTTCTTGGGGACCAACGTGGTTATAAAACCGTGAGGGGTCTGTTTGATACCAATAGTCCCAAGTAGTCGCACTTTTGCCACCTTGATTAGCTGCTCCTTCGGTTTGTGGGGCAGAAGCGGCTGCTCCCCATAAAAAATCTTTTGGAAATGTTGTCATAATCTTTTCTCCATTCTGAATGTCGGTCTTAGTTTTTGTCTTATGAGGCAGTGTTTTTACGATAATGGACACGGTATTGTCCTGGTGTTAATCCGACAATTGCTTTGAATTTTCGGGTGAAGTTAGAGACATCGTAATAACCCACTTCTAAAATAATTGCTTTAATTGGTAAATCCGTTTCAATAAGTCGCATTTTAACAAAGTTAAAGCGTAAATCTTGAATGTATTTTGAAAATGTCTGGCCAGTTAGCTCTTTAACTAGCCGACTTAAGTAAGAAATCGAGAACTTAAAATCTAAAGCCATCTTTTCAAGAGAGAGGTTATGAGACTTGTAATGGCGATTTAAATAGTCAATGATCTCAGTATCTAGCAACTGGCTTTTAACTTGTTGCTGTTGCGTAACTAGTAGACAAGCGTCACTTACTAAGTCTTGTAACTCTTGCTGCAACGTTGGCAAGGAATGGTAATTGACCGTACTTTTAAAACGAGCTAATAACTCTTGAAAATCTAGTTGGTGAATAGTCGCTAGTAAGCTATTTAAAATATCAAAATAAAAACAGCTTGCTTCAAAGTGGCTTAGAGTAATCAAAGTTGGTTGATTAAATAATGACGTTAAGATTTCGGCAGCTAATAATCGATCCCCGTGTTGGACACTCGTATTAAGTTTCAACAAGTCATTAGTAGGTGGTCTTAAAAAGAGCTGATTCGGCAGCTGTTCCGTATTAAAATAAAAAGTCTTGGCAGTGAGATCAAATTGACGCTGGTCCATAGCTGAAAGAGCTTCAATATAAGAATGGTTAAGTTGTCTGAAATCTTGATACGTTCCACCACAACTTAGATATAAATCATCTTCTAGCAACTTATCTAAATAAGCTTTAATTTTTATGACTAAATCAGTTTCTAGTAAGTTGTCAGTTTTCGGCTGATCAAATTGTTGCAAGATAATCGCAAAAAGCTCTTTTGAAGGGAATTCCACAGCGTAAAGTTTAGACTGAAAGAAGGTTAACGGGAAATGACTAGTCAGGATGGTTTTTTTCATCATTCGTTGACTTTTTTCACCAGAGAAGTTTGTATCGATTAAGAGGACGGAAAATCGTCCACTGGCTAAATCAACTTTCAAAGTAGCTAATTCTTGCGCCATTAGTTGTTCATCTTGAGAGTTGCCTTCCAGTAGTTTCGAAAAGCAGTGGGTAATTAATGACCCTTGGTGGCTTCGGAGTTTCCGGTTAAGCCGTTGCTGTTCAGTAATAAAATTAGTGACGCGATTATGAATCAAGACCCATTCATGTTCTTCTTCTTTTTCAAGTTGAGAACTAATCGCTCTAAAGGATTCCGTTAATTTTTTGACCGGTCGATAATGTTTCAAACTCAGCCAAAAACTTAAGGCTAAACCAACTAGTAAGGTGACTAAAGTTAAAATAAAAATCAAGTTACGAACATTATTAATCGGTGCAAAAAAGTGATTCGCGTCAATAAGGGTAATCAAATTTAACTTTGATAAAACTGACTCTTTTTTCGAAATTACGTACTTTAACGGGCCAATTTGAAAGTTATCACTTCCTTGAAAGATCGATAGTGATAAATCTTCTGAAGTAATCAAATTAGTTTCATCGGTACTTGCACTGGCAATAATATTTCCTTGAAGGTCGGTTAAAAAAGCCGATCCATTATAATTAGCCAAGACACTTTCAGTGTACTTTTGTAAGTCGCTAGTTCTCAGAAAATAAATAACTGTTGCGTAAGGAGTAACGCCGTCATTTTTTAACGGGACGTAATATGCCATTGATCCACCAAGGCTTTTCTCAGTTTGTGATTTGGGTGTCATCCCAATCTTAGTAGTCATTGTATGAATGTTTTCTAGAAAAGTATCTTGCTTAAATTTTTCGGAAAAATCTTCCCTTTTCACTAAGGCTGGTAGAGTATAAGAGCCTTGGGCAGAATAAAAATAGTCATCTTGATGAAAATAAATATAAGTTTCCTTGATGAGGGAACTATTTAGTTGAATCTTTTTGATTTCCGATTGACCTTCAATACTATAGTAAGGGTGATTCAACATAAAACGGGTTAAACGTGGATTGACTTGGATGTGTTTAGCTAAGTTTTCTAGTTCTAAAAACCGTTCATCTAAAAGACTTTGAACTTGTTCTAAATTGATTTGATTCGTTGTTTCTAATTGGCGGCGAAGACTCGAAATAGAGGTGTAATAAAGAATCGTTGTCAATAAAATAAAGGGAACTAAAAAAATTAATAAGTAAGAAAAAAAATAATGGTAAATCAACTTTTTGTTTAATTTTCGAAAAAGATTCATAAGACTCTCCTCTGGCATAGTTAAGACTCTTTAGCTGATTCAGTTTTTTTAATCGCCACTAGTGCGAACCAAGAAATCGGTAAAATTATTAAAGGCACGCCAGCAAAGACTAGTAAAATGGGGATGAACGTCATCACGCCAATGACTAGAAAAAAACCAATCAACATCGCAAGAGTTGGGAGTAGATTCAGCAGCAAAAGCAAAATTGCTTGGCGAACGTAGTAAAAGCAGGGCAGTTCGTAGCGAACATAAACTGGAAAGAGATAAAGCAAGGTGCCTAAAGTTAAAAGTAACAAAAGGACTAAGAGATAGTGTAATAAAGGGCTTTGAATAAAGTGCTTAGATATTTGGAGATTAGACCATAAGACAATCAAAGCAAAAGTCATGAGATAGCCTAAGACATTACTGCCTTTAAACGTTCTTTTAAATTGCTCTTGGAAAACATCAGAAATTCTAAAATCACGTCCTTGAGTATTTTCGAACCACAAATGAAAAAGATAAAAAACTGTGGCTGTCGCAGGGAAAAGCCCCCCAATAATCAGTCCTTTTAACGTGTAGCCTAGCCAATAATACTGAATTTGCACTAATTTTAAGAGCCATTGGCCGAAACGATAATTGATTTCCATTAAGTCATTTTTCATCATAAACATCCTTTAATTAGTTTTTAGTTAAAAAAATAAGTAGCTGACATGATTGTTTCAGCAATTTTCCATTGGCCATCTTCTATAATTAGTGTATGATTTGCCTCTGTTTGATGATCTGGATAATTTTTTTCACTATTAGACTTTTCAAGGTTGAGGGTTTCTTGTTGGGCGGTAATAGTGACTTTCGTTTGAGAAATACTTTTAACTTGGACTGAGATTAAACGATGTTCTAAAGTTTGCTCAGAGAAAAATGCCTGTATTTCAGGTTCAGTTTCTTGGCGGGCGGAAGTGACCAGTGTTACTAAATAGTTTGGTAGGTCTTTTTCGCTAGCGGCTTTTAAATTTTTTTGAAGTAAGTCAACAGCCGCGTAAACAGTCTTTTTATCTTGGATTTTACCTGAGATAATGACGTCTTGGTAAGTCATAGTCGGTTGCAAGACTTTCTTTAAGCCAAAAGCTAGGAAAACTACCGGCAGCAAGAGTAAGCAAAGCCAAGAGGATTTTTTCATGAATCAAGCCTCCTTCTAAAATTAAACACCGGATAATTTACTAGGACTGACGATTTGCTGGTAAAGATTTCGTCCTAAATGCCCAGACTGACCAGAACCAAAGCCGTCATGTTCCAGTTTAATTTCTTCTAACTCTGAAATAATCCGGTCACCAGCTAACCAATTTTCCAGTTTAAAACGAGTCGTATCTAAACGGGTCAGAAGACCGCCGTAGCGAATATCTAAAACTTCCCAGCCAAAAGCTTTATAATCACTAAACCACAGTTGTCGATGTCTAAGGCGTAGTTCAGCGACAGTCCTTTGTAGACTCTTTACAGTTTCAAGTTGAGTCGCCATTAAAGCTTGGTCATTGTTAGTGTAAGCGTTCATGATATTCAAGCCAAGTTCAGCTTTTTGACTAAGAACAAGAGCCAGTTGGTAATAAAATTCAAATAAACTTTTTTCAGATTGGGGCAGAGCCTCACTGACTTTAGCTAATTTATTTGTTAGTTGCTGATAATGTTGATTTAAAGCTAAACCGGCAATCGTCTGATCGTAAAGGCCTAATAAGGGATCTTGCCATAATAAAAATTTACTAGGGGCAGAGGCATGGGGGTTGTTTAATGCGACCCCAGGCGTTTCGTCAAACTGATTTAAGAGTAAAAAATCAGCCAAAGCTGTCCTAGTATGACTAGCGAAATGGTGACTAACGGTCTCTAAACTAGGGTGTTGCTGATAACTTTCTTCAGCTACTAATTGCATACCTGGTAAGGCCGTTAAGAGTGGCGTTTCAGCACCATCATCAAGCCAGATAGTAGTAAAGACTTCTTGAACTCCGGCTTTTTTACAAGCTTGGAAGGCGGCTTTAGTTGTAGTCAGGGTTTTTCCGTAGTTGGGAGCAATGCCATTAAACGTCCAAATCCCCCCAGCGAATAAAAAGTTTTGTTTTAATTGTTGATGACGTTCAATGAGTAAGCGATAATCAGCTTCGCCTTGATGGTAGTAGTCCCAATAAACTAAATCGATTTTGGGAATTTCCGCTACAAACTCTGGGGTAATCGCCTCTGTAATTTCATAATAATCCCCCTTTTGTGAAAGTGTACGGAAAAACATATCACTCCAAATCATTGGTTGTAAATCTAAAGACTTAGTTATTTTTAATACATTATTTAAGTGACTAGTCATAATTTTAAAGGGCTCTTGATAACCTTGGGGTTTTTAAAAATTGACCAAGACCTAACTGATGGGCTTCGTCCATACCAATGTGGATGCGACGACTTCGAAAAGTTTGACTGACTTGAGTTAAAATATTTTTTAGAAATTCATAAGTCTCAGGACTATTAACGAGTAAAAGGTCATCAGTGTCTTTAAACTTTCGGGCGTAATTCCATTGCAAGGCATTAGTTAAATGTCCGAGAGTTTGAATACAAGGAACCACTTCAATCCCGAAACTTGCGGCGTAATTATCAATAAAACTTAATTCCTGTTGGGAGTATCGGCCTCTGAGGTAGCCAAAATAAGGATATTCGGGGACTTCATAAGTATCTTCAGTGTAGAGCATCAATAAATTCAAGCCCATACTAGCCATTTTATTAATAATTGTAGTTAATGTCTTTACTTTTGGCACGGCATTGCGGGAGGCATCAATCATGACGCCATTGGTTTTAAACTGGGGCACTTCAACTTCGTTAAAAGTCTCATTTTTTGGAGCCAAAGCTAGCCAAAGACTTAATCCACGAAAAAAGTGAATTTTCTCTTTGTAATGAATGGTACCAAAGCTCTTAGTTTTGCTGTAGCGTAAGTCATGATCTGTTCTTTTCAAGTGAATCGGAAAGCCTTCTGAACTCAAAGATAACTGACCGGCTTTAATTAAATGGGTTAAACCAGCTTGTAGCTGTCGGGTGTCGCCAATTAAACATACTTCCATCTAGCAAAAATCCTTTCTGAAATAAACCGTTTTCTTTTTGAGTATACAAGATTGAGAAGTTGAGTACAACAATAAATTTACAGAGAAAGAATTACATAGTCTGCAAAAATTACACATTGTTCAAAAGAGGGTTTCTAGTTATAGTGTGGGAGTAACAGTGAGTTTACCAAGAGTTATTTTTTATGGAAGAGGTGAGTATGTGATAAAAAAAGTGACTCGTGGCGATATCGAGGAAAGGAAAGAAGTCTTTCAATCCACGGAAATTAAAGCGTATCCAGAAACAGCGATGTTAGCAGAAAGACTAGAGTGGTTTCAAGATTTAAAGTTAGGAATTATTGTCCATTGGGGACTTTACGCTGAAGCTGGGATTGTCGAATCGTGGCAATTATCAGAAGCAGATACTTGGGCCCGAGAACCAATTTCTTGGCGTGAGGATGTTCGAGAGTTGCAACGAGATTATTGGCAATTGAATCGAGTCTTTAACCCGACAGCTTTTAACCCCCAACAATGGGCTAAAACTTTTCAGAAAGCTGGGGTAAAATATTTAATCTTTACTACTAAGCATCACGATGGCTTTAATCTCTATGATACACAAGTAACAGATTATAAAATTGGCGGTAGGGAAAGTCCTTATCAAGGCGATCTCTTTGGGGAAATGATGGAAGCTGCTAAAGCAGAAGGCTTAGCTACTGGGGCATATTATTCGAAAGCTGACTGGCATTCTGAAGATTATTGGCTACCAGATGAGACAGTCAAAGGTCGTCGAGCCAGTTATTCCACTCAAGAACAGCCAGAAATTTGGGAGCGCTACGTGACATTTGTTCATCAACAAATTCGCGAGCTTACTCATAATTATGGTCCATTAGATTTATTGTGGTTAGATGCTGGTTGGTGTGGCAAAGGAGCAGAAGACCTAGAAATGGATCGACTCGTGGACATTGCTCGGGAAGAACAAGAAAAACTGATTGTTGTCGATCGAATGATGGGGGGGCGCCATGAAAATTATGTCACACCAGAACGATCCATCCCGACAGTCAGTGACATCCCAAACCAAGTCTGGGAAAGTAATATTCCCCTAGGCAATGATTGGGGCTACGTTCCAACGGATACTTTTAAATCAAGTCAAGAAGTCATTGAAATGTTTGTTGACGTTGTGGCAAAAGGTGGTAATTTACTTTTAGGAGTCGGTCCAACGCCTCAAGGGGAGATTACGAAAGAAGAAGAACTGATTTTGAGTGAGTTAGGCTCTTGGCTTGAGATTTATAGTGAAGGGATTTATGAAACACGTAAAATGAGGCATATCGACGAAGAAGTTCCTTGGAAGATGACCCGAAAAGACAACGCGATCTTCGCTTTTTACCCAGTGACAAAACCATTACCTCGCCTTATCACAACAGCCGAGCTAGGTCTTGCAGGAATTAACGTCCTGGGAGCAGTTGATTTAAAAACCGGCGTCGAACTAGTCGTTGAAGAACAGTCGATTATTGTATTACCAGCTCATTCTCCGCAAGAGCTTGGCATGTATGGGATAAAAATAATGACTGAAAAAGGGAGTTTGTTAGCGGAATAAATTAATTGAAAATGAAATCGATTTCATTAAAAGGAGGAACATTGATGTCCCAAAGTCAAAATATGTCAATCAAGAAAAGAGGAGTTTCCAAAGGTAAACAAAAAAAGCCTTTAAGCTTAAAAAAAATATTACAAAGTTGGCAATTGTACGTCTTTGTTTTACCAGCATTCTTATTTTTCTTAATCTTTAGTTACGTCCCAATGTATGGAGTTATCATCGCTTTTAAAGATTATATGCCTTCACTAGGAATTTTCGGTAGTCCTTGGGTTGGTTTTAAACATTTTCAACGTTTTTTTGATTCTTACTATTTTTGGGATTTAATCAAAAATACATTAGGAATCAGCGTTTACTCTTTGATTGTTGGGTTTCCCTTACCGATTATTTTAGCTTTAGCTTTAAATGAAGCTAAGGACGGGATTTTTAAAAAGTTTACCCAAACAGTCACTTATGCCCCTAATTTTATTTCAGTCGTCGTCATGGTCGGGATGATGATTTCATTTCTATCGCCATCGACGGGGATCATCAATCACTTGTTAGAATTTTTAGGCTTCAACCGAATTGCCTTTACAACAGATCCTCGCTGGTTTAAAACAATCTATGTCTTATCTGGAGTATGGCAAGGCACAGGGTGGGGATCAGTTATTTATTTAGCCGCCTTGTCTGGCGTAGATACTCAGCTTCATGAAGCGGCCACCGTTGATGGCGCAAGTCGCCTGCAAAGAATTTTTTATATTAATTTGCCAACGATTATTCCAACGATGGTCATTTTATTAATTATGAATGTGGGAAGTTTAATGGCCATGGGGTATGAAAAAATCTTATTATTACAAAATCCTTTAAATATGGAGTCTTCAAATGTCATTGCGACCTTTGTCTACCGCCAAGGTCTACTAGATGCTCAATACAGTTATGCCGCCGCTGTTGGCTTATTTAATTCAGTGATTAATGCGATTCTTTTAATTGTCGTTAATAAGATTTCGAGAAAAGTCAGTGAGGTGAGCTTATGGTAAGAAAAAAACAGCAAGGAAAGAAAAAGATGATAAAAGAGTCGAAAACTGATAAACTTTTCATGGTTTTTGTTTATCTCTTTTTAAGCGCTGCTTTAATCGCAGTGTTATACCCGTTGATTTATATTATTAGTGCCTCAATCAGTGACCCTCAGTTAGTCAACTCTGGCAAGATGTATCTGTTACCTAAAGGGATTACTTTCGAAGGCTACCAGACGATTTTGGAAAATACTGGCATTTGGCGAGGGTATTTAAACACAATCTACTATACGGTTTTAGGAACAAGTATCAATCTCTTAGTTACTCTGCCTTGTGCCTATGCCTTATCGCGAGTTGATTTTTATGGTCGTAAGTTGTTTATGAATTTCATGTTAGTCACAATGTTTTTAAGTGGTGGCTTAATTCCTAGTTACTTATTAATTAAGAATCTCGGTATGTTCAATACGGTGTGGGCCATGGTTATTCCTAATGCGGCATCTGTTTACAACATTGTTGTAACGAGAACTTTTTTCCAATCGGCGATTCCTAGAGAAATGGAAGAGGCGGCAATCATTGATGGTTGCTCAAATTTTAAGTTGTTTATGCGAATCATTCTGCCTTTATCAATGCCGATTGTTGCAGTTATGGCGCTGTTTTACGGTGTTGGTCACTGGAATAGCTATTTTAACGCCTTGATTTATTTATCTGATAAGGCTAGCTACCCTTTACAAATGGTGTTAAGAGAAATCTTAGTTTTACAAGATTTGTCATCAACAGCTAGTGGAACGGTTTCAAGTAGTGTTGCTGAACTAATTTATAGTAAACAGCAGTTAGTTCAAGTTATTAAATATGGCGTTATGCTAGTATCAACCTTACCAGTCATTATTGCCTACCCATTTTTACAAAAGTACTTTGTTAAAGGGGTCATGGTTGGTTCATTAAAAGGTTAGCTAGTCGGCAAGTGTCTGTCTCTTAGTAATGATTCAAAGGAGTGAATAATGTGAAAAATAAGCAACTTAAATGGTTGTTGCCAGTTCTTTTATTTTCAGGTGTCGTTTTAATTGGGTGTTCCAACACTAATCAAGGGGATCAAGATCAGCAAGCATCTGATGTCGTCGTTGAAACAACCGGCTTTCCGATTGTTAAAGAAACGTTAGAAATGACTTTGATGGCACCAGGTACTGGCTTAGTTGAATGGGATGAAATGGCGACAATGACGGATTACGCTGAGCAGACAAATATCAACTTCAAATACACAACACCACCTTTAAGTGATTTTGGTACAAAATTAAACTTAGCCTTTGCTAGTGGCGACTTAGCTGATATTATTTTCGCAGCTGGCTCAAACTTAACGGCTGCTATGGAAGTCGATTACGGGGAGCAAGGGATCTTAGTTCCTTTAGAAGAGCTGATTCCTACATATGCCCCGAATTTACATCAACTAATGGAAGCCGAGCCAGATATTCGTAAATCGATTACGGCTACAGACGGTCATATTTATTCCTTGCCGGGGATTAGCCGAGGCGATACAGCGATTTGGCCTCGAGGACCGGTTTGGTATAACGGTACTTGGTTAGAAAAATTAAACGTGACGGAATTACCGAAGACGACAGATGAGTTTTATGAGTTACTCTTACGTTTTAAAAATGAAGACCCTAATGACACAGGGGCGGAAGATTCAATTCCGATGTCAGATTCAAAACTGGATAGCTTACGACCATGGTTATTATCGGCTTTTGGTATTAAATCTCTAGGAATAGAAGAAGTTGGCGGCCAAGTGCGCTATGCACCGATGACGGAAAACTACCAAGGTTACTTAACTTACATGCACAAATTGTATCAAGAAGGCTTGATTGATGCGGAAGTTTATTCCCAATCTGATGAGCAGAAAAAAGCCAAAGGACAAAACAATCAATTAGGTGTTTTCCCAGACTGGTTCTCTTACTTCACAACTGGCCAAACAGAAGATGAGGCCATCAATAATCCGATGTTCCACCCTTTGACTAGCCCATTTTCTGAAACCGCCATTGTGCCAGGAAGCCCACGTTTAGTCCGTGGCGTCTTTGCCATTACGAAAGATAATCCTAGTCCGGCAGCTTCACTACGCTGGGTCGATCATTTTTATTCTGAAGCCGGCTATGAATATATGGAACAAGGGCCGGAAGGCGTTCTTTGGGAGTATCAAGAAAACAGTCAAGGGGAAGCTGTTAAAGTTTATGCCCCAGGGATTGACCCTGATAAAGGGGAAGAAGAGCGTGGGAAAGTCTCACCTGCTTACGGCTTAGCAGTGCCTGGTTTAAGTGCCTCAACGCCACAAATTAGACGGGCCGTCACAGACAGTGATGAAAACGTCTTTAATCAGTTTATTAAAACCGAAACCCAAGAGAAAATCGAAAAATTTGCTGAAGTTCCTTATCCGTTAGTCTATCTAACAAAAGAGGAGCAAGACAAAGTCAGCGCCTCAGCAACTGATTTAGCAACTTACATTGAGCAAATGGAAGCCAAGTTTATAACAGGTGTTGAACCTTTATCGAATTGGGACAAGTTTATCGATACCATTGAATCTATGGGAATTGCAGAGTATGTCAGTGTTTATCAAGAGGCTTATGATAAGTGGGAAGGCTCATAATCAGTCTGTAACAACAGACAGAAAGACTTAATTTAAAAACTGAGACATGACATTTTTCAAGCCAGTTTTGAAAAGACATGTCTCAGTTTTTTGTTAATAATAACGGACAAGTGAGAGGTGTCGATAAAATGGACCAAGGAATACCTTTAGATTATCAAGAAGTATATACTCGTCACGAGTATTTGTCATTTCAAAAGCAACAACTAACTATTTGTTTTAAAGGGAATTTTTTTCGCTTTCAAGGGGTCGAGACAGTCAAAAGATTTATGAACCCCCGAACTATTAGCTGGCTGAAGAGCCATGACCATGTTGAGGCAGATTTAACTTTGACTCATAACTACGACCGGCAACTATCAGGAGACAGCTTTCGCTTAACTAGTAATGAGCAAGGACAGATTACAATCACCACCCATAATTTTCGCGGCTTACGCTATGCCTTAGAAGCCTTGGAAAGCTTGCTAATCATCACGGATACGGCGATTCATGTCCCCCTTATCACGATTAATCATGAAGTTGAACTCGACATTCGTGGGGTGATTGAAGGTTTTTACGGCGAACCGTGGTCACAGTTTCAGCGGCTAGATCTCTTAAAGTTTTTAGGAGCCAATCGCTTAAATACTTATATGTACGGACCAAAAGATGATTTAAAACAACGAAAATTATGGCGAGAGCTTTACGACGATCAAGCTTTAGCTGACTTAAAGGAACTGAATCAACTGGCAGAAATTGAACTAATTGATTTTTACTACATGATTAGCCCCGGCAACGATCTTAACTTTAACGCTTCTCAAGACCTTTTGGCATTAGAAGCTAAGTTAAGCCAGTTAATCGCCATCGGCGTCAGACATTTTGGCTTGCTTTTAGATGATATTGACTACACCTTAAGGAAGGAAGGGCAAAAAAGGTTCCAGACAGCCGCTCAAGCCCAAGCCTTTTTAACTGTCCATCTTAACAATTTTTTAAAAGCGAACTTAGTTGATTACACCTTAGTCGTCTGTCCTACAGAATACGATAACCAGTTAGACTCACCTTACTTAGCGGAACTAAGCAGTTGTCTACCACTAGAAATCCCTTTCTTTTGGACTGGTCCAGAAACTTTGGCAACTCAGATTACGACGGCAGATTTGGAAAATATTGCAAACATTTATCAGCGCCCGCTGATTATTTGGGACAATGTGCCTGTTAATGATTATCAAAATGATTCTCAAAAAGTCTTTCTAAGTCCTTATAGTAATCGCAGCCCAAAGCTTGGTCAAGGAACGTATTTAGTCAAAGGGGTCGTAGCTAATCCGATGCCTCAATGGGAACTATCGAAAGTGACACTTTTAAGTATGGCCCAATTTTTATGGTTTCCACAACATAAAAAAGGGAGTGAGGACTGGCGTATGTTATTAGAAAAACTCGTACCAAAGGAGTTCGTATCTGCTTTAGCAGTGTTTATTAAACATAACCCTAACAAATATCTGAAAGAACCTTTAACGTTACCTTTAAAAATGGCCATTCAGGCTAAAAATTTCAAAGAGTTAACGAAAGAAATTGAAGAATTACAAGAAGCTGCTCTTAAATTAAAAACATTACCTAACCAGGGACTTTTAAAAGAGTTGGCACCGTGGTTACAACGAATTCTGTTAGACTGGGAATTTTGGCAAGGAATTATAAAGGAAGATCTGGCCCTACAAGAAAAATTACTAGGGGAGTTACTTCAACAGCCAGTCATTATCGGGACGAATATCCCCCTTAATTATTATAATTATTGGCAAGATAAGACTTTTAGATAGAGTGTCTATCTGAAAAAAGCACGAATGATCTTTTTTTGTTAAAAAACCTCCGAATAATTCGCTGTTTTCTTTACAATACATGTTTTTATATGTCTTTAAGATGACAAAAAAACGAAAAAACAATTATTAATAAATTCTTACGAATTAATTGAAACGTTGTTGTTACATGTTTGTAAAAAACATGCTAGAATGTAATATGTCGCAACAAACCAAAAGGGGTGTGTGACGATTTCAGATGCAGGAGGCAATGTTTTGTGACAACTTCAGAAAAAACGAAAAGTTATTTACCTAGTATTGATGGGTTAAGAGCTTTAGCAATTATTTTTGTATTAGGTTATCATTTTAGGTTACCATTTTGGCGCGGTGGATTTATTGGAGTTGACATTTTTTTCCTCTTGTCAGGTTATTTAATTACAACAGGTTTATTACGAGAATGGCAAAAGTCAGGTGAATTTAATTTTAAAGAATTTTGGTTAAAAAGGCTTCGCCGCTTATTGCCAGCTCTAGTTGTCATGGTTGTAGTGATTTTATTAATCAGTTTCCTTTTTTATCCAAAGGTTTTTAGTAAAAGTTGGGGCGATGGCCTAGCAGGGATTTTACAAGTTAATAACTGGTGGGCAATTTTTCAAGAAATTCCATACTTTGATACTTTTGGTAGTCCTAGTCCATTTAAACATCTTTGGTCTTTAGGGATCGAAGGTCAGTTCTATTTCTTTTGGCCGCTTGTTCTGTTTGGTTTATTAAAACTATTAAAAAAACGGCAACATGTTTTAAAAATAATTATTGGTGTAGGTATTCTCTCAGCACTGCTAATGGCTGTGCTGTACGGAAATTCTGGAATTGATCGGGTTTATTACGGTACAGATACTCGTTTATTCACGATCTTAGCTGGTTGTTCTTTAGGCTTCATTTGGCCTTATACAATTTTACCGCCAACTATTAGTCGCCAAACTCGAGAACTATTTGATGGGTTAGGTTTACTTTCCTTAGTCGGTTTAATTATGTTAGCGATGCTTCTGAATGAATATCAAAGCTTTTTGTATCGTGGCGGTTTTGTCTTAGTTGCAGTCTTAACAATCATCTTAGTGACAACTTTAGTTTTACCAACTACGCGGATGGGTGCTTATTTTAGTCATCCATGGTTAATCTGGATTGGCCAACGGTCTTACAGTATCTATTTATGGCATTTTCCAATTATCGCCTTAACGACACCAGTAAAGTTAATTGGCACCTTTCAACCTCTCTTGATTAGCTTACAATTACTCTTAACTTTATTAATATCAGAATTCTCTTTCCGCTGGTTAGAAGAACCGATTCGTAAAGAGGGCTTAAAGAATTATCTTAAAAAGCTTAAAACTTTTAAGCTTAAAAGTCACCCTTTGGTCGCAGTCTTGGCTTCCAGTGTTTTATTAATTGGGGTTGTTCTAGGTGGCACTAGTTATTTTTTAGTGGCTCCTAAAAAAAATGTCCAACCGCCAGCACCTGTTATCGAAGAATCGACAACTAGTAGTTCAGAAGTCAGTAAACCAGTTATCACAGATATTTTAGTTATCGGTGATTCGATTATTAGTGGTGCTGAAGAAGCATTAACTAAAGCGGTGCCGGGAATTGTTATCGATGGCAAAATTGGTCGTCAGTTAGTAGATGCTAGTGAGTTATTAGAAAAGAAATACATGAAAATCAATCACGATAAGGCGTTACTTATTTTAGAATTAGGTTCTAATAGCCCCTTTGAACCTAAAGAATTAGAAAGCTTTTTGAAAAAAATTGAGAAGGCCCATGTGATGATCATTAATACTCGAGTGCCTCGCGATTGGGAAAAAGATGTTAATCGTTTATTAGCAGAAGCAACCCTTAACGAAGACAAGCGTTTGTTATTAGATTGGTATAGTTTAGCGATTAATAATCCGGCTTTATTAGCAGAAGATGGCATCCATCTTGAGCCTGGTGAAGGAGTTAATGCTTATACGAAGTTAGTCACTGACGGGTTAGAGAATTATGATATCCAATTAAAATAAGGAGTAACTAGACAGTTTATAATGGCTGTCTAGTTATTTTTACCTTAAAATGGCTAATTTTAGTGAAAAAAATCATGAATTTTCCTTGTTATATTCAATTAGTATGAGATAATGTGAGAGAAAATGATCAATGGAGGCTGTAATTTGAATCTTTGGGAAAAATTTAAAGAAAACGACAGTTTAAGACGAACTGCCGTATTATTAGTAATTTGTAGTATTTTATTTCTAGTTAAAGAAATTATTAGTTTGATTTTATTAACATTTATATTGACGTATTTGATAACCCGCTTAGTAGGCGTGCTTCATAAATGGAGTAAACTGCCTAAAAAACTGCTGGCTATAATGATTTATGGCTTAATTGTGGTTTTCTTATATTTCGCGTTAACAATCTATGTACCGAAGTTAATTACTCAAACTATGACAACAATCGAATCTCTTTTTAATTTTTATCAGCAACCAATGTCTGGTAATTCCGTTTTAGAATGGATTGGTCAAAACATTAGTTTTAAAGAAATTAAAGACCAAATTTCTTCAGGGGTGAAAGTCCTTTTTGATTACATTACGAGTATTGGTTCAATGGGGATGACTTTTATTATGTCCTTTGTGTTAAGTTTCTTTTTCAGTATTGAAGAAGAATGGGTCAAGAGTTTCAGTAAAATGTTTTTATCGAGTAAAATTAGTTTGTTTAGCCAAGACGTGGCTTACTTAGGTAAGAAGTTTACGAATACTTTCGGCGTTGTTTTGGAAGCTCAGTTTATGATTGCCTTAGTCAACACTTTCTTAACGACAATTGGTTTATATTTAATGGGTTTCCCTCAATTACTAAGTCTGGCCTTAATGATTTTTGTCTTTAGTTTAATTCCAGTTGCCGGGGTCATTATTTCTTGTATTCCCTTAGCTTTGCTAGGGTACTCAGTTGGCGGAATTCAAGATGTTATTTATGTTCTATTAATGATCGCTGTGATTCATATGTTAGAATCTTATTTATTAAATCCTAAACTAATGAGTAGTAAAACCGATTTACCCGTCTTTTACATTTTTATTATCTTGATGTTTTCAGAAAAGTTCTTCGGAGTTTGGGGCTTAGTTATCGGGATTCCTGTTTTTGTCTTCTTACTTGATTTATTAGAAGTCAAGTCGATTGAAAAACATAAATTACCTAAAATACTTAAAAAATAAACAGAGCAATCGCAACCTAAAGAGGCTGCGGTTGCTCTTTTATTAAAAAACGATGAAAATGTTAGCGTTTTCTCATAATAAAGGAAAAGGAACTTTATCAAAAATTAATTGCGAGATTTTAAATTATCGCCTTAAATATTTCAGTTTGATAAACTAGCCACAAGTTAACGTTCGTCTTTAGCGTTTGTAAAGGGCTTTAAATTTTATAGGAATGATGATTAAGCGTTTTACTACTATATGATATTGCAAGGTTCTGTCTTGAATGTTAGAATTAATTTGGTTGAATATTAACATAAGGAGAGTGTGTGTATTGAAAAAATGGCAAAATATGTCAAGTCGCTTTTTAGTCTTAGTTCTACTAAGTGCTAACTTCGTTGGACTAGCACCAATTGTTCAAGGAGCAACAGAAGAATCGGCGGCACTGGCTGAAGAGGTCGTCACGAAAGACTCTGACGCCCCTCAGGAACCCAAAGATTCTGAAACAAGTGGGAGTCTGTCAACTACGGAACAAACATCAGTTAGTTCATCTGAAGCAGTCTCAAGCCAAAGCTTGCCTTCAAGTGAGTCAGCTAGTGCTAGTTTAGGAGCTACTAGCAAAACAACAAAGGCCAGTACTGAAACTGCAACAAGTGACAGTGAAGAAGAAACAGATAAAAAGACGATTCCAGTGCAATTATTAGGATTAAATGATTATCATGGTGCCATCGATCTCACCGGAACGGCCTACTTAGGAAGCGACAAATTTACAAATGTTGGGCGAGCTTCTAATTTAGCAGTTCATTTAGATCAAGCTGAGGCGACATTTAAAGAAAAACACAGTAATGGCAGCAGTGAACGGATTCAAGGTGGGGATTTAGTTGGGGCTAGTCCTGCTAACTCAGCCTTACTTCAAGACGAGCCAACAATTAAAATTTTCAATAAAATGAAATTTACGATTGGGACAATTGGTAATCACGAATTCGACCAAGGTTTAGGGGAATTTAGACGAATTTTAGATGGCGTTCCTCCTAAAGAAGGTCAGTTTAATTCAATTGTTGACAACTACCCACGTGAAGCTTCTAATATGGAAGTCGTCTTAGCCAACGTGGTGAATAAAGCCGATGGGGAACACGGCGATCAAGGTCAAATTCCTTATGAATTCTCCCCTTATACAATCAAAGAATACGGCTCAGGTGAAGAAGCGGTTAAAATTGGCTATATTGGGATTGTAACAACGGAGTTTCCTAACTTAGTGCTGAAACAACACCACGAAAAGTATGATGTGTTAGATGAAGCGGCAACTATTGTTAAATATTCAAAAGAGTTACGAAACCAAGGGGTTAATGCGATTGTCATCGTTTCCCACTTAGCAGCTACAAGTAGTCAAGAAGTAGTTCAAGGGGAAGTTGCTGATGTCATGGGTCGTGTCAATGACTTAGATCCAGATAACAGTGTCGACGTAGTCTTCGCTGGTCATAATCACCAATTTACAAATGGCGTGATTAAAGGTCCGAAAAACGACGTCAGAGTCGTTCAAAGTACTTCACAAGGGAAAGCGTACATCGACCTTCAAGGAGAGCTGGACGTTGAAACAAAAGACTTTGCTGAAGTGCCTAAGGCGGAAGTTAAACCGACAACAGAATTAGAAAATAAAAATCAAGAAATAGTTAACATTGTTGCGGAAGCCAATGAATTAGTTAAAACAGTCACCGAAGATAAAGTTGGTACTGCTGATCAAGCTGCAACTGAAGCAGGTCTGATTGCCAAAGCAAGTACTGAACATAGTGAGTCACCAGTTGGTAACTTAGTTACTGAGGCTCAGTTATATATGGCCCAAAATGGCGGATATCTTGATGAAGCAGGTAACCCGATTAAGGTTGATTTCGCTTTAACTAATAACGGCGGGATTCGGGCTGATTTAAACGTTAAAGAAAATGGCGACATTACTTGGGGAGCAGCCCAACTAGTTCAACCGTTTGGTAATATTTTACAATTAGTTGAAATTTCAGGGAAAGACTTAATCGGTGCCTTGAATGAGCAACACCCAGTTGGCAAGGAACATTATTTCTTACAAATCGCCGGCATGAAAATGACTTATACGAAAGATGAAACTGGCTTTAAAGTTAAAACAGTCACTGATGCTAAAGGAAATGAAATTAATGAAGAGAAAAAATACGTCATCGTTATTAATGATTTCTTATTAGGTGGTGGCGATGGCTTTGCTAGCTTTACAAAAGGCAAACTCTTACAAGCCATGGATACTGATACAAATATTTTTATTAAATATTTTGAATTGAAAGAAAAAGCTGGGGAGAAAATCGCCGCACCAGCTACTGATCGGAAACAATTAGTAACGCCGAGTAATGAGAATGTAGTGCCAATTCAAATGTTAGGTCTAAATGATTACCACGGCGCTATCGATGTCACCGGACCGGCCTACTTAGATGGTAAAAAATATGAAGAGGTCGGCCGAGCTTCTAATTTAGCAGTTCATTTAGATCAAGCAACGACAGAATTCTTAACTGAGAATCAAAATGGCGTGTCGGAACGAGTTCAAGCTGGTGACTTAGTTGGTGCCAGTCCTGCTAACTCAGCCTTATTACAAGATGAGCCAACGATTCGTATTTTCAATGAAATGAAATTTGGCATAGGGACGATCGGGAACCATGAATTCGATCAAGGGTTAGCTGAATTTAAACGGATTTTAAATGGGACAAAACCAGTGGAAGGTCAGTTCAATTCAATTGTTGATAACTACCCACGGGAAAAATCAACTATGGATGTGGTCCTTGCCAATGTGGTGAATAAAGCTAAGGGTGACCATGGCGAAAAAGGCGAAGTCCCTTATGGCTTCGAACCATATGTCGTCAAAGAATACGGTGAGGGCACTAAAAAAGTTAAAGTTGGTTACATTGGAATTGTGACAACGGAGTTTCCGAACTTAGTGCTAAAACAACACCACGAACAATTTGATGTCTTAGATGAAGCTGACACAATCGTTAAGTATTCTCAAGAGTTGAGAAATCAAGGTGTCAATGCGATTGTCATCGTTTCCCACTTAGCGGCTACAAGTAGTCAAGAAGTAGTTAAAGGGGAAGTTGCTGATGTCATGGCTCGTGTCAATGACTTAGATCCAGATAACAGTGTTGATATCGTTTTTGCTGGTCACAATCACCAATTTACGAATGGTGTAATTAAAGGGCCTAAAAATGACGTTAGAGTTGTTCAAAGTACCTCACAAGGAAAAGCTTACATCGACTTAAAAGGTGAACTTGATCTTGAAACTCAAGATTTCGTTAAAACACCAACAGCAGAAGTTAAACCTACAACGGAAGTTGAAACTAAGAATGAAAAAATAGTGGCGATTGTTGCTGAAGCTAATGAATTAGTTAAAACAGTCACAGAAGAAAAAGTTGGTACAGCTGATGCTACAACTGCTGAAGCAGGTCTAATTGCTAAAGCAAGTACTGAGCATAGTGAGTCACCAGTTGGTAACTTAGTCACGGATGCTCAATTATATATGGCTCAAAATGGCGGATATGTTGATGAAGCAGGTAAACCTATTAAGGTTGATTTTGCCTTAACTAATAACGGCGGCATTCGTGCTGATTTAAACGTTAAAGCAAACGGCGATATTACTTGGGGAGCAGCCCAACTAGTTCAACCGTTTGGTAATATTTTACAATTAGTTGAAATTTCAGGGAAAGATTTGATCGGTGCCTTGAATGAGCAACACCCAGTTGGCAAGGAACATTATTTCTTACAAATCGCTGGCATGAAAATGACTTATACGAAAGATGAAACTGGTTTTAAAGTTGAGACAGTCACTGATGCCAAAGGAAATAAAATTAATGAGGAACAAAAATACGTCATCGTTATTAATGATTTCTTATTAGGTGGTGGCGATGGCTTCGCTAGCTTTACGAAAGGTAAACTCTTGCAAGCTATGGATACTGATACAAATACTTTCATTAAATACTTTGAATTGAAAGAACAAGCCGGTGAGAAAATTACTGCACCAGCTACTGATCGGAAACAATTAGCAACAACTGAACCTGAAGTACCTGAAACGCCAGTCACAGAAGAACAATTACGTGAAGCGACTAAGATTAATCCAATCACAGTTGGTGATAGTGTGATTACTGGTAAAACCTTACCAAAAGCAGTTCTTAGTTTTGGTGAAAAGGTGACAGCTACTGCCGATGAAAAAGGTCAGTTCACGTTAACTTTAGAACAAGAGATTACTGCAGCAACACCAATTACAATTACTGTGACAGTTGGGGAAGTCAGTGTAGCGATCCTGACGGATGTTCTTGAAAAACCAATTGACCCTGGTGAAGTTCAAGATCCTGAAAAATTGTTAAAAGCTTCAAGTATTAGCAAGTTAACTGCTGGTGATACAGTTATTAAAGGTCAAACATTGCCTGGTACGACAGTGACTTACGGATCGACTGCTAAAGTCCGTGCTATACCACTTACTGCCACAGCAGACAAGAATGGTAAGTATCAGTTAAAATTGAAGGAAAGTCTAGAAGCCGGTCAAACAGTTACTCTTGCCTTTACTTTAAAAGAGACAACAGTTGAAAAATCTGCTAAAGTCGGCGAAGTTTCCATAACTGAACCTTTGGATATAACTAAAAAGCTTTTAGAAAAAGAGACAAGCGTTAACCCAGTCACAGTTGGTGATCAAACGATTACTGGTAAGACACTAGCAGGAACAGTCGTTAATTACCGACTGAAAACAGCTGAGCAAGTGATTTTAGGTACAGCAACTGCTGATAAAGACGGAAGCTTCAGTTTGAAAGTGACTAAAGCCTTGAAAGCTAACAGCGTCTTACTTTTAGATTTCACGATAGCTGACATTAGTATTACGAGAGAAGTGACCGTTGCTAAAGCTAAAGGGACTAACAATTCTGGCGGTAACAACGGCAATCATAATAACAAACCTGGTGGTAGTCAGTATTTACCACAAACTGGGGAAGAGAAAGCAGTCTTCCGATTAGTTAGTATCGGACTCGTTTTAGTTGGTTACTCTATGTATTTAAAACGGGAAACGAATGAATTAAGTCAATAATAAGCATGTTAAAATACAATTATCGGCTCTACGTCAAATTGTGTGGATGGCTAAAATTTAGTCGAATAAATAGTTACTTAGGCAGCTTCATCAGAAATGGTGAAGTTGCTTTTTTGTGTCACTTTAAAACTGATTAGAATGCGGTGTTTAAA
>NZ_NGJU01000011.1 GCF_003987495.1 Vagococcus salmoninarum
TTTAAACACCGCATTCTAATCAGTTTTAAAGTGACACAAAAAAGCAACTTCACCATTTCTGATGAAGCTGCCTAAGTAACTATTTATTCGACTAAATTTTAGCCATCCACACAATTTGACGTAGAGCCTTGATTAGTAGGGGCTAAAACAATATTATATATATTAATTACGAATTTAAATATTTATATAAATTTAAGTCAATTTCCTGTTTTAAATTCAAGTCAACTTCGACTACTTTCTTAGTCCCGCCATCTTGCACTTTTTTTTCTAATTCTTTAATTGATGATTCTATCGGAGTTACTTCACCTAAATAATAAAAATCAGTTCCTTCATCGTCTGATTTTTTTACAAATAAATGAATGTTCCACTCTTCTGCTGATTTCAATATTTTCACTTCTGGTGAGTTCAAAGTTCGTGGCGCTTTCGTAAACCAAGTCATGGTTCTTGTATCTAAGAATTCATCTTCATATGCCATCTGCGCACCTTTAAAATCTTCACCTTTGTCTAAAGTCACAAAAATAACGAAATGAGCATCTTTATAAGTATATCCACCAATATTTTGATCAACCATTTGTTCCTGCCAGTTTAATAGTCGTAAAGCATCTTTACGTTTATATTTTTTATATAACGTCAATGCTGTGTCTTTTTTAAATTCTTGATTTTTTTTAAGACCAGTCTCGATGATATCAATAAATAATCTTTCAAAAAAATCATTTGCTAGCGCTTTTCTTAAGCCATCTGATAGTTCTATTATGCCTTCAGTTCTTTCTTCAATAAATGTATTGCTCGCATAAGATTTAGCTATTTGACCACTATAGAAAGATAAATTTAATGTATTTAAAGCTGACTTCAACGTTTTTTCCGTACTTATTATTCCCTCTTTTTCAAATAAACCTATAATGTCTTTCTCGGTTATCCCCTTTTGATTACTAATCAAAGCTTTTAGAATAATTAGTTCATGTCGTCTAAATCCAGATAATAATTCTCGGGAAGCAATCATTAAAAATTGATTTTCCTCATCATTAATGATTCCTTCAGCCTTTTTCATTTTTTGTAAAAATTCATAATAGTTAGCACGCTTATTCGCTATGATTAAAGGTTCTAATGCCTTCTGCTCATAAAAATCCACCAAATAAGGGACACGTCCTAATCGATTTTCCAACTGCTCAAAAACTCTTTTTAACTCTTTCATTGAGTTCATTGAAACTTTATCGATTGATTGATAAATTTTTTCTTTAGCAATCTTCTCAAAATTAACTGCTGAAACGCCAGATATATAAGAAACATCAAAAGTATCACGTCTCAAATTGTCTTTATTTCTCGATAAATCGCCAGACAAAGCCATTGGAATCATATAGTTATTTGAATAATTACCAATAAAATCGATAATTGTAACAAACTTTTTAGATGAATGCTTTCGTAATCCTCTACCTAATTGTTGAACAAAAATAATGCTAGATTTCGTATTCCTTAACATAATAACTTGATTTAGCATTGGAATATCAATACCTTCGTTAAAAATATCAACTGTAAAAATATAATTTATCTCGCCATTTTCTAAACGGTTAATTTCATATTCTCTTTCGCTAGCTAGATGATCACCTGTCAAATAAGTACTAGGAATTCCTTTTTCATTAAATAGCCTTGATAATAAGGCTACTTCTTCTTTTCTACTACAAAAAACGAGGCCTCTTGGTTTAGTTCCCGAACAGCCATAGTAATTAATTTTTCCGAGTAAATATTTTACTCTTTCTTCCGCTACTAAAAATTGTAATTCTGATGCCTCGTCGATAGTCTCACCATTGCGTTCATAATCCGTTACTCCAAAATAATGAAACGGTGCCAACATATCTTCTTCTAAAGCTTCTTGTAATCTAATCTCATAAGCAACGTTATAATCAAATAACTCAAAGATATCAAAACTATCTGTTCGCTCTGGTGTTGCAGTCATTCCTAATAAAAATTCTGGCTCAAAATAATCAATAATTTTTTGATAGGTTTGACCACCCGCTTTATGAACTTCATCAATTAAGATGTAGTCAAAATAATCTTTTGGAAAATTTTCTAAATATTTATCTTTAGAAACCGTTTGAATTGTAGCGAATACATATTTTGCTTCGATCTCTTTTTTATTACCCGATAGAATACCATAGTCAGAGTCATTTCCTCCGATAATTTTTTGGAAATCAGCTTTGGCTTTATTTAATATTTATTCTCGATGAACTACAAAAAGCATTTTTTTAGGCCTGAACTGATTGACATCAAAAGCAGACAAGTAAGTTTTCCCAGTCCCAGTAGCTGAAATTATCAAGCCTTTATTAGCACCTGTCAATCTAAGTTCCCGTAAATTTTTCAATGCTATTGTTTGCATTTTATTAGGAATGATAAAGTTTCCATAATCTTCATCAATAGTTTCCGAATTTTTTCCAACTATTTCTTCTTCAATAAGCACTTCGAGTTTCGCTGAATAGATTTCTCGATAATCAGCAACCCACTCTTTCGTAAGCTCTCTTGATTTATCCCATTCGTTTTCCATAAAGCTCTTTGTCTCTTCAACAATTTGACCATTTTCCAAAGAAGTCAAACGAATGTTCCACTCATAATTAACTTTTAAAGCATTCATTGTTAAATTTGAACTACCTACAATTAATGAATAATAATTTTCTTGCTCAAATAAATAACCTTTTGAATGAAAACCTGCTTTACTTGAAATCCTGACGTCTAAATTATCAATTTTTAATAAATCCTCATAAACGTCTGGCGAATTGAAGGTTAAGTAATTTGAAGTTAACAAGCGCCCTCTAATTCCTTTATCGGATAAGTCAGCTAGTTGAACCTTGATAGCATTTAAACCACTCTGCGTTACAAATGCTACTGAAAAGAAAAATGTTTTACAGATTTCTAATTCATCTGTTAAATCGTTAACGACGTATTGCTTAGTTTCTTTGTCATTAATTACTAGTTTAGGGTCAAAAACAGATCCCTGCTCTTTTTTATTAATAAATGCTTTTCGTAAAGATCCTTGGAAAGCCTCTGAATGCTTAGTTGATCCGATCATCTTTTCCTACCTCACTTGTCTCTGATTTTTTCCACAGCAGGTATATCTGCTGGTGCCCATTTTAATTGCTCTAATTTTTCTGGTTCTAGCCATTTTATAGCTTGGTGTTCCATCAATACAGGTTCACCTTCAATTAATTCACAATAAAAAGTAGTTAATAAGATAATTGCAAAATCGTATTCATACACCGTAGTCATTAGTTTATCATTTATTTGGATGTCGCATTTTAGCTCTTCTTGTATTTCACGCTCCAGAGCTTCACGTTCAGTTTCGCCAGGTTCAATTTTACCTCCCGGAAATTCCCAATAGTTCGCTAACGCTTTGTCTTTTGGCCGTTTGGCACAAAGTATTTTATTATCCTTGTAGATAACAGCTCCTACAACTTGAATTGTTTTCTTCATAGTTAACCTACTTTCAACCATTATTACTCTAATTGTACTATATCCAACCCTAGCTTCAAAGTAATTCTCGACTTAATTATAAACACAAACACCCCTCCAACTACCATCACCTAGTAGTTGGAGGGGTTCACTTATTTGATTCTACTTAAATATCTCTCACATATAAAAAAGTCAAACTCTTACTTCCCATCATTCCTAAATATCTTCAGCGCCTTCATCAAATCAGCTTTAATAGCCGTCCTTCCCTCCATTACAATGTCTTCAAAAAATTGTTCGGCTTCTGGTTGTTGTCTTAAATAATCAGCAACAGCTCGGCCACCGGCTCTGTTAGCGTAGGTATAATAATTTATTTTACAGATACCATTGTTAATTGCTGTGCGATAATCTGTTTCCGAAACACCTGAGCCACCATGCATGACTAAAGGAATCTCAGTGGCATCACGAATGGCTTTAACTCGTGGCAAATCTAGCTGAGGTTCTTTGAGATAGACGCCATGCACGGTGCCAAAAGCTATAGCTAGGCAATCTACGACTGTTTCTTGGACAAATTCACGGGCAAGTTTTGGCTCTGTATAAAGAGTCTCTACGCTAGCGTAATTCTTTTCTTTAATTTCTCGACCTTCACCACCCCCAATATCCGAAGTGATAATCTGACCTAGTTCCGCTTCGACTGAGACCCCAATGCTGTGAGCTATCCGTACAATTTCTTTCGTCTCCTTAACGTTGGCTTCGTAAGGTTTACTAGAAGCATCGTACATAATCGACGTAAACCCCAATCGAATGGCTTCCATACAGACTGCAAATGATTCCCCATGGTCCAAATGAACGGCGACTGGAACAGTGGCTCCTTTGGCGTAATCTAACATGATCGGTCCGATTTCAGCTAAGGGAATCAGATTATTATGAGCCTCAGCGTGTTGCAAAATCACAGGTGAATTTAATTCTTCGGCGGCGGCGATCGTCGCTCTTATCATTTCTAAGTTAGGGACATTAAAGGATCCAATAGCGCTATTATTCATTTGGGCTTCTTGTAATAGTCCGTTCATTGTAACCAACATCTATTTTTATCCCTCTTTCATTTTTGTGCTGTCTATGGTTTGTACACGTTAAAGCACTGCCGTGACTTCCACGCCAGTGCTCTTACGATGACTACTAGAGAAACAAACTCAAGACCCAACCGGCAATAATACCACCTATGATAGCTGAAGCGACCACTGGGAGAGAGGCTTTGACTTTATCACCCGAAAGAAGGCCGGCGAACCAAAGACCAATTCCAGCAGCAACTCCTTGATCAACCCACGCCCCTGTTTGCGTAATCATCGGTGTGCTAATACCGTGATTTAGTAGCCAAATAGTTCCGACAATAAAAGCTGCTGCCATCCAACCGCCAAATGCATCCCATTCCTCGACCATCTTCCCCCACCCCATATGAATAACTAAGGGAAAAATAGCACTGCCGATAACTGTTGCAATTGCTAAATTAAAGGTCATTAGCTTTTGCCTCCCTTTTTTGATGCTTAGCAAACAAGGCAGCTAGACTGCCACCAATTAATGCGCCGATCACAACAAGCAGAAAAGTCGGCCAAGCCGCAAATAAATTTTGCTGGTCAGTTAAAAAGGCATCGCGAGCTAAGCCAGAAACACCTATGGCTAACCCCATATCGACAAATGAGACGCCTTCATGATTACCTGATGTATTTAAATAATGATTGAGAAACCACATTGGACCGATAATAACCAACGCCGCGACATAACCACCATAAACTCCAACACTCCCTAATTCACCCCAAACTGACATCACCAATAGCCCTGCTAAGGCGTAGCCAAACACTCGTTTAATATGTTGCATGTTATTGCTTCAACTCCTTCTGTAAGTCTTTATAAACTTGATTATTGAGCCTTACTCTTTTCTCAATGACTACACCTCTCCTTTTGACAACCACCCTTGGATTTTTGGTAACATTAATCGTGGACTACCGCCAAAGGCATCGAGGGTCGTGCCAGCAAGATGGGCCGTTAGAGTGACATTATCTAAGGCCAATAACGGGTGCGACTCTGGCAACGGTTCTTGCTCAAAAACATCTAAGGCGGCTCCCATGAGATGACCACTTTTTAGAACCTGAATCAAGGCTTGTTCGTCTACCAAATGAGCCCGAGCTGAGTTAATGAAATAGGCTCCTTGTTTCATCATTTCAAATTCTGATTGACCGATCAGATGATAGGTTTCTGGTGTCGCCCGGGCATGGATTGAGACAATATCACTTTGGCTCAATAATTCATCCAATGACACTAACTTAGCATTTGGCGCCTTAATGGTCGTTAAATATGGGTCATAAATCAGAAACTGACAGCCAAATGGGGTGAGCAATTCTGTTATCAGCTGGCCAATTTTACCAAAACCGACTAACCCAATCTGACGATGATTAAATTCAATGACTTGACCTTCGCTAACAAAGTCTTTACGCCAGTCGCCTGCCTTTAATGATTGGTGGCTGCGAGCGATGTTTTTCGTCTCGGCAAGCATTAAGCCAACGGTGAATTCAGCGACGGCACGCGCATTACGTCCGGTTAAATTGAAGACCTCAATCCCTTTTTCGGCCGCTGTGACTAAGTCGACATTCTCAAGACCTGCTCGTAAGACAAAAATCGCTTTTAGCTTAGAAGCACGGATTAACAGCTCGCGATCGATTGGTGTAAAATGGACAACGAGAACTGTCGCCTCAGCCATCTTCTTTTGGAGTTCTGGTGACAATCTGACTTGAGCTGGGCCTCCTTGTTCGACACGGATATTATCCGCTTGTAAATCAGCCACTGTTTCATGTTCCCAATGAGTAACCTCAACGTCTGATAACTTTTTAAGTGGGAAAAGACTTTCGGCCATTGCATTTTGGGGAATTAACTCATCTGATACCGCGATTATTTTTTCCATAATAATTCCTTTCTTTATAAGACAACGCTTTCACTTTCGTCTGTTTTTTGCGCAATACTGACAGTGTCAAAGGCTTTCCAGATGGGTTGTAATTTGCCAATAAGGTTGCGATAAAGGTGGTATTTAGTATCATAAATGCGTTTTTTGTTAATATCCGGTTGATAGATTTCGACGACATTAACCATTTGATCTGTTGCTTCTTGGATCGAAGAAAAGAGCTCGACACTAACTCCTGCCACAATCGCCGCGCCCATTGCACCAAGTTCTTTGGTTTTGGTTACTTCGATTGGGACTTGCAAAATATCTGCAAATAGTTGAATCCAAATCGGTGAGTTAACTACGCCACCTGCAATTCGTGCCCGTTTGAAGCCAGCGCCTTGACTCAACAATTTGTCAATATGATGACGGTGACTAAAGACAACGCCCTCGTATATCGCTCGTAGTAAGTGTTTGCGTGTGTGCCAAGCACTGATACCCACAAAGGCACTTTTAGCATTCGCATCAACATTGGTGCCAAATAAGAAGGGTAAGAAAATTAAGTTAGAGGCGTCATAAGGGGCTGATTCGACTAATTGGTTAGCCAAATCATAGAGATTTTGACCCTTGGTATCAATATCTTTAAGGACTTCACTTAGAAACCATTCCAAATTACTGGCAGATGTTGGGCTTCCTTCGGCTATTAAGTAATTATTTTCTGGGGCAATCGCGCACATGAAGAGATCATCAGACACAACTGGTTTAGTATCAAAGAACTCGTTAATCGACCAGGTACCGGCTGTGATACAGAGTTGATCTTTTTGAACGCTACCAGTGGCAATTGCCGAGGCATGCATATCCATCGTGCCACCAGCAACTGGCGTGCCTATTTTTAAGCCAGTTAACTTTGCGACCTTGGCAGTAATATAGCCATTCACAGTTAACGGATCAGTTAGCGGTGGTAATTTGTCATAAATGGCTTCAATGCCGAATTCCGCTAACAACTCACGGTCAATCCGTTTTTCAGCAATATTTAACATCCCACCCCCTGAAAAGTCACTGATTTCAGTACAAGGGGAACCGGTTAAACGATATTTGATGTAATCTTTGCACATAAAGACATAGTCTGTCTTGGCAATAACTTCTGGCTCATTGTTGACTAGCCACCTTAAGATTGGCGCCGGTTGACCGGCCCAAATTGAGTTATAGGTCTTAGGCAAGGTCCGCTTAAACGTGCCATCTTGAAGCCACTGCGCCACATAGTCTTTGCCCCGAGTATCAGTTGAAATAACCCCGTTATACGTTGGCTTACCGGTTTTATCGGCTAAGTAAACCCCATTGCCATGACCCGTAATCGAGAGGGCTGCGATATCTTCACCGGAAACCCCAGTTTGGCTTAATAACTCACGAATAACCGTTAAATTGGCTTGCCACAGTTCCTCACTGTCACGCTCCGTATGTCCTGGAAAAGGCGTTAGCATCGGTAGTTTTTGACTGACAACAGCCACTTCACTGCCGTCTAGTTGGTACAGCGCTCCTTTTGTGACTGTTCCGCCATTATCTATTCCTAATAAATATGTCTTCATACTTAACTCACTTTCTCAAGGTTTTATCCTTGTTAGCTACTGTCGTAACGATCGCTTGCAAGCGCTCAATCTGTTGACCAAAACGGCCGACAAAGACACCATCAACATCGGGATGAGCGGTAATAAATTCAGCGTTTTCTTGGCTAACAGAACCACCATAAATAATTCTGACAACTTGGCTGACGGGGAACCCAAAATGCTTAGCAAGTAATTGCCGGATCAGTTGGTGACTCTCGTGAACATAGGGAGCGGCCGCCGCAACTGATTGGCCAATTGCCCAAACTGGTTCGTAAGCAATAATCACCTGACTTATCTGCTCTGATTTCAAGCCTTGGAGTGCCAGAAAAAGTTGTCGTTCTAAGACTTCCCTACGCGCCAGAGGGTCCACTAGTTTTTGTTCCTCCCCCAGACAAAGCAGCGGAATCAGACCTTCTGCTAGGGTTAAACGGACTTTTTGCCGAATCATCTCGTCATCTTCTTTAAACCGACGGCGACGTTCAGAGTGACCGATTTCCACGTATTTGCCACCGGCTTCTTTCAAGGACAAAATCGAGTACTCACCAGTAAAAGCACCACTGGCAACTGGGGCGATATTTTGTGAGCCTAGACCAATTGGCGTTCCGCTGAGAGCTTCAGCAACTTGAGAAATCGCCCCGACGTGAGGGAAGTAAATCAACTCGACTGGGCTATTGGAAAGGGCCTTAGCTAGCTCTTGGCCACGTTGGATGTTAGCTTCCATTTGATAGTGATACAGTTTTAAGCTTAAGCCGACAACTGGTTGACGTTTCATCTGATCGCTTCCTTTCTGTATTAGCTTTGGTGAAATTCTGCTTCTTTTTCAGTTATTTGAGCGATTTTACGGGAGGATGGACTAGGGACAAAGTGATGGCTTACGTATTCTTTGACGATCTTTTTGGCAACTTCTAGGCCGATGGTTTTACTGCCTAAGGTGATAATCTGGGCATTGTTACTGAGTTGCGCTCGCTCTGCTGAATAGGGGTCTGGCACTTGAGCGGCACGGATACCAGGAACTTTATTGGCGGCTATTGCCATGCCAATCCCCGTTCCACAAATTAAAATACCACGCTCAATTTCTTTAGCAATAATCGCTTGCCCGACTGTAAAAGCAACTTCTGGATAATCAATTTCAGTAACTGACGTAGGCCCATACTCAACAACCTCGTGTCCTAGCCCAACCAACTCTTGACGAATGTCCTCTTTCAATACAAAACCGTGGTGATCAACGCCTAAACCGAGCTTCATCTTCTTACCTCGACTTTCTTTTTTGACTAAAATCAGTGGCTGAAAAACAACAAAGAACGCAAGCACAGGTTCGGCCCATAAAAAGCAAAAAAACAGTAGTAAATACGTCAACACGTATCCAATACTGTTTTTACAATAGAATCATACACTCAAAAAAGTCCCTTCCGACAGATTGCACCCTTATCACACCTAAAACAAATCAAATAAACTGGTATTTTAGAGGGAAATTAGGTACAATAAACCTGTCAGTACACTTGTGTACTTGTACTATTGGTAACTTGTTTTGGTCACTTTGATGACTCAAGCAAGGCTTCTCAGTGGTGGTTGCAGCCACCCTTTGAAGTACCAATAACTATATATTCAATTAGACAGAACCTATTACTTACAGGCCCATTGTAAAATAATCTCAAGGAACAGTCAACTATTTTGTTGCGAAAAACTGACGTTAATTAAAAAATAACAAACACCAAGGCCTTCCCTTATATACTATAAGGAGAGGCCTTTAAAATAACAACGAATCGGCTGAAGAAACTAACCATCAGCAAGACGTCGGGCATTACAATGTGCACCCTCGATATGCCGTAATGATAGCTCGCTTATTCATATGCCTAACAAATCGTCAAAATTAAAGATTGCTTTAACAATTCGAGCGACCATTCCTAGTTCGGCGCCAGTTAATAATACCTCGGGATAGTTTAATGCTGGCTTTATTGGTTCGATACTTCGCGAAAGACTTTTAGCGTAACCTATCAACAAGGAGAATAAAATTGAGGTTCAATTGCTTTCTTATGAAAACAGTAAACCAACTTTTCACTAAGCATTTCCGTAGTCAACTAGTTACTGCTCTGTTACACTAAGGCTATTATTTAGAATAAATGGAGGGATTAATTTGCGCTTAGAAAATAAAAAAATTATTGCACTTGTTGACAATGATTTTGAAGATTTAGAATTATGGTATCCTGTTTATCGTTTACGTGAGGAAGGTGCCCAAGTTGATTTAGTCGGACAAAAGGCTCATCAGACTTATATAGGAAAATACGGTGTACCTGCAGAATCGGATTATGCCTTTTCAGATGTTAATCCTGCCGATTATGATGGAATCTTAGTTCCAGGAGGCTGGGCGCCAGATAAACTACGTCGTTTCCCAGAAGTCATCGAAATGGTGCAATCCCTAGATAAACAAGAAAAAATAATTGGACAAATTTGCCATGCTGGCTGGGTATTAATTTCTGCAAACATCTTGGAAGGTCGGACTGTTACAAGTACTCCGGGAATTAAAGATGATATGACAAATGCTGGTGCAACATGGGTCGACATACCAGCAATTTCAGATGGCCATATTGTTTCAAGCCGCCGTCCGCCAGACTTACCAGATTATATGCGTGAATTCATTAAAGTAATGAGCGAAAAAGCTTAAGCATCATCGAATAGATAAGCCGGAGCGCTTTTAAAATAAAAAAAGATAATGATTCCAGATTTTTTTCTGTAATCATTATCTTTTTCAGTTTTCTACTTAAAATACTCCCGACACTCACTAACTGTCAACTCACCTAAATCAGTGACTATCCCATCAGCTAAGCTTAAATCCTGCTTCGTAAAGGCGGGGTTTTCAAAGCCTAGGCAGATCATACCTGCGGTTTTAGCCGCTTTGACACCGTTCGTGGCATCTTCAATCACTAAACAGTTTTTCGGATTAACACCTAATTTTTCAGCTGCTTTTAAAAAGACATCTGGAAAAGGTTTCGAGTGTTCGCAGTCTTCCCCAGAAACTAAGACTGTAAAGTATTCGCGAATTTTTAATCCGTCAACGGCTTTAGCAATCCCTTCATTCGATGAAGAGGAGGCAATCGCTAAAGGGATTCCTGCTTGATGGAGATTTTTTATTAACTCAATCGTGCCAGGAATACTTTTAACTGTTTCCTTTGCTAGCATCTCATTACGAATTTCTTCTCCGCGGGTAATACATTCGGCTACTGTTAAAGGTAAATTAAATTCTTTTTGCATGTGAGTCCACATAAACTCGAGAGTCGTTCCAAATAACTGATGATGGTAAGTATCAGGAACTTCCACTCCTTGTTCTCTTAACATTTGTTGTTTTGACGCAATCCAAATGGGTTCTGAATCAACAATTACGCCATCCATATCAAAGATTAAAGCTTCCAAATTTTGGCACATCCTTTTTTCTTATTTTAAAAACTCGAATTTTCTTCTTGTAAAAAGGCAATTTCTGCTGCAGTTGAAGGTCGTCCTAAGATTTTATTGCGATGCGGGTAACGACCGAAGCGCTCGATAATTACTAGGTGTTGCTTTTCAAAGTCGTAATTGGTTTCTAACCCTGGTTGATTAAATAACTCTAAGGCTTTTTGATGAATGACTAAAGACTCCGAATGCATAAAAGGCATGTAGAGAAAAGCTTTTTCTGACATCGTTAATTCGTCTAAATCTGGCGCCTTTAACGCTTCTTGAGCTAAAATCAAACTCATTCCATCATAAGCGAAGGCTTCTGCCTCATCTCTAAATAAGTTGCGGGAAAACTGATCTAAGACAATAATTTCTGCCAAACGGCCTTTGATTGTTTCACGCCAACTAGCGGTTTCCCCTAGGCTACTTTGACGGTGAATCTCACCGAAGCGTTTAGCTAACATTAAATCAAAGGCCTCATCTTTTTTAAACCAGGCACTAGAATCAATCTCTTCAAACCAAAAATTTAATATTTCTTCGTATCTCATCTGAACTTCCTCCTTCTATTTTCAACATAGCTGTTTGAATTTGCCCCTCAGCTTTTTTGCCGATTTCTTCGGTACGCCATAGGGGGACAGCCATAGGTTTCTTTAAACTCTTTGCGAAAGACTTTCACGTCTTGATAACCTAAAAACTCGGAAATCTGAGCAATGCCAAGGTCTTGATAGTCAAGTAGGCCTTTGCCATTTAACATTCGTAACCCTTTGACTAACTCACCTAAACTCATCTGAAAATCATCTGCTAAAAGGGAACGAATTTTTTTGGTGGCAATATTCAAGGCTTGACTAACTTTTAATAAACTCAAGTCCTTTCGATAATTCTCATACAAATAAATAAAGATTGCCGTTGTTTCATCACAGTAGCCCTCTTCCACAGTTAGCCCCTGCCCTTGTTGATAACTTTTAGGGGAGCAGTTTTTAGCCTGTTTAAATTCTTTGTAAAAGTGAGCATCATTTTTATAACCAACAATCCGGCCAATTTGGTTAATCGATAAGCCATCAAAGGCTAATAAGGCGCTAGCATTAATAATCCGAACGCGATTTAAATTTTGGGCAAAAGTTAAGCCAGTTAGTGCCATCAGCTTGTCACGAATTTCTGCCTGACTTAACTGAAATTCACTTTCTAACTCCTTAAGTGTTAAGTCTTTTTGATGGTGAAAATGAATGTATTGCAATAACTGCCAGTTTTGATTAACTGGTCGTTTTTTTATTAGTTCTTCTCGTCGTTTAATGCCTTTTAAAAATAAGTAAATCAAACCAGTCGTACTATGGAGAACTAAAATATCTTGGCCCCATGTCTCGGCACTCACAAACTCTTGCCTTAATTTCTCTAACAGACTTAAACATTCTTTTTGTTCAGTCACAGTTAGGCTGACAATTGGCAGACCTTTATCTAGTTCTTGCAAACTATTCAAGTAAGCTGATTTACTCGTTTTAGCTAAAAGCAGTAAGCCAATTGAAAACTGACAATCGTAATAAGAACAATCTTGATCAGGGATTTTCTCAAAAGCGTAGACATGGTATGACATCAACATCATTAACTGCCCTGCTTTAACAACGGTCTTTTCACCATTAATTCTGAGTTCAGCCTCGCCTTCGACAATGTAAATCACAGTCACGTTATCTTTTAATTGCCTTGGTTGCTTTTTGAGGACTTTTCTTAAACTAATTCGGAGATCATTTGTCCGTAAGTTCCCATCGTAGTAATCAACACTTGTGTAAGGGATTAACTCTTTTTGATAATCGGTCACCTGTTCCCCTCCTCTGTCTGTTTATTATAAGCCATTCTCAAGAAATAAGTTAGTGATTAGGCTTTTATTCGCCTTATGCTTTCTTTGGAAATTCGTTATCATGTGATTACAATCACAATTAAGGAGTGAAGAAAAATGAAAAAAATCTTTATTTTAGGTGGCACAGGCTTCTTAGGTTACTATACGATGAAAGAATGTTTAGCGAAAGGTTATGAGGTTAAAACAATGTCTTTACCTCCCATGCCTGAAGCAGGCTTAATTCCTGAAGAAGTTGACTGTTCCATTGGTAACTTTTTTGAGATGTCCGATGAGGAAATTATTGCTTATCTAGCTGATTGCCAAGGCTTTATTTATGCCGCTGGCGCTGACGAACGGGTTGTTCCTAAGAAACCGGCTTTCAAGTTTTTCTACGAAGCGAATGTTTTACCGACCCAACGGATTGCCCGTTTAGCGAAAGCGGCTGGGGTTAAAAAGTTTGTCGTTTTCGGTTCTTATTTTGCAGAATTTGCGGAACGTCTGCCTGAGTATCATTTACGAAATCAAGCCTACCCGAGCACCCGATTACTGCAAGAACAAGTTGCTTTTTGCGAAGGTGAAGGAGCAATGACGGTGACTAGTCTCCGCTTACCTTATATCTTTGGGACGATGCCTGGCAAAACCCCTCTTTGGAAAATGTTTACTGACCAAATTAAAGGCCAAGAAACTTTCCCTGCTTTAAAAGGTGGGACAGCCATGGTCACGGCGACCCAAGTGGCTCAAGCTGCTTTAGGTGCTTTAGAAAATGGGCAACATCGTGGCACTTACGCGATTGGTGGCATTAATATGAGCTATGCTGATTTTTATCAAATGATGGTTGAGGCTCTTGGTCAAACTGAAACAACAACGATTCCCGTTGTTCCTTATGAAAGTCTGGCTGCAGTCTATGCCGGTATTGATGCTGCTGCCGAAGCAGAAGGCTTAGAACACGGCATGCATATGACTGTCAGCTCAAAACTTCAAACAGAAGACCTCCATATTGATCCCCAAGAAACGATGGCAATTTTAGGCTACCAAGCTGACGACGTCCTAGGATCAATTGTCGAAACATTAAAAGAATGTGTTTAAAAAAATACCGAATGACTGAGTTTTCACTTAGTCATTCGGTATTTTTATTGAAAAACAACGTGCTCTACAACTTCGATTTCTGGATTTAAAGATTGAATCACTGGACAGTTTTTGCTAACTAATTTTAATGCCCGTTCTGCCCGTTCTTGTAATTCCGGTGCCACTGAAACATAAAAAGTCAGGCTGATACTTTTAACTGGTTCGGTAGCTTTTTCGGCATCACGGCTATAATCCGCTGTTGCTCGTTCAAAAGTAAAAGGAATTCGTGACTTTTCTAAAACTGATTGATAGACATAAGCCCCACATGCGCCCACAGCGGCCACTAAACTTTGCACAGGAGAATAGCCTTCTTCTCTCAACATCACCCAGTTACCGGCTGCTAGCGGCAATTCAATGCCTGTTTGACCTTGGACTAATTCAATACGATCTTGACTCATATTAGTTTCGCTCCTTTGCGACAAAATGATCTGGTTCGATTTCGACCCAGTCAGTTAAACTATCTGCTTCTATTTTAACTTGCTCTTCTTGAGTTGTCTCATCATAAGCCGCTCGTGCTAGCTTAGGATCAGCAATGGGAATCGCTGATAAAAGTTTTTTCGTATACGGGTGTTGGGGATTATCAAAAATTCGTTGCGTCGGTCCCACTTCGACTAGCTTCCCTAAATACATGACGGCAATTCGATCAGAAATATACCGAACCATGGATAAATCATGGGAAATAAACAAGTAAGTTAATTTTAATTGTTTTTGTAAATCAACTAAGAGATTAATAATTTGGGCTTGAATCGAGACATCTAAAGCCGAAATCGGCTCATCACATAAGATAAATTCCGGTTCCACGGCGACTGCCCGGGCAATGCCAATCCGTTGACGTTGACCGCCACTAAACTCTCTTGGGTATTTATAAATGTCTTGCCCAGTTAAGCCGACTTTTTCTAACATGTCAATGGCTTTTGCCTGAGCCTCACTTTTTGAAAAAAGTAAGCTTAAAGGTTCCATCACTTGCTCTAAAGCCGTAAGCTGCGGATTTAAAGAAGAATAGGGGTCTTGAAAAATAATTTGCATCCGTTTATGGAAGGCACGGCGGTCTTTTTTTGACAGACTCCGTAACTCCTGACCAGCGAAAAAGATTTCCCCTTCATTTAATTCTTCTAATTGTAAAATACTGCGACCTAGCGTTGTTTTACCACTACCAGATTCGCCGACTAAGCCTAGCGTTTCCCCTTTACGAATCGTTAAAGAAACATCATCCACAGCCTTAACGACGGTTTTAACTTGGCCAAAACTATTTTTTACTGGAAAATACTTTTTAGCCCCAGTAACTTTAATTAATTCTTCAGTCATTTGCCTGCAGCCTCCTCTTTTAAGACTCGATGTGTCGGGCTTAAATTAACTAGTTTGCCTTGATTGCCTTTAACTGATTCCGAAGAATGATTGCCAACAGAATAAAGACGCTGACCTTTTTCTCCAGAAGGAATGGCTTTCAGTAATTCTTGCGTGTAAGGATGAGCCGCTTCGTAAAAGATTTCATCGGTACTGCCTTCTTCAACAATCTGACCTTGGTACATGACTTTAATGCTTTGACACATGCCAGCCACAATCCCAAAGTCATGGGTCACTAAAATCACAGATAAGTCTTCTTCACGTTGTAAACGGCGAATTAAATTTAAAATTTGCGCCTGAATCGTCACATCTAAGGCCGTCGTTGGTTCGTCAGCGATTAGTAATTTCGGTTTTGCTAGTAGAGCCATGGCAATCATAATTCGCTGACGCATGCCGCCTGACAGTTCATGAGGGTATTGGTTCATTCGTTTTTCTGGTAAACCGATGCCGACTTTTTCTAGTTCTTTAATCGCTAAAGCTGTCGCATTTTTTTTACTTGTTTTACTAAAACGTTGTATGACTTCGATGAGATGATAACCGATTGTCCGTAAAGGATTTAAGGCGGTCATCGGATCTTGGAAGATCATCGCCGCTGGAATCGCTTCACGATTCCGTTGGTTACTTTGGATTTGTTGACCATCAAACTCAAAGCTATCATAAGCTAACTGGCTATTTTCAGGTAAAATATTCATGATGCCTTTCATAGAAATACTTTTCCCACTACCAGATTCGCCGACGATGCCGACGATTTGGCCTCTCGGAATATCCAAATCAATGCCATGAATGATTTTTTGGATATTTTCGCCTTTTTTTTGAAAGGCAATTTCTAAATTTTTAATTTCAATAATATTTGTCATCTGTTAGCCCTCCATCCGAACAACGTCTCGTAATAAATTACCTAAGCTATTAAAGGAATAGACTGTTAAAATCACGAATAAACCTGGTAAAACCGCCATGTACGGCGCATTTTGTAAACTACTTTGGGCATTTTGTAAGAGACTACCCCAAGAAGCCATCGGTGGTTGAATCCCAACTCCGAGGAAACTTAAAGCCGATTCCGTCATAATCGCTCCGGAAATACTGCCAGTTGCAGCGACAATCAAGGTTGGCACCACTGCTGGTAAGACGTGGCGACGAATGACTTGGCTGTGCTTTTCGCCAATAAAATTAGCGTAAGTCACATAGTCTCGTTCCTTAACTGATAAGGTTTCTGCTCGGACGAGACGGGCAATGTTCATCCATGAAAAACAACCGATGACAAAGATAATCGTCACTAAGCCTGGTTTCAACAAGACACTTAAAACGATGACTAAGACCATCCAAGGAATTGACGATAAAATATCGACAAAACGCATTAAGACACTATCAATCCAACCTCCAAAGTAGCCTGAAATCAAGCCAACTAAGGTCCCAATTAAAGTCGAAGCTAACATCGCTAAAATCCCCACGAGTAAGGAAACGCGGCCACCGTAGACGACGCGGATAAAGTAATCTCGACCAATTTCATCCGTTCCAAAAATATGTTGAAAACTTGGACTAGCAGACATATTACCAACATCCGTTGCATTTGGGTCAATCGGGATTAATGGCGCGAACAAAGCTAAGAGGATTAAGAAACTTAAAAAGATAATCGGAATCCAATAACTTGGGGTTTGGCGTAAGACCCGCCGCCAGTGATTTTTCTTAATCATTTCGTCCCCTCCTGTCCGATACGTGGATCAACAATTGTGTATAAAACATCTGATAATAAATTCCCAAGAATAACTAAGGTGGCTGATAATAACATCACTGCCATAATGACGGGATAGTCTAGTCCTTTAGTTGCTGTCATTAAGAAAGGGCCAATTCCCGGCCAACCAAAAATACTTTCAGTAATAATCGCCCCAGTTACTAACATCGGTAAAGCTAAACCAATTTGGGTAACAATTGGCAATAAGACATTTTTACTAATATGATTAGCAAAAATTTCCCGTTTCGTTGCCCCAAAAGAGCGTTGGACCATGACGTAGTCTTCTGACAACTGTAACATGGTCGAAGAGCGGACGTAACGAGTTAAGTCTGGGAAAAAGGCAACGACTAAAACAAGATAAGGCATGATGAAATGTTGCAAGAAGTCTGAGAATGAGTCTTCCATGCCAACTGTGTGCATGCCAATAATCGGTAACAGATCGAAGCGGTACCCTAGAAAATAAATCATAATCATCGCAAACCAAAATGTTGGCATTGAAATACCAACTGAACAAATACCGTCAATTAATCGGTCAACAAAGCGACCTTTATAGGCACCAGCTACTAATCCTAAGATAATTGCTAAGAGTAAGGCAGTAATATAGGCTGGTAAAATTAATTTAATCGTATTCGGTATCCGGATTGCTAATTCACTACTAATACTTTGTTGACTGACTAGAGAGTAGCCTAAGTCACCAGTTAAAATATTTTTTAACCACAAGACGTATTGCACTAAAAAGGGTTGATCTAAGCCGTAACGGGCCCGTAATAAATCAATCGCTTCTTGGGACATATTCGGTGTGGTAATGGCATCAATGGCGTCATAAGGCGCTAATTGGATTAATGAAAACACAATAAATGAAACCACAAGTAACATCGGAATCACTTGTAAGATTCGCTTGGCTATGTATTTAGCCATACTAACACATCCTTCTTAAAAGATAGAAAAGCTTCACAAATTGCACAAAGGCAGACTTGTGAAGCTTCGTTTGTTTGTCTTTACCAGTTCATTTGTCGACTTATTTGATTGTAATTTTTGCTAAATCTTCAAAAGTATAGATTGGTACTAACCCAGCATCAGTTATGTTTTGAACTTGGTTATTCACTGCTAAGACTTTACGACTATCAACAATCGGATAAAAAGCGGCATCTTCAGCAATTTGTGCTTGTAAATCGGCATAAATGTCTTTACGTTTGGCTTCGTCTAGTTCAACAGCTCCATCAGCAAAGAGTTTATCCGTTGCCTCGCTCTTATATTGGAAGTAATTAGCTGAACCTTCTGATTGGAATAAGGCTGAATATAAATCTGGATCGTTCCCCATAATATAGCCACCCATAAATAAATCGTATTTCGTTGAACCTGGTTTACGTAACTCAGTAAACATGGCAGAGCCGTCACCACCAGCTAACTCAACTGTAATTCCAGCAGCTTGTAATTGTTGTTGAATCAAGGTTGCTTGGACTGTTTGAGCCGGATCGTCGGAACTAAACCCTAAATTAATTTTCAAGTCTGTTACCCCAGCTTCACTTAGCAACGCTTTTGATTTCTCAACATCAGTCGTATATTTTTCTACCTTGTCAGAATAAAAAGGATTCGCTGGCGGTAAAATTGAGTAAGCATTGTCGTAATACTTATCTGATAAGTAAGCTGCTTTGTTTAGATCTTCTTTGTTTAAAGCAAAAAGAATTGCTTGTCGAACTTTGACATCTTTTAATTTATCAGAAGCACTGTTTAAACCTAAGTAACCTACCCGGTTTTCACTGTACTCGTAAGTATCAATTTTAGTCTCGTCTAAGTCTTTAATATTATTTGGTAAAACAAATGAGGCATCAATTTCACCTTTTTGTAAGGCGACTTTTGTTGTATCGGCACTCGTAATAATTCTTAAAGTAACTTTAGGAACACTAGGTTTGCCACCATAATACGTCTCATTTGCTGAGAATTGTAAATATTCTCCTCGTTTGTAATTATCTAATTTGTAAGGGCCAGTTCCAACTGGATCAGCTTTTAATTCACTGCCTGAAAAATCAGCTTCGTCTTTATAAATATGCTCAGGTAAAATATACGTTTCTGTGGCAATGTTGTTAATTGCTGCGGCACTGACTGAAGGTAACACAAATTTCACCGTTTGGTCATCGACTTTTTCAGCTTTAATCGGTTGGTCATTGACCCACAGACTATCTGCCCCACCATTTTCTTTTTTCGCTTTTTGTTCATAAGTGAAAACAACGTCGTCCGCAGTAAAGGCTTCCCCATCGGACCAAGTAATATTATCTTTTAAATTAACTGTTAATGATAAGCCATCTGCAGCAGGTTCTAAACTTTCGGCTAACTCAAACTTCTGGTTACCGTCGCCTTCGATTCTAATTAATGGTGAGTAGATCATATTGGCAACTGTTAAGCCCCAACGATCTCCAACATTTAGCGGATTAAGGGACGTTGGATCCCCACTAATACCATAGGTAAAGGTGTCCTTGTCAGTTTTTTCTGAGGGTGTCGCCTCTTTTTCTGCGCCACAAGCAGCTAACACTAGCCCCGACAACGCAATTAAACTAATAAACCATTTCTTCTCCATCAAATCTTCCTTCTTTCTTAGATGATTAATTGATTTAAAGGATCTTTCAATCATTTTTTTAATAGGCTTAAGTATAGCGAAATCAACGGTTATCCGTCAATCAAATGGTCCTAGATTTACTAACAAAATACTAGTAAATTTTTATATGCTTAAAAAACCTAGATATAATAGACGTTTCACCTCCCATGTAAGCCTTTTTTATATTCATAAATAAAAAAACTAACTGATTAAATAAATCAGTTAGTTTACTAAAGGTTAAGGGTTATTAGTTATGTAGTTGTCGTAACATTTATCTAAAAACATGATTGTTGTCATGCCTTGATAAGGCATTGTATACAAACCGAACATTCCTAAGGAATAAACCGTCAATAAATTCCAAATAGTAAATGAATAAAGTAGAATTAAATACTCTAATTTATAACCTTTCATCATTTTTTGACTAAGTTCAATGGCTTCACCAATCATTAAGTCCTCATTTTTTGCTAATAAGTAGTTCGTCATGGCATAACCGGCACCTTTGACTACCCCTGGAATGACTAATAACAGGGACCAAAAGAAGGTATATAAAGCAATTAAGACGTTAGCTCTAATGACTCGGCCTTTTTTCTGATTGATTAAACGATTAAGTAACTTAAGACCACTTAGTTTACGGCCCTCTAAACTTAAAATCGCTGTCCATTGAATCAAACTTTGGCTAACACAGACCCCTAATAATAAAACTAAATAAAGAATAATGGCAAAAAACACCCAACCACCTACTGAATCAGCACTATAACCTAAGCTATTATAAAAATTAATTTCGCCAACTTTTAAGGTGACACGCCAAAATATCACGAAGGGGATAATAATCATTGCGCCACAGACTAACATGGTCTGTAACCAATTGCCGTAAGTTCCTGACAATTGTCTTTGGGCGGCTTCTTTGAGTTCCCTACGGCTCATATTTACCCCAGTAACAACTTCTCTAGTCACCACTTCTTCAACTTCTTTAAAACTGTGATCCGACTGACTGCCGACTTTTAACCCACAAGTCTCACATCGTTCCATTTCTTTGTTAACTTCTGATCCACAACTCTGACACTTACTCATTTTTTCTCTCCAATACTATTTTGTATTTAAATGTTTTTAAACCATCTTTATTTGAACTTCACAGAACAAAAAAAGACCCTTTTATAGTTTAAGTTAAATTCAATCTTTTTACAACAGCAACTAATAAATAATCATTATAAACTAATTTAAGTGTCAGTTTTTACATTAACCCCTTAGCTTTGTATAAAAAATAGACTAGCACGCCCCAAAATAAGAGCCTAGTGCTAGTCTAACTATTTTTTCTTAGCTACAGCAATGATAAAATAATCGACAATAAATTATAAAAAATGTTTCTTTTCTGGTTTTTCTTAGCAAACCTCTGTAATTTCTTTTCCATATTGAACACTCCTAACTGTTAAACGGAGCGAACTAGTTAAGTGGTTAAGGAGCTCAAGTGCTCAAGTACTGCTAGTCCTTACAGGATAAACTAGCTCTTGGGTGTTAGTCAAGTTAATTGGTTAAAAATCCTATTACTCAATAGGCTCCGCAACTACTTTCTTAATTTTCAAACGATTAATCATGACTTTATTCATTGAAATAACCTCAATTTTAAGGTCTTGATACTGACACGTAAAGCCAGCAGCGACTTCTTGTTGGTACAAGTCAGTCAAAAAGCCACCAATCGTAATATTTTCATTATCCTCTGGGAAATCCACGTCAAACAAGTCTTCGATGTCAGATAAATCCGTTGTTCCTGAAACTAAATACTCATCAGGTCCAATTTCTTCCACACTAGCAACTTCCCGATCTCGTTCGTCTTGAATGTCACCAACAATTTCTTCTAAAATATCTTCAATCGTCACAAGTCCACTAGTGCCACCGTATTCATCAACTAAAATCGCAAAATGTTTGTGTTCTTTTTGCATCTCTGTCAATAAATGTTTGACTGGAATGGTTTCTAAAAAGCTAATCGGTTCTTTAATTAGATGATTTAAACTAGCTTTTGGTTTGCTCATGTAAGTTTTAATTAAATCTTGCATCGTCACGTAACCAATGACATCATCTTTCGTTTTTTGAATAACTGGAAAACGGCTATGACCAGTTGAAATCGCAAAGTTTAGCGCTTCTTCAACGGTACTTGTGGCTGGAATGACTTCCATATCGACTCGGGTCACCATAATTTCTTTACCAATTAATTCATCAAAGTCAAAAACATTGTTTAAAAATTCAAATTCGTCTTGGTTAATTTCTCCATGGCGCAAGCTTTCATTAGCGATTAATAATAATTCTTCTTGGGAATGGGTTTCTTCCCCTTCACCGAGATAATTCAACCCAAATAATTTACTAATACCATTAGCAGATGAGTTTAACAACCAAATAAAGGGATAAGTAATTTTATAAAAATAATGTAAGGGAGTGACTACCCCTAAAACAACTTTTTCTGTCATGTTAATACTAAAAGACTTCGGAATTAGTTCGCCAATCACGACATGAACAAAGGTAATTAATGAAAAGGCGAGAATTAACGAGATAATACCGACAGATTTTTGTGGTAAGGGAAGTGAATCCATTACTGGGGTAATTAACTGTCTAACCGTGCCTTCCCCTAACCAACCGATTGCTAGTGAGGTTAAAGTGATACCTAGTTGGCAGGCGCTCAAGTATTCGTCTAGTTGACTAACAATTTCTAAGGCTAACGTGGCTTTTTTATTGCCATTTTGGGATAAGTTTTCTAATTGACTTCGTCTGATTTTAACTAAACCAAACTCGGCTGCCACAAAAAAGGCCGTCAGCAAAATCATTAAAGTTAAAATCAAGAGATTTATAATCATGGTGTTGCTCCTTCTATTTTCTAATTTCTTCCTATATTATCCCATAAATTCAGCAACTCACAAGCTTTTTTTGTTTTAGAAGCTTTTTCCAAGACAAAAGAAGCTTTTCCTCAGTGGTTAGTCTGAGGAAAAGCTAAAGTAGATTTTAGTTAGACAACTAATAAATAAGGATTTTCTAAGTAGAAACAAATTTGCTGCAAGAACTCCCCAGCTGGTGCCCCATCAATCACTTGATGATCAAAGGTTAAGCTTAATGGCAGTTCTAAACGCTCTTCAATTTCTTTGTCACTGTTGAAGGCTAAACGAGATTGACCGGTACCAACACCTAAAATACCAACTTCTGGCGTGTTTAAGATTGGCGTAAAGTATTCTATCCCACTTTGGCCTAAATTAGAAATAGTAAAGGTTGAGCCACTTAATAAGTCACTAGCTAAAGTCCCATTTTTAGCTCCACTAGTGATTTCACTAAAGCCTTGGGCTAAGCTAGTTAAACTTTGTTGATTCGTATTTTTTAAGACTGGTACCATTAACCCCTCAGGGACTGCTACGGCAACTCCCATATTAACTTCTGACAATTGTTGGTGTTCGCCCTCACCATACCAAGCATTTAACTCTGGGTAATCAACTAAGGCTAAAGTCACAGCTTTAATCACTAACGTATTCAAGCTAATAGCCCCTTTATCCAGATGTTGACCAGCATTCTTTTTCAAGTCTTTTCTAAAAGTCATTAAAGCAGTAATATCAGCTTTTTTATGTAAGGTTAGTTGAGCTGCTTGTTGCAGACTGTTGTGCATCCGTTGGGCAATGACCTTCCGCATACCTGTCAGACCGGCACCAGCTTGACTTGTCTTAGCCACAGTTTCGACAACTTGTGGGACATGATTGTCAACGTCTCGGCGAGTAATTCGCTGATTGCCACCAGTCCCTTTGATTTCAGACAGTTCATAACCTTTTTCATGAGCGATTTTCCGCGCTAAAGGAGTTGCAAAAAGTCGTCCCCCAGCCTTTCTAGTCACTGGTCTGACTGCCTCTATTGCTATAGTTGGCTCTTGAACTAGTTCTTCTACTTCTGGTTTTTCCGCCACTGTGCCAGTAGTTTCTGGGACTTCTTCCCCAGCTTCACCAATCACGCCAATCGCTGCCTGACATAAAGCTGTCCCACCAGCCTCGGTAATAATTGCTAATAACGTCCCACTAATTGGCGCCTCCACATCATTTGTTAATTTTTCTGAACTAATTGAGCAAACAGCTTCCCCTTTTTCAATTGAGTCGCCAATGTTTTTATACCATTGATCAACAGTTCCTTCGGTCATCGTTAAGCCTAAAGTCGGCATAATTAAATTTTCTGCCATGAGTTGTCACCGCCTTTCCTATTTTAAGTCCTCAATCAATTCTGCTGCTTTGGCTAATACTTTTTCTTTATTTGGTAAGTATAAAGCTTCTAAGTTTGTCGCAAAGGGAACTGGCGTATTTGGCGAACAAACACATTTGATTGGTCCATCTAAGTAGTCAAAGGCCAGATCTGCCATAACTGAAGAAATATCAGTGGCAGTATTATTATGAGGATTGGCTTCATCAATAATGATTAAGCGACCAGTTTTTTTAACTGATGCTAAAATTGTTTCCTGATCCCAAGGGGCAACAGTTATTAAATCAATCACTTCAACTGACACATTAGCTTTACTTAACTCTTCAGCGACTTCTAAAGCGACATAAAGCATTTTCCCAATCGTCACAATTGTTAAATCAGTGCCTTCTCGTTTAACTTTAGCTTTGCCAATTTCAACGGTGTAATAGTCTTCTGGGACCTCACCTTTCAAGCCGTATAAAGTTTTGTCTTCGGAAAAAATCACAATGTTATCGTCTTCAATGGCTGATAGCAGTAAGCCTTTGGCATCATAAGGATTCGAAGGTACAACGACTTTAATTGCTGGCACTGAACCGAAGATGCCGTAATAAGAGCCCGAGTGTTGCGCTGCCGCTGATGCACCAGCCCCATGACAAGTTCGAACAGTCATTGGAATCGAGGCTTTGCCACCAAACATGTAGCGCATTTTTGAGCCTTGAGCTAGTAAGGTATCAAAACAGAAACCAATAAAATCATTAAACATTAATTCTGGTACTGGTCTTAACCCTGTAGCTGCAGCTCCAACTGCGGCTCCCATATAACCCATTTCGGAAATCGGCGTATCAATGACTCGGTCTGTACCATGTTTTTCAACTAAACCTTTAGTCACTCCGAAAACGCCGCCCCAGGCCCCTTCCCCTTCTAGGTGATCGACGCCTGTTCCACCAGCAATATCTTCACCGATTAAGAAAACCCGGTCGTCTTTTTCCATTGCCATATCTAGTGCTTCATTAATTGATTGCATAAATGTAATTTTTCTAGTCATTTTTCTTCACTCTCCTATTTATAGACATCTTCGTATAATGCTTCAGGACTTGGAACTGGACTATCTTGGGCAAACTTAACAGCTGTTTCAGTATCCGCTACTGAAGTTGCTTCTATCTCATCGGCTTGTTTAGCTGTTAACCATTTATTTTTAATCGCAACAGCTCTAAATTCTGGCAAACAATCACGATTGGCTAAGTCTTTTTCCGAACCTTCTTTCGCTTTGTATTTTTGTTCGTCGCCTTCAAAGTGGCCATAATCACGATAAGTCACACATTCAACGATACTTGGCCCTTCACCATTCCGGGCCCGGTCAATGGCTTCACCAGCGGCCTCATAGACAGCTAATAAATCTTTGCCATCGACTCGCACACCAGGGATACCGTAAGCCACACTCCGCTCAGCAATCGTCTCGGAACCTGATGAGTATGATTGGGGAGTTGCTTCAGCAAAGAAGTTGTTCTCACAGACAAAGACGACCGGCAATTTCCAAATAGCCGCCATGTTAATCCCTTCGTGGAAAGTCCCTTCGTTAGCTGCTCCGTCACCGAAGAAGCAAATTGCAACGTCTTTCGTTTTTAAATATTTATTCCGTAAGCCTGCGCCAACAGCGATTGGGAAACCGCCACCAACCATGCCGTTTGCCCCTAACATGCCTTTGTCGATATCCGCAATATGCATTGATCCGCCCTTACCTTTACAAAGACCAGTAGCTTTACCAAAAATCTCAGCCATCATGCCGTTTAAATCACAGCCTTTTGCAATACAGTGACCGTGACCACGATGGGTACTCGTAATGTAATCTTTATCCGTTAAATGAGCACAGACACCTGTAGCGATTGCTTCTTCACCAGCGTATAAATGGACAAAACCAGGGATTTGCCCTGTTGTAAAAATCCGGTGAACCTCATCCTCAAAGTTACGAATGTCTTGCATTGTTTGATAAGCCCATGCGGCTTTTTCTTTAGTCATTTTTTCCATGTTAAGTCCTCCTTGTTTATCTTGCTGTTAATCTATTGATTTTGTTAACCGGTAGCCTAAATTTCTAAACGCTAAAGCGTTAAGGTCCTCCTCGTTTATTTTGTTGTTTTTAATAATTCGCCAGCCAGTTCACCAATCGTTTCGGCTAAGGTTGGATGAGCGAAAATCATTGTCGCTAATTCTTCTAGTCGACCTTCAGCTTCTTTAACCCCTAAAATCGTGTGGATTAATTCAGTGGCGTGACTACCAACAATGACTGCCCCTAAGATTTCATGATATTTTTTGTCAGCGATGATTTTAACGAAGCCGAGGGTTTCATTGGCTGAAATTGCTTTACCACTATTACTGAAGGGTGCTGAAGCTACTAAAACTTCATATCCTTGGGCTTCAGCCGCTGCTTCTGTTAGGCCAAAACTAGCGATTTCTGGTGTCGTATAAACGCACTTAGGAACTAAGTGTTCTTTAACACTCTTTTCTGGTTGCCCAGTAATGTGTCGAACCGCTTTAAGCCCTTCTTTGCTCGCCACATGAGCCAACATGTAACTATCGAGAAGGTCGCCAATGCCATAAATATTTGGGTCACTCGTTTGATAGTAGTCATTAACTTTTAATTTTTTTCCATCTGGAGTTTTAACTAAGCCTAGTTGATCCACAAGTTCTAAATTGCTAACACGACCAGTGGCAACTAATAACTGATCGAAAGTTAAGGTTTTATTACTTAGTACTAAGCTTTGGGCTTTAACTTCAGTAATCTGAGCTTGAGGATAAACCGTCACTCCTAACTTAATTAACTCTTTTTTGATAATCTCCCGCGCTTCTAAGTCTTCTGTTAATAAAATGTCAGTTGCTACTTCCACAACGCTGACAGCTACCCCTAAAGGCGCCATAGCAAAGGCTAATTCAATCGCAATGACCCCACCGCCAATAATCACTAGTTCTTTTGGTAACGTTCTCATTTCAAAAAATGTATCTGTCGTTAAGTAATTAGCTGTTTCGATGCCCGGAATCGGCGGAACAAAAGGTCGACTACCAGTAGCTAAAATAAGTTTATCCCATTGGTAACGTTCCTCCTTAACTTCAATCTCTGCCTCTGTATTTAAACGGGCTTCGCCTTCAACTAAAGTGATTTTCCCTTGTTGAAAGAGATAATTAATCCCTTGCTGTAAGCCACTAACCACTTGATCTTTACGGTCGACTAATTTTGAAAAATCAAGCTCTTCAATAGTACTTTTAATACCGAATTTCTTAGCCTCGCTAATTTGCTTTAACCAATCGGCATGTTTCAAATAACTTTTTGAAGGAATACAGCCGACGTTTAAGCAAGTTCCTCCCAGTGCTTGTTTTTCAAAAACGACAACTGATTTCCCTAAATTAGCGGCTTCGATAGCTGCTACATACCCGCCTGGGCCAGCGCCGATAATCGCTATGTCAAATCTTTTCATCTCTTCACCATGCTTTCTAACTTTTGAATTATGAAAGAATCCTTTGGACTTGCTTTAGTAACCTTCCTCCCTTCCTAGGCTCTTGTCTTAATAAAAGCAAGTTTCATGCCAATCATAAAAGAGCTTAATATCAAGGTTTGTGAAATCAGCACAAAAAAACCGCTACAAAATTGTAGCGGTTTTGTCCGGTCTTGTCCTATTCAGGTAATTCAATTTGATACTTAGTTAGCCAACGATACAAGGTGCTTCTAGCTATCCCTAGTTCTTTTGCCGTCTTGGATAAATGAAAATGATGTTTGGCTAAGGCAGCTTCTAACTTCAGTTGTTCCCTTGATTTATGCTCATCTGAAGGGGCCTTGTCTTTTAAATTAACCGCCCCTACTTGAATGACTTCTCGAAGTTCTTCGAGACTAGGGGCTTCAACTGGATAATACAAATACAGACGCTCTAAAAAATTACGTAGTTCGCGAATATTCCCTTCCCAACGGTAATCATTTGTCACGGCAATCACTTGCTCTAACCATGTGATTTGCCAGTTTTTTTCTTTGGCGAATGCTTGAATCAGAACTTTCATATCTTCTTGGCGCTCTCGTAATGGCGGAATCGTCAAAGGGGCGACATACAAACGATAAAATAAATCTAAACGAAATTCATTTGTTTTAACTAGCTCACGTAAATCCCGGTTGCTAGCAGTAATCAGCCTAAACTCTGATTTAACAGCTACTTCCCCGCCTAAAGGTGTGACTTCCTGATCTTCTAAGACCCGTAACAGAGCTGCTTGCATCGGTTTTGACATGCTATCAACTTCATCTAAAAAGAGCGTCCCCCCATGGGCTTGTAAGATTTTTCCTTTATAGCCTTTCCCTTGAGCACCAGTGAAGGCGCCACTGACATAGCCAAAAAGTTCACTTTCTAAAAGATTCTCACTTAATGCCCCGCAGTTAACAGCTACTAGCGGCCCCTCTTTACCAAGACTATTATGGTGAATCGTTTTAGCAGCTAATTCTTTACCACTTCCTGATTCCCCATAAAGGTGAACTGGTAACGAGCTTTGAGCCACTTTTTGCAGTTGAAATAAAAATTGCCGGTAAGCTTGATTTTTTGAATCAATGCCAAAAATTTTAAAAGAAGCAGGCGGTCGCTCCCCTTGCCGCTGATAGAAATAGCCAACAATTGACCCTTCATAGTAAATTTTCTCCCCTGCTGTCTTTAACTTATGGCTTTTTTTTAATTCCTGTAAGTCCCTTCCTAACCACTGACTATCATCAAGCTCTAACTCTTCAGAGATTTTGATAATCTGATCTTTATCATCACAGAGGACGCCAATTTTATCTGTTTTAAATAAATACTCTAACAAATGTTCCTTACGTGCCAAGTTGGCTTTGATAAAATTTCTTTGAACCGTTTTACTGATCATTTGCAAGGCTAATAACGTGTATTGATCAAATTCTCGCTGGTCAAATGACGAGATATCCAAGCAACCGATGAGCTGATTTTGCTCATCATGAATCGGCACAGAGGAACAAGTAAATGGATGAGAAGCTACCGAGTAATGTTCATAGCCATGGACTGTCACACTTTGGTTCGTTCGTAACGTAATCCCAATGGCATTTGTTCCGACAGCTTTTTCCGTCCAAATGCTGCCTTCAACAAAAGTAATGTCATTGGCATAATCTTTAGTTTCGTGATTACCTTCACGCCAAATAATACAACCCTCTTTATCGGTTAAGATGAAAATTGGTCGTGTCACTTTAAATAATTTTTGGTATTTAGTAATCTCCTGTTTGATTAAATCAATCAGCCCTCGGTTTTCTTGGGTTTTTCGTTTTAACGTTAGTAGCTCAATCTTACTCTTACCTTTAGTGATATAAGGATTCACTTCTGCTAGACGACAGTATTCCCATGATTCAGCAATTACTTCTGGTAACATTAAGGCTTTCATTGAAGGTTCTTGGATTAACTCATTCCATAATGATTCTTGCATGTTCATCTGATCACTCCTAGTTTGTTCAGCGTTGTAATGTAAGGGCTTCATTTCATCTAAAGAATACCATGTTTTTGGCTATTTTACTAGAATTCATCTATTAAAATAGAAATAAAGCCTAGCTAATTCACAAACTTATCTCGTTGTGAAAAACTAAGCTTTTTATTTTTACACTAAATCATAAGTCAAACAGATTGGCCGCTGGGTCTTTGGTTCAATCATAATATCCGCTTCAATCTGAAAGGCTGCTCGTAACACTTCAGGTGTCATAACTTCAATTGGGGTCCCTTGACTGATAATTTTTCCTTGGCTAATACCGATCATATAATCTGAAAAGCGGGCAGCTAAATTTAAGTCATGGAGAACCATCACAATTGTACAGTGTTGACTCTGGTTTAATTCTTTCAGTAGTTCTAAGATTTCTAATTGATGGGCTAAATCTAAGTAAGTTGTCGGTTCATCGAGTAAAATCAGTTCCGTCTGTTGGGCTAAGGCCATGGCAATCCAAACCCGTTGCCGTTGGCCACCTGATAAACTATCGACTTCTCGTTGGCTAAAATTAGTGAGTTTCGTTACTTTTAAGGCCCACTCAATTATCTCCCGGTCTTCAGTTCGTAAGCGCCCGAAACCTTTTTGGTGGGGAAAGCGGCCGTAGGCAATTAACTCTGCCACTGTTAGGCCACTAGGAGCCGTCGGTGTTTGAGGTAAAATCGCCATTTTTTTAGCTAATTCTTTCGTGGGTAATTGACTAATGTCGCTACCGTCAAGATAAACTACCCCTTTGTTACTTTTTAAGACCCGACCGATGGCTTTTAAAATAGTTGATTTGCCACAGCCATTAGGCCCAATAATAGAAGTGATTTTACTCGCTGTTAAAGTTAAGTCCAAGCCTTCCACAACTAAGTGATCCTCATAACTAATTGATAATGCTTCCGTTTTAATTCTTTCCATGGCCAATTGACCTCCTTAATCCGCCTTTGCCAATAAATATAAGAAATAGGGGGTACTTAAAACAGTAATGACAATCCCGGTTGGCATATCCGTGCCAAAACTAATCGTTCTAGTAATCGTATCTGCTAATAAAATAATAATCGCACCGGTTAAGGCTGCCACTGGTAAGTAATACTGATGATTCGGTCCGACAAGCTTCCGGGCCATATGGGGAGCAATCATCCCGACAAAAAAGAAATTCCCTCCTAAAGCGACACTCGCTGAAGATAGAGCCACCGCAGTTAAGGCTAGTCCAATAAACTCTGCTTTTACTCTGACACCTAAACCGGTAGCTGTCTCTTCCCCTAAATTTAAAGTATTCAAGACTGGTGATTTATACAGGCTGTATAAAAATAAGATAATGACCCATGGGGCTAAAATTTTAATAAAAACCCATTCATCTCCCCAGAGATTGCCGGCTTGCCATTTTTGCATAAAATCCATTTGTCGTTGATCTAGCTTTAAACTCACTAACGTCGTTAAGGCGCTATAGCCACTACCAACAGCGACTCCCGTTAAAATTAAACCAGTCGGAGAAACTTGCCGACCTGGTCGATACGCTAAGAAGAAGATTAAAAGGGCAGCAATTAAACCGCCAATAAAAGCTAGAATCGGTAAAGCCAGTGGTGAAGAAATACCTGATGGTGAATAAATGGCGATATATAATAAGACGAATAACCCCGAGCCTGAACTAATCCCTAAAGTGCCGGGACTTGCCATATCATTTCGTAATAAACTTTGCATAATGCTGCCTGAGACACCCATACCGACACCAACTAAAAGGGCTAATAAGATTCGTGGCAACCGAAACTCGTAGACGATTAATTCTTGTTGTGGCGCCCCTTGACCTTTGATGACTTGCCAAACTTCTAGAGGGTTGAGACTCATCTTGCCGACGTTCATGCCAATAATGCTAATTAAGACTAACAACAGGCTTAAACTAAGAATTAAGCTAATTTTTTTCGTGACACTTTGCTTCGTTTCCCTCATTGAAATTCCCTCCGTTGCGTTTTAACTAAATATAAAAAGAAAGGCACGCCGATGACTGAAAAAATGATTCCCATCGGTGTTTCAAAAGGGGGATTGATGACTCGGCCAATTAAATCAGCGATTAAGGTTAACACCCCGCCGTATAAGGCACTTGCTGGAATGATGTAACGGTAATCAACTCCGACAAAGTAACGCATCATGTGAGGAACAATTAAGCCCACAAAGCCAACTGGGCCAACGACTACTACCGAAAGGCCTGTTAAGACTAGGACAATTATTGTTCCAAGGCCCTTAACTCGTTTTGTGTTTAAGCCTAAACCAATTGCCACATCTTCACCTAAACTCAACATGGTCACCCCAGGGGAAAGAGCAATTGCCCCTAAAATGCCACCAATGAAGAATGGTAAAATTAATAATAATTCCGACCACTTCGCCCCAGCTGTTCCACCGGCTGACCAGTAAGTCAAGGCTTGACCTAGATGAAAGCGAATCGCCACATAAGAACTTAAAGAGCCAAACAACATCGAAATCGAAATTCCGGCTAAGACTAACCGTTGAGGGGTCATGCCTCGTTTGCCGACTGAAGCTACAAAATAAGTCAGACCCGTTGTGACAGCCGCCCCAACAAAGGCAAAAGCCATCATTTGGCCGTATGTTCGGTGAGGTAAAAAAGCTAAACATAAGGCAATCGCAAAGGTTGCCCCAGAGCTAATTCCCATCAAACCAGAATCAGCTAAGGGATTACGAGTCGTCCCTTGCATAATTGCCCCACAAACTGCTAAACTTGCCCCAACAATAATATCTGCTAAGGTTCGTGGCAGACGTAAAGTTCGAACGATTTGATGTTCCGTTAAACTAGGCTCAAACTTAAACAAGGCTCCCCAAGCTGTTTTCAAGTCCATCTCTGCGGCTCCAAAAGAAATGGATGCGAAACTAGCCACTACAAGTAAAAGACCGCCAATTAAGAGAATCATCCCAAAATTAACTGAACCTTGTTTATTTTTAGCTTCTGCCTTCATTAAAAACACCTCTCTTCTATTTCATAATAAAAACCACCTAAAACTCTTTTCCAGAGTTAACTAGGTGGTCGATTTGCACATTTCTTTAACTTAGCTTTCGCAACCTATTTAGTTACTTTAAATTTTTAACAAAATAATCTAATTGGCCCGTTAAGCTCAAAACATCTGAGTAGAAGAATAAGCCAGTGTATTCACCAGGAATCGACGTCACATGATCGGCTTTAACAGCGGGAATGCTTTTCCAAATAGCCGTTTCGGCAAATTCTGAGGGCTTGTCTTCTTGTAAGAACCACATGACGTAGTCACCGAAGTAATCTGCTGCTACTTCGTAAGAAAGAGCGCCACGGCCCTCTCCTGAACTTTCAATCAGCTCTTCTAATTTAGCCGGTTTTTTTAAGTTTAAGTAGTCGTACAAAATTGTCCCACCACGGGAGCCAGTTTCAAAGTATACTCCGTAGGAATCACTGCCCCAGTCTTGAAAGACACTAAAGGTTTTATCTTGATACTCTGGTTTAGCAAATAAATCTTTGGCTTGAGCCAAACTAGTCTCAAAGTTAGTCACCGCCTTTTTAGCTGCCTCTTCTTTACCTAAGGCTTCCCCTAAAAATTCCACCCGTTCAATCGGTGTCATCCCACCTTCTGGAATTACTAAAACTGGGGCAACTTTGGCGAATTTGTCAAAGTCGGCTTTGTCATAAGTAATAATTAAATCTGGTTCATAAGATAGCAATTCTTCTTTTTCCCATTTTTCAATTGCTGGAATATCTTTTAATGTGTCGTAAAAAGTCATCGTTTCTTGGGCCCAGCCAGCATACCCGACTGGTGTAATATCTAAAGCTAACAGATCGCCAACGTACCAATTAACTAGTACTCGTTGAGGATTAACGGGAATTTCAATCTCACCCATTTCTGTTTTTACCATCTTTGTCTCTTTTTTACCCGTTGTTGCACTGCCTGATTGACTACTACAGGCGACTAGTAACACGCTTAATCCGATAACACTTAATAACCCCACTAATTTTTTGACCTTCTTCATTATAATGCTCCTTCTATTTGCCTTCAACAAAAAATTGTTGAATCAAGTCTTGATTTTTTTCTGTGAATTTATCATTGTGGGAAGATACCCGTCCCCGATTAAAAGCCGTGGGATCAACATAGCTTTTCGCTTGATTGACAGCATTCACAGCATCTTGAAAAGCCCCAGCAATCAGATGCAACTTAGCATCATGCATCACCACGTCTCCTGCAGCAAAAACTCCCGGAACTGCTGAGGCTGACTGGCTATTAGTTAAAACGTAATACTCATCATGTAATTCCAAACCAACTGTATTATTTTCAAATAACGTGTTCTCACTTTCAAAGCCGTGATTGATCACCATCTCGTCAACTGGGATGTTTAGACTGCCCCCTTGACTATTAGTTAAGACCACTTCTTTAATCCGAGTTTGACTTTCATCAGCTACGAGTTTTTCGATAGTCGTATTTAAATGGCAAGTCACAGAACTATTCATCAGCTTCGTGATTTCCGCTTCGTGACTTTTTAACTCCCCTTGGCGATAGACTAAGTAAACTTTTTTTGCAATTGGTTCTAAAATATTTGCCCAATCTACAGCTGAATCACCACCGCCGGAAATCATCACTACTTTATCTTTCATGCTCTGAGGTTTTTGCACCGTGTACTGTAAATTAGTTAATTCGTATGTCTCCGCCCCTTGGATAGTTAATTTATTCGGTTTTAAAACTCCGTAACCAGTAGCTAAAATAATGGCTTTAGAAAAATGGGTTTGACCAGTATCTGTTGTTAAAACAAATACATTTTCTGCGTTCCGGTCTATTTTGATCACCTTTTCACCAGTGATAATCGTCGGCTCAAAGACTTTTGCTTGGGCAACTAAATCATCAATAATTTTGCCAGCAGGACTTGGCGGCACCCCACCGATATCCCAGACCATCTTTTCCGTATAAACATTTAGTTTGCCACCTAGTTGTTGACTGCTTTCGATTACCTTAGTCTTCATTTCTCGAAGACCGCTATAAAAAGTGCTAAAAAGACCAGCTGGCCCAGCACCAATAATTGTTACATCAAATACGTTACTTTCAGTCATGCTTTCCTCCTCTAAACTTTTTGAGAATGAGAATCATTATCAATTGAAATTATAACGAAGTTTTCCTTAAATTACAATCCTTTTAGTGAAACTTTCCACAAGTCTTCATTTGGCGATTATTCGTTCCGGGAAAACCTTTCAATCGATTAAAAGCTAACGGATGATTTACTTCTAACCGAGAGTCATGTATACTAATAATATTCATAGGTATGAATTTAAATCATTAAGAAGGAGTGTGTTCATGTTTAATCAGAATTTTTTATTTGGTGCCGCCACAGCTTCCTACCAAGTGGAAGGCGCTTGGGACCAAGATGGCAAAGGTGAAACTAACTGGGATCACTTTTCAAAGATTCCGGGTAAAACCTTTGAAGGGACAAATGGTGATGTGGCTGTTGATCATTACCACCGCTACAAAGAAGACATCGCTTTAATGGCTGAACAAGGCCTAGAGTCTTACCGCTTCTCAATTTCTTGGGCGCGAATTTTACCAAATGGTGACGGGACAGTGAATCAAAAAGGACTAGATTTTTATAATGCTATTATTGATGAGTGTTTAGCTCATGGAATTGTCCCCTTTGTTACTTTATATCACTGGGATCTACCACTGACTTTAGAAAATGCCGGTGGCTGGTTAGCTCAGCGAACGTTAAAAGCTTTTGAGCAATACGCTGAAGTTTGCTTTAAAGCATTTGGTGACCGAGTCAAACACTGGATTACTTTTAACGAAACCGTGATTTTTGTACGCCACGGCTATGTGCTAGGAGCTCACCCACCAGGTAAGGTCAATCATTTTAAAGAGTATTACCAAGCTTTACACAATGTTTTCTTAACTCATGCACGGGTCGTAAATATTTATAAAAATGAGTTAAAAGAATATGGTGACATTGGGATTACTCATGTCTTCAGTCCAGCTTTTTCGATTGATGAGTCCCCTGAAAACATCGCTGCTGCAGCTCACGCAAACTTAACAGATACGCACTTATTTTATGATCCAATTCTAAAAGGAACTTACCCAGCTAAAATGTTAGCAATTTTAGAAGAGGAAGATCTGATGTTTGAGTACACGGCTGAAGAGCAAGCTTTAATGGAAGCTGTCGCACCATTAAATGACTTCATTGGTATTAACTACTATGCCCCTCAACGGATTAAAGCCGTTGCAGAAACAAAATTAGGGGAACGCTCACGGGCAGCGAGCACAGGTGAAGCTGGTGGTCGTTCTTATGACGGCAAAGTTCAAACCGTGAAAATGACCGATAAAGAGTACACTAAATGGGGCTGGGAAATTTCCCCATCCGCTTTAATTGATGGTCTTCACAGCTTAAAAGAGCGTTATGGCAAAATCCCCTTCTACATTACGGAAAATGGTTTAGGCGACTTAGACCCAATCGTTGATGGCAAAGTTCTCGATACCCCAAGAATTGATTACATCGCTGCTCATTTACGTGGTTTGGAAGCTGGGATTCAAGCAGGTCTCGATATTCGTGGTTACTTCGCTTGGTCATTTATTGATTTATTAAGTTGGTTAAATGGTTACCAGAAACAATACGGGTTTGTTTACGTTGATCATCAAAATAACTTAGCGCGTCAGAAAAAAGCGTCATTTTATTGGTATCAAGAAGTCATTGCCTCTCGTGGTCAAAGTTTAACTATAAAGGAGAATTAAGATGGAAAAAATCAAAGGTTTTTTTGAAAAAGTTTTAAATGGCTTTATGAAAGTTGTTAATACTAAATCAATGGTTGCTGTTAAAGACGGCTTCTTATTGATTATGCCTGTCACTTTAGTAGGTTCGATTTTCTTACTGATCGCTAACTTCCCCCTACCCCAATGGGGAACATGGATGACTAACTTATTCGGTGCCAACTGGCAAGTGCCTTTAGATCAAGTCTCTGGTGCGACTTTTGATATTTTAGCCTTAGTCGCTGTTATCGGAATTGCTTATGTTTACGCTAAAAATGAAGGTGTCGATGCGATTTCTTCATCTGTGTTAGCCCTTGTTTCTTTTATTATTTTAACTGATTCTTTTGTCACTTCTGAAGCTGGCGAAGTGATTGGCGGGGTGATTCCAAAAGGTTGGACTGGCGGTAACGGTGTCATCACTGCGATTCTAGTCGGAGTCTTTGTTGCTAAAATCTTCACCTTCTTCATTAAACGCAACATTACAATTAAAATGCCAGATACTGTGCCACCAGGTGTGTCTCGGGCTTTCTCAGCTTTGATTCCTGGTTTTGTGATTATGGCTGGTTCTATGATTATTTTCGTTTTAACTAACCGTTTTGCTGATGTTTCATTAACTGAATTAATTTTTAAAGTCTTACAAATCCCATTACAAAACGTTTCTGATACTTTAGCTGGTGGATTATTCATTACTTTCTTAATGTCGATTCTTTTCTGGGCGGGGATTCACGGACCAAACATCGTTATGGGTATTATGGGACCAATCTTAACCGCAAATGCCTTAGCAAATACTGATGTTTTAAAAGCTGGTCAAGAACTAGTTGTCGGTGAAAATGCGAAAGTCATGACGATTCAATTAATTGATATTTACGTTAAATTCGGTGGTCAAGGAATTACTTTAGGTCTGCTTTTAGCTGCACTGCTAGTGGCTAAGTCTTCACGAATTAAAGAAATTTCAAAACTTTCCTTAACATCAAGTTTATTCAATATTAACGAACCAATTATTTACGGTTTACCAATCGTCTTTAACCCATTAATGTTAGTACCTTTCGTAGCTGTGCCAATGGTAGGTGTCTTAATTACTTACTTTGCTGTGGTTTCAGGTTTCTTAGCACCTTTCACAGCAGTTAACGTGCCATGGACTACACCACCCTTGATTTCAGGCTTTATTCTATCTGGTTGGCAAGGAATGGTCATCCAATTATTAATCTTAGCTGCTTCAACAGCGATTTACTTACCATTCTTGAAAAAATTAGATTCTCAATACGTCATCGACGAAAGTGCTTCTTAATTCAATTTTTGACTGGTTTATTTCTGAATAACTCGTTATACTATTATCTGGGAGGCGATACGTATGGCTAAGTACAAACAAATAGCTGAAGTTTTAAAACAACAAATCATCGCTGGCTCTTATCCAGACATGAAGCTACCAATTGAAGATGCCTTAATGAATGAGTTTGAAGTCAGTCGGAACACGATTCGCAAAGCCATTGATTTATTAGCTGAACTTGGAATTTTGTATCGCATTCAAGGTAGTGGCGTGTATATTCGAGAAATGGAACACGATAATACGATTAATGCTAGTAAAATTCGGGGAATCTCTGCTGAATTTGCTGATCACAAGATTAAAACGAAAGTCATCTCTTTAGACTTAATCGAAGCTACTACGGAAATTGCCGCTGCTTTAAAAATTGACGTTGGCAGCTTAGTCTACGATATTAAACGCATTCGTTACGTCGATGATCAGCCTTATACGATTGAGTATAGTTACTTTAACAAGGAAGTCATTCCTTATATTGGTAAAGAAATCGCTGAAAGCTCCATTTATAATTACATTGAAGATGATTTAAAATTGAAAATTGGCTTTGCTGATAAGTACATTTCGGCAACTAAACTGACTTCCTCAGAAGCCCTGATTTTTCAGCAAGCTGTGGGAGATCCTAGTCTGATGATTAGAGAGAAAGTTTACTTATCTAATGGGGAACTTTTTAACAGTTCCACGGTTTTCCATAATTATCAGTTAGCCGAACTCTTCACAACAGCGACAAAATAACAGTTGAGACAACTCAAAAACACCCTCGTTGAATTCATGGGAAATGAATTTAACGGAGGTGTTTTTTCTGTGGCGCCGACATCCATATCTTTTTTAAGGATACTTTGATAAAGGCAATAACCCCCATTACAAGTATACTTGCAATGAGGATTGTGATATAATAAAAAATGAGAAGAGAGATATGCACAATCATATCTCCCTTATGTAGAACCGTTAAAAAGACGGTAGCTTTTGTTTAAATAGTTTTAACCATCTAATTACTCGCCAAAGTGGATTAGATGGTTATTTTTTTTGATTAAATTTCAATATAACAATCACCAACATGGCAAAACTAACTGCCAACGTCAGTGCTTCGTATACTGACATGTTATTCCTTTCTAGGAGTCACATCTATAATCATAGGCATCACCCCTTTTTCAAGAGATTAGCCACCATCTTTTCACTTTTCTACGCTACTAGTATAACATAAGCTCCTCCCTTCAAAAAATAGTTGAACGGCTTTTTTAGTATTTAAATACTGACCGATTCGCTAGATAAAAAGACGATAAAACATGTTACATTCTACTTCAAAATATGAAAAAAATGACAGTTTTTATCTTAACTAGCTTTAATCAGTCCCTTGGAGTAAGATAAAGTCTATAAACAGAAAGACATATTTAAGGAGGTTACTGATGGCCATTATTACTGTGAAAGACTTAACTGTCGACTATGGGCAACAACAAGGAGTCTTTAATTTATCCTTCAATGTGGAAAAAGGCCAAGTCATGGGCTTTTTAGGACCTAATGGGGCTGGTAAAACAACTACGATTCGGCAATTACTCGGTTTTGCTAAACCAGACTCTGGCGAATGCCAAGTCTTTGGCTTAGATCCTTTTACTGATACAGCTAAGATTCAACAGCGAGTCGGTTACTTGCCTGGTGAGCCGGCTTTTATTCCTAATTTGACCGGTTATGATTTTATTAAATTAGTCAGCGAACTTAACGGTTTGCCTGATATGACACGAGCCCACGAACTATTAGCGTATTTCGAATTATCAGCTAAAACTAAAATCAGCAAAATGTCGAAAGGGATGAAACAAAAAGTCGGTCTAGTTTGTGCTTTTATGGGGGACTACGAATTAATCATTTTAGATGAACCGACTAGTGGGTTAGACCCTTTAATGCAAAATAAGTTCCTACAATTAATTGCTGAAGAAAAAGCCAAAGGTCGGACGATTTTAATGTCTTCCCATCTTTTTGAAGAAATCGAGCGAACTTGTGATCAAGCGATTATTTTACGAAAAGGTCACTTAGTAGCGGTTGAAGATATTCAAGCCCTTAAAGCCCAAAAACAACAACAGTTTACGATTACTTTTCAAGAATCCCAAGAAGCCAACAGCTTCCTAGCCAATCACGAAGGGAGCCAACAGCTTTCGCCAACTCAAGTTAGTCTGACTCTCCAAGGGGCTGTTGATCCTTTAATTAAAGAGCTTAGTCACTTTAAAATCAATCAATTAGCTATTCAAGAACAACATTTAGAAGACTTATTTATGCACTTTTACGGAGGTGAAAATAAATTATTAGTTGGCCTTTAATTAAACATGAACTCTCACGAACTTGGCTACTGCTGATCGTCTTTTTACTAATTTTAACAATGTATACGACGATTATTTTATCAATGTTTGATCCTAACTTAGGCAGTGTCTTAGCCGACCTTGAAAAAGCCATGCCAGAAGTTATGGCAGCCTTTAATCTCAAAGGAGCTGGCACAGCTGATTTAATTCATTACATTAGCTCATACCTTTTTGGCTATATTTTAGTGATTTTTCCATTGATTTTTTCTTTAGTCTTAGCAAATCGCTTAATTGCTAAATATGTCTCAGATGGTTCGATGGCTTATTTGCTAGCTAGCCCTAATTCACGCTGGAAAATCATTCGCAGCCAAATCTTAGTCGCTGTGACAGCTTTATTTCTCCTAATTGCTAGCATTGGTTTAGTAACCTTGATTTATTGCCACTGGACCTTTCCCGGGCAATTAAAGGGTCAAAAATTCGCCTACTTGATAATTGGGCTGTTAGGTTTACACCTCTTTATCAATGGCTTTAGCTTCTTAATTTCTTGTTGTTTCAACGACACCAAATACTCTTATAGCTGGAGTATCGGCCTTGTTGTTTGGGCCTTCTTAATGCAAATGATTGCTAATCAAGGAGAGAAGTTTGCTAACTTAAAATACTTAAGCTTTTTGAGCCTTTTTTCTCCTGATGAGCTTTTAAATGGGCAAGCCCTAGCTTTCTGGTTAGTTGGTCTCTTGTATTTACTCGCTTTTAGCAGTTATACCCTTGGCGGTTTTATCTTTGCTAAACGAAATTTACCTTTATAAAAAAATCTGTGACATCTGTCACAGATTTTTTGCTTTCTACTTAAATTTGTCGATATTCCTTAGGCGATTGGCCGGTCATTTTTTTAAAGTTTTTATAAAAATAACCAGAGCTAGTATAGCCTACTTGGGCGCTAATCTCGTTAATGTTTAACTCGCTATGAGTTAATAATTCTTTGGCTTTCGTGATGCGGTATTCATTCAAGTATTTTGAAAAACTGACACCCATCTCTTTTTTGAATAATTGACCTAAATACATAGCATTCAAGTGTAGTCGTTCACTGACTTCTTTAAGACTTAAATCCTTTTGAACTTCTTGGTGAATAATTTCTAAGACTTTTTGGACATTACTACTAACGGCTACTCGCTGTTGCTCATTTTCCAGGCTACTAAGCTTTTGATGAACCAATTTTTTCAAACTATGAAAATCAATTTCTTCAGCAATTTCTGCTAATAAGCCTTGATGGTCTAAAGTCTCTTCTTGCTTAAAACGTCGAAGAACGTCCGTCAAAATAAAGAAAATAATCGGTGTGACATTTTGGGGCGCTAAGCCTACTTGAGACATTTCCTTGAATAAATGATTGATTTCTTTTTTGATATCAATTAGCTGTCCTAAAGCTAACACTTCTTGAAATTCAGTAAAAGAATAAGCAAAGCCTTGACTGACTAGTTGGGAGTTATCAGCTTTGATTTGGCTAGCAAGTTCTTCATCATTTTGATAAAAATTTATTAAGGCCAAAAAGTCTTGAGCGTGTTCATAACTACTCGGAACTTGGCTACTCCCTTGGACAATTTCACCTAAAGCTAAATCGTGACTCGATCCGTTAAGTTCTTCCCGAATTTTCCGTAACATTAATTGGCTTTGTTGCAGAGAGCCATTAAAAATCAAAATCAATTCCTCGTCTTTAACTAGCAGCAGTGGTTGCTGATACTCTTTAAAGATTGTTTTCAAGCTCTCTTTAACTTGGCTTTCACCAGTAACGATCAAGACTTGATAGTAGTTCCCTTGCTTTTGATAGCCCCACTCTTCTAACCAACGAGCTAATTCCACCTGCTCTAGCTCACCAGTTAGCCATTTTTCCAAGACACTCATAAAAAACAACTGCTCTTTTTCAACTTTGACTACTTCTGCTGCTAATTTTTCTGTGATACATTTTAAGTTGTGGCTCAATTCCTCTTTATTAATCGGTTTTAACAAATAATTTTCTGCTCCTAAAACGAGACTTTCTCTGACATAATCAAACTCTTCATAGCCTGATAAGACAATAAAATGAAAGTCATACTTCCGCTTTTTGGCTTCTTTAACAAATTCAATGCCTGACATAATTGGCATTGTCACATCTGTAATCACAATATCAACAGGCTGATTTTCCAGAAATTCTAAGGCAGCTTGGCCATTAGCAGCTGTCCCAACAATTTCAATGTGATACTCGGACCAATCGATAATTTTTTGTAGACCACTTAGAATCATATATTCATCATCTACTAACAATGCGTTATAAACCATCTTGCCCCTCCTCAAAACTTAATCTAACGACTAACCCTTTAGCTTCAGAATGAAAGACCCTCATTTGGCTACTTTCCCCAAAAACTAATTTTAAGCGTTGCTGAACATTAGCTAAACCAACTGAGTGACCAAGCTCTTTGCCCAGTTCTTGCTTTGCTAATTCTTGATTCAAAGTTATTAACTGCTGATCTGTCAGCCCCCGGCCATTGTCAATCACATCAATCACTACCCGCTCTTGTTCTTGATAGACTTTAACGCTTAAGGCATTATCGAGACGGGTAAAATCAATTCCATGAACGAAGTAATTTTCTACTACTGGCTGAATTAAGAATTTGGGAATCATCACATCAAGGAGTTCCTCAGCAATTGTAAAATGATAAGCCACTCGATCAGGGTAACGCATTTGATAGAGATAAACGTATTTTTCACAAAATTCTAGTTCTTTATTTAAACTCACAACTTTTTCTTGAGTGGTGTTATTACGTAGCAAACTAGCAAAGGCATAAACCACATCTGCTAATTCGTTGACTCCTTCACTCACCGCGTACATCCGAATATATTCTAGTGTATTATATAAAAAGTGCGGGTTAATTTGGGATTGTAAGGCTTTCATATGGGCGTCTTGTTGTTTAATTTCTAATAAATAAATGTCTTTAACGTATTGGTTAATACTGTCTAACATTTGATTAACACCTGTGGCGATTTCTTTAATTTCCCGCCGTTTGTTTTCCTCGGTAATTCGCACGTCTAAATCCCCTTCAGCAACTAAGTGCATGGACTCTAGCACATCTTCGACTTGCTTACTGTAACCGCCAAAGGTTCTGAATAAAATAACTAATAAAATTCCATCTAGCAACAAGCTACCAATTAAAATCCAAGCATAATTACTAAAAGCTTCTTGATAAACGGCTTTTTTTGACGTTAAGGTCACAATCGATAGTTCACCACTCGTTTTTACTTCCGTTGTGTAATACTTTTTAAAGATTTTTTCGTCTTTTAATTTTTGCGCTTTTTGTAAATCTTGGTTAACTAGTAAGCCACCTTCAGAATTAGTTTTACCACTGCCGCGATAATGATAGATTGGCTGATTTGTAGCTGAAAAAATCATCACTTCTTGATTGCGAGTACTATTATTATCTTCTAGTAAGCTAGCAATTTTATCTTGATCGATAAAGAAATAAAAGACCCCTGAATGTTGGAGGCTTTCAGCTTCAATGATTGGTCGAGAAATCATCAATTGATTCGTATTTTTAGGAAACTTTTTTAGCTTCATGCCACCTTTTTTTACTTTGTCAGAATAAAAGACTTGGTCGTAACTATTCAGACTAGCACCAATCCCACCGATGTCCTTTTGTTGCTGGTAGAGTTGACTAATCATTTGGGGCCAGTAACGTTGGTCGCCCTGCCTTTTTAACGTTGTTTCTAAATAACTTTGATGGTCTTGATCAAAGTATTCTTGAAGGTTGCTAATGTCTTCTTTTTTACTAGCTAATTCATGAACAATTTGACTGGCTTGATTTTCAGCATTTGTTAAAGTTTCTGTTAGTAAACGGGCTGTTTGTTCGTTTTCACGGTTGGCATCCCGGGCAAATTGTTGAAAGGTCGAGTAACCGACTAAAAACGTAAAAAGAGTGATGATTAAAATCATCACTACCGCGTAAGTTCTTAATAAAGTATCAATTAAATTCAGTTGTTTCTTCACTAAAATCACCTTCCGTTATCGCTAAGTTCTCATTAATTTTACTGAACCAGCCTTTTAAGAAAAAACTGATTGTCACTTGAGTCAAGGCAATCGTTGCAAATAAAATTAAGCCTGGGAATCGGTAAGTTAACAGACCAATTACTAATAGACCACCAAGAACTTTTAAGACTAAAAAGAAGTTAGTAAAAAAAGTAATTGTTGCTAATTTTAAGAGTTCTCGGAAACTTGTGTCAAAGTGACTATTTAGCTGTAAGAAAAAATTAAAACTAATCGTTAAAAAGAGTAAGGCAAAACCTAAAATAAAGACGAGTCCGAAGAAAAATGGCCCTTTCAGTTGGACAGCAATAAATAAATTATAGCCGACAATACTAAAAGCTACTAGAAATAAATAAAAGATGGCATTGCCTCTTTTGAAATTTTCTTTGTAAATTTGCCAAGCGGCTTTGACTGTTAACTGATCATAAGCCCATTCGTAAGTGGCAAAAAGTTGATTAATTGTTAATAAGGCTGGGCCAATGCCGGCAAGAACCCCACCAATTAATGTTAAACCCCAAAAATAGAGATTTAATTTTACTAAGACATAACAGCGTATAAAAAACGTTTCAAACATTTGTCCAACCATTTCCGTCATTCTCCTTATCTCTGCCTTTATAGTTTAACACAGTCTCTGCGCTAAGCTTAAAAAATATGGGGCCGTGACAGTGTCAGCGGGCCCCTTTGTTTTTATTTTTGTGCTGCTCTAAAAGCATCGTATTGTTTTTGCATCTCTGTTAAGACTTTTTCGTAACCTGCTGTTTTTAATTTAGCGTTCATTTCTGGAATTGCTTGATCAGGATCTAGAGTACCAGTATTTAAACCATCTAAGTATTGGCTCATGACGTTGTTTAAGTTACTAATTTCCGCTTTTACAGTGTCTGTTTCGAAGATAAAGCCTAAGATTGGTGAAGCTGTCGCTTCGGCAATTGAGCGGTCACGTTCCGCAATCATCTCATCAGTAATGGATTCTTGGACATAAATAATGGCATTGTTAGCTGTATTCCAAGCTGCCATATGTTTGTTCGGTCCGTAACCATCTAATAATTTCACTCGATTGTCACCGACTTTTTCCCAAGCTTCTCCTTCAATACCGTAAATTAAACCATTTAACAATTCAGGATCAGAGTTTAATAAACCTAATAGTTCAACTGATTTTTCAACATTTTTTGAGCTACTTGAAACGACAAAGCTAGCCATTTGAGTATTAGCTGTCGCTTTTAAAGGTTCAGTAATCGCTTTAGAGACTAACTCTTGGTTAGCAGCCATTGTTAAAATAGTGTCGCCATAATCGTATGGTCCTTGAGTTTCTTGACGAGCAAACCAAGTAGCACTATCTAAGGGGTATTCCGTATTACTTGTTGACGCATCTTTAGCAACATAGCCTGCTTCGTAATATTTGTGCATCGTTCTTAAACCAGCTTTATGAGACTCCACATCAAACTGATTGACAATTTTTTCTGGGTCGCCTTTCAAATCAACGGCGAAGGGTAGGCCATTTTCTAAGACGTAATCAAAATCACGTTCAACTCTGAAGCCTTTGCCAGCTGACAAGGGCATCACAGTTGGTTCTTTTTCTTTAATGACACTTAATAAAGGCTCTAAGTCTTCATAATTTTCAACTTTACTAATGTCTAAGTCATATTTATCTAAGAACTGTTTATTAAAAGTAATCATTTGTTGAGCGAAAATATTCGCATTGACTGGGAAGGCATATAATTTATCATTAATTGTGTTCCCTTGAATATAAGCTTCGTCTAACATGTCATAAGCGGCTTTGGCATGTTTCGGCATTAATTCTGTTAAATCCGCATAGGCTCCTTTTTGAGCATTAGTGACATAGTTTTTCGCTAAAGCAATGTCGTAGTTTTCCCCAGAAGAGACGATGACTGACATTTTTTGATCGTAGTCACCCCAACCAATGTATTGCATGTTTAATTTAACGCCAACTTTTTCTTCAATTTGTTTATTAGCAATTTCCATTAATTGATCGTAGTTCTCTGGTTTGTCACCAATTTGGTACATTAATAAAGTTGGTACCTCATCTGTGGCTTTTTCTTTCTTGCCACAGGCTGCTAAACCGACTGTTAATAATAAAGCTGTTGAAACCATTAAGACTTTTTTCCAATTTTTCATGATAAAACTCCTTTTTTAGTTTAATCAGTTTTTATTCTTTCACGCCACCAATAGTCAAACCACTAACAAAATGTTTTTGGAAGAAAGGATAGCTTAAGGCAATCGGTAACGTGGAAATAACGACTAAAGCCATCCGCGTTGCCTCCTTCGGTATGGCTGAGGCCCCTTCACTAAGCATGCTTCCCATATTAGCATTTTGCGACATATAGTCGATGTTTGATTGGATCTTCATTAATAAATATTGTAACGGGACTAACCGTTCATTTTGAATATAAAGTAAGGCATTGAACCAGTCATTCCAGAAACCTAAGGCAGCAAATAAACTAATTGTTGCAATCCCAGGCACTGCTAAGGGTAAGACGATTTGCCTGAAAATCCGCATTTCACTGGCACCGTCAATCCGGGCTGATTCTATAATAGCATCTGGCACCGTCCGTTTAAAGAACGTTCGCATGACAATAATATTGAAAGGACTAATTGCCATCGGTAAGATCAAAGCCCAAATCGTGTCTTTTAACCCTAGTAAGGAAGTCATAACAATATAGTTTGCCACCATTCCGGGACTAAATAACATTGTAATCAGACAAGCAATCGTAAAAAATTTACGTAAGACAAAGTCTGGTCGAGAAATAGCATAAGCGTAAGTTGAAGTGAAGGTCGTGTTAATTAAGGTTCCAAAAACCGTTACTGTCACTGTCACTAAGAGTGATTGCAAGAGCTGGCCTTTTAATTCAGCTAAATAGCGATAACCATCTAAACTCCACTCCGTCGGCCATAATGAGTAGCCATTAATTAACAAAGAGTTTTCACTTGTCAATGAAATGATAATAACAAAAATAAAGGGAAATATACACGATATGGCAAACAGTCCGACAATCAAATTGAAAAAGAAATCGGCTTTTTTACCAAAGGAGCGAATATTTACTTGTTTGATTTTTTTCTTTTGTTTCAAATTCTCTCCTCCTTTTAGAATAATGCCGATGAATCATCAAATTTACGGACAATTGCATTCGTTGAAACTAATAAGACACAACCGACGACTGATTGGTAAAGTCCTGCGGCTGAAGCCATCCCGATGTCACCAGTATTAGCTAGCCCGTTATAAATGTATGTATCAAGAACTGAAGTCACTTCATATAAAGCGCCTGAGTCTCGAGTAACATTATAAAAGAGTCCAAAATCGGCTTTAAAAATATTACCGACAGCTAAAATTGATAAAATCGTAATTAAGGGAATTAACTGTGGCAGTGTGACATTTTTAATTTGTTGCCACTTACTAGCCCCATCAACCATGGCTGCTTCGTAGTAGGAAGGATCAATTCCCATAATTGCAGCGAAATAAATGATACTGTTGTAGCCGACACCTTTCCAAACACCTAAGATGATTAAGATTAACGGCCAAAACTTCGGTTCATTGTACCAATTAATTTCCGTACCACCAAAACTTGTGATAATAATATTCATTAGGCCTTTATCTGGGCTTAAGAAGGCATAAACGAAATAGCCAATAATGACCCATGATAAGAAATACGGTAATAACATCGCTGTTTGATAAATCTTGATCATTTTTTTCGATCGAATTTCACTTAACACGACGGCAATAAACAAGGCACAGACTAAGCCAATTGTAATAAAACCGATGTTATAAAGTACGGTGTTACGAGTAATTAAGTAGGCATTTGATGATGAAAATAAGAATTTAAAATTATCAAAGCCGACCCATGGGCTATTGATTAAACTAGCCATAAAGCCATCTGGTGAATATTTAAAATCTTTAAATGCCACAACATTTCCAAATACTGGAATGTAAAAAAAGAAAATCATCCATACTAAACCTGGTAAAGCCATAAAAATTAGCGCTCGATGCCGGTAATATTTTTGAAGTTTTTTCTTCACACACACTCCCCCCTTTTTTATAAATCAATAAAACGCTTTCTACTTCTTTAGTTTAACGAATTTAAGTTCTGTAAGTAATGAACAAATCATAGATAATTCATGACAAAGTATAGGTTTACAAAAAAACACTTAAAGTCAGAAGTTGTCTGAACTTTAAGTGTTTCGATAATTACCTCTACTTTAATAACTACTAAGTGAGGCAGGTTTTTGCTGATTCGTATACTCTCGTTCGGTTGGGGCTAAGCCTAATTGGAAGTCAAGCTTGCCACCTGTCATCAAGTCGTCATGAGTGAAAAATAGTGGCTGATAATCTTCACTGTTACGTTGAATGTTAGTCACAAAGTTAGCATGGCGATGGTTCCCCTGAGTCTTAATAGTCAACTGTTGGCCATTGCCTAAATGAATAACGGCTTCATCAAATAAGGGGATACCAGTGACGTACTCGCCACTGCCAGGACAGACTGGATAAAAGCCTAAGGTTGAAAAGATATACCACGCCGACATACTGCCATTGTCTTCATCGCCAGGATAACCATCCCAACTTGAATTAAACAGTTCCGTCATCAATTGTTTAACTACCACTTGAGTAGTGCTTGGCTTGCCAATGTAGTTAAAGAGATAAGGCAAATGGAAACTTGGTTGATTAGATAAAGCCACTTGCCCAAAATCAACAGCCGCCATTTCACTCATTTCGTGAATTTCATAGCCGTAACCCGTCACTCCGTAAGTTGGTGGCGTGTTACACAATTCTGTTAATTTCTGGTTAAACTGCTCTGTCCCACCATAGGCTTTAATTAAAGCAGCAAAATCATGGTAAGTGGCAAAGCCATTTTGCCACGAAGAGCCTTCGGCGTAGTCCAGACCCCAGCGATCTAATTCAAAGCTTTCACGGAAGTTGCCCTCGATGTCTTTGGCACGCATGGCACCAGTTTGAGGGTCGAATAAATTCAAGAAATTCCGGGATTGTTTGTCATATTGACTCCTTAGTTCCTTTTGGTTAAGAGTCTCTGCTACCCGGGCAATACAGTAATCACTATAAGCGTAATCTAAGGTATGATTGACACTTTCATGATGGCTTAAAGGCACGTAACCGTATTTAAGGTAGTCTAACGTTCCCCGACGGCCGTAATTGCCATTGGGACTTTGGGTAGTGGCTGCTACTAACATGGCCTCTAGTAGTTCTGGCATTAACTCACTGGCAATCCCTTTGACTGCAGCATCAGCAATCACGGCATCAATCAAGGTGCCAGGCATTAGCCCCCGTTCATCTGGGGATAACCATTTTGGTAAAAAGCCAGCATTGCGATAGCTATTTAAAAAACCTGTTAACATCTCTGCGTATTCAGTCGGGGCAATTAAAGAATACAATGGATAGACGGTTTTATACGTATCCCAAAAACCATTGTTCGTATAGAGCACACCTGGTTTAATTGTCCGGCTTAAAGTGTCATAATGCTCTGCTTGACCGGCTTGGTTAATTTCATAAAACTTTTGCGGAAATAAGCAGGTTCGATACAAACAGCCGTAAAAGGTTTTGACTTGCTCTTCATTCCGCGAGCTAACTTCAATCCGATTCAAATACTCTAGCCAAGTTTCGCCAGCAGCTTGTTGCAATTCTTGAAAAGAGGCTGCTTTAATTTGAGCTAGGTTTAAGTCGGCTTGCTCAGCTGACAAAAAGCTACTAGCAAAATGAGTAGTCATGACTTTTGTCTCTTGAAAACGAACAACAATCGCCCCATCTGTTCCGTTAAACTTTAAGCCTTTAACAAAGTCTCCTTCTTGATAGAAGCCACTCGTCCTTGAATCAATGGCTTGATCAAAAGTGAAACTGACGTACATTTTAAATTCCGGATCTTCACAACCTGAAAAATTACTTAAATAACCTTTAAGAGTTCCCGTTTGAGGGTCAATTTGCCACTGACAAGGCCCTTCTGAGCGTAAGACAAAACCAGATTGACCTTTGCCTGCATAATGATTAAGTAAACAGCCACCATAAGTTGTTGGTGTAAATTCACTCGTAATTTGATAACGTTCTTGTTTAACTTTTAAGTAATGAGGGGCAAAGACTGCTTCTTCTGTCCGGTAACTACTTTGTTGATGGAACAAACTGGAACCATATAAGTCACCAGCAATCGGACTAAATAGTAAGTGAGAAAAATCACCCATCCACGGACTTGGTTGATGGGTTAAGCGAATCCCTTGAAAGGTCCGATCATGAGGATTAAAAAACCAGCTGCCTTTTTGATCTGTCGTTTGAACAACGTAATGATTCATTCCAAAAGGGGTAGTTGTATAAGGTAAGCAATTGCCATTTGAGTAGCTATGCTGGTTATTCGTGCCTTGGCGAGTATCGATTTTCAGTAAATTCTCGAGATGTAACATCTTAATTCCTCCTAGATTAAGTGAGGCCAGCTTAACTGCTGCTGCGTTTAATAAATTTCACTGGCACAACGACTTTTTCAATTGTTTTATTTTTTTCTGTAAGTTGATTCAGTAAGTGACGGGCGGCAAGTTCTCCCATTTGATTAAAATCTTGAGCAATCGTCGTTAGACTCGGTTCTAGTAAACTCGCTGCTTGGATATTGTCAAAGCCGACGACTGCAAAATCTTTTGGTACTTCGTAGCCTTGTTGCTTCATAGCATTAATTAACTTAATGGCTAAAATATCATTTTCCGCCACAATTCCAGTAATATTGTTAGCTTTGAAGTCAGTGATTGCCCGGGCTAAAAAGGCTGAAGTGTCTTCGTCGCTCTGACTTTGAACATGACAGGGACTTTGTTTCGTCCCTTCATGGAGACCTTTTAAGTAACCAAAATACCGTTCCCGGACTGAGGATATTTCAGCAATTGACTCAGTACTAATAAAAGCTACTTTTTGACTGCCACCGTTTAATAAATGGCTTGTTGCTTCACAACCACCGGCTTGGTTATCAGAAACAATCGTTGTAAATGGTAGGGAATCAAATTCCTTATCTAATAAAACTGTGGGAATATTATTTAAATGTAAACCGAATAATAATTCTAAGTTAGAACGATTGTCCGTTGGGTAATAAATAATCCCAGCATATTCCGCTGCTAACTCGGCGATTTCAGTGTTTGATAAAAATTGATGAGGCTGGACTTTTAAACGGTAATCCGTCGTCGCTAAATAATCCATCATCCCTTGAGTGTAATCCCCGAAGCCGGCATTATGGGGAAAAGGCATAATAAACAATAAGTTTAATTGCTCACTATTAGGGATAACTGGTTGATGGGCTTTAACAAAACTCCCTTTGCCACGAATCCGGTAAATCAAGCCTTCATTTTCTAACTCCCCTAAGGCACGCTTCGAAGTAATCCGACTGACTTGGTAACTTTCTGATAATTCTAGCTCTGTTGGTAATTGATCATTCTCTTTTAACTGATTCGTTAAAATATCTTCTTTTAATTGATTATATATTTGCTGATAAAGTGGTTGCTTTGCCATTTTTATCGCCTTCCTTCCTGATTTGTTCTTGAAATGATATATCAACATTATATCATTAACTTTAAAAGATATCTTAATTACTGGTTACTTTCGAATGAAAGCGCTAGACAAAACTAATGATATACCATATAATAAAAAATGTAAATAGTTGATATATCATTTAAAAGGAGAAAATACTATGACTTATAACGAAATCCCAAGATCTGTGACACAATTTATGGCAGAACTAAGTGCCAAAGCTGAAAGTGAAAATCCTAAATGGGCGAAAATTTTTAATAACTGTTTCGCTAACACTTTATTAACAACTGTCAAAAAACAAGAAGATGGCACTACTTTCGTCTTAACTGGCGATATTCCGGCCATGTGGTTACGTGACTCGACTGCCCAAGTCCGTCCTTACTTACCGATTGCTAAAAATGATCCCGAATTAACAGCGATGATTGGTGGCTTAGTCAAACGTCAGTTTAACTATATTAATCTTGATCCTTACGCCAACGCTTTTAATGAAGCAGCCAATAATGCTGGTCATCAAACAGATGATACGGAAATGAATCCTTGGATTTGGGAACGGAAATATGAAATCGATTCTCTTTGCTACCCTGTCCAATTAGCTTACTTACTCTATAAAGAAACCAATGCTACGGAACATTTCAACCAGGCTTTTGAAACTGGTGTCATGAAGATTCTTGACTTGTGGGAAACAGAACAAGATCATGAAACGTCTCCTTATACCTTTGAGCGTGACACTACTCGTGTTGAAGACACACTCCCCCGTAATGGTCTTGGTTCCCCAGTTGGTAAGACTGGCATGACTTGGTCAGGATTTAGACCGAGTGACGATGTTTGTCAATATGGCTACCTCGTTCCTTCTAATATGTTCGCAGTCGTTGTCTTAAATTATATTAAAGAAATTTTTACTGACTTACTGCCTGACCCGGCATTAGTCGCACGAGCTGAAAAACTAAAAGCTGACATTCAAGAAGGCCTTGAGGAATTTGCGAAAGTCACTAACAAAGCGGGCGAGAGCATTTATGCTTATGAAGTAGATGGTTTAGGTAACTACTCCATTCAAGATGATTCAAATGTGCCAAGTTTAATGGCTGCCCCGTACTTAGGCTTCTGTAGCAAAGAAGATGAGACGTATCTAGCCACTCGGCAAACGTTACTAAGCTCAGAAAACCCTTATTATTACGAAGGGGAATTTGCCAAAGGGATTGGTAGTTCTCATACTCCAGAAAATTACGTCTGGCCGATTGCTTTAGCTATTCAAGGACTAACTGCCACTAATAAAGCTGAACAAAAAACCATCTTAAATATGTTAGCTGAGAACGATGGTGGCACAGGCTTAATGCACGAAGGCTTTGACGTTAATAATCCTAATAACTATACCCGGGAATGGTTTTCATGGGCGAACATGATGTTCTGTGAGCTATTAATGGCTTACTACGATATTACAATTACTGCTTAACGATTAAATTAAACTAAAAGGAGTGTTTACACATGGCAAAGAAAAAAGTTTATGTTATCTCCCATAGTCACTGGGACCGGGAATGGTACTTACCTTATGAGCAACACCACATGCGTTTAGTCGCTTTAATGGACGACTTATTAGAATTATTTAAAACAGATCCTGACTTCCATAGTTTCCATCTTGATGGCCAAACAATTTCTTTAGACGACTATTTAGAAGTCCGCCCGCATAAACGGGATGAAGTCCAAGCAGCTATTACTGCTGGCAAATTAAAAATTGGGCCCTTCTATATTTTACAAGATGACTTTTTAATTAGTAGTGAAGCTAATACTCGGAATATGTTAGTCGGTTTAGAAGAAAGCCGTAAATGGGGAGAGCCAGTAAAACTAGGTTACTTCCCAGATACTTTCGGCAATATGGGGCAAGCCCCCCAAATGATGAAAGAAGGAGGCATTGAGATTGCTGCTTTTGGCCGGGGAGTGAAACCAACTGGCTTTGACAACGCAGTAATTAATGATGAAAAGTACAGTTCCCAATATTCAGAAATGTGGTGGCAAGGCAAAGACGGCTCCAAGATTTTCAGTCTCCTTTTCGCCAATTGGTACAGTAATGGGAACGAAATCCCTACTGAGATTGAGGAAGCCAAAACTTTTTGGCAACAAAAGTTAGCTGACGTAGAACTGTATGCCTCAACTGACCACTTACTAATGATGAATGGCGTCGATCACCAACCTGTCCAAAAAGATGTCACTAGGGCAATTAAAGTTGCCAATGACTTATACGCTGATTACGAATTTATTCACAGTAGTTTTGATGAGTATTTAGCTGCTGTGATGGCTGACTTACCTGCAGATTTAAGTACCGTTGAAGGGGAATTAACAAGCCAAGAAACTGATGGCTGGTATACCTTAGCGAATACTGCTTCGGCTCGAATCTATTTGAAACAAAAAAATACTGATGTTCAACGACAGTTAGAAAGTATTACTGAACCTTTAGCAACAATGGCTTATGAAGTAACTGGAACTTACCCTCATGATGAACTGCGCTACGCTTGGAAATTGTTAATGCAAAACCACCCCCACGATAGTATTTGTGGTTGTAGTGTTGATGAGGTTCACAGGGAAATGATGACTCGTTTCGATAAAGCCCAAGAAGTTGGGAAATTTTTAGCAAATGAAGCCTTAGAACAACTAACTAATGCCATTGACACATCGACTTTCCCTAGTGAAAGCAAGCCTTTCGTCATATTCAACACTGGCGGTAATGCCAAGAGCGATGTTTTTGAAACGGAAATCGAATGGGATCGCCTACCTTTTGCCAGTGGCGTACCTGAAAAATTATATGCTGAGTTAGCCGGCAGAGACTTACCAGCTTTAATGGTCGTTGATAGCCAAAACAACGTGATTCCCGCTGAAATTGTCAAACATGAGGTTCGCTTCAACTATGACTTACCGAAAGACGCTTTCCGCGTGCCATATATGGCGATTTACGTGACAGTCAGAATTCCTGTCCAAGAGATGCCTGCCCTATCATGGCAAGCCTTAGCTTTAACTTTACAAACTAAAGCTATGACAATAACTGACCTTTCGTTAATTTCAGCTGGCGGTTCTATTTTAGAAAATGACTTTATTCATGCTGAAATTATGGCCAACGGTCAATTAACAGTCACGGACAAAGCCAATCACCAAATTTATCCAAATGTCTTAACTTTCGAAAATGTCGGTGATGTCGGTAATGAGTACATTTTTAAACAACCTAAAAACGACCAAGCAATCTTTGCTCACGACTTCCCTCATACGATCGAAGTTGTCACTGATAGTCCTTATTTAGCCGAAGTCGAATTAACCCAAACTTTAATGATTCCCGTGGCTGCTGAAGAGTTACTACAAAAAGAAATGCAGGCAGTCGTTGAAATGCGTCAACGCCAAGCTGGCCGTAGCAAAGAATTGATGCCTTTTGTTTTAAAAACAAGGATTCGTTTAGAGGCGGGCAGTCATCAATTGAAATTTGCGACTTCCTTTAACAACCAAGCTAAGGACCATCGTTTACGGGTGCTCTTCCCAACTAATATCATGGCGGAAAGTCATTTTGCCGAAAGTATTTACGAAGTTGTTGAACGACCTAATACCGTTAGCGACTCCTGGGAAAATCCGACAAATCCCCAACATCAACATGCTTTTGTTAATTTACACACAGATAATTACGGTGTAACAGTTGCTAACTATGGCTTGAATGAGTACGAAATCCTTCAAGAAAATGGTACAATTGCCTTAACTCTTCATCGTTCAGTCGGTGAGATGGGTGACTGGGGTTACTTCCCAACACCAGAAGCTCAATGTTTAGGTGAGCAAACAGTTCGTTATGCCATTGACTTCCATGGTGGGACAGATTTACACGAGACTTACCAACGGGCTCAAAATTTCCAAATTCCTTTATCAGTTAAACAAACTGACAGTCATCAAGGTCCCCTAGCACCAACAAAGACTTTCATGACAATTAATAGTTCAGCATACTTAATGACTGCTCTAAAGCGGAAAGAAAACCAAAGTGAGATTATTACTCGTGGCTATAACTTATCAAATACAACAGCGGCACCTTTAGACATTCACATTCCTGGCTATCACAAAGCCCGTTGTACTTTAATTGAAGAAATTCATGACAAACCACTGTCAACTGTCCTTGCCCCTGGTGAGATTAATAGTTTACTCTGGACTAAAATATAGTAAGTAAGAAAGGTGATTTTTATGTTAATTGGTGCAATTGAAGCTGGCGGTACAAAATTTGTTTGTGGGGTAGCCACTCCTGATTTAAAAATGATTGATAAACTAACGATTCCAACAACAACACCAACTGAAACTTTAGCTCAAGTTTTTAACTTTTTTGATCAACATCAACTAGCCTCACTAGCCATTGGCTCATTTGGTCCAATTGACGTTAATCCTAACTCAAATACTTACGGTTACATTACCTCAACGCCAAAAAAAGGCTGGCGCGACTTTGATTTTTTAGGGGCTATGAAAGACCGTTATCAGATTCCCATGGCTTTTACAACGGACGTTAACGCCGCGGCTTATGGGGAATTAAAACTAGGGGCGGCTGTCGGCAAAGACAGTTGTATCTACTTAACTGTCGGCACTGGCATCGGTGGTGGCGCAGTCATTGATTCCCAAATCATTCAAGGGTTTAGCCATCCGGAAATGGGTCACATTATGGTTAAAAAACACCCTGAAGATAGTTTTGCTGGGGTTTGTCCTTATCACGGCGACTGTTTAGAAGGTTTAGCCGCTGGTCCGGCAATTGAAGCTCGTTACCACGAAAAAGCGTTCAACTTAGCGGAAGACCATCAAGCTTGGGAATTTGAAGCTTATTATTTAGCCCAAGCTTGTGTCAATTACGCCTTGACTTTATCCCCAGAAATTATTATTTTTGGTGGTGGCGTGATGAAACAAAAACAACTCTTTAGTCGGGTTCGGAGTTACTTCGAAGAATTAATGGCAGGTTATTACGCCACGCCACCACTAAATGACTACATTGTTTATTGTGAACTTGGTGATAATGCTGGAATTACGGGGACTCTTCTGTTAGCTAAAGAAGCCTTAGACTAAAAAAAGTACCTCAATCACTAAACGTGATTGAGGTACTTTTTTATCCTTTTATTTTAAACTAGCTGCAACTTTTTGGTACAGTTCCCCTGTTGTTTTCGCTTCTGCTAACTGACTTTCTGACAGTTTCGCTTTTTCAGCTAAGCTTTTGATTTCTTCACTCGTCACTGCCTGTTGGACATTAATCGAAGCAATGTTAGTTACCGTTCCTTCAGCTGCACTTGGTAATTCTAACATGCCAGCATTAACTAAAGCCACAACCGCTTCCCGGCTCTTTTGATCGTCAGTCAGACCAACAATTTGCCAATTGTTCAATAGTTTTCCTTCATATACTCGATCAACTTCTTCATCTAAATAACGAGCTGATAACTCACGAATCCGTCCTTCAGTTTCACCGTAGCTATCACTTGCTGTTGTACTAGAGATTTCTTTAAATTCACGACCGACCAGAGGGCCACTTTCAGATTGTAAAAACTTCATTCGATAAGCATTCATCCCGATTTTAATTGGTGTTTCCGGGTTAATCGGCGTATTGTCTAAACGTCGTAAGTTCTTGATTCGCTCCTCAGCTGGCTCACGTAAGTCAATCTCATATTTAAGACCATAAAAGCGGTCATTTGTATTATATTTACTCGTCCGGCGTTCTTCATTAAAACTAACAGTCACATCACCTGGCTTGACACTGTTATAATAACCAGCTGCCCACTCCATGTAATCTTTCAAATCTTTCCCTGTTAATTCATAAACCGTCACTTCTCCACCAGCATACTGATAGTTTTTAGCAATGTCTTTTTTGTGAATGTCCCCTTGATCCAGTTTCGGCGTATCTGTATCAATTTGGAAGGCAACGACGTCAGCCCCTTGGCTATAATGTTGCATCACTTCCCCAAAGAAATTGACTAATGGCGTTTCTTCAATTTGAGCTTGAGGAATACCTTTAATTTCATCACTTGGGACTAAGTCCATTCCGACAAGTTTACCAAGAACGGTATTAGCGTCTTTGCGAGCTTTTTCATGAGAATCAGCTAATAACTTAGTGATTTCAGGATCTTCCTCATAGTCAGCCACCTTAATCGCCGATCCACTTTTCTTCGTCGCTTCATAGCCCTCTTTAGTTTTTTCCATCGTCACATCTACTCGAGAAACATAACGACCATACTTATCTGGCTCGACAATTAAAACGTCGTTAATAAATTCTTCTTCAACTAAAGTATGCATATGACCAGCAAAAATTACATCTAATTCTGGAACTTTCTTAGCCATATCTGCAACACCAGTATTCGTAATATTATTTTCATTTTCAATTCCCATATGAACAACGGCAACTAATAAGTCCGTCTCTTCTTTAATTTCTTTAATGACTTTAATCGTTTCCTCAACTGGATCAGTTAATTTTTTACCATCAAAAATATCAGTATCTTCTTTAAATTCAGCAACCATCGGTGTCGTCATGCCAATAAATCCGACTTTAATGCCAGCTCTTTCAATAATTTTATAAGATTCAAAATAGGGTGTACTGTCTTCTAACTGCACGTTTCCGCCAAGAACTGCCCCATCAAATTGTTTCGTAATATTATCTAACACATCAAAGCCATAATCAAACTCATGATTGCCCATTGTCCAAACATCGTATTTCAAAGCTTTTAAGGACTCGGTGGCAGGATGTGGTTCATCCATTTGAAAAAGTTCCGCTGAGTTATCTTGAATTAAATCGCCAGCATCTACTAGCAGCATATTCGGGTCTTCCCCTCTGACTTCATTAACGATTGTACTGATTTGAGCGAAGCTTCCATCTTTATTTTCCACATCTGTCGCATAATCCCAAGGCATATAACGACCATGGATATCAGAAGTTCCTAAAATAGTGACTTCCTTTGTTGCTGATGACTTTTCAGTTTGCTGCTCTTTCTTGGAAGTAGTACAACCAGCCAAAACAAGTGTACTTGCTACCCCAATAACTAATGAAGCTTGTAATTTTTTCATAACGTCCCCCTAAAAAATTTAGTAACACTCTCGATTGTAAACGTTATCATTTTTAAAAACAAGCTTATTTTAGTTATTCATTAGTCGTTCTAAAAACCCTTCACAACTATACTAAGCTTACTTGCCACAAGGACTTATTTTAAGGGATATCTAGCCTGCTCTTTAATTTAACCAACAATAAAAGTATTTTGTACTTTATTAAAAAACTCCAATCAAAAGTTGATTGGAGTTTGCTCGTTAGTTAAAATTCATTTCTAATATAAGCAATATCAGCAACTATCGCTGAAAAATCTGTGGCCAATTGATAGCCGTATTCTAAAACAATATCTGCTGTTGGTGTGTAAGTTTGATAGAGTCTTTGAAATGCTTTAAAATCTAAACTGCCATCAAAAATTCGCTGATGACCGTCGCCGACTCCATCATTATTATGAACATGAAAGACTTTAATCTTAGTCCCTAAAGCTTTAATGACTGCTTCTAAATTCCAACTATTGGCATGAGCATGACCAATATCAATTAAGACCTCATTTTCGATCTTTAAGCATTCGGCAATAAATTCCTCTTCCGTAAATAAGTTAGTCCCTAATGAATTGACCCCGGCATTTTCCACATATAAAGGCACACCTGCTACTTTAGCTAATTTATTTAGTTCCGCTAAATTTTTACTCGCTTCACTAATCGTTTCTACTTTGTTTTCAGGAGTTATGATTTTATTATTATGGTGAAAAACAATGTGTTCTGCCTGAGTTTCTTTAGCTAGTTCAAAAATCTCAGTAACTTCTGCCATGGCGTAATCATAAGCTTCCGTCCCTTTGGCTGCACTATGCTCGATGTTAAAGTAGGGGCCGTGAAGGCTAATCGGATGTTGTTTCAAATGAGGCATTTGTTTTTCCAAGGCTACTTGGAAAGCTGCATTTTTAAAATTCGGAAAAATTTCAATGCCAATGTCTTGATTGTTAGGTATTTCTTTTAACAAGTCAAAAACATCATCAAAACTTGTTTCAATAAAAACATTACTACTCACAAAAATTGTCATGATCGATAATCTCCTTTGGGTATCCTAATGTATTTGTTGTGACTGGATCAAAAAAGTGGAGCTTATAAAAGTTAAAACGTAAGTAAACCTCGTCAGTCACTTGCCACTTTTTATAATCGTCTAGGACAAGCCACTCACTATCACCTACAAGAACTGTAATCGCAAATGTAGCACCTAAGTTTTCAATGTACTTCACTTGCCCTTTTAAACTATTCTCTTTCGGGGTTTTCGAGAGTTTCAAATGCTCAGGCCGAATGCCTAAAACTAACTTTGCTTGCTCCTGCTCGACTAAGTAGTCTTGCCACCCTTGACTCAATTCAATGACTTGTTCTGATAGCCCCACTAAGCCTTTTTGATAAGTCACTGGCAGTAAATTCATTTTCGGGGAGCCGATGAATGAAGCGGTAAATAAGTTACTCGGAAAATGATAGACCCGCTCAGGCGTATCAATCATTTGAATTTCCCCTTCATTAAGTAGGACAATCCGCTGACCTATTGTCATAGCTTCGACTTGGTCATGGGTCACGTAAACAAAGGTCTGATGGTACGTTTCATGAATCTCAACTAATTGTTTACGAGCGGAATGACGTAAGGTGACATCTAAATTCGATAACGGTTCGTCTAGTAAAAAATACTTTGAACGTTTAACGACGGCTCGAGCTAAAGCTACCCGTTGTCTTTGACCTCCCGATAAATCTTTCGGTAGGCGATCACGGTACTTTTCTAAACGTAACATAATTAAGACTTTTTCTAGTCGCCGTTCAATTTCGGTTTTTTCGACTTTATTGGCTTTTAAACCGAAGACAATGTTTTCCGTCACAGTCATATTCGGATATAAGGCGTAGTTTTGAAAAACCATTGCCATTTCCCGTTCACCACTTGGTAAGTTAGTGGCTTTTTGACCATTTAAATACAAGTCCCCTTGGCTAATCCCTTCTAAACCGGCAATCATCCGTAGGGTTGTTGACTTGCCACAGCCAGAGGGTCCTAATAAAACTAAACGCTCCCCTTCTTTAATTTTTAAGTTTAAGTTAGTGATAACCGCTGTCTCACCATAGTTTTTTGAAACGTTTTTTAATTCTATTTCATTCATAGTCTGCTCCTATTTGATCCCTGCTGACACGAAGGTCCCAATGATGTATTTTTGAAAAATTAAGTAAAGAGTTAACGGCACAATCATCGTCACAACTGAAACCGACATCGCCACCGTAAAGTTAGTGCCGCCTTCAGCACTAATGTAATTTTGTAAAGCTAAAGGTAAGGTGTAATTTTCCGTCTTCTTTAAGATTAAGACGGGCCAGACATATTCGTTCCAAGTCGTAATAAAGAACCAGATGCCAGTTGAAGAAATTGCGTGACGGCTTAAAGGAAAGACAATCCCAGTCATAATTTTGCCATCTTTAATATTGTCTAGTTTCGCCGCTTCAATTAACGTTTTGGGAATTGAACGCATGGTTTGGGTCAGTAAAAAAATTCCCATGGCATCGGCAAGTTGAGGTAAAATGACGCCCCAAACGGAATCGATTAAGCCAACTCGGGCCACCATTAAATAATTTGGAATCATCGTCACAGTAAAAGGAATAAAAATCGTTCCCACGAGAATAATATAAAGGGGCCGTTTGCCTTTAAACTCAAAAAATACTAAGGCATAGGCGGCAAAAAATGAGGTTATTAACTTCACGACTGTTGAGACACTTGCCACGATAAAGGTGTTCATAGTGATTTTAACAATTGGTAACGTATCGAATAAATAGCGGTAATTATCCCCGGTAAAATTGACTGGAATTAAATTTAAAATAGTATGATAGGCTTCTTTTAAAGGTTTAAAAGAGTTACTAATTGAAAAAATAATTGGATACATCGCTGTTAAAATAAGTAATAGAAAAACTAAGTGCCACCAACTAAAAGTTAATTTATTAGTTTTCATAATAAACTCCCTTCTCAACAAACTTGAATTCCAGCACTAGTAGGACAGCGAAAATCACCATCGTCAAAACGGATAAAGCAGATGACATGCCTGTGTTATACATTTCAAAGGCTTGTTGATAAGAACTGTAAATCAAGTTAGAACTCCCTTGATTAGGGCCGCCTTGGGTAATTACTTTAATCGGCGTAAAAACGTATTGCAGGCCTTGGACGATGGTAATAATGAAGATGTAAATCCCGGTTGAACTACTCATCGGTAAGACAATTTTAAAGAAAATCGTTGTGTTTGATAAATTATCCAGACGTGCAGCTTCAATTAGTTCCCGAGACACTCCGGCTACTGCTGCATATAACACGATAAAATTATAACCAAAGACTTTCCAAGACGTAATCAAACTAATCACAAAAATCACCCAACCATCGAGCTTTGTCCAAAAAGGCATTGTTATGCCAACCTTACCTAAAATAATCGCTAAAGGCCCTGAAACTGGATTTAATATCCAAGTAAACAAAATCGAAGCCACGACTAAAGAAATAACTGCTGGGACAAAGAGCATGGTTTTATAAAATGTTTGGTATTTCTTAATTATTTGGTCCATTACAAAAGATAAAACATAAGGGACTACACAACAAAAGATCACGAGAAAGACAATGTATAGTAAGGTATTTAACATGATTTTATAACTATTTTTGTCTTGAAAAATCGTTATGTAATTGGCTAATCCAACAAACTCTTTAGTTGGTGAAACCATGTTCCACTTAAAAAAGCTCAGATAAACGGTATAAAGTAGTGGCCAAATCATAAAGACGATAAAAATTAACATCGAAGGTAATAAGTATAACAACCCTTTCAGACTAGCCAGTTTGTTACTAACTGGGACTTTCATTAATATTCACTCATTTCTAAAAAATAGGCTCTTTGATAAAATAAACTAAGGACAGTTCTGAGCCGTCACTTAGTTTAAGCTAATTGTTTATTTCAAAAGTTCGTTAATTTCTTTTTGTGTTTGTTCTAAAGCTTCAGCCACTGGGACTTTGCCTGTTAAAATTTGGTCACGCATGTCTAATAATTTTTGTTCCGCGGCTAAACCGGAATCTCCCGGGAAAGAACTCCATGAAACGACTTTATCCATTTGGGCAATCGCTGGCTGCATCATTTCATTTTCAGCTAAGAAAGCTTTCAGGCCGTTTTCAGCCTCCGCTACGTCTTTACGAGGTGGCACGTAACCTGTGCCTTTCGTCCATTCTGAGACACTTTCTATGCTGTATAAATACTTCATGAATTCCCATGAGGCTTTTTTCTTTTCATCTGTTGTGGCAGTAATTGCTAGCATTGCACCACCAGCCGGTAATTGTGGTGTCTTGCCTTCCCAGGCTGGTGAAGAAACCGTTGTGGCAGCAAAATTAATATTACTTTGGACGTTATTTCTTTGGGCAATCGTTGTATACAACATTGCCACATCCCCTTTAATAAAACTTTGAACCCCTTCGTCCCAACCAATGTTCGGTGCTGATTTATCGGTTAAAACCATATCCGCCCATAATTGGTAGGCTTCGATTCCTTCTGGTGAAGCAAAGGTGGCTTTCCCTTCAGTAATAAAAGTCGCGCCATTACTTTCTAATAAAGCTTGAGTCGCCCAGTTATCCATTGGCTCTTGAATGTAAACCCCATATTTCGCTGTTTTTTCTTTAATTGTTTTAGCAAAACTTTTAACTTCTTGCCAAGTCTTTGGTCCTGTTGCTGACAAACCAGCTTCTTTTAAAAGGTCTTGATTGATGTATAACACTGGAGTACTTAAAGAATAAGGCACACCAACTTGTTTGCCCTCATTATTTTTAGCCAAATCTAAGACATTTGGTAAAAAATTATCTTCTAAAAAGGTGGCGTTGTCAGGATCCATCTCTGCTGCTAATTTTTGTGGTTCTGAATACTCAAAATTAGTTGAAAAATAATCAAGAAAGGCCCAACCAATTTGAACAACATCTGGGGTTGTTTTTGAAGCGACAGCTGCTTGCATGTTTTGCATTAAGCCTTTATACATATCTGGGTTGAATTTTTCAGTCACTTGGATGTTATCTTGCGATTGATTAAACGTATCAACTAAGGCTGTTACGGTTTTACCGCCTTGGGTATCTGCATTGGCGTGCCAATATTCGATACTCACTTTTTCTTGTTGCTCTTTCGTTTTACTAGTCTCAGCCTTTTCCGCTGACTCCCCTTGACTACAACCAGCTAACAAACCTAGACTTAACAAGGCCACTGCACTTAAACTTAAAAATTTATGACTGACTTTTTTCAATTTATCTTCCCTCCACTTTTTAACTGTTTCATTAGCAAGGTTGCCCTCTGAACTTAGCACCTTACAAACACATTGTAATGAATGAATGTAAATACGTTGTAAAATTTCAGCAAGATTAGCGTTATTATTACGTAAAAAAAAGCCCTTAGGCTCTTTTTTAACTATTTTTAGCTTTTAATAAAACATAATACAAAATTCCCGTACTTATTGGTAGACAACTAGCAACTAATACTAAAGGGAATAATGACTTACTTTTTTTATCACTCATAAGTTGAGGCTCAGCTCCCTCTGTTTCTTCAACTTCTACTGTGAAGCCCTCCTCCCAAGACCACTCTTGATCGGCCCTTTTTATAGTTGTCTTTGTCAAGTATTCTCCTGCTGCTAATTTAGTGGCAGGCATTGAGTAATTAAAAATCGACATTGGGGCTAACTTAAAATCCGTTAGTTGGCTTTCAGCTAAGGGCTCCTCAGTACCAGCTTCATACAAAGTTGTCCTTAAGCTTAATTCTTTGCCAATTAGCCGTGAATCATTGGTAATTCCTAAAGTCACAAAGCTTTGATTATTGTCATGTTGATAAGTCGTTGCCAAGGAATTTAACTTTAAAGGGACTTCTTTGTGATTTTGACGTAGGGAAACTGAAAAGACAAAGGCATATTCATTTTCAACTGAAAAGCCTGAGACTTCCTCTCTTGCCCCAGTGACTTCTTGTAACTGAATCCCACCTAATAAAAGACCATCGAAATGCTCAGTTGGCATCTTTAAATCAAAAGTAACGGCTTGACTAGTCTGAGCTTTGACTAAAATTTCTTTTGGTCCTGTTAAATAATCGACTAAGGAATACCTTAAAGCTGGTGTGTTTTGCAACCGACTTTCCCCATATTCAATCAGCCCTTCAGGTGTTGTCTTGCTATCATTAATCGAAATTTTTATCATCATGTCGCGATTTTCATAATTGTGAATTCTTGTGACTAACCTTTGCTCGGCCCCAAGTTCAACTAATAAATCAAAGTAATTTCCTTCTGCAAGTTGATTTTCTGGAATCTCATTGTGGTACGTAAAGCCGATACCAACACTGTCCTTATCCATAGCTAAGCTCACATTGCTCTGATTTATCATTAACAAACTAACGCTAATAAATGTAAGTATCTTTTTCATAGTCATCACTTTCAATCATTCGTTAACTCCTCAGTTCAATATATTTCTAACTGTCCTAAAGGCCAGAGTTTGGCACTAACTTTGCCTTTAATTTGTTCCTCATGAACAAAACCAAACTCCCGACTATCTTGTGCTATCTGCCGGTTATCGCCTAAGACAAAGTAACTTTTCGCCGGTACTTTTCCTTGGCCAGTCACCCCTCTTAAAGTAAAATCAGCTGTCAAAAGACTGCTAACTAAGTCGGCTTTTCCCCTGGCTAAATAATCTTCCCCAAGTTCTTCTGCATCCACATAGAGCTGATCATTTTTATAATAAAGATCTTCACCAGCTAAGCCAATCACCCGACTAAGAGTTAGTTTGCCCTCTTGAGCCGGACTTGTAAAATAAACTAAATCGAAACGCCTAATCCGCTCATTAGAGCTAATAGCTAGAATATCTTGAGCTAAGAAAGTCGGTGCCATTTCATTACTTTGAACAACAGCTATTCGGAAAGTTAGCCCAATTGCTAATAGCGTCAAAGTGGTTCCCATAATGGCAGCCATTAACAGAATCGAAAAAGAAAATCTGTTTGGCTTTTTTCGCTTTTCTTTCATTTTCTATTCAATCGTATCTCGAAGTGTCCAACGAATGACGCCTTGATAAAACCCTTCTGTTCGAGGAATATCGACTGCTTCAAGCTGAAATTTTAAGCCCTCAGCGGTCACTTCCCGTCCCCAGCTATCAGTAATTACATGACGCTTTTCTGGATTGTTTTCTGCTGCTTGATAAATTTCTTGAGCCGAACTGCCTAAAGTTAAAAGCTGATCCTTATATAAGTACTTTAGTGAGCCTTTTTTAACGTCGAGACCATTCGTCATTTCCATCACAACTTGAGCCGTAACACTCCAAGTTCCGCCTCCTTTCCTCGTATCATCAACAACTAAGGGCTCACTAATATCTTGCTGATTAACGCCAACTTGCTGATGATAATCAGTAATTAAATGGCTACCAAAATCAACTAATTTTGGTGCTGATTCAAGGATTAAAAGTCCCCCAACTTCTCCACCAGGGTTACTAACACGGCCTTCTCCTTGGACAGTCTCATAAGTACTATCTGGATTAAGTGGTCCCGGAATAAAGGGCGTTTCTCGTGGGGTCTCACCAATTCCAAGAGCTTGATTTTCAATGACGGTGCCAACTGCTTCCCGGTTCACACTTGCCTTAAAGACAATGGTTTGAACATCCCCTGGTTCAAGTTCACCAAGTTCAATTGTTAAGAGCCGACTTTCTTCATCATAATCAACTCTTTCTTGGTGAACGAGGGCATCGTTGATTCGTAAGTCACTCGTCTCTAAGGAGAAATCCACGCCTAAAGGTAAGGTGTCTTCAAAAATAGTTTTTCTTAAGACTTTTCTACTATTATCGTCATCACTGTTTTCAATTGTGATTGAGTAAGTTAATTGACTACCAACTTGGCTAACTTCTTGCCCTTGACCATCAGTCGTGTCAGAAGAAACCGTTTTAGTAACGACTGGCGGACTAGGTAAGACATCTTCGATTTCTAATGAAGGCGCTGACTGAAAGCGTTCCTCTAAGAGGGCATCATGATAGCCCTGATAAGCTTCATAATTAACTGCCGAAACAGAAAGATTCCCTGGCACGCCATCTGGCTCTATAGTGTAAGTGGCTGGTGGGTTAGTTACTAATAGTTCTCCACTTGTCGGATCCCTCTTAAGTTCAGTTAAATCTTTAGCGTAAATCTCCACAATTTCTTCTGATAAATCAAAATACCTTGGTAAATTAATTAGCCAGTTTTTTTTCGTTGAGCTACTCGGGCTACTTTCAGTAGTAATAATCTGGGAGACTAACTCCCCTTGCTCGTCTCTTAAAAATTCTTGATTCACTTTAATAAAAAGTTTAAGCATTTCTAGCTCTTCTTGATCCCGTTCATCAAAGAGATCAATGGTTCCCTCAAGTTGTTTCGTCCCATTTGTCACCTCAGGCGTTGCCAAAACTAAACTAGCTGGTGGGGTGACATCTTCAACGATTCGTTCAGGGGCTTGAAGGTCTTCTGGTCGGCTAAAGACATTTCGCTCAGAGTCTTCAGCAAGTTCTCCTCGCCAAGCTTTAGTGACCTGGATTACGTCCCCTCTTTGCAAAAAGCCTTCCTCATCCGTAGCTCCTTTAAAAAGGCCGGCCCGAGGCTCTTCATCATAAACAACTAAGCCAGGATTATTATTATTCATCCCATAAGTTGGGGCAATAATTTCTTCCGTTTCACCAGATTTTTTCGTTATTTTGACTTTGACAAAGACTTCATCTGTCCAAGCATCCCGGCCACCTTCAGTTCCGACTGGGACAGTGGCATGACCAAAAACAAATTTGTCCGCATTAGTTGGTTGTCTTAATTCATCGATAACAGGTGGGGCATTATTACCACTCATTCGGGCAAATGCTGTGGCACCTAACCCACCTTGACTATAAACTTCGGTAAAGTTATTATCGTCACTTTCCTCTACTTGATTAAAATTAGTTCCTGATAAAGCATAACTAAAAAGTGGCCAATCATGATCCGGATCGCCATCTAAGTGACTGCCTTTCCGCCAAACACTTAAATTCGAGTTTACCGACTCTAAGCGGGAGCCCCCACTAACATTAAAAATATTCCCACCACCTGGTCGCTCGTTTCTAAAATCAAAAAAACGCACCTTATCTAAAGCGATTGTTGAGCGACTTGTGTTAAAAATACCGCTGCCTTCCGAAGCCGTTCGACCCCTGGCAATAAAAGTCGTTCCTTCGTTGGCGCTAATACTAGCGGTCTGGTTATGAGTGTCGATTGCTGCCCCAAAGTCAGCATCAATCTCAACGACTGAGCCTTCACCACTTAATTCGAATTGACTGTTATCACCTTCTGTATATAAAATCCCTTGGTTACGGTTAACACCTCCTGGATTTTGAGGTTGCCCACTGCCTTGATTATAAACGGATACTTTCCCACCAGAATTAACTATAAAACGATTATTAGGGTTACGCATCCGGACAGCTGGTGCGGTTGCTGCTGCTGAATTAGCAGTGCCACCTCTAATCTTACGAATATTAATTTTCGAGTTGCTTTCAGCTAAAAAGGTTTGGCCGCCATTGACCCTAAATCTTAAAGTAGCTGCTCGGTCATTAGCACCTCCAGATGATGTTAGATTGAGCGAACTGCCATTGCTAACACTAAAACGACCGTTTTGACTGTTCAGCAACATGGCAGGTGTTCCTGTTGCAAAAATGTCGATCTTACCGCCATTGTTGACTTCGATACGAGAATTAGGACCAATCATCGAAACTAAAGTACCATTATCACCTGCACTTTGACGATTGCCAGTTCCTTGGAGCAGACTGTTCTGACCATCGACACTAAAACTGGAAGGATTCGTCTGATTAAAGAGTAAACCTGTTTCTGAGTGGATAACTAGCTGGCCACCTTGATCGATAGTAGTTTCCGTTCCTGAAACATTGCTGAAAAAAAATCCGCCCCCAAGACGGCCATTCACTTGGGCCCCATTGGTCACATCTAAAATTTTTGCCGTCAACATCCCACGACTTGTGCTTGTATCTGTCACGCTACTAACTAAGTTACTACTTCCCCCTGTAAAAGCAATTCGTCCTTGTGGTAAATTAAAGATATTTTGAGTGCCAATACTACTGCCAAAACTAAGGCTTTCTAAATTTAGCGTCCAACTTGCACTATTAGATGTTGATGAGTTGATTCTCGAACCGCTCCCCCGACCGGCTAAAATCAAATTATTAAAAGTTAAACTCTGGGGAGCGTTAACATTTCCTAAGATTAAAGTCCGGTTATCTAAGTCTAGTTGATAACCATGTCCGTTTATTCTTAAACTGCGTGTGACGTTGGTGGGGCTCGAAGTAGCCCGGATATTATCAGTTAAATTTATTTCTGAAACACTGCTATTAGCAAGAGCGGCATTAAACTGAGGCCAAGTGCTGACATTCGTTACTAATCTAGGAGTGATTGCCCGGACCGTTCTTAAAGCGTCTATTTCTTGAACAGACACTAAAACCTCTTCTGTCAAAATTTGTGGATTATTGATTAGTGTTTTAAAAAGGTAATCGCCGGAAGAATCACTTTTGAATTTAACGTAGAGGCTTGAATTGTAAGTTTCTGATTCTTCATCTAACATTTTTCGCTTATTCGTTGTAATAATCAATTGTTGGCTACTTGCTTCAAAAACTACTTCTAGCTGGGGATCTGACTCTTCGCTAATTCCTATAAATTCAGTCTCAGCTGGAAACTGCAACCTTACTTGATCAGCGATTGTCGAACTAATTTGTAGACCTAACTGGGCAGTCTTGCCAACTTCAACAGCTTCTAGTTGAGTTAAATACACAGTTTCTTCCTGATTGCTACTACCTAAAATTACATGATTGACCTTTTGACTCGAATAGCCGACTAATAAGCCGACACTGAGTACCAACCCTAAAACAACCAGTCCTATTTTATTATTCATCACTTTATTCCCTTTCTTGTTATTAGTGCCTTCTCAACCTAGCCAAAAGCACCATTCCCTTTCGTTCATTTTTCAAACCTATTAAAAATCAGATAATTTCGGAGTTATTGTAGCATTTCACTTCTCTTTTCTCCATAATAACGCCTTGTTTTTTTAAAATAAACGCAAAAAAAGAGCTTCATTGAAAGCTCTCTTGGCACCGGTCCTTTATGACCTACTCATTTAATTTACGTATCCTCTTTTGAGGCATATTTGTGAACTGTTCCAATCGAGACACCACAGATTTCAGCAATTTCCCGTATACTCCGCTCTTGGTTTAAAGACAAATAACGAATTTGTTGAATAATGTCTTGGCTCACTTTTGGTCGTCCATAACGAATCCCTTTTTTCTTAGCTTCTTCGATGCCATCTAAGGTTCGATCACTCATAATTTCTTTTTCATTTCTTGCATAATTCAGTAGCATGCGATTGAAATTTTCATCAGATAACTCGCTACCAAAATTTTTCTCTAAAAATTTAATCTCTTTTTCTTGTTGTTTTAGTGCCTCTAAGGCTGGTAACATTTGAACTAATTGCAGACCGATATCTTCAACATTTTTGATGATGATTTCTTGCTTTTGATGCATCATAACAAATTCTAAAAATGATTTCGGTGTTAGTTTTTCAACTCCCGCATAATAGACTTCGTCACAGTAATTTTTCAAATAATTAATATGTTCTCGCTTAACTGTATACCCGACTTTCATAGAATCGCTTCACCTCATTTACTTTAATTCTTTTTATACAGTCTGATTGCTACAAATAAAACACCAGTCCCGCTGATTAAAGTTAAAATAATGGCAACTACCCAAAACAAACTGTTTTTTCCAGGTTCATCGTCTTCTAGTACTTGATTGCCCAGTGCTTGATCTTGCTCCAAAACTTCAAACTCATTTTCCCAGCGCCACTCTTGTTTGCCAGCTTGAGCTGTCGTTCTAGTAATATATTTTCCAGGAGCTTCTTTGGGAAATTCAACCGTGTAATCCATGACTGACATTGGGGCCATTTTAATTTTATCTGAGACTTTTTCAACTAAAACTTCCTTTGCATCTAATGCGGTTATAATTGTAGATAATTTTAAATCCTTAACAATTTCTTGGGTATCGTTCGTTATTTCTAGAGTTACTTGACTTCCACGTGATGTCACCTGATAGTCACTTTTAACAGAATTTAAGTCATAAGCTAGTTTCTTTTTATCTTCTCTTAAAGAAACAGAAAACGCGTAAGCATACTTATTTTGAACTGAAACGGCTTCTTTACTTACTATATTTTTAGTAACTTTTTCTAATTGAATCCCACCTAATATAACTCCTTCAAAGGATTTTTCCGGAACAACTAATTGAAACTCTAATTCTTTAACTTCACCTTTTTTTAAAGTTACTTCTGTCGGACCTGTCAATATATCATTTAGCTTAATAGCTAAGCCTTTCGTATTTTTCAAATTAGAGGGGCCATAGTCAATAACCCCTGTACCAGTCGTTTTACTATCATTGATACTAACTTTCACAGTGATACTTTCCGAACTTTCATTTCTAACTTCGGTTATTAAGGTCTGCTTGTCTTTAGGTTTAACTAATAAATCAAAATAAGACCCTTCTGTCAGTTGATTTTTCGGTATTTGATTGTAGTAAGAAAAGCCAATCCCTTCTTCTGCCTGAACTTTTGTCGTTAGACTCAGAACGGAACAACAACTAATGACGCTAAATAGCATGATTAACTTGATTTTTTTGACTAATATTTTCATTGTTTTATTTTTCCCCTTATCTAATGTTTTTTAAGTTAGATAGCGGAAAGAGAACCACTTCTACTTTTCCGACAATATCTTTTTTATGAACAAAGCCATAATCGCGGCTATCCGCGGAACTTTGCCGATTGTCTCCCATAACGAAATAGTGATCCTTTGGTACTTTCGATTGACCTGTTAAACTTTTCAAAGTAAAGTCTTCCGTCAATATCCCACCTAATAAGTCATTTTTACGATTATTTAAATAGCGTTCTGACTTCCCAATCGTATTGATTGATAATTCGTCATTTTTGTAGGATAGCTCATCCCCTGGGATACCTATGACGCGGCGAACCGTTTTTTCACCATTTTTTTTAGGAACTTTTAAATAGACGACATCAAAATTTTTAATACTAGTGACTTTATTAATACTAAAAACATCATTATTATTAACAGTTGGTAGCATTGAATAACCGGTCATTTTACCAAAAGTTGTAGTTAAAAAGATTGAAATTGCAATAATGGTTAAACAAATTGCAAAGGCCGTTGTTAACATTTTTAATTCTTTAAAGATCTTAACCTTAACCTCTTTTTGAGCTTTTTTCTTTTTACTTCCTTGGCTACGCTTTTTTTTACTTTTTTTAACGGCAGTATGATTGTTATGACTAGTTCGTTTTTTTCGCTTTTTACGTTTTTCTTTAGTCATCTGTCTTCACCTAACCTTATTTTTTCTCACTTAAAGAAGCTTCATTAATTTTATAAAAATCTAAGAGGGCTTTTTGGGCCTTTTGGACTCGGACAATATCATCCATATAGTCTTTCATTAATTCGGCTTTCGTTGCTAACTCTTGATAATTTTGGGAAGATAAGTTAACACCAAATTGGCCCATTCTTGCGTAGTAGCGATTTAAAAGATGTTGACCTTCCTCTGAGGCCCGGTCATTTCCTTTTTTAGCTGAGAAACTGGCCATGCGAACTGCTAAAGTATGAATGTTTTCACTTAGCTGTTTTTCTTCACCCTCATCTTTTGACACTTTAATTAGTTGCGCTTCCGCCTGCTCAATCAAATAATAACCACTAACAATATTGTTTGTATCAACTTCAGTCATATTAGTCATTTGATAAAACTTAGTATAGCCACCGACTGCTACTGAAATAATTAACAATAGTAAGAACAAGCTAAACCCTTTCCGACTACTACTCTGCTGCTCATCCAAAGCCTTCAGATCCCGGCGCCACTTTCGTTGACTGCGACGTTTTTTAGGTTTATTCCCTTTGACTATTTTCAGTTGACCTTTCGTACGAAGAAAAGACGTAAAAAAGATAAAAAACATGATAACTGAAAGAATTGCCAATGAGGCTGAGATTAAAATCACCCATTCAATTAGTAACATTTTTACCGCCTCGCTTTTCTATAGATTATCTTGTTTTTTTTCTGCTTTTACTACTACTTTTACTGCTGTTTTTAGTATTCCGTTTGCTTGTTTTCTTCTTATTAAGACTTTTCCTTACAAAATAAATACCGGCTATTACGAACACTAAAGCCGAAACAATTACTGCAATTAGCTTCCAGTCTAAACCACGTTCTTGAACTAAATTCACATCTTGTTGGTTAAACTTATCTGCTTGTTCTTTCGTAATGGTAAAATCACTGTCCCACTTCCATTCTTCGCCATGGGCACTTGCTAAAACATGAGCTGTGTATTTACCAGCTAACATTTTTTCACCACCAAAACTAACTGGGTAAGACATCACCGTATTCGGCGCCATCTCCATGTTATTCTTTTTGCTTTCAAACAAGACATCTTCTTTGCCTTCATTAGTAATTTCAATATCTAGCATTAAACCGTTAACTTTCATCGCTACCACATTAGCAAAATCTAAAAAGACAGCATTTCGAAAGTTAGCTTGCTCGGGATAAACTTTTTGTAAGTCGATCTGAGGTTTTAGTTCCGTCTCATCCATTTGTAGCGTTATTCCAAATAAATAGGCAACTTTGTTAATAATCGTTGTTGAGGTTACTTCTTCTTTACCTTCATCTTTTTCAATCATTTGTAGGCCACCAGTAACGATTCCTTCATAAGGAACTTTAGGCATTTTGATTGTCATTTCAATGTCTTTTTCACTATTTTTAGCTATTTGAATTTCTTTAGGAACTTCAATTAAATCAGTAATGTCATACGCCATGCTTTTATCAGCTTTAAAATCATTTGGCCCATACTCAAGTCCGCCATTACTATTAGTACGTGCGCCATTTAACGATAATAAAACGGTGATATCTTGATTACTCGTATTTCTAATTGTGGCTGTTGCTATTTGTTCTTGCCCTGGATTCATTTTTAAGTTCAAGGCTCCACCGCTGCCAATCTGATTCGTTGGGTGGTTAATCTTGTATGAAAATCCAACTTGCTTAATTTTACTTTCCGTTTCATCTGCCAAGCTCTTAGTTGGTAATAAACAAAATAAGCTTAATAATAATACAACTTTCAGAATTCTTTTCTTCATAACTAGCTCCTTTTTAAAAATTAAGGCGCTAAAAGAGTTTCTTTTAGCGCCTTGATTATGTTTTAAGTCCTATCGATACTTTACTGTTTCTTATAATTCAGCAATTGTCCAAAGGATTGTTGCTTGGTAAGCATCACCAATTTTTAATGGTGTGTTTGCTGGCACGTCTAATTTAACTGACTCTGCCATTGTTGGTTGTGTAATTACTCCTGTTGTTCCATCTTCAACAACTTTATCGTCTGCATCTAAAGCTGGACGACCGTATTCGATTGTGTATGCTCCCCAACCTTGTTTAGTTGCTGCATCAGCACTTAACATTACGGCTGAATCAACAGCTGCGCCTGTTGTATCTAAAACAACTGATGATGTTGGTGTTGGTAAGTTTGTTTTATCTGTTTGGTCACTGTTAACAAATGGGTTAGAATATGTTAATTTTGCGCCATCAAGAACGTCACCAGCTGTGTTTGTGAATGGGCTTGTTACTTTAGCTGATAATTTCCAGCCTTTAATGCCATCACCACGTTGGTCTGTTACTTGCACGAAGTTACCACGTTTAACTTCATCACCAGCTTTGTTTGTTCCTACTGTTGGTGATGCGAAGTATTCCCCAGCACCTGTTTTAATTTTGTTAGTTGCGCCAAAGTCTAAGTGTGAAACGAAATCAACACGTAATGTTCCTTTTTTATCGTTGTTGTTTGTTCCTTCTTCTTCTTCAACATCAATTTTTTCATCTGGTTTCTCCGGGTCAACAACTTCGTTGCCTTCGTTGTTTGAATCATCGTTTTCGATGTATTGGATTGTACCTTTACCGTTAAGTGTTCTTGCTTCTTCTGCTGCTAATGCTGTTGGTGCTACCGCTCCTAAGACTAATGCACTTAGAACTGCTGCACATGTAAATTTTTGTAATTTCATTATGAAATTCCTCCTATAGGTTTTTTATTTATGTCAATTTGGTGTTCAGCCAAATTAGCATTCCATTTTGTACCGGCCCTTTTAACGTTATTCCCGGTTCGAACAAGTTGACGACTCTTTATAATTCGGCGATTGTCCAAGTTAATGTCGTTGTATATTTGACCGGATCTTTTAAGGTTGCTCCCGGAACAAACAGCGAGATTGCTTGGTTTTTATACATCGGTTTGTCTTCCACCGTGGCATCCGTTAAAGGTTTGCCATCAGCATTCAGAACTGGTGTTAAAGTATTTTCAATCCCTTCAACTGAGCCTGAAGAACCAAATTCAACCGTCCAAGTCCCTGCCCCTTTGCCTTGTTCAGCAATGGCAATCGGATAAGTCGTTCCGATTTGGGCGATTTTTATCGCATCTTTGACAATCGTTGGTTGATAGTCTTTACTAAAACTTGAATTCGCCCATTGTTTATCAAAAGATAAGATCGCACCTTTTAACTCTTTGTTTTTGGTTGTCTCATTTCTAAATTGGTGTTCTTGTCGAACAGATAATTCCCAACCAGCTAATGATCCGCGACTATCTGTGACTTGAATATAGTTGGCTCGGGCTGGGGTTTCGCCTTTAAATAGCTGAGCGTTGGCGTAATACAATTGGTCTTCTTTAGAAATTGCTTGCGCCCCAAAATTTAATTGTGGCACAAAGTCCAATCTTAAAGGCCCTTCTGTTTTAACGATTTCCCCACCTGGCTCCACTTCTTCCCCGGGCTCTTCAGGATCCACAGGTTTCGTGACCCAATCGGCTCCTTCATACTGAATCGAGCCTTTACTAGGTAGTTCGGTTACTTTATCGCCAAAGTGTTCTTTTGGTAGACTAACTAACAAGAGCGGCAGAAGTCCAGATACAACTAAGAATTTCGTCTTAATGTTACTCATAAGACTCCCTCCTCTCTAAAACAACGACACTACTAGTAATCAATAACGCTCCACCGATTAGAATTGGTAACATTGTTTTTTGACTACCGGTTTGGGGCAGCTTGATGATCGGTTCTGGTTTTGGTTCTGGTTTTGGCTTTGGTTTTGGTTCTGGTTTTGGTTTTGGTTCTGGTTTTGGTTTAGGTTTTGGCTTTGGTATATCCGAGCTACTTTCTAAATAAAACTCAACTTCACCAGTCTGGCCAGCTTCGCCTTTTTCGTTGGCGTAAACACTACCAATTGGTAGGGCATATGCTAGTACGAAAAAGGTAACTAGTAAGCATGCCGTTATTAACTGTTTTTTTGACTTAATCATTACGAGTTCCCCTCCTTTTACATTCTGTTTATTCTATCGTATCACGAAGGGTCCAGCGAATAATGCCTTCATAACTGCCTGTCGTTTTCGGTACTTTGACAGGGTCCATTACTAATTTTAGACCTTCTGAATTAGCTGTTTTACCCCAACTATCGGAAATATTGAAGAGATAATCATCTGTATCAGCATCGTTGGCGTAGACTGTTTTGATACTACTATCTAAGGTTAAATCTTTGCCATTGTAACGATATTTTAATGCACCAATGTGCTCATCGTCACCATTAATCATTTCTTTCACGACTTCCGCAGTAATATGCCACGGCGTTCGGGATTTTCTCGTATCTTCGACTAGTAATGGTGTTGCCATATCAGCATTGTTAACGCTAATTTTTTTCTGGAAATCAATGACATCCACTGTTCCAAAATCAACTTCCGTTGGCGCAGATTCTAACATTAATTGACCTGCTACGGTACCACCAGGGTTAACAACTGAGCCTTTGTCCTTAATAATCACATGCTCTGAGTCAGGGTTAATTGGCCCTGGAACAAAGGGTGTTTCTTGTGGCGAGTGGCCTGTTCCCCAAGCTATATTTTCGACAACCGTATCGACAGCTTCTCTAGTAACCGTTGTTTTAAAACTGACAGTTGCCGTTTCTTGTGGTTTTAAGTCACCTAGTTTAACAATTAACTGACGATCATCAGCTTTATATGTCACTAGATCTGCTGCAGCAACTTGATCGTTAATTTTGACTTCACCTTTTTCTAAAGAAAAAGCTAAGCCAACTGGTAACGTATCATCTAGAGCTGCGTCATACCAGATTTTATTACTTGCTACTGTATCGTTGTTTTTAATCGTGATTGTGTAAGTTAACTCGCTACCTACTTGAGTTATTTGATTATTGCCCCCATCTAAAGTATCTGAAACAACTTTTTTAGTCACAACTGGTAGACTTGGGATTAAATCTGTTACTTGAACCATTTTCCCTGATTCAAAACGTTCATCTTTTGAGCCATTTTTTATGGCATCATGGAAACCTTGATATGCACCATAGTTGGCTGTTGAAATAACTAAGTTTCCATATTTTTGATTCGGTTCAAGGGTATTTGAAGTAGGTGGATTTATTAATTGATCTGTTAACTCTGATTCGTCTTTAGCATATACCTCAACTTTATCCTCTTTGCTAAAATATGCTGGTAAATCGATTTGCCACTTACCATTTTCAGAACGACCTGTCATTAAGCTGCCATCACTATTTTTCAACCATTCGTCATTCAATTTAACAAAGATATGTGCAGCGTCCTCACCTAAAGTACCTGAGATTTGCTTACTACTATTACTTAAAGTATCTACTTTTAAATTACTTGGCGGAGTAACATCTTCTGCTACAGCAGCCTCTTTAACCCATAAATCATTATCTTCTGGATACCCGATGTGTGTTTTAGCTGGATTGGGATTTACTTCTCCACCTGCTCCGCCACGCCAAGCTCTTAATACTTCAACTTTGTCACCGGTTTTGAAAAATTCATTATTTTCACTAGGAACCGTAAACATACCGCCTCTAGCCGGTTCACCATAGACCGAAAGGCCATTACTATTTCCGTCAGTTCCAATGGTTTTACCATATAACTCGTAACTTGTACCATCTGTTTTCGTTACTTTAAGAGCAACAGTCACTTCATCTGTCCAGGCATCACGAATCCCTTCAACCCCCTCAGGAACTGAGACATGCCCATATATATTTTTATCAGCATTGGTTGGTACTCTTAATTCATCTACTATTGGTTTCGCATTATTTCCACTAAATCGGGATAAATCCTCAAATCTTGATCCCCTTGTTGTTAAAACTTGACGCGCATCATTGTCACTGTAGTAAGTATTCCCTACCTGACCTGGCATTAATTCCATTTGAAATTGCGCATTAATAGTAGCTAAATTTCTTTTACTTGCTCCAATATCAATTAATGTCCAAGCTTTGTCCGGGTTTCCATCTAGTCTAGATTTATTTCCCCAAATACTAGCATCAGAATTAATCGAATTAAGAACTGCCCTATTCGTGGCGAACACATTTCTCTGGTTCGTTTGTGAGAAATCATAGTACAACATATTATCAAACTCTAGTACTGAGTCATTCCCATAATCAAACGCTGGGTCTGTTCCACCTGAAACAACTTGGAATTCTGTTCCTGATTCACCGACGATATTTACTTGTTGGCCACCTAATCCCCCTGAACGATGAGAATTTATGACCACGCGAGAATTCTTATCTTTTAAATTAAACTGATTCCCACCTCCTGAAGTATACTGAATTGCATATTCATTAGAGTTATTATCGATAAACATTTTTGATGAACCTGAAACGTTAACTATATTATTGCCACCAAACATTCTAATAGCGGCCCCTCTATTTGCAGTAGCAGCATTACCGCTAGCGTTAATATCTTTTTTGACGATACTTAACTCTGATTCATTAAGGATATTAAACGTCATATCCCCTTGGTCTCTGAAGCGAATAGTTCCACCCAATGAATAACCATCATCGGACAACGCTGTCGCTGTTAATTTTGATTTATTATCAACATCGAAAACACCATATTGACTCATCATTACTGTTGACGGTGACCACCGTGAGTTGACAATCAATTCTGACTCTTGGTCAATCTTATAATGGGCGTAACTACCTTCAACCGTAATTGCACCACCATATCGATCTGTGTACTTAGTGTTTGCATTAATTTCCACTTTGCTGGACTGACTCTTATTGTCTGGATTGTCCAAGTCCCCTTGGACATAGAAATTAAAATAAGGTGCTTTTTCTGCAATTATGAATGCTGTTTTTTTATTGCTACCAACTAATGATGACCCTTTTTCAATTACAACACTTGTGCCATTTTCGCGATTTGTACCACCTGTATATGTAGTTAAGAAGAAAATGTCGACTGTTTCAACTTCAACTTCTGTTTGATTTGTGATTAATAAATTTCGTGCCTCAATTAAGCGACTCCAGCTATCTGAAACGGTTGTTGAAGCCGATGTATTAGGCGCGGTATTGTAATCATTTTTTATTGTAGTTTTTTCACCATCAAAAACTACTGAAATCGTTGGGCCGTAAATATATCGTTTCGTACTACCGTATTTATATTCAAAGCCAGAATGATTAATTGTCCAACTGCTAGAGGTATCATTTGAATAAATCATTGCCCCTTCGCTCGCTCTTCCATTCGATAATGTGTCTCGTCCTTTAAATTCAACGTTATTTAAACTTAACTCTTTGGCACCACTTCCAGATGCTAAAGTTAATCCTGGAGATCGAATTCCTTTGGTATCTCCAAAATCAATAACTGGTTTGACTCCACCATTTACAACTCCTTGAATTTTCAAACTACGATTTAAGGTTCCAACTGTAGCCGAAGTCACTGACCCAGCTGGATTTGGATTTTTAATTGACTGTGTTACATTAATTGTTCCAACATTACTATTAGCAATCCCATCAACAAACTCTTGCCACGTTCCGACGTTGATTTCTTCTCCAGCGTATGTCGATTTCGTTGATGCTAATTTATTAATTTCATTTTTAACTTCCTCTATTTCTTCTTCTAAGACCGTCACATCAAATTCTTTAATAACTTTATCATTGCTACTGAACTCTAGTTTATGCGGTCCCACTTCTGAACTATTAAATAATAGTTTAATAGATGTATCTTTAACTACGTTTTCTGTTTTTATGATTGCGGCATTTTCTTTTAATAATTCAATGCTTATTCCTTCTAGTTCCGAAATGTTTTCAAATGTACTTTCCTGAAGGGTTAACCCTTCTGACATTTTAATTGTTAATGATTCTTGATTACCGGTTTTTATATTTAAGTCCACAATCAGGTCATCATTTGTATTTACTTCATTGTTAATTAAACTCAATTCAAAACTACTTTGATCTGTTTCAGAAGCTTTTAATTTACTCGATTCCTTAAATACGGTAAAACTTAACATAGCAACTAACCCAATAATCATAAGCCAGAATTTTTTCTTTTTTTCCACCTTAGCACCATCCTATATCTTTTTAATATTCTCATAACACCTTGTTTATTTATTCAAGTATTTATGAACTGTACCCAATGCTACATCGCACATTTCTGCAATCTGTCTCATATTCATTTTTTTATCATTGTATAGATAATTAATCTCTTTAATTTTACTTTCATCGATTTTCGGTCGGCCAGTTTCTTTTATTTCAGACTTTCCTTCTTTTGACTTCTTACTTAAGGCTGATAATTTATTAAACAACTTCAAATTATCTTTTAAAGAATATGCCAAACGACTATCAAATCGGTCATTGACACTTACAAACGTGGCTTGGCGCCTTTCAAGATCACTTAAAAACTTTATAAAGCTTTCAATATTTAAATTTAAAACTTTAACATCAACTGTAATCAGCTTATCTCCAGCTTGAATTTTAGTAATCAAATCACTTAATTTAGTTTGAGAACTATCGTTTTCATCTTCTATAACGACACTATCACATTTTTGGGTCATCAAAACTTTGATTTGTTCAAGGAGCTTTCCTGGATGATTTGATTGAACATATCCATAAATAGCCAAGTCATTCCCTCCTTATCAACTAAATAACGCTTTTATCAGCTTTTTATAATATATCTTATGTAAATTGTGAGCATCTGTATTTCTTTCGTCTACAAGTGTACCACAATGTTCATTTACTTGTCCATTAATTATTTGAAAATAAAAAAACTTTTTTATTTTTTGTGAAAAAACGGCTATAAAACACTATCATACCAACGAATATAGATATTTTTTAGTTTTTTGTTTTTTATATGTGGTGTATTTGTTCTATTAACTAGTTCAATTATTAGGCTTTACTTTTAGTTTTTTCTATCTACAGATTAACTGAAAATTAACATCCCTCTTAAATAATTTCCAGATAAAATACGATAGTTTTAAAATTGACTTATAAAATATTTTTAAACCATTCTAATTTACACAGGATATATTCTATCAAGATAAAAAAAAACACGACCTAAAAAGGTCGTGTTTTTTTTTATTCCATTTATTTTTTTTCTTCTTTCCTTATAACACTTTTGTTCTGCCAACGGCTAATGTTCAAAACAATGCCAATTAAAGATGATAAGATAATGACACTTGATCCACCGTAACTAACAAAAGGAAATGTCACTCCTGTCATTGGGATATAACCTAACAAGCTGCCCACATTGACAGATACTTGCAATAATAAAACCATCCCAATCCCAAAACAACATAAAGACTTTCGGCTATCTTCAATAATGATCGCTAAATAAAACGTTCTTAAGACAATTAAAAAGGGTAGAAAAAGAATCAGCATACTTACTACTAAGCCTAGTTCTTCAATTGTGACTGAAAAAATAAAATCCGTATCTGCTGCTGGTAAACGATTCTTTTTTTGTAAACTTTGCCCATAGCCTCTGCCCCAAAAGCCACCATTATACATCGCATAATAAGAATTTGAAGTTTGATACCCTTTATCAAATTCATCTAGAAAAGGATTTCCCATTAACTCAAAACGAACTAACAGATAACGGTATTTTGCTGGGACAAATTGGCGGTTGATGTTTAAGGCCACAAAAGTAATTAACGAGCGCAAAGCCATTCCTAGGGCGCCAACACCGACTGATAATAAAACCGGCACGCCACTTGCTAAAAGCATTGTGACTAGCAAAATCAACAACATGGCTGCCCCAGCAACGTTTGGTTGGAGGGCAACTAGTAAGATGTATGTAAAACAAATAATTAAAGGTTTACGGTACCGTTCCTTTAAGGGCTCTGAAACTGGATGTTTTGATAAATAGTTAGCAAGATATAAAATGAAAATCACATTAACAATCTCTGATGGCTGAATATTGATTCCCCCTAAAGGAATCCAACGTTTAGCCCCACCAACATCAATTCCTAATGGCGTATAGCTGACAATCAATAGTAGTAACAAAGAAATCAACATATATAGGCTGATTAGTGTTTTCGTGAAAAGGACTTCTAACTTCACACGGTAAAAAAAGTACGCTGTTATAAAGCCCATACACACAAATAAACTTTGTTTTAAAAATTTACTCCCCATGTAAGCCCCTAAGGTCATTAAATTAAAAGAGCTGGCACTAAATACCATTAATATGCCAATTAAACACAATAAGACATAAGGGATGACTATTAATAAATCAATCTTTTGTTGTTTTTTTTTCATCTTAGCTCCTCACTCGATTTAATCATTTAAAAAATCATGTAACTGACGGCTATTTTCAACTAAGTCTAACCTAATTACACTGCCGGCCTCAGTATAGTCATCAAAACTCCAAGTATCCTCTACTGGGACGGATAAATGCTCAAGTTCTTTGGTTGTTCCTAAAATAAAATCTTTACTAATATTCGTTAAGGTTTTAATTGTCAGATTAGTGTCTAAGGCGCCTAATGTTTTTCCAATCACCTTAGGCAAACGAGCTAAGGTTGTCATGTCTTGTGCTTGCTTAGCCAATTCTCCCATCGCTTGATTTTGGCGACGAATTCTACCAAAATCCCCTTCTTCATCTTTTCTAAAACGGACATACTGTAATAAAGTATGACCATCCATTTTTTGAACCCCTTTTTGAATCGTGACATTATCAACTGTTAATAGTTTTTCACTATTAATTTCAACCCCTTCTGGGAATAAGTCGTCAATGATATTAGTAAAATCAGCAAAAGTTAAGGTCACGTAGTACTCTAATGTTAGACCTAAATTGTCACTTAAGGTTTCTCGCATTAGCTCCGGTCCGCCATATGAATAAGCAGCATTGATTTTATCCGGCCAATAGCCTGGTATCTCAACGTAAGCATCGCGCATAATCGAGACTAACTTAGGGATTTTTGTCTCAGTGTCATATTGGGCAACCATTAAAGTATCTGCCCGACCTAACTCCTCTTTAGAACGGGCGTCAGACCCCACTAATAAAATGTTGATTTTATGAGCCTCTTCGGTTTTCTCACCTTGAAATTCAATTTCTGAGGGAACCTGCCCTTCACTGGCCGCTTTATATCCACTGTACATGTTATAAGCGATATATGATAAAACCAGTAAAATACTCGTTAATAGCACAATAATTACGACTTTAAGTACTGCAATAAGTTTTTTCATTTTTTTTCTCCTTTAGCTAAATTTCACACCGACCAACTCCCCCACTTTTTAAAGAATAGTTGCTACTAGTTTCTCTAAAAAAACAGACAAAAAAGACCTCACTTAAATAAGAGTCAGGACGAGAAAATAATTTAGCTATAGCTGAATATTCTTCGTTGAGTTTTAGCACTAGCCAACGTAAAAAGCGTTGCTTTTAGCTACTTTGAGAAAAGCCTTATTTCGACAATTCTTGTCCTAACCATTAGAGTCTCTCGACATTTCTGGTCAGTAGCTTATGTTTGACTAGGAGCCTCACCTAACAATTATTAATTACTGCTAAAACTATAACAAGCTGTTTCTTTTTTTTCAATTATTTTTTTGTTCGTTAATAAATTCTTTACTTGTACAGATGCAAAAAAAGACTGACTTCCGAAACTCCGAAAGTCAGCCTAGCTATTTCTTTTAATTCTAATAATTAACAGAAAAATTAGTCGTTTCTTTTGTTTTTATCACCGGATGCTTTTGTAAATAATCCGACATTAACTCGGTCATATCAACTGTCACTTCCCGAATAATCTTTTCTGGTCCAAACATCGGGTAATCGCCACCCCCAACTGCCCGGTACTGATTAATGACAAGCTCTAACTCATCTGTCGGTTGGATTAATTGCCCTTCATAAGTTAAGCCACTAATTCGCTGACCAACTGGTTCCTTAACGTTGATCTGATAGTTCACTCCTGTATAGAGATCATAGTTATAGTGTTCAACCTTTGGTGATAAAAAGGCTGGACTGACAATTAACTCCCCTTCAGGACTAACTTCGAAATAACTAGCAGAACGTTCTAAAGCAGCTTTAAATTCTGCGCCAGTCACTTTCACCACAGCTAAAGTATTCGGATAAATGTAATTCGTTACAATATCACGCATGGTAATTTCTTCACTAAAGCCTTTACCATTATTATCGAATAAGGCTGTGCCAGAAATTTTTGCGCCAGTGGCTTCCATCTGAACTTGATGAATAAACTCAATGTAAGGATGGCCCTTTGTACGAACTGCCATTGGATCAGTAATTGCCATGTTGCCTTCCACCCGACCAATCCGAGTATCAAGCCACGCTTCGACTTCTGTTAATAAAGGCGTGAATTTTTCTCGCATTCGCTGATTTTCCTCACCAGTCATTGCTAACAACTCACTATGAGCTGCCCGAATTTCTTTCGTAGGCTGATCATAGCTCAAAGTTACTTGAGCTAAAAACCGACCTTTATCACCTGGTTGGGTTGTCGGAACATTTCCTTTATTCCAAGCTATCTCTCGGTGTTGATGTCCTGTTAACAGGACGTCAATTCCCGGGACATTGTTGAGCAAGTCATAGCCTTCATTTTCACCAGTTAGGACCTCAGTTGGGGACCCTGTCCCTAAATCACGTTCAAAACCACCGTGATAACTAACAACGACAATATCTGCTAATGCTCTTAACTGTGGCAGATATTCTTGAGCCACAGTTACAGCTGATTTAAAGGTTAACCCTTTAACAGTCGCTGGTTGTTCCCAATTTGGAATGTACTGAGTCGTCAAGCCTAAGATGGCAACTTTGACACCGGCTTTTTCGATAATCTTATACGCATGGCCAGTTAGGGGTGTTCCATCTTCTTTCAAAATATTCGCACATAAGACTGGGTAATTTAAGGCTGCCAGCGTTCGTTCTAAATACTCCCGGCCATAGTTAAATTCATGGTTGCCTAAAACACCAGCATCATAGCCCATAGCATTCATCACTGCTGCCATTTCGGTGGAAGCTGGTTTTTTCGCTGCAAAATAACTAAGGGGTGAGCCTTGTAGAAAATCACCATTGTCAATTTTAAAGACTGGTTCTGTGGTTTCAGCAGCAATTTTAGTCATTAACTCTTTAACTTTAGTTGCCCCAAAAGGCAAGCTTTGATTTCTTTTGCGGAAATCTGTGGGAAAGACATAGCCGTGAAGATCACTTGTTGATAAAAAAGTTAGTTTCATGATTCTGCTCCTTTCGCTCTTTAAATTAGCCTTTAACTAATTTTCCACGTAATTTATTTGATACAACTTCGACAATCAGAATCAGACCAACTAGGCCAATTAAAATCGAGCCAACTTGATGCCAACGGTAAGAGTTCATGGCGAAAATTAATGGTGAACCAATTCCCCCTGCGCCAACTAAGCCTAAGATCGTTGCATCACGTAAGTTCATGTCGAAACGGTAAATCGTAATTGACGTAAAGTTAGCAATTAATTGGGGAATAATTCCGAAACGAATTTTTTCAAAAGTAGAACAGCCCATTGCTGACATTGCTTCTAAAATCCCAGTGTCAATATCTTCGATAATGTCGACATAGAGTTTAGAAACCATGCCGATTGATGTTAAGGACATCGTCATCACACCGGCAAAAGTTCCTGGACCAGTCACTCGGACAAACATCAAACCATAAACTAATGCTGGAACCGTTCTAATAACGATGACTAAGAAACGAGTAATCAAGTAGACTGGTTTCGGCACAACACTTGGTGCCATTAAGAACGCCACAGGAATTGATAAAATTGCTCCAAAGACTGTTCCAAGGAAGGCAATACAAATGGTCTCAAATAATAAGTAAAAGACCCCTTGATTCGTAAAATTCCATAATAAATCCATATCAGGTTGCAAAATACCTTTGATAATATTCACGGCTATCTTCCAACCACCATCATCAACGGCATTGAATTGAATTGCCGATAAAGACCAGACAAAGGCACCGAGAATAATCACGATCAAGGTTGCGTACTGAAGTTTTTTAGAGGGCTCTTGCCCTAATTGTGTTTCAATTGCTTGATTCATTGTTAGTCTCCTTTACTGTAATTTCTTACGACAATATTCACTAAGTAACTCAATCATGGCTACAGTAACGATTAGCACAACTAAAATCATACCAACGTTGTTGTACTCTCGCCAACCTAGTCGTTCATTTAAAATAATTCCTAAACCACCAGCACCAACGTAACCTAAGATTGAGGCATAACGAAGATTACCTTCAAAGTTAAACAAGGAAGTTGATAAAAACGTTGGCATGATTTCTGGAATCACGGCATAACGAAAGGCTTGAAAACGAGTAAAGCCCATTGATTCTAAGGCTTCAAAGGTTGACATGTCCAATGATTCAATTTGCTCGTAAGTTAATTTACCAACATAAGCAACGGTGAATAAGAAGATTGCTAACGTTCCTGCCATTGTTCCTAAACCGAAAACAAAGGTGGCAATTAACGCTGTTACAATTGTCGGTAACGTTCTAAGAATACTTAGAAACAGTTTGAAAAAACCTGAGATAAACCGATTTTTTATTATATTAGCTGAGGCTAACAAGGCTAAAGGGACTGAGACTAAAGCACCCACGAGGGAACCAAGTAAAGACATCTTAATCGTGTCAAAAAGTGGTTGCCAAACTCTACCGATGAATTCGAAATTTGGTGGGAACATTGCTTTTAATATGACAAAAAACTCATTGCCACGGGTAATTAACGTCGTGAAATTAAATTTAGTGACTCGCATTGCTAATAAGGTAAATAAGAACACAATCAAAACAATGAGGGGCACGAAAGATGGTTTTTCAAGAACGGTTTTGCCATTAGGCAGTTGAATTTCTTTGCCTTTTAAGAATTTTTTCATGTTCTCTATCCTTTCTCAGTCTCTGCTTCTTTTAAATAAATATCATCTAAAACAGCTTGGGTGACATTTTCTGATAGACCATCATAGACAATCTTACCTTTGCGAATTCCAATAACCCGATCAGCGTATTCCAGGGCTAAATCCACATGGTGAATATTTATTAAGACTGAAATGTTCAGTTCTTGATTAATCCGTTTAAAGTCATCCATTACAACTTTAGCTGTTACCGGATCAAGGGCTGCCACTGGTTCATCGGCTAAAATAATTTCTGGGTGTCTTGCTAACGTCCGAGCCAGGGCTACCCGTTGTTGTTGCCCACCTGATAATTGGTCAACTCGGGTAAAGGCTTTATCGAGAATACCAACATTATCTAAAGCTTCCAAACCAATAATTTTGGCTTCTTTAGGAAATATCCCTAATAATCGGCGCCACCAAGATAGTTCTGGGACTGAGGAAATCATCACATTTTTTAAAACTGTTGCCCGGGTAATTAAATTAAAAGACTGGAAAATCATCCCGATTTTTTTACGAAACTCACGAATTTCTTTACCTTTTAAGCTATTAACATCAGTGCCGTTAACTAGTAAGATTCCTTCATCAATGTCATGCATCCGGTTAATACAACGAATTAACGTCGATTTTCCAGCACCTGATAAACCAATAATTGCGACGAATTCTCCTTGTTCGATTTCCAAATTAACATCTTCTAAAGCGATGTAACCATTAGGGTATTGTTTTTGGACATTTTCAAATTTAATCATGTCTGTTCCTTTCCTAAAAATAAACTGCGACTAGTAACTAGTCACAGCTTATCTTCACTTACATTTTCGTAATTATTTAAGATTATTTTGCTAGTTCTTGGATTAGTTTTTGTGCTTGGCGTTCACTATCATAGTCTTCTGAAGTTGCTTTAACATAACCTTCATGACTATAGATGGCAATCACTTCTTTGCCTTTTTCACTTTCACCAATACTGATGAAGGCTTCTTGTAACGCTTTTTTCAATTTGTCATCCATTTGATCTGAGTTTTTACTAACTGAAATCGTGTCGTTAAAGACTGGTGGTGTTACGCCAATGACATCAGTTTCATCCCAAATACTTTCAGTCCGGTTGTATTCTTTGTTCCAGTTTTCAATGTAATCACGACGAGCGTCAGCATAAGCTAACACTACATCAACTTGACCAGCTGCTAAACGGGCAAAAGCACTACCGTATGAATCCGATTGTACAATATTTTTTAATTCAGATAAGTTTTTATCATAATTTTCTTGTAACCATAAGCTTGGGTAAATGTAGCCAGCTGGTGAAGATGAAGACATCACACTCCATGACGCGCTGTTTAACTCATCCCAAGTTAATTTTTCGCCAGCATTCACTTTTTTCGCTAAGGCTTGGCCTTTTGAAGAAGGTCCAGCAATTAATAAGGCACGATACGAACTTGCTTGTTTATCCGTTGGTTCTGTTGGTTTGTTATCGTTCCAGTCTTTCGCATCATCAGAATCTAAAGAAAGACCTGCACGAGTAGCTGTTAATAAAACTTCTGCCCCATCGTCATATAAAACAAATGTGCCACCAGGAATGAAGCCGACATCTAATGTCCCAGCTGATAATGACTCACCAACTGCTTCAAAGTTCGTTCCGACTGTAATATCAACATTTTTAATCGCATACCCTTGTTTGTCCATTTCTTCTATAATTAATTCTTTCAATGGTTCCGTTGCTGATACAATTTCTTCTGGATCTCTTGATGGTACGAATCCAACTGATAATGTTTCGATCGCTACTTTGCCATCTTCGGTTTTATCTTTCCCAGCTTCCTTAGCACCACAAGCTGTCAATGTTGCTGCTAACCCTAAAACTGCAGCGTACTTAAATGCTTTTTTAAACACTTACTTGTCCCCCTTAAAAGACTCTCTTTTTTTATTTGTATTACTTATAAAGTATATCACTGACTTTCAGAAGTTTCTATTGTTTACCCTTTTTAAAAAGTATTTTACGGGCTTTTTACATTTATTTTACTAGTAGTTCGTTTAAGTGTTCTTTTATTATAAGGTCCTCATTTAAGATTAATCGAATTACCATTTCAACTAGTAATTACCGGCTTTATCTTGCTGTAAAAGATTTAATAAAAAACAACACGAAAACTTTTTATGCGAATATTCAACTATTATTTGCATTTTTATACTTTATTGTGTATAGTTATCAACATAAATGAATAAAGGAGCTGACAAAATGAATAAAAAACCACTAGTTTCAATCCTTTTCTTAGGATTGTTAATGAGCCTAACGGCCTGTTCAACAAAAGATAACAAAATTGAGGCCGGTAGTGTCCGCGAAGTCGGAATTAGTTTAGATGCCGAACTTTCCACTGGCGATCCAGCCTTATCACAAGATTCTGTCAGCAATGAAATGTTAAATCAAGTTATGGAAGGCTTGTTACGTTTAGATAATCAAGGTGAGTTGTCACCTGCCATGGCAACTGCCTTACCAGAAGTTAGTTCTGACGGCTTAACTTATACTTTCAAGCTGAACAAGGAAGCCCTCTGGTCTGATGGCAGTCAAGTCACAGCTGATGATTTTGTCTTTGCTTGGCAACGGGTAGCCGATCCAATAACTGCTTCAAACTACGCAAACTTAATGTATTACGTCAAAAATGGCGAAGCTATTAATTTGGAAAATGCCGACCCTAAAAGTTTAGGGGTTAAAGCCATTGATGCTGAAACCTTAGAAGTCACTTTAGCTGAACCAACGACTTACTTTCTCTCACTATTAACTAGTTCAACCTTCTTCCCACTGAAAGAAGCTTATTTAAAAGAACAAGGGACTGATTTTGCGATGACTAGTGACAGTATGCTTTACAACGGGCCTTTTACTTTAACTGGCTGGGATGGGACTAACTCCCAATGGGTTTATCAAAAGAATCCTGATTATTGGGATGCCGAATCTGTGAACATCGACATCATCAACAACCAAGTCATTAAAGAAATTCATACCGGCTTTAACTTATATCAAAACGATGAATTGGCTAAAATAAACTTAACTGGGGAATATGCTCAACAAAATGCTAGCAACCCTGATTTAGTTTCTGAATTAGATGCTCGTTCAACCTATTTAGAAATCGACCATGTTAACCATCCGGCGTTAAAAAATAAAAAATTACGTCAAGCCATCGCCTTATCTCTTTCCAATGAAGAGATTGCTGATAATATTATTCAAGACGGTTCAAAAGCCTTACATGGCTTAATTCCAACTGGCTTAATGAGCAATCCAACTTCTAAAGTTGATTTTCGGGAAGACACTGGTAATTACTTAGCCCCTGATTTAGCTAAAGCTCAAAGCTTATGCGAAGAAGCCCAAAAGGAACTGAAAATGACTGAGCTTGACTTAGAAATTCTCATTGATGACGATGATACGACTAAAAAAGTCGCTGAAGCAATGCAAGCTAGCTTGGAAACTAATTTACCAGGCCTTAAATTAACATTAAAACGGGTACCGAAAAAACTCAGAGTTGAACTAGGCGACAAAGGCGAATTCGATTTGCTCTTATCTGGTTGGGGAGCTGATAAGCTTGATGGCACAGCCTTTTTAGATTTATTCACAACTGATTCCAGCTTTAATAGTGGCTCTTTTAGTAATCTTGAGTATGATGCCTTACTAGAAAAGATTCATACGACTTGGACTAATGATCCTCAAGCTCGGTATGAGGCCATGGTGGCAGCTGAAAAAATCTTATTAGATGAAGTTGGCATCGTTCCTTTATATCAAAAATCACAAACATCTCTGATTAAACCTTACTTAAAAGGCTTAGTTAATTACCCAGTTGGCGCAGTCAACTACAAATACGTAACTTTGGAGGAAAAATAAATGCTGACTGACTTAACCGATTTACAAAAGAAAGACTGTCTTAGCTTTGCCCAAGATTTAATTAGTTACCTTTCTGTTTGCCAGACTCCCACTGACAAAAAAACCCCCTTCGGTCAGGGGATTCAAGACTGTTTAGAATTTGCATTAAATTATTGTCAAGAACTTGGAATGACAACTTACCTCGACCCAGCTGGTTATTACGGTTATGCCGATTATGGTCAAGGGGAAGAGTTAATCGGAATTATTGGTCATTTAGACGTTGTTCCCGCTGGGGATTTAAGTCTGTGGCAAACACCTGCTTTTGAAGGGACAGTCATTGATGGCAAGCTCTTCGGTCGTGGCTCTGGGGATGACAAAGGTCCAACGGCTGCTTCTCTTCACGGTTTAAAATACTTAATAGCCGAAGACGTTCCTTTTAAAAAGCGCGTTCGCTATATTTTTAGTACTGACGAAGAAAGCATGTTCCGTTGTATGAAAGCTTATAACGAAAAAGAAGAACAACCAACTGCCACCTTAGTTCCGGATGGGCGCTTCCCTTTTACTTATGGTGAAAAAGGTCTAGCCAATTTTAAATTAACTGGACCTGGCATGAAAGACTGGTCTGTCACAGCTGGCGATGCCTTTAACGTTGTTCCCAGTTTAGCTACTTATACTGGCCCTAATTTAACAAACTTAATGACCACTTTGACTGAAAACAAACAGGAATTCAGTCAATTGTCAGCTGAGTCACTGTCACTTCATGGCACCGCTTGCCATGCTAGTATCAACCATCTTGGTAATAATGCGTTATCTCAACTAGCAGTTGCTGTCAATCAGCAGAGTAAGCACCCTTTATTAAGTTTTATCGCTAATGAAGTCGGCCTTGATCCCCATGCCACCTCTTTGCTAGGTGAAGTCGAAGATGAGATCTCAGGTAAAATCGCCTTTAACTTCGGTAAACTAGTCATTAATGAAGCTAGTAGTGAACTGTGGATCGATTGTCGCTATCCCTTTGCGGCTGACTATCAAGAGATTAAAGCAGCCGTTGAAAAAACCAGCCAGCTCTACGGCTTATCCTTTGAAGTCTATGATCAATGGGATGGGGCCATTGTGCCTTTAGACTCGCCCTTCTTAACAACAGTTTTAAAGACTTATCAAGACTTAACAGGTGATTTCACTGAACCAGGTGTCACGACTGGTGCCACTTTAGCCCGAACATTACCAAATGCCATTGCTTTTGGGACAGGAAGTTCTAGCTCAAAAAACGGCACTGCTCACCAAGCTAATGAATATGTCTTAGTTGAGGAACTTTATACTGGATTAAAAATTTATGCAAATGTTCTAGAAAAGTTAGTCACGATGGACGACTCCTTAACCCTGAATTAATCAGGGTTTTCTTTTGCTTCACAAAGCATTCTCTCATAACTTTCTCACCAAAATTTAAATTAACTGTTGACTTCTCTCATAATTAACTTTATGATAGGTTAACGATAAAAAAAGGAGGCATACAAGATGAATACCATGACTAATTCACAGCAAACAACATGCACTGCAATCATTCATAACCTAAGTCTTGTTATGTCTCAAACTGCTAACGTCGTCTTATTAATTATTTAACTCAGGATTTTTACTTAACTAAGTAAAGTCCTGTTTTCTGTTAGATAAAATGGGACGATACGTGATAGATTTTCTTCTAAACGCCGACCCATTACTAATGAGTCGGCGTTTTTAGTGTTATCGAAACTAAAGAGAAAGAAGGAAAATGAATGAATAAGTTTGGAGCGTATTTTAAGGAGAACATGTTTAAAGTGTCATCTGGAATTGCTAATGCCGTATTTCTGACTGTTGGTGTTGGTTTCTTATTAGCCACAATGGGAGATATGTTAAATATAGAAATATTAGTCACTATCGGCAATATTTCACGAGTCCTTCTCTGTCCAGCCTTAGGTGCTGGGATTGCTTTAATGTTAGGTGCTAACTCCTTAACAGTCTTTAGTGCTATGGTGGCGGCAACCTTAGGCGGCGGAGCGATCTCCGCTGTGGCTGAAGGTGGCTTTACGATTATCGGTGGGGAACCCATTGGCGCTTTACTAGCTGGCGTCATCGCAACTTGGGTTGGCAAAAAAGTGACCGGTAAAACAGTTCTCGATATGTTAGCTGTGCCAGTCTCAAGCTTATTAGTCGGTGGGATTGCTGGGGTTTACTTAGCTAAAATCATGACACCACTTTTAACAACAATCAGTGCCTTTATCTCCAGTGCCGTAAGTGGCAGTCCGATTATTGGTTCAATGGTCTTAGCTGTTGTTTGGGGCTTACTGCTAATGTCACCAGCCTCTTCGGCTGCTTTAGCAGTTGCTCTAGCCCTTGACCCAATGTCGAATGGTGCTATGTTAATCGGGACTACTGCTCAATACTTTGCTTATTCCGTCGTTTCTGCTAAAGAAAATGATTTAGGCGGCTACTTAGCCCAAGCCATTTGCACCCCGAAAGTCCAATTACCGAATATCATTAAGAATCCTCGGATCTTGATAGGGCCGACTTTAGCTTCAGCTATCTGTGCCCCGATTGCGACTGTTTTATTTAATTTTACAACGATTCCCGCTATGGGCGGTATCGGTTTTTGTTCTTTCGTCGCCCCACTCTTCATTATTAATAACAATGGCTTTGGGATGTTAGCTGTGTACTTATTATGTGGGGCAGTCTTACCAATTTTCATTACTTTAGGAGTCAATAAGTTCTTAATTGCTAAAGATAAATTAGTCGTTGGCGATATGACTTTAGTTGTAAACTAATCAAGGAGTGTGACGTATTAAATGAAGGCAAATGTTAATGATATTAAATGGGAAGAATTAGGTTTTTCTTATATTCAAACTGATTTACGTTATATTAGTAAGTGGCAAGATGGGGCTTGGGATGAGGGCCAATTAACAGCTGATGCCACTGTTCAAATGAGTGAAAGCGCCAATGCCCTTCACTACGGTCAAACGTGTTTTGAAGGGATGAAAGCCTATCGCCGAAAAGACGGTCAAATTCAGTTATTCCGACCGGATCAAAATGCCAAGCGGATGGCTAAAAGCTGCCAACGTCTCTTAATGCCAAGCTTTCCTGAAGAGGCTTTTGTGGCAGCTGTTAAAGCCGTCGTCAAAGCTAACGAACACTGGGTGCCACCTCATGAGTCTGGTAGCACTTTGTACATCCGGCCTTATATGTTTGCCACTGCTGGCAGTATCGGTGTGGCACCAGCTAGTGAGTACACTTTCTCGATTTTCGTTATGCCAGTTGGCCCCTACTTTAAAGGTGGCTTAGCACCAACTAACTTTATTGTTTCCGACTATGACCGGGCGGCTTCTCACGGCACTGGGGCTGTTAAAGTTGGCGGCAATTACGCTAGTAGTTTTTTACCTGGCAAAGAAGCCAAAGAACGAAATTTCAGTGATTGTATTTATTTAGATCCGAAAACACATACAAAAATTGAAGAAGTTGGGGCAGCGAATTTCTTTGCTATTACAAAAGACAATCGCTTTGTCACGCCGACTTCTCCCTCGATTTTACCAAGTATTACGAAGTATTCCTTGCTACACTTAGCTGAACACTATCTCCACTTACCAGTCTCAGAAGAGGACATCGAAATTAGTCAGCTAGCTAATTATCAAGAAGCCGGCGCCTGTGGCACTGCTGCCGTTATCTCGCCGATTGGCGGTATCCAGACTAGTGAAGATAACTTTCATGTCTTCTACTCGGAAACGGAAGTCGGACCAATCACCCGTCAACTTTATAATTTGTTAACTGGCATTCAATTTGGAACTGAAACAGGACCTGAAGGCTGGATTGTTGAAGTCTAGTATAAATCTCAAAAGAAAGGGGTCCGATGACTAATGTCACCGGACCCCCTTGCTTTTTTAGCTACTAAATTCAATCGCTGTTAGTTGAAATAATTCAGTTAAAATTTGATTGACTTGTTTGTATAACATCGGCTCATCAGCAATCACATCTTGGGTTTCGATGGTGATTCCATTAGCTGAATAAGTCAAATGGCCATATTCTTCGATGAGTTTCACTTTTAACTCACCTTTTTGGTATAAGGTGTATTCATCTGTCATCCCCATGACAAATTCTTGTTGCCAGCCTTTATGTAAGGCAACTGCCATGACTAGGGAAGCGACTCTTAAGTCATCTAGTAATAGTTCTTGCTCGTTGATAACTAAAGTATGGGAAACACTTTTTAACGTACTACAAGCGTTACAGCCTCCATCCGTTAAGTCTACGATTTTTACGATTTGTCCTTTTTCCATAGTGCTTACCTCCTTGTCATTCTTTATGTGAAATAAATCTCAAGATAAGTGTAATACGAAATATCAGCAAAGGCAAACTTTTTCGACTCAAAACAAAAAAGGCTAGAAAGCCTTTTTTATCTTACATCGTAATTGAATCACTTTTAGTTAACTTCATAAATAAAAGTAAAGATAGCACAGTAATACTTGTTAAAATTGTCGATAAAGCTGCTGCAATACCATAATTCCCCCGAATGACTTCTGTGTAAATTGCCACAGGCATCGTTCTAGTATTAACAGTGTATAACAAGATTGAAGTTGATAGCTCGGAAAGCATTGTGATCCAACTTAACACTGCCCCAGCAATAATCCCCGACAACATCATTGGTACAGTAATTTTAACAAAAGTATTAAGTCGGCTACTGCCTAAACTTTCAGCGGCTTCTTCAATTGATAAAGGCATTTGCATCAAGGCCGCCACTGATGATCGAATCGTATAAGGTAATCGTCTGACAGTTAAGGAAATGATTAAAATCGTTGCAGTTCCGGCAATTGCCATAAAACCAGAACCACCGATACCAGTATTAAAGGAAGTTAAGTAGGCAATCCCCATGACCGTTCCTGGAACAATGTAAGGAATCATACTAAAAATATCAATTGTTCCTGTAATGAGATTTTTCTTTCTCACTGCTAGATAAGAAATAAAGATTGCTAAGACGATCACTAAAACTAAAGCAATCAGAGAAATTCTTAATGAGTTATAAATGGCTGGTCCCATGCGACTAAAGGCTTCACGATAACTATTTAAAGAGTAACCTTTCTGGAAGACCATGCCTTTTGTATCGATAAATGAGGTATAAATTAAGTAAAGTTGGGGCATCATCGCCACAAAAACTACTCCATACATAACAGCATAGATCCCCACTCGTTTCATACCATAAACAGCTTTCGCTTCAACTGGATGTAAAGAACTCATACTAAAAGAATTGCGATTAGCAACATACTTTTGAATTAAGAAAATCGTTAACGCAATAATAATCGCAATAATCGCTAAAGAAGAGGCAAAAGCTGAGTTACCACCAACTTCACTAATGAACTGCGTATAAATCAACACTGGAAAGGTTCGATAGCCTTCACCAATTAACATCGGTGTGCCAAAATCTGAGAAGGCTCGCATGAAAACGAGTAAGGCTCCTGCTAGAATCGTTGGTGTTAATAAAGGTAATAAGACATGGAAAAAGCGTCTAAAGCCGGTACAACCCATACTTTCGGCAGCCTCTAGAATTGAATTATCAATACTTGAAAAAGCCCCTGTCACGTATAAGAAAATCAAAGGAAATAATTGAAGGGTAAAGACTAAAACAATCCCGGAAAAACCATAAATGTCAAAGGCTGGAAAACCTAGACTCATTAAAAATTTTGTAATGACGCCACTTCGACCTAATAATAAAATCCAAGAATAGGCGCCAATAAAAGGAGCCGACATAGAGGCGATAATAATTAAGATTTGTAAGACTTTTTTGCCTTTAAAGGCATACATTGAAAACAAGTAAGCCAATAAAATACCAATAACTAATGCAAAAAATGTCGCTGTAATTGAAATTTTAAAACTATTTAACAACGTCTCAGAATAATAACTTTTCGAGAAAAACATTGTAAAGTTTTCTAAAGATAAGCGCCCATTAACAAACAAAGCTTGCTTTAAAATATTAGCAATCGGATAGACTAAAAATAACAAATACGTAATTAAAATAAATAATGAGGAACTACTCCACATATTAAATTGTAATTTTTTTTTCATCTCTTAGACCCCCAAAAGGTTAGTCAAACCGTCTGCGGTAAAGACATTAATCTTTTGACGATTGACTTCAAGATACACGCTGTCACCTTTTAGCAAGTCTTCTTCAAAGGTCGATTCTTCGCTCATTTGAATTTTAATATCACCAGCCAAGGACATAAAGTATTCTGTATTCATACCTAAATACACACTATCTGTAATAGTTGCCTGTAAGGCTGTCTCTTGGTTTTTAACTCTTAAAAATTCTTCTGGGCGAATGCTAACTCTGACTTTTTGATCAGCAGTCCCTGCTAATTCAGGAAAAGCTATTTGATACCCATTAACTAAAGTAATGCTTGTGCCAACTTCATTACTAATTAGTTCCCCTTCAATGATGTTTGTCCGCCCAATAAACGTAGCGACAAATTCATTAGCTGGACGATGATACAGTTCTTTCGGACGACCAATTTGTTGAATTTCTCCGGCCTTCATAACGGCAATTAAATCAGAAATCGCCATGGCTTCTTCTTGATCGTGTGTGACATAGACTGTCGTAATTCCCACTTCTTTTTGAATCTCCCGAATGACTTGTCGCATGTCCACACGTAACTTCGCATCTAAGTTACTTAAAGGTTCGTCCATTAACAAGACATCTGGACTAATTGCTAAGGCACGAGCCAAAGCTACCCGCTGTTGCTGTCCCCCAGACAGTTGTTCTGGCTTCCGATCTTTAAAAGACGTAATCTGCATTAATTCTAAATATTTTTCAGCTTTTTCTTTAATCTCAGTTTTACTTAATTTACGTTGTTTCAAACCAAATTCAACATTTTCTTGAACTGTTAAATGGGGAAAGATTGCATAATTTTGGAAAACCATGCCGATGTTTCGTTTACTTGGATCTAATTGATTAATCCGGGTTGCCCCAAAATAAAAATCGCCACCTTCAATTGAGTTAAAGCCGGCAATCATTCGTAGCAAGGTCGTTTTACCACAGCCAGAGGGCCCTAATAAAGTAAATAGGGTCCCATCTTCAATTGCCACTGATAAATTTTCAATCACTGCTTTACCGTCATATTCTTTTCTTGCTTGTTTAATAACTATTTCACTCATTAGGCTGCCTCCGTTAATTCTGACTTATTTTGATTGGGTATCAACAAATACTTCATTGTATCTTTGAACGATATCTGCTGTGTGTTCAATCACATAAGCATAATCTTCTGTAATCGCTTTAATTTCAGTAATTGGTTTCATGTTTTCACTTGTATCAACGTCATCACGGACTGGGCGATTCGTTGTCGTTGTCCCTAAGACGTTTTGAACATCTTTAGAAATAATAAAATCAATGAATTTTTTTGCGTTGTCCATATTGCCAGCATTTTTAATAATCGCTGAATTAGCTGGTAAGAAAACAGTGCCTTCTTCAGGGTAAACAATTTCGACATTGGCACCGTCATTAATTAATTTTACTACTGGGTCTTCATAAGTTAAGCCCACTGCCATTTCACCATCGGCAACGGTTTTATACACATTGCTTGAACTAGAACTGATTTTACCATCAATGTTTGTAAATAAATCTGCCACATATTTCCAAGCACTTTCTGAATCATAGCCCCCTTGAGCTGCTAACATATTTGTTAGTTGAGAATAGGCACTTGATGAGTTAGCTGGATCTGCTGTCGCAATCTTGCCTTTTAACTCTGGGTTAGTTAAATCTTTATAACCTTTAATGGTCATTCCTTTAGTTAGATCTGGATTAATAACTAAGACACTGCCATCTAAAGTATAAGGTGTTGAGTAGCCATTAGTATTGCGGTACTCTTCAATGACTTGATCATTTTCAGCCGCTACATATTCTTCAAAGAGCTCAGCATTTTGAGCGTATAACGTGTAAGTTCCACCAAAAATAACATCTGCCACTGGGGCTGTTGCTTCACTTTCCAATTTTTTAAAGAGCTCGCCACTACCCGCTTGAATTAATTCAACTTTAATACCATATTTTTCTTCAAAGGCTGGAATCGTTGCATTAATTAAGCCTTCTGAGTTAGGTGAATAGATAACCAACTTATCTGACTCAGCTTTATTTCCTTTAGAAGCTTCGCCCGATTCTTTACTACAAGCTGCTAAGGCGCCTAGACTAATCACACATGTTAGCCCTAATAACATTTTTTTCCAATTTTTCATTTTGATTTCCCCCTAATTTGTTATAACTCTATCATAAAGTAACAGAAACCGTTTTCATACGGCGTTATTCTCCTAAATATGGTAAAATCCTCCACCCAACGTCAAAGGAGACATTATTATCAATAGGTGATAGTAATGTCTCCTTTGTCTTAACTTGGCTGCTTTAAATTAAGTGCAGTCAGAGCTTTTGGTGAATATCCCGTGTACTTTTTAAAGACTTTGCCAAAATAATGATAATCTGAAAAACCAACTTGTTCTGGTATCTCATACAATTTGTAACGATCAGTTTTAATCATCTTGATGGCTTGCTGAATCCGGTAAGTAATCAAATACTCATTAAAAGTTACATTAGTTTCTTCTTTAAATTTTTTATATAAAATACTATGACCGTAGCCTAAAGCGCTTGCCACATCAGCAAAGACAAATTTTGTTTGATAATTTTTTTCAATGTAGTCAATCATTTTTTTGACACTTGTATCTGTGGCCTCTGTGATTGAATAACTAGTCAGCTGTTCGTCGATTTGTTCAATGGCACAGACCGATGATAATAAGAGCTTTTGAGCTTCTAAATTTTTTATTGCTTTTTTTAAAGCCTGACCTAGCTGAGCTTCATCAATTGGCTTGACAATAAATTCTGTCACCCCAAACTGAATTGCATTTTTAGCATTACTAAAATCGTCATAACCTGAAATAATAATCGTTGAAAATAATTGATCTTTTGTTACTTCTAACATTTCAAAGGCATTCTTTTTAGGCATGGTTATATCAGTAATGACAATATCTGGTTTGATTTGTCTAATTTTTTCAATTCCTTCTTGACCATTTTCAGCTTCATCTACTACTAAACAGCCGTAACGACTATAATCAAAACCATAACGTAGCCATCTTCTAATTATTTTTTCATCTTCAATGACAAGACATTTATACATTAGTTAAATCCTCCTTTTTAATCTCCATAATAACTGCTGATTCTTCAAATTCACTAAATAAAGTGAATTGAGAATTCGGATACCTTAGTAAAAAACGCCGTTTCGAATTATATAAACCGTGATGGTTGCCTTTATTTTGATAACTTTCTTGATTTACTTTATCGACAATCTCTTTAGCTATCCCGCCACCATTATCTGCCACACTAAGGACGACATTGCCATTATCAAGTTGTTTAATTTCAATTAATAATTGTAAATCTTTTCGTTTGATTAACCCATATTTTAAACTGTTTTCAATAATTGGTAGTAAGAGTAATTTAGGTATTTCAATTTTTGCTAATTTTTCCTCCACTCGGATGACATAATTTAATTCTTCAAAACGAATTTCATAGATTTTTAAATAATGTTTCAAATAGTTAATATCATCTTTTATTTGAGAATATTCAAATTGTTCCGAAATACTGTAACGTAAAACTTGATTCAAACTTAAAATCATTTCATTGGCTAGTTTGGGATCATAGAGGGTGCTGATCCGAATGACTTCTAACGTATTATACAGAAAATGGGGATCAAATTGCGCTTCTAACTTTTTCCTTTCTGACAAGGCATTTTCTTTAACTAATTCAAGGTTGTTTTCAAATAAGCGATCAATTCGATCTAGCATTTCATTAATATTCTGAGCCAAATCCGAGAATTCATCATTTGATTCAATCTTAAAGCGGTAGTTTCGATTTTCGCCAACTTTCTCCATTTCTTCTGAAATAAGCGCCACATTTTTCGAGTTATTTTCGGCAAACTTTTTAGAAATATGTTTAATCGGAATGACTGCTGCTAGACAAATTAACAATGTGCTAAACAATAAAAACAAAGAAATCATAAAGATAGATGTTTCTTTTTTAAAAACTACTAAAGATAAATTATTTGATACTTGGGAATTTACTGCTAAGACTAGTTCTCCTTGACGATACTTGATGGGCGTTTGAACTTCATCAGATAATTTTTCTAAATTACCTTCGACAAAATAACTACTACTCATGGCAAAAATATTATCGTACTTGTCATATAAATAATAATTGACCCCTGTTAAATTAGTCGTTGGGTAAAAGCTGCGACCATCAACTAAGACTGCTAGATACCCCTTTAATTCGCCATTTTTCATAATCTTTTTACTCAAGACTAAATAGTGTATTTTTTCTTGGGAAACATAGACTCGCTCAGTAATTTCTCTGTCTTCAATGGCATGACTATAAACCGCCTTCAAATAATTAGTAAATTTATTCGAGTTATGCCACTCTTTGCCACTATCAAATAAAGGTGAATAGTTTTTATCAATAATCAAAAAACGGCCTTGAATATTATTATTTTGAACTGCCATCATCTCATAATATTTTGTGTATAAGTCTCGCTCATTTGCAGTGCCTTCAATATAAGATAGCACTAATTCTGTTGACATACTTTCAATTTTTGATTCAAAACTTGCCTTCATTTTTTCATAACTTTCAGCAATTTGCTTTCTTTCAGTTTGCATCGAGCTATAAATATTAATAAAATAAAATGACACGCTACTCAATAATACAACTAAAAAACTGCTGAATAAAATGACATAAAAGCGCTTTAAAAATTCTCGTTCCAATTTTGCTTGAAAGGTAACTGCCTGCAAGTCTTTTTTACTTTTTCTCATATTTGTGTGCCCTCTTTTTTTTGACGTCCTGATTTGAAGTATATTCATCATCCTAAAAAAAAGCAATCTCTACTTACTAATTTCGTCTAACATTAGCTCTACTTTCTATATTTATTGCTAAAAAACGCTCTTAACGATAATGATTATCATTTAAGAGTTATTGTTATCAATTAAGTGGATTTTATTCTATAATATAATTATTAACAAATAACAACTAGGAGGAATTTATAATGACTTTTGATTTTTCAGATCGCGGTAAACAACCAGTCGTAGAAAACATTGAAGAAATGACTTTAACAAACGAAAACTATCGGACAACTATTTGGACAGGTTCAAAACTTCAAGTAACGTTAATGACGATTCAACCTGGTGATGATATTGGTTTAGAAGTTCATGAAGGCATCGATCAGTTTTTAAGAATTGAAGCTGGCCAAGGTTTATGTAAAATGGGACCAACAGAAGATAACTTGAATTTTGAACAAGTCGTATCCGATGATGATGGTATTTTTGTTCCAGCAGATATGTGGCATAATGTGATTAATACAGGTGACCAACCATTAAAACTTTACACCATTTATGCAGGTCCTGATCATCTTGCTGGTACCGTTCATCCAACTCATGAAGATGCCCGTAATGATCCTAATGAGCATTAATTTTTACAACTAGTAGTTTGATTTATTTCTTAAAAGGAAGGCTGAGACGTTAGTCAAAGCCTCCCCTTTTTATTTTGAAGGAGGATATTATGTCAGTTTTAACTATTCAAGACGTTAGTTTTTCAATCGACCAGCAAACAATTTTACAACCTTTATCTTTAGAAATCGCAACTGGTGAAGTTATTACTTTAGTTGGCCCATCTGGTAGCGGTAAAAGTACTTTATTAAAAATAATCGCTAGTTTATTAACCCCTTCAACTGGCAGTATTTTATTTAATAATCAAGACATCAGCATGCTTGACCCTGTCAACTATCGTAAAGAAGTTTCTTATTGCTTTCAACAACCCTCACTTTTTGGAGAAACCGTTAGTGATAATTTAAACTTTCCCTTTGAGATTCGTAAAAAAGCCCTTGATGAAACCTTGATTCAGTCTTATTTAAAGCAAGTTGACTTACCGGCAAGCTTCTTGTCTAAAAAAATTACCGAACTTTCTGGCGGTGAGAAACAGCGAATTGCTTTAATTCGCAATTTATTGTTTCCCCCTCAAGTCTTACTACTAGATGAAGTGACTACTGGCTTAGATACTGACAGTAAAGAAATCGTCCAACAGTTACTTAAAAATTCAGCCGAGGCAGGTACTACTTTGATCCAAGTGACTCATGATGAAAGTGAAATTGCTCAAGCTCACCGTTTAATTACCATTGATAAAGGAGGGCTTTTACATGACTAATTTAGCTGTTAACGACTTATCCCTTTTCTTCGCCTTTGGCTTAGTTGTCTTGGCGATGTTCGTTAGCCAAAAGGAGAAACTTGGCTTATCAAAAGATATTATTTTTAGTGTCGGTCGAGCAATCATTCAATTAATTATTGTTGGTTATGTTTTAAAATATGTCTTCCAAATTAATAATTGGCTCTTAACTGTTTTAATGAGTCTTTTTATTATCGGCAATGCCGCTTGGAATGCTCATAAGCGTAACCCTAATCCTCATAAACAATTTAGCCATTCTTTATTAGCAATTGCCTTGAGTACTTATACTACTTTGGGGGTGCTAGTCTTAACGGGTGCCATTAAGTTTGTCCCTTCTCAAATCATTCCTATTTCTGGGATGATTGCTAGTAACTCAATGGTGGCAATCGGCCTTTGTTATCGTAGTCTCGATACACAATTTCATGATCAACGGCAACAAGTCTTAGAAAAGCTCGCCTTAGGGGCGGATTTAAAAACAGCCTCACTGCCAATTTTAAGAAGAAGTATTAAAACTGCCATGCAACCGACGATTGATTCAGCTAAAACCGTTGGGCTTGTCAGTTTACCTGGTATGATGTCTGGTTTAATTTTTGCAGGTGTTGACCCTGTTCACGCGATTAAATATCAAATCATGGTCACTTTTATGTTGCTATCTGCAACGAGTCTCGGCTCGATGATTGCCGGCTATCGTTCATATCGTAATTATTATAACCAACGTCAACAACTACGACCATAAAAATAGACCTAGACTTATCTCTGAAAGATACGTTTAGGTCTTATTTTTATTCTTTTAGAAAAACTTGTAATTCTTCAGCCATTTTAGGCGCTTGAGTATGATGTAAATAGTGATCACCTGGTAATTCAATGACTTTTCCATGATTGAGCCCTGCTACCGTATCTTCATGGAGTTTAACCCAATCGGGACGAGTTTCCTCGCTGATTGCGACAAATAAAAGGACTGGTGTTGTTTTCGGAAAGCGTTGGCTATTAGCTAATTCAAAGCTATTTCCTAGTTCACTTAGTTCACGACTAACGGTTTCATTACCAGAATTTTTCATCGTTAACATCCGCATTTGTTCAGCTGTTTCTTGATCAAGATACGAACTGTCAGGCGGTGACACTTTAGTTACTAGTCGTAATAAACCTGAGTTACTAGCAAATTTTATTAAACTATCATCAACGCCCGGCCACGCTTGATGAGAGGTGCTTGAATCAATGCCGACAAAGGCCTTTACTTCATCTGGATAAGTGTTGGCATAGTTCAAACTATAAATACCTGAAATCGAATGCCCCATCAAAATATATGTTTCTAAATTGAGTTGCTCAACGACACTCTGAATCTCAGCTACCATATTATCTGACGTTCTAGCACGTTCAGTTTGGCCACTTAAACCATATCCAAAAGGCTCGATTGTTACAACTTGATAATCTTTTTTTAGTTCTTCAATCATCGGCGTAAAATCTAAAGCTGGGGCTGCTGTCCCAAAACCAGTCAATAAGACAATTGTCTGCTTGCCTTGGCCATCGATTTTGACATTCATTTGACTATCAAAAACTGGCATTTTTTGACCGTAAGCTTTTATACGTTTCCCTTCACTAGCTAAACTTAATTTATGAGCGGTAAAACTACCAGCTAAAACTAAAGCAACTAGTGCTATAAGCGATACCACTGTTATTTTTACAATGTGTAAGGCTTTTTTCCAGCCCTTTTTTTTATTTTTTTCCATGTCGTTCGTCACTTTGTTTGATAATTGTCGCCACTTCTTGTAAAACTTCATCACTTAAAACATCAACCCCACTGTTTGCCAAAACTAATTTCGCAGCTGCGACTTTGTCTGCAAATGTTTCCGCACTGTTTGGATAAATATCAATTGTAAACCAAGTACTTAGTAAGAAGATAATAATTTCCGCCATCTGTTTAGGATAACTAACATTAACAGAACCATCTTGGTTGCCTTCCACGATATAAGTTTCTATTTCCGGGGCGATTTTATCAGTAATATGCTTCATGTGTTTTAAAAATAGCTTAGGATTATCTAACAAGGTCATTCGACTGGCCGCTTCCGCTGCTGTTTTTTGATGAAATAAAGGTTCTAGAAACAGTTGCTGAATTTTTTCTAAACCATTTAGACCTTTTTCCTGACTTAGCTCAGTCACATACTGGGTATTCGGCAGCATCCGATCAATTACTTCATCAACAATTGCCTCTTTAGAACTAAAATGATGATAAATTGCTCCTCGAGACAGGCCATCTAGTCCATTCACTATGTCTTGAATCGTCGTTTTTTCATAGCCTTTCTCAACGAATAGAGCTGTTGAGACAGCAATAATCTGATTAATCGTCTCTGTCGTATTATGGTTTTTTTTCATTAGTTAATCGACTCCTCCTAAAAAACATTCATTCGGTATGTTTTATATTACATTGCTTAGAAAGAATTGTCAACGAGTATGTCTGATAATCTTTATCTTTGCTTTTTTTCTATCATCCAGTATAATAAATTATATAAACTTACAGGTTTCCTATAAAAACCTTACAAAAACTTACGAAGAGGTGCTAAATGAATCAAAAAGAACGCTTAACGGCAATTTTAGACTTATTAGAACAAAAAAATTCCCTCTCACAAAGCGAATTAGTCAATCATTTTAAAATATCAAAAGATACGGCTCGTCGTGATATTTTAAAATTAGTAGACATGAAGCTAGTCGATCGTTACCCTGGTGGCATTTCCCAACCTATTCTCCAAAACAAAATAGAGCAATACGCCCAGCGACTCATTGATTTCCCCGTAGAAAAAAGCGACATTGCTCAAGTTGCTAATCAACTAATTACGGATAATCAGCTCTTGTTTATGGATGTTTCTACGACTGTTAATTTCCTAACTAAAGAACTTAGTAGTCACAACTTGTCAGTAGTAACCAATTCAATTGATAATGCTTTTTCAATTCCTCAAGACGTTCTTAAAGACCCAGCGATTTTACTAGGTGGTTACTTTAACCCTTCTTCTCGGACAGTCACAGGGGAAGCCGTGATTCAGCAATTACAAGCCTTTCAATTTGATTTGGCTTTTATCGGTTGTTCAGGTCTCTCTGAAGATGGCATATTTTATGATGAACTAAGTGATATTTATCTTAAAGAAACAATCATTAAACAATCAAAAAAAGTTTGTTTACTTTTAACCGATCACAAATTAAAACAAACAAGCTCATACCAACTGCCTTTAACTGGGATTGATGTGATTATTACTAATAAACATTTACCAGAAGCATTGCTGGCAGCAACTAGAAAACATCAGATAAAAATAATAACTACGAAGGAGAACTTATGACCCAAACATTGATTACTAACTTACGCCAAGCAACTCAAACAGATTTTGAAACAATTGCCCTTTTACTTGAAGACGGTAAAATCGCTGATATCTATCCCGATGACCATTTACCTGTTGGAAAAGCTGACTCAAAGATGAAGGTCGTCGATGGTCGAAATCAGTTAATTATCCCCGGCATGCTTGACGTCCATATTCATGGGGCTAATAATTTTGATATGATGGATGGCACAATTGAGAGCATTCAAGCGGTCTCTAAAAAATGTGCAGAAACTGGTTGTACAAGTTTTCTAGTAACTTCTGTTAGTTCTAGCTTAGCAGATTTATTCGGGATGATTAAAGCAACCAAAAAAGTAATTGGTCATGAAGAAGGGGCTAAAATTGTTGGAATTCATTTAGAAGGGCCTTACTTAAATGTTGAAAAGAAAGGGATGCAAAACCCGCAGTTTTTACGTCACCCTAATCTCAGTGAGATGAAAGCCATTTTCGCTGAAGCAGAGGGCCTCATTAAAATGGTCACAATTGCACCTGAATTACCTGGCGGTCTAGAACTAATTGATTATTTAGTTGAACAAGAGGTGGTTGTGGCAATTGCCCACTCTAACGCTAGTTATGAAGAAGCCACGGAAGCTTTTGAACATGGGGCCTCCCATATTACCCACTGCTTCAATGCCATGCCTAGTATTCACCACCGTTCCCCTGGTTTAGTCACGGCGGCTTTAGAAAATGATCAAGTCAGTCTCCAAGCAATTGTTGATGGGGTTCACTTACATCCGGGAATCATTCGACTGATGCATAAAATTAAAGGCCCTGAAAACTTGCTTTTGACGACTGATGCGTTACAAGCCATGGGGATTGGTGATGGGGTTTATCAATTTGGTGGTCATGAGGTAACAGTCTCTCAAGGCATCGCTCGACTGAAGGATGGCACCTTAGCTTCCAGCACAGTCACGATGAACCAAACTTTAGAGTATTGTACTAAGTACGAAATCCCCTTATTAGATGGGATTAAAATGGCTTCTGAGACTCCTGCCAGAATTTTAAAATTAACTAGTCTCGGAAAAATCGCTGTTGGGTTTGATGCTGATCTTGTTTTACTAGATGAGCATTTTAACGTCACCCAAACTTGGCTTAAAGGAGTTCCTTTTTATGAAAATTTCTCACCTAACCCAAACCCATTGGGCTAGTTATAAATATTTGGTAATGGCCCATTCCCAAGTTGAATACAATTATATTCGCAAATTATTTAAAGGCAATGAATGGTCACCACTTAAAGAAACTTCTTATCAGGCGGCTTTGACTCGAGCACTAAATACGCCACCAACAATCGGCTCATTGACTAATGCTTATCAGCACATCTGGGGCTATTTTAAACATGTGGCAACTTCTTCTGAAAAAGCGCTCTTTCAAGATTACTTAGGACATTTAACGTTAACAGAAGACTTAGTTCGACCTTTTTTAAGCCAGCTGACAATAACTTACCAAGTTCCTTATTTACTAAAAACAAAACTCTTATTTGATTAAACTAAAAGACTTCCCGCCTCGATTTTCATGGTGGAAGTCTTTTATTACTTAATTTATTTAACTGGCATCTCAATTTCATGCCAGTTAACACTTTTGACTTCTTTCAAATATCGCTGATGGTATTTATCACGAAAATAACTTAATAGAGCCATTCCTGAAGAAGTTACATATATTTTCTGTTCTTGGTTTTTTTCTAAAATATAGGACAGTTGCCCTTTTGGAAAAAGTTCACGAAATTGTTCTGAGATTTTTTGGCCTAAAGGACTGTATAAATCATGCCAACGATGTTTAATCCGACAATAATAAATCATCTCTGGAATTTTTTCTAACATAAACTCACCATTACTTTCCACATACATTTTGACTCCCCGCCGATAAGCAAAGCTTAGAACACTTAAAGCAAAATAATCGTGATAAGAAAAACGTTCAAAAGTGACTTGTGAAAAAAATGTCGACAATCCCTTTTTCAACGTCAGTTGGTCATTAAATTTTTCAATGTAAAAGGTTGGCGGTTGGTAAAAGTTTAAGCGTGATGGATGATTGCTGATTCTTAAATGATAATAGGTTTGTCGTTCCACATTAATAATTAACAAATATAAACTTGTTTTATTTTTGGCAAACTGACAGTCAATGATTTGGCTTTTAAAAGGTAAAACTTGTGTGACCAAGCGCCGTAACAGCATCAAATATTCTTTAGGATGTTCTGAGTAATCCCTCCCATTAATAATCGCCATAACTCTATCCTTTCTATTATTTAAAACGAGTGGAAAGATCAACTGCTCCGTTGAAACGAGTCAATTACATATTGTCTTAGTAGATGGCTTTAGATCTTAACTTAGGTTATGACAGACTGCTCCTTTAAGAATGCTCTTAGTATAACTTTATTTAAAATATTTTGACAAGTCACATGCTTAAAATAAAAAAACTACCAAAGGCAGAGGCTTTGGTAGTTACTAATTAATTATTTAGCTGCACGTTTTAAATAGTGACCATCTTGTGTGTTAACTTCTAAACGTTCGCCAACTTCAATAAAGTCTGGCACGTTAACTACTAAGCCGGTTTCCATGACTGCTGGTTTACCTGAGCCAGTAACCGTTGCCCCTTTAATTGAAGGCTGTGTCTCAACGACAGTTAAAATAACAGTTTTTGGTAATGTCACACCAATAACTTCTGTATCATAAAATTGAATGTTAACATTCATATTATCTAACATGTATTTTTTTTCTTCTTCAATAACGTTAGTCGGAATTTCGTATTGTTCATACGTTTCTAAATCCATAAAATGCTCAACGTCATCTTGGCTATATAAGTATTGAACTTCTTTACTTTCGATAAAGGCTTTTTTTACTTTTTCGTCTGGGCGCATTGTTGTTTCAGTCGTACCACCTGAGCGAACGTCTTTTAACTTCATACGCATAACCGTATTTCCTTTACCTGGTTTATGGTGGCTTGCTTCCATTACGCGGATTAATTTTCCATCTTGTTCGAATGTCATACCTGCTTTAAGATCAATTATTGCAATCATATTTATTTCTCCTTTTCTTTATCCTATTTCTCACTTATTGTAGCAAAAAAAAGGCGACGTTACTAGACTAATCTCAGAGAGATAGCACTATTAAACAACGTTATTGCCTTTTTTACTGCTGATTAACACAGTCATTTATTTTAATTAAATAACTCGTACTCTGTTTGATTTAAGACACGATCAATTTCACCGATGTATTCAGTGACACCTTCTGTGTGAGTAAAGCCGTTTTTAAATTTATATAATCCGTCAGAATCATCTAAGGCAAACACGCCGGCGAAGTCATATCGATGACAGCCTTCTGCCATTGCCCAGTTAATCATTTCCCATTGAAGTAAATAATTCGGCATTAAGTTCCGCTTCACATCGGAAGAACCACCGTAAGCATACCAAGCTTTGTCACCATAAACGATTGCAATGGCTGCCCCTAAAACATCTTCTTCATGACTCGCTAAGTAGACGCGGAAGCCAGCTCCAAAAGCGGCCCGCATGTTTCTAAAATACTCGATTGGGCGGTAAGAAATCCCTTGACGGGCACTCATTTCTTCATGTAATTTAAAAAATGTTTCAATCGCTTCGTCACTGTCATCCCACTTAACTTCCACATCTCTACGGCCAGCTAAACGAATGTTATAACGGGTTTTTTTATGAAATTCAGCCATTAAATCTTCTGGGGTTTTATCGACTAAGTCTAAAACCATATTAAATCTCGGTTGGATCGTTCCGTGACTATCTAAACCACCACCGCGAACGATAAAGCCAGCTGACTCTAAGGCTTTTTTGTACTCTTCTGTATAAACTGTTTCCGGGTCCATTCTAATTAAAAAGACTTGTTTATCACTTAACACATTTTCCACTTCATCGTAGAGTTTCTGCATTAGTACTAAGTCAGTCCGATCCATCATCGGTCCTTTAAGACCATAGGCGAAGGTCCAGCCTCGTTCATTTGTAATTGTTTGAATCGTAACGGCGGCTATTATCTTGCCATTCTCATCATCTAAATAAACATTGTAGCCCTCCCAATTTGATTTAACTAAAGTCCAGTCTGGGTCTTGGGTACATGTTGTTCCTTGATAATTTTTAATAAATTTACGATATTCTGCAAATTTTTCGGTTTCTGTTGACGACACAAGAGGCATTATATCTCTCCTTTTTCCTTAAAGTACTCTTTATATCTGTCGACGTAAGATTGGTAGTACTTATTAATTTTACGATTTCTCATAAATGATTTATCTTTGTTGTAAGTCAATGTATTAACTACGGCATCTTTACTAATGCATTCTTTGACAACTGCCTGTAATACCGGGTCAGTAACATATGTTTCAGCGACTTCTTTTGGCACACCTAACCACAACATTTGCTCTTCTTTATTTTCAAAAAGTTCAGTTGACGGACGGTTATAAACTAAATCTTCAATCGCTGCTTGGAGTAAATTACTACCGAAGGCGGTTGAAAAGAAGCTACTACGACCTAGACGCATATTAATTTCAAAGACTTTAAACGTCTGATCACGACTATCGTACTTCATATCAAAATTAGCAAAGCCCGTGTATTGACTGTTTTCTAAAAAGGCTTTAAATTTCAAACACGCTTCCTTGTCTTGGTTATTAATAATCGCCACATAGTTGCCTATTAAGAAAGGCGTCACGTCTTCTAATAAAGGTTGGCCCATTGATAATTTTAGGACTTCACCTTGTTGATTGGAATAGCTGTTTAATACCCGCATATTCGTATCATCACCAGGAATAAAATCTTGAATGATCATCGGCTCTTGGTAGCCTGTTTCATAAATACTTTTAAGAATTGGCAAAACCTCAGCTGCTTGATTAACGATGAAGGCTTTTTTCTTACCTGGGAAATCTAAATCTGTATAAGTAATACTATTACTTGGCTTAATCACTAAGGGGACTGTTAATTTTTTACTTTGCTCTTCATAATTGTGACTCTCAGCTATGATTGTTTTTGCATAAGGTAACTTATGGCTGTCACATAATTTATAAAATTCTTCTTTTAATTTCATTTGATTAAATAAATTCATATTAGGTAAGGGAATTAAAAAATGCTCTTTTAGTTGGTCCTCATGATTGACGATTAATTCCGAGTAGACGTCACTAGCTGGAAACAAAATTAACTGCTGGTAGTTTTCTTTTAATTTTATTGCTTTATTAATTAGTTCGCTAATAAAGGCTTCGTCTGTTTGACTGTCAATCACGTCAACATCACATATTTTTGAATCTGCCGTCATCATTAGACGGCCTTTACCGACACATAGACTTTTTTCATCATAAGCAATATGAACTGAACGCGCCATGCCATAAGCATTAACATCGGTACCTAAGATGACTGCTAAAAAATCTTTTTTCATTAATGTTCACTCCTCTAAAAATACTCACACTATCCTATTGTCAAGTATAACATAGCTGATTTTTATTTCAAACCAATACTTACGGCATTGATGTCTTCCTTTCCCTTATAAACAAAGGTTATCCGTTTGATTTAATCTAAGGCAAAGTGTATAATTAAAAAATGCTTTCTATTAAAAGAAGCCTCTGATTTTTAAACGTTTTTTCTAAATAAAAAAGAAATTTCAAAAAAATTTGTGGTACTATAATGACAATAAAGGAGGATGATTTCATGTGTGGAATTGTTGGATTTGTAAGTACAATTGATAATAAACAAGAAATTATTCAAAATATGATGGATCGGATTGTTCATCGTGGACCAGATAGCTCTGGTTTATATACGGATGATAATATTGCTTTAGGCTTTCGTCGCTTAAGCATTATTGATTTAGAAGGTGGCACCCAACCGATTTTCAATGAGGACAATACGAAAGTTATTCTTTTTAACGGTGAAGTGTATAACTACCAACCTTTACAAAAGGACTTAAAAGAAAAAGGTCATGTTTTCACAACTGATGCGGATACAGAAGTTATCTTACATGGTTATGAAGAGTATGGCGCTGAGATTGTTAATAAATTACGAGGGATGTTTACTTTTGTGATTTGGGACATCGCTGAACAAAAAATGTTTGGTGCCCGTGATCACTTTGGAATCAAACCTTTTTACTATGCGCAAATGAATGGTACCTTAATGTTCGGTTCTGAAATCAAATCATTTTTAGAACAACCGGCTTTTGATAAAGTCTTAAATGAAGACGCCCTACGTTCTTACATGACTTTCCAATACCCAGCCACAGAAGAAACGTTCTTCAAAGGTGTCTTCCGCGTACCTGAAGGCCATTATTTCACTTACGAAAATCAAGAATTAACGTTTACTAAATATTGGGACACTGAATTTGCTCCAGAAAACATGTCTTTAGAGACTGCCATTGATATGATCGATGATGCAGTTAAAGAAAGTGTTGAAGCTCACGCAATTAGTGATGTTAAAGTTGGCTCATTCTTATCTAGTGGGGTCGATTCTAGTTACGTAGCTGCTGTCTTAAAACCAGATATTACTTTTTCAATCGGTTTTGGTAGCAAAACCTTCAATGAGTCTCATGAAGCAAAACAACTAGCTGATAAATTAGGTCTTAACAATAAATCCAAGTTAGTCACTGGTGACGAAGCTTTTGAAGCTTTTCCTAAAATCCAATATCACTTAGATGAACCTGATTCAAACCCTTCATGTGTGCCTTTGTACTTCTTAACAGAAATGGCTCGAGAAGATGTGACTGTGGCTTTATCAGGTGAAGGTGCTGACGAATTATTCGCTGGTTACCAATACTATGGCTTCCAATCTCGTTCAAAAGCAATCCGCGTTGCTGGTGATGTCCTTAAAAAATTACCAAAAGGCATGAAACATACTTTAGGTCGTGGCATTTCGAAAATCAATTCTTTCCCTGGCAAGACTCACTTAGTCAACGTCTTAGCAACACCAGAAGAGTTCTTTATCGGTCAAGCCCGGGTCTTTGAAGAAGCTGATGCTTTAGCAATTTTACAACCTAAGTTCCATACTGGTCCTTCTGTTGCGGAAATTCTTAAAGAAAAATTTGCCGCTGCTGGTAATATTTCAGATTTGAAAAAAATGCAATACGTTGACTTACACCAATGGATGACGAAAGACATTTTATTGAAAGCTGATAAATTAAGTATGGCCCACTCACTTGAGTTACGAGTGCCTTTACTAGACCGTAAGCTTATGGAAGTCGCTGCTAAGATTCCTGATAAATACTTAATGAATAGCAAAAATACTAAGTATGCTTTCCGAAAAGCTGCCAACAAACATCTCCCAGATGAATGGGCAGATCGTGAAAAACTTGGTTTCCCTGTCCCAATCAAAGATTGGTTGCGAGATGAAAAATATTACTCACAAGTCAAAGAGCTCTTTTCGCAAGACTTTGCCAATGAGTTTTTCGATCAAACAAAAATTCTTAAAATGCTTGAAGATAACTTTGCTGAGAAAACCGATGACCGCCGTAAATTGTGGAATATCTATACCTTCTTAGTTTGGTATCAAGTTTACTTTATCAATGATGGAGTTGTTCCTGGGTAAATAGATTTTGGAGATGTGACTTTTGTCACATCTCTTTTTTAAAAGCTAATCTTCCGTCTGGTGTGATTTAAACAGCACACAAAGATAAAGATACTATATAAATATGTATGCACCTCATCGCTAGTTTGTGCAGTAACATCATCACAATAATTATTACAATACTTTACTCTTTAAATACAAACCTATATATTCTAACTAATTTAGTTATATTAACCCAATTTTCGTACAAATTTCGATAGCAAAATGTACCACGTCTATGATGTGGTTGATAAAGAGATTCTAATAGACATTTCACCTAGAAAATATATAAAATAAAAAGGGCTGTATAATTTTTGGTGTGGATGAAGAGATTCATTCACACCTATTTTTACGCAAAAAAATAGAAACATATGAACTTTCCAGTTAGAATAAAGTTGCTAAGACCAATTCAGGGAGGAAGATTCATATGTTTCATAACGATTATATCCGATTATCACTTAATTTAAAAGACCCCAATGTC
>NZ_NGJU01000012.1 GCF_003987495.1 Vagococcus salmoninarum
CTGTGACCTCTTGCGGTGTAAACTTATTAATTCCCATTTGTGTCACTTCCTTTTTTATTTATCATACAAAAATACCCTACAGAAGGCACGCTTTTTATTTCGTGTCCATTCTATAGGGTACAGTTTAAATTAGCTAGTAGGTTGACTTTTTTTATTTTAAAATCAGGGGCGAGTCTGGTACATCATAGCCAGCTGCCGTAATCGCTTTAAGGTAAGCACTTAAAAAATCCGCTTGAACTTTGTATTGGGCGCCGTTTAACGTATAGATGGAAATTTTTATGGCGACTTGGCCATTTCCTAAGTCGCTTAAGCCGAGATTATCAGGACCACTTTGAATTTCCGGGTACTTAGGTACTAATTCAGCATTGACCTTTTCGATAATTTGATGAATGTCAGCAAAATCAGTATCAGGTTTTAAGCGAATCTTAATCAGAGCTTGCATGTTCTCTCGAGACAGATTACTAATAATCGAAATGTTACGATTAGGAATGAAGTGTAAGGTACCATCTAAACTTTTGATTTTAGTTGTCCGGAGACCAACGGATTGGACAGTTCCTTCAATGCCATCAATTTTAACGAAATTACCAACATCAATTTGGCGTTCTAAGATAATAAAAAAGCCAGTTAAAAAGTCATTGATAAAGCCTTGGGCGCCTAAACCAATGGCGATTCCGGCAATCCCGGCACCGGCGATTAGGGAGCCAACGGGAACACCGACGACTGTTAAGATCGTATAAAGCAAAATGAAATATAAAAAATATTGAAAAGTATTACTCGTTAAACGATGAAGGGTTTCAATCCGATTAGTGCTGTAACTTTCTTTTGTTCGGTAATTATTAAAGCCCCGACGGATCAGGGTTAAACCGATTTTTTTAGCACTTAAAATAATCACAATGGCGATTAAAATGACGATACCTTTTGAAATGAAACTAGCAATTAAACCATCCCAGTCGATTGAATCCCAAAATTTAGTGAAAGCATTAACTGTTTTAGTCGCTTCTTCCGTTAAAGTCCCTTCACTCGAGTTAACTGTTGAGCTAGTTAAAAAATATTTGTACATAATAACAACTTCTTTCTTGTATAAGCTATTTATACATAGTATTGTATCAGAAAAGAAGTAACCTAAGCTACTTTTTACTTAATGAGTCATTTATGATTGAGAAATTAATAATTAGGTGTTATGCTAAAGATAGTTATTATTTACAAACAGAGAGGGTAATGTATATGACAGGTGGAGAAGTGGCAGCAATTATTGCCGCAATCGCTTTTGTGATTTTAGTAGTCGTCATTATAATATGCTGTGTGATGATTATCCCTAAAGTAACAAAAACAATTGAAAAATCAAATGCAGCAATTGATAAAGCGACAGTAATTTTAGATGAAACCAGTGTTACGATTAACTCAGTAACCAAAGATATTAACGTATTAACTTATCAAGTCGAAGAGCTATTAGTGAAAAGTAATGATTTACTGGCAGATGTTAACCAAAAAGTCGAAACAATTGATCCCTTGTTTGCAGCAGTGGCAGACTTAAGTGTGAGCGTTTCTGATTTAAACGCTTCGAGTCGCAATGTAGCAAGCAAAGTCGGGGTTATTAGTAGTAATGCTGCCAAAGCCACAGTAGCTGGCAAACTAAGTAAAACAGCAATGAACTTTTTCAAAAAATAAAAACTAGTGGAGGATGACATTATGAGCAAAAAATCAGGTGGATTTTTATTAGGTGCAGTTATTGGAGGAACAGCGGCAGCAGTCGCAGCCTTATTATTAGCACCAAAATCAGGTAAAGAATTAAGAGATGAATTAGCGATTCAAGCCGATGATTTCAAAGCCAAAGCCTACGATTACGGTGAGTATGTTCAAGAAAAAAGTTATGAATTTACCGACATAGCTAAAGACAAAGCGTCTGATTTTACTGAGCAAGCAACAGAATTTGCTGGGACAGTCAAAGATAAAGCGACGAAGGGTTCAGAAGAAGCCTTATCTTCATTCAAAAAAAATACAGATGACCTGTCTGATAAATTCAAAAAAACAGCAGCAGAAATTGAAGACAAAGGGTTAGATCTTTTAGCTGAGTTTGAATCGAAAAGCGAAGACATTATTCTCGATGTGGCTGAAGTTGCCGAAGAGGCGAAACTAGCGGCTCAAGATATTAAGGCTGATATTTTAGAAGAAAACGAATAAGCATAAAATTGCTAGTCAATAAAAAGTTTGTGAAAGAAGAGATTATTATCGATCTCTTCTTTTTTTTATGGTCTTTTGAAAACTTTCGGACATTTTCATGAAAAAACAGATTAAAACGCTTGCAAATAATGAGAATATTTGTTAATCTTAAAATTGAGAAATGTAAACTGCTTTTTCAGAAAATGAAAAATGTTATTTTAGTTATTAACAAAGACTGAGAGTGTCTTTTAAAAGGAGAAAATAGAAATGGAAAAACAAACAATCACAATTTATGACGTTGCTAGAGAAGCAAATGTCTCAATGGCAACAGTTTCACGGGTCGTTAACGGCAACCCAAATGTTAAACCAGCAACAAGAAAGAAAGTTTTAGAAGTTATTGACCGCTTGGATTACCGTCCGAATGCTGTCGCTCGTGGCTTAGCAAGTAAGAAAACAACGACTGTCGGTGTTATTATTCCTGACGTTAGTAATATTTATTTTTCTTCACTAGCTCGTGGGATTGATGATGTTGCCACAATGTATAAATATAATATTATTTTAGCTAACTCTGATGGCAATGATGAAAAAGAAGTCAATGTTTTAAACAATTTATTAGCTAAACAAGTCGATGGCGTGATTTTTATGGGTCACCATATTACTGATGCGATTCGTGGAGAATTTTCACGATCTAAGACGCCAGTTGTTTTAGCTGGTTCAATTGATCCAGATGACCAAGTCGGCTCAGTCAATATCAATTACCGTGAAGCGACGAAAGAAGCGACGAATTTATTAGCAAGTACTGGTAACAAAAGTATTGCCTTTATTAGCGGTTCGTTACTCGATCCGATTAATGGTAAAGAGCGTTTAGCTGGTTATAAAGAAGCCTTAAAAGAAAACGACTTAAAATTCAGTGAAGGACTAGTTTTTGAATCTGAATATCAATATAAAGCTGGTGAAAAACTAAGCGAACGGATTATCAATAGTGGAGCAACAGCTGCTTACGTTGTTGATGACGAATTAGCTGCAGGGATTACCAATGGCTTAATCGATAGCGGAGTTAAAGTTCCTGAAGACTTTGAAGTTATTACGAGTAACAACTCAATCTTAACGGAAATGGTCCGACCTCGTTTAACAAGTGTCACACAGCCTTTATATGATATTGGCGCTGTTTCAATGAGACTGTTAACTAAATTAATGAATAAAGAAGAAATTGATGAAAAAACAGTTGTCTTACCTCATGGAATCGTGAAAAAAGGATCAACTAAATAAAGTCTAAAAAAAAGTGGTAACCTCAATGGTTACCACTTTTTTTAGTTATCTTTATCATCGTCTTTTTTGTCTTTGTTTTCTTCTTTTTTGTCTTCTTTTTTATCTTTCGGTTTTGGCGGAGTCACAGGTTTAGGTTTAACGTACATACTATCCCAAGCTGATTTATAATTACCATCAGAGCCACCAAGACCAAAACGGAACTCAGGAGTTGTTGGAGGGTTAACCGCCCAAAGAGAAGTGATGTCTTTGCCATTATCCGTTCGAGTATAACCATCGATCGTCATATTGCCTTTTTTCTGACCAGTGATATTAGAAACCGTTGTTTGAACCACACTCGAATCAAGTTTGAACTCTTGACCAACACCAAAAGCATCAGAATTCGCTTGATAAGCCGCATTGGCTAAGTAAGCCCATAAGGTCATATTCGTATCACCCATAGATGGAGACATCGGTGTTGTGTCTTTAGAGTAACCAATCCAGCTAGAAACAGTAATCGTCGGTGTTGAAGCGATGAACCAAAAGTCACCATAAGATTGTGAGGTTCCTGTTTTACCAACCCAGTCAGCATTGACGACATAACTACCAATATTATTTAAGGTGCCTTTAGCTTGGGTACCTGTACCAGAATTTAAAACGTCTCGCATCATATCAGTCATAATTGACGCGGTTGCTGGTGAATAAACATCAACTGGGGCAACTTTATGTTGATAAATCACGTTGCCTTCATTGTCAGTAATTTTTTCAATGGCGTAGCCTTTGGCGTACTTGCCATTATTTGCTAATGTTGCAAAGGCATTAGTTTGTTCGAAGACTGTTGGACCAGTATCCGTTCCCCCTAGAGGAATCGATTCATAACGAAGTTCCGCATCAGTCATCGGAATATTCATTTTTTTATAATACTCGCCTGGGTCCATCCGTTCTAGGACTTCGTCGTAAAGATTGACGACTGGAATGTTTAAAGATTGTTTTAATGCTTCTCGGACACTAACAAATTTGCCAGAACCAGAGTTTGCGTAGTTTTTTAAATCATCGCCACTGCGATATTTTCTTGGGAAATCAGACAGCATTGATTCTGAACCAATCAACCCTTGATCAATTGCTGGCCCATAAGCTAAAAGGGGCTTAATGGTTGAGCCTGGCGACCGGCGGGTTTGAAAGGCGTGATTATTAGTATTTTTATTATAGTCCCGGCCACCAACAAACCCAAGGATACGTCCTGTTTGGTTGTTCATCACGACACTACCAAGTTGGATTTGATCGTCATAAACATACTGAGGAACGACATTCCGAGTTGTTTCTTGAAGAGCAGAGTAAACACTGCGATCAATCGTTGATTGAACAGTATAACCACTTCGGCGCAGTTCTCGTTCAGCAATTTTATAGTATTTTTCTTGAAGGGTCGGATTTTCTTCAATGTCAGCTTTTTTTAAGCCGTCTTCTTTGTAATAAGTTGGCATTAAAATCTGAACCGCTTCATTTTGTAAATAATAATATAAGTAACCATTCGTTTCATCAGAAGCACTTTCGGTTTTTTTGAAATCTTTCGTTAGATCATAAGCAATGGCTTCTTCGTACTCTTTTTTGCTAATGTATTCTTCCTTATATAAGTTATAAAGAACTTGATCTTTACGTTTTAAGCCATGAGACAAGTCTTCTTTCAACTCACCAAGGTTAGTATAAGGGGAGTAGTCAATTGGACTTTGAGGCAGGCCAGCAATAAAGGCAGCTTGGGTAAGTGTTAACTCCGCAGCTGTAGTATTAAAGATGCCTTTAGCCGCTTCTTGAACTCCAGCAATGTTTTGGCCTTTATTGTTCCGACCAAAAGGTGACACATTTAAGTAAGAAGTAATAATTTCATCTTTTGAAAAGAATTTTTCAACTTGAAAGGCCAAAATGATTTCATTGGCTTTACGTTTATAAGATGTCTCACTTGTGAGGACTTGCTGTTTAACTAACTGTTGAGTAATCGTTGAACCACCAGAGCTACCGCCAATTCCTGTGGCATCAGAAACAAGGGCACGAATGACAGCTTTCGGAACAACCCCTTTATGGACATTGAAGTATTCATCTTCAGTGGCAATTAAAGCCTGTTTTACTAATGGCGAGATATTTTTTGAACTAACATTTGTGCGAATTAAATCAGACTTAATGTCAGCAATTTTTTCACCACCAGCATAAGTGATACTGGAAATTTGTTCAACATCGGTAATTTTGGCTTGGAGTTCTTTTTTATCGGGGACGGCAGTATCAGATACAAGGTAAGCAAAGTACCCTATACCAACTCCCGCAACGAGCATTCCTAACAAAAAACCTAGGGAAATCATAAAATAGGTCAATGATTTCATGACTTCAAATGTAACGTTGAAGGCAAAAGCTAACTTATCTTTTGTCGTGCCTTCACTTTCAGAGAAATTACCACGAGCTTTAGTGATGGCACCTTGGACTTTCTCTTTGATATTTTTATTTAACAAGAATCATTCACCTCAGAACTTTTAGATATATCGCTTAATTATAGCAAAAATCAGAGACAATGCCTAGTCTCTAAGGTCAGTAACAGGAAACCTTAAGAAATTGTCACTTTCAAAAGATGATTTTTCTGAAAATGCCTTTCCTTTATTAGACATATCAGTTAAGATTAGTAATGATAATAAGATTATTAGGAGGAGTAAAATGAGCACAGATTTTTTACAAGAATTGAAAGACCGTGGTTTAGTCTATCAAATCACTGATGATAAAGCATTAAGCCAAAAACTAAAAGAAGAGTCTGTTAAACTCTATATTGGTTTTGATCCCACGGCTGATAGTCTACATATTGGACACTTACTGCCTATTTTAACTTTACGTAGATTTCAACAACAAGGCCATGTTCCAATAGCATTGGTCGGTGGCGGTACTGGTATGATCGGTGACCCATCATTTAAAGATGCTGAAAGAAGTTTAAATACTGCTGATACAGTCCAAAATTGGTCTCTAAGCATTAAAAATCAATTATCACGTTTTATCGATTTTGATAATAAAGAAAATCCTGCAATTATTGCTAACAACCACGACTGGTTAGGCAGTATTTTAATGATCGATTTTTTACGTGATGTTGGTAAACACTTTACAATTAATTACATGATGAGTAAAGAGAGTGTCAAACGTCGGATTGAATCAGGGATTTCATATACTGAATTTGCTTACCAATTATTGCAAGCCTACGATTTCGTCCAATTATATGACCGCCATGATTGCCTACTACAATTAGGTGGTAGTGATCAATGGGGAAATATTACTTCCGGCATTGAATTATTACGTCGTGAAAAAGAAGTCCAAGGTTACGGTTTAACGATGCCCCTAATCAAAAAAGCCGATGGCACAAAATTTGGTAAAACAGAAGGTAACGCTGTTTGGTTAGATGCTGACAAAACGACGCCTTACGAATTTTACCAGTTCTGGTTTAACACAGACGATCGGGACGCGATTAAGTTTTTAAATTACTTTACTTTCTTATCTTTAGAAGAAATTGCCGTGATTGAAAAAGCCTTCGAAGCAGCACCTGAAAAGCGTGAAGCACAAAAGGCCTTGGCCAAAGAAGTGACTACCTTAGCACACGGAGCCGCAGCTTACGAGCAAGCAATCAAAATTTCAGAAGCCTTGTTCAGTGGCGATATTAAATCACTGAATGGTGAAGAAATTAGTCAAGGCTTTAAAGATGTTCCTAACTACGAAGTCAAAGAGGAAGATAATCAACAACTAGTCGAACTATTAGTGACCTCTGGTTTAGTAAAATCGAAGCGTCAAGCTCGGGAAGATGTCCAAAATGGGGCAATCTACGTTAACGGTGAACGTCAACAAGAGTTAACTTACGAATTAACCTCAGATGACAAAATTGATAATCGCTTTACAGTTATTCGTCGTGGTAAGAAAAATTACTTCTTACTTAAATTTTAATGACTTAAAACAGTTAGATTGTTAGTCAGTCATTCAGAGACTATCAGAAAGACCTTTCTAGTTAGAAAGGTCTTTCCTTTTTCTTTGAGCAATAAGATTGTTTGCTTAAGGAAAAACCTCTACAATTTAGAAAGTAATCAATCAAAAGTAAAAATCCTATTTAAAAAAGATAAATAGTGGTTTATTCAGGGGGAATAATAGATGTTAATTGGATCTCATGTTAGTATGAGCGGTAAAAAAATGTTATTAGGGGCAGCGGAAGAAGCCGCTAGCTACGAAGCTAGTACGTTTATGATTTATACAGGGGCGCCTCAAAATACTCGTCGTAAAGCCGTGGAAGAAATGAATATTGAAACAGGCCAACTCTTTATGAAAGAGCATGGGTTAAGTGATATGGTTGTCCATGCCCCATATATTATTAACTTAGGGAATACGATTAAAACAGAGAACTTTGGTTTCGCCACCCAGTTTTTAAGAGATGAAATTGTCCGTTCTGAAGCCTTAGGAGCGACACAAATCACGATGCACCCAGGTGCCCACGTTGGTGCTGGTCCAGAAGCGGCGATTCAACAAATCATCAAAGGTTTAAATGAAGCCTTGACGAAAGAACAGATTCCGCAGATTGCCTTAGAAACGATGGCTGGCAAAGGGACAGAAATCGGCCGCTCATTTGAAGAAATTGCTGCGATTATTGAAGGGGTTAAGTATAACGAAAAATTATCAGTGACCTTAGATACGTGTCATATCAATGATGCTGGTTACGATGTCAGTGATTTTGATGAAGTGCTAGCAGAATTTGATCGGATTATTGGCTTAGACCGTTTGAAAGTTATTCACGTCAATGATTCTAAAAATCCTCGTGGTTCTCATAAAGACCGCCATGCTAATATTGGCTTTGGGACAATTGGTTTTGATTCCTTAAATAAAATTGTTCACCATCCGAAATTAGCGACATTACCGAAAATATTAGAAACACCATATGTTGGTGAGGACAAGAAAACGGCTAAAGCCCCTTACAAACATGAAATTGCCATGTTAAAAGCTGGCGTATTTAATGAAAACTTGCTAGAAGATATTACAAATAGTATCTAAAAGACAAGCTTTTGTCGGGAATTAAAAAAAGATTTCATTATTTGACAGATTTAACTTTTCATTTGAGCGCTTTTTTAGTACAATTGTTTATTGAGAGTACAAGTTGAAAGGAAGGAGAGATTAAGATGAATACAGGTTTAGTTATTTTATTAGTAGTTGTAGCTCTAATACTAGGCGCAGTTGGTGGTTTCTTTTTGGCGCGTAAATATATGGAAGATTACTTGAAAAAAAATCCTCCCGTTAACGAGGATATGTTACGTATGATGATGATGCAGATGGGTCAAAAGCCTTCTGAGAAAAAAATTCGTCAAATGATGCAGAATATGAAAAGTCAGGCTGCAAAACCAGACAAAAAATAATATTCGTCAATCAGTCGTATGAAGGTCTAAGCGGGCAGAATTTTTATCTGCTCGTTTTTTTGCACCTAAAATAAAACGAATGTATGTTTGGCTTATGTGAGATAGTAAAACAAGGTTTATTAAATGGTTCTGTGACAAATGTCAGGACTGGCTAGTTACAAGTAGGGAGAGTGAAGAGAAAGTATGAAAATTTTTAGGAAGCTCGGTTGGTTCTTTAAACAAGAACGTAAATCGTACGTCATTGGCGTTGTGTCATTAATCTTAGTGTCATTGCTACAAATTGTCTCACCACGAGTCATCGGGATCGTCATCGATGAGATTGCCGAAGGAACCTTGACAGCACAAAAGCTAGTTCTATGGGTAAGTATCGTGATTGGCGTCGCTATTTTACAATATATTTTACGCTATATTTGGCGGACGAATATTTGGGGCAGTGCCGCTAAATTAGAAAAATCTTTAAGAAAACAATTATTCCACCATTTTACCAGAATGGATAGTGTCTTTTTTCAAAAATACCGGACAGGGGATCTAATGGCTCATGCCACTAATGACTTATCAGCCATTCAAAATGTGGCTGGTGCGGGGATTTTAACCTTTGCTGATTCTTTAGTGAACGGCGGGGTAACGATTATTGCAATGATTATTTTTGTCGATTGGCGTTTGACGTTAATTGCTTTACTACCATTGCCTTTACTAGCTTTTACGTCACGAACTCTGGGAAGTAAGTTACACAGTGCTTTTAGAGAGTCTCAAGAGTCTTTTTCAGCAATTAACGACAAGGCCCAAGAAAGTATTAGTGGCATTAAAGTGATTAAAACGTTTGGCCAAGAAAAAGAAGACATTGCGGACTTTGATCAAAAGATTGATCAAGCAATTGTTAAAATTAATAAAGTTAATATTTTAGATGCCTTGTTTGATCCAATTATTACAATTGTGATTGGTTTGTCTTATATTTTAACGATTATTGTCGGGGGCACCTTTATTATGAACGGTGAAATCACAATTGGTCAGTTAATTACTTTTATTGATTATATTTCAATGTTGATTTGGCCAATGTTTGCCATCGGTCGCCTGTTCAATGTTCTTGAACGAGGAAGTGCTAGTTACGACCGGGTGCAAGAATTACTTGAGGAAAAATCAAGTATTGTTGAAAAAGCAGATGTCCTTGAGCAAGGGGCAGCAGGTCGCATAACATTTAACATTAAAAGTTTTAAATACCATGACGATCAGCATGATACTTTAAAAGACATTCACTTTGAAATCGAAGAAGGTCAAACGTTAGGAATTGTTGGTAAAACGGGTGCAGGCAAAACGTCAATCTTAAAATTATTAATGCGTGAGCAAGACACTTATGAGGGGCAAATCACTTTTGGTGACAATGATATTCGTGATTACTCCCTAGATGGGTTATTGATGGCAATTGGTTATGTGCCGCAAGATCATTTCTTATTTTCAATGACGATCCGGGACAATATTCGTTTTGCCTACCCAGAAGCGACTCAGGCAGAAGTTGAACAAGCGGCTGAGTTAACAGCGATTCATGAAGATATTTTAGGAATGCCAAAACAGTACGATACGATGGTTGGCGAACGTGGGGTTTCGTTATCTGGTGGTCAAAAACAACGCTTGTCAATTGCGAGAGCCTTAAGTGTGAATCCGGAATTATTAATTTTAGATGATGCGTTATCAGCAGTAGATGCTAAAACCGAAGAAAAAATCTTAACGAATTTAAAAACTGTTCGAGGAGATAAAACGACCATCATTGCAGCCCACCGTTTAAGTAGTGTGATGCATGCGCAAGAAATTATTGTTATCGATGAAGGGCGAATCATTGAACGTGGCAATCATCAGTCCTTAGTCGCCCTTAATGGTTGGTATGCCAGAATGTACGAGCAACAACAATTAGCAGCTAAAATCGAAGGAGGTGGCGTCTAATGGCGGAAGAAACAGAATCAGCTTGGGGAAAATCAATGCCGATGAAAGAGCAAGTCTCAATCGTCAAACGCTTACTAACTTACACTAAACCTTTTAAAGGCCAATTTATTGTAGCTATCGCCTTGGCGATTGTCTTATCAATTATTAATATTATGATGCCTAAAATTATTCAAGTTTTTATTGATGATTATTTAAAGCCTCAAACAGCCACAACGGAAATTATTTTCTTCTTTGCCTTCCTGTATTTAGTAGGTACAATTATTAAAGCCGTCGTGTGGTTTTTCCAATTTTATTTATATTCAAAAGCGTCATTAAATACGTACCAGCATGTTAGAAGTACCTTGTTTAAAAAGTTACAAACAATGGGGATGAGGTATTTTGATCAAACGCCAGCCGGTTCAATTGTCTCCCGAGTGTCTAATGATACTGAGTCGCTATTTGAATTTTGGTACGTTTTCTTATTCGTCTTAACAGGAATTTTTAGTGTTATTACAGCCTTTATTGCGATGTTTATAATTAACCCAACTTTAGCGCTACTATGTATGCTCTTTTTACCAATTTTGTTAGTCATTATTTGGTACTATCAAAAATTTAGTTCGCGAGTTTACCGAAACATGCGGGAAAAATTAAGTCAGTTGAATACTAAATTAAATGAATCGATTTCAGGCATGAGCATCATTCAACAATTCCGCCAAGAAAATCGGTTAGAAAAAGAATTTGAGAAGACGAACGACGAATACCTCCAAACCCGTTTCCAAATGATTCGGACTAATTCTTTACTATTAGCACCAGTCATTAACTTACTTGTAGCAGTTGCGATTGGTTTAGTTTTAGGATACTTTGGGGTAATTTCATTAACTAGTCCTCTAGAAGTCGGCTTAATCTTCGTCTTTATTTCTTATGTCCGGGCCTTTTTCCAACCGATGATTAATATGATGGACTTTTTAAGTGTCTTTCAAGATGGCATCGTAGCTGGCAGTCGGATTTTAAAAATTATGGATCATGAAGAAGTAGCACCGCAACAAAAAGCGGATGCCGACGCTAAAATTATCGAAGGGAAAATTGAATTCAAAAATGTCAGTTTTTCTTACGATGGCGAGCACAATGTTTTAAATAATATTAGCTTTACGGCTAATGCTGGTGAAACAGTGGCTTTAGTCGGTCATACCGGTAGTGGTAAAAGTTCGATTATCAATGTGATGATGCGTTTCTATGAGTTTTATGAAGGTGAAATTTTAATTGATGGGCAAGACATTCGTAACTTCCCAATGACAGAGCTTAGAAGCAAAATGGGCTTAGTCTTACAAGATGCCTTTATGTTTTATGGCGACATTGCTGGTAATATTCGAATGTTGAACAAAGACATTACTGATAACCAAATTCGTGATGCTGCAGAATTTGTCCAAGCCGATAAGTTTATCGAAACTTTACCAGGTAAGTACCATGCCAAGGTGATTGAACGAGGGGCTAGTTATTCAAGTGGTCAACGGCAATTAATTTCTTTTGCTCGAACAATCGTCACTGATCCGAAAGTCTTGATTTTAGATGAGGCAACTGCGAATATCGATACGGAAACGGAGAGCTTGATTCAAGCTGGTCTGGCGAAGATGCGCCAAGGACGGACAACTTTAGCGATCGCTCACCGTTTATCAACAATTCGCGATGCTAATTTAATTTTAGTGTTAGACAAAGGTAAAATTGTAGAACGAGGCACTCATGAGCAATTAATTGAACAAGGTGGACTTTACTACGACATGTACCGTTTACAAAAAAGTGAATAAAAAAAGGTCGTGACACTGTCACGGCCTTTTTTTGCCAGGCTTAACATGGCTAAAGTTTGCCTCTGAATCAAAGTTTTCCTCAGCGACTTTCCAAAGTCCGCCTTGACCTTGGTAATCGTTGTTTTTTAAGACAGTCTCTGAAGCTAGTCCTTCTTCCGAAACAATTAGGAGCTGGGAGTCAGACTGGTGAAACTGATTGTTTTCTATCAAGACATCATTCACATTAAATTGGATTAACAGTTGGCCGCCTTGGAGGTCAGTCAAGTCGTTCTTCAATAATTGATTGTCACTGATTAGCACCTTTTTAACACCGCCTAAGCCCTTTTCGTAGCCGCCAATGGCTAGTCCGGTGTAAGTATTATTCAGCAGTGTATTGTGGCGAATGGTTACGTTTTTTGCAAACTTACGAGGGTGTTCACTAGCAACTTCAATGCCGATATCACTGTCAGTGACGTAATTGTTTTCAATTAAGATGTCCTGGCCACCATCCACATAGATGCCGCCAGCTCCAAGACTACCGGCGTATGCCGGATTAGTTTGGCTAGAAATCTTTTTTAAGCGGTTATTACGAATAATCCCATGACGAGCCACATCATTGATTCGACTCGTTTTTTCGTAACCGATAATATCAATGCCAATATTATCGGTGTCGTGAATCTCATTATCATCAATTAAAAAGTTAGAAACATTGCCATTTAAAGCAATGGCTTCGCTAAAGCCTAAAGTTAAATGATGGAGATGATTATTTTTTAGGCGAATGTTTTCAATCTTTTCTTCACCATAGATGGCGATTCCGTGGGCATTGCCATTTTTAGCTGTCGTTCCTAAGTTCGTAATTGTGACATTTTCAATTAAGATATGACTAGATTTGCCTGAAATACTAATGCCCTTTGGGGTAATGTCTTGGGAGTCAGTCCAAAACGTTTCTAAACTTAAATTTCTAATAAAAATGTGTTGCTGATTGTTAATAGCGATCAGACTGTCCTGTTCTTCAGTAGGCAGACTTTGTAAAGAAGTTACTTTAGTTGAGCTGCCTTCAATAATAATAGGTTCCCCTGGTGTTCCTGATGTCTTTAACGCTAAAGATTCTTGGTAATCACCAGGGGCAATTTTAATGGTCGTCCCTGGGGTGGCACGATTAAGAGCTGCTGTAATAGTTGAAAAAGGTGCTTGTTCGGAGCCCTTGCCTTTAGTAGAAGCCTTTTGATCAACAAAGAGGATCTGTTTTGGATTGGCATAGAGGCTGTCAGTCTGAGGGGCGAAAATTCCTGTGGCTGGTAATTCAGGCGGCACCGTTAATAAAGGGTGATCCAAAGTTAAAAGTAGCCAGAGGGCAACGCTTAGACCGCTTAGAGCAAGGGTGAATAACATCAAGTTACGTTTCATTGGCGACCTCCAAAATAGTTTATAGTTAGGACTAAAAAACAGCTTCTACAATTAGAAGCTGTTTTTGGTTTAAGTAATTGTCGATTTGGTGCGCCAAATTCCGGAACGCCAACGGTAAATCATTAAAACGCTCCGTAAGACTTCGTCAATGGCATAGGCTAACCAGACACCGACTAAGCCCATTTTGAAAATGATGGCTAAAGTATAAGAGAAGGGCAAACTGATCACCCAGAGGACGATTAAACTACAAATTAAGGGGTATTTCACGTCGCCAGTCGCATTTAGAGCACTGACCATAACCATATTAATTGAGCGGGCAGCTTCTAAAACAATATCAACAATAAAAACGATTTTAGCAATTTCAATGACCTCTTGATTCGTCGTAAAAATACCCATAATCGGTTCGATGAAAATCAACGTTAAGAGACTGATTAGGAGAGAGCTGACGGTAGCGATCACAATCGTCCGCATACCACGGGTATAGGCCCGATCGTATTCTTTAGCGCCCACATTCCGACCGACAATAATTTGATTACCTTGGGCTAATGAAGCGGCCACTAAGTAGACAAACTGAGTAATTGCCGTGACGTAAGATTTGGCGATTAAGACGCTTTGACCTAATGAAGCAACGATCATTGTCACAACTACTTGAGCCGCTTGGTAAGAAAGGGACTCGCCAGATGAAGGCAGACCGAGAGTTAAAATGTTTTTTAAGTCAGGCAAAGAAATATTTTGCTTATCTAGTTTCAACACATTAAAACTTAAATGCTTATACAAAAGTCGACTAGCAATAATTAAACCAGTCGTATTACCAACGACACTGGCCATGGCTAAACCATTAACACCAAAGCTAGGAATTCCTAAGGGGCTATACAAGGCAACGTAATTACCTAGGACGGCAATCACACTGGAGACCATGGGTATCATTAATGCTGGGCGAGTTAGTCCGTGGCTTCGCAGGACGGCAATGATTGTTGCTGAAATAGCGGAAACAATTAAACTACCACCAAATATTCGGACGTAACCTGTGCCGATTCCGACTAAGGTTTCATCTAGACGCATAAAACGTAGCAGTTGTCCTGGGAAAATAATAAAAGTTAAACTTATCAGTAAACCGATTAAGATGGCACCGACTAAAGCGCTAGTGATGATTTTCGGAATTTTGTGTTTCTTTTGAGCACCGATTAATTGCGCAATAATAATTTGGGTACCAACGGTAATAAAGCCATAGACGAACACCGATAAATTGAGTAACTGATTGGCTGCACCAATGGCTGCCACAGCTGGCTCTGAATAATTAGAAATCATAAAGACATTAATATTGCCGATAACTACTCGTAAAAATAATTCCACAAAAATTGGCCAACTCAGGAAAAAGAGCTCTTGGTCTGAGATGGAGAGACGCGAGGAAAGCTTCATAGACAAATCTCCTTAGATAAATCGAATTTAAAACAACAAGCTAGATAAAAAGACGCTTATTGCTTAGTTTAAAGATTACTACCTTAAAGTCAAGAAGATAAAGGGACTTTTGTAATCTTGACAAAAATAAAAGGAGATGTGACAAAAGCACATCTCCTGGATCGGACAGTTAATCACCCAAACCCACCCTCATTATCTTAATTAATATCTGGTAGTAAGTTGTTATTAATAAATGGTCACATGTGACGTGTCTTGGACTAAGTTGTAAGTTTAGGAATCGAACCTAAGGCCTGTCCCAGAGCCTGCCCATAAGAGTGTCTTAGGTAGACACAAAACCTTGATATTCCATTAGGATAATTACCAACTAGCTGTTATTCAGCTAATTCAACTGTCCAGTTAATGCCTTGAATTTGAGTGTCCAGTTGGCGAAAGGCTTTAGACAACTGATCAATTTTCTTTTGAAAGTCAGCAATACTTACGGTCACAGTCATCTTGATTTCTGTACGTGTTAATCGGTAATCAGCTTCATTGGCATTTTCAACGATTGTCGAAAGGAGTTGCCGGCTTTTTAGAAGATCATCCCGATCGATTAGAGCATCCCCTAAAGTCCGACCATCTGGTAAGAGTGCCAAAGCATTAGTTCGGTGAATTTGTTTGATCAGCCTAGTTAATTGTGAACTAATTTCTTCAAACTCAAGGAGGAGAAGATTCGGATCTTCATGGGGGGGTTCACCTTCTTGGGTTTTTAAATTTTGGAGAATCCGGTTCCGTAAGTTTTCGGATTTTTGTTGGTACTCAGAACGTAATAATAAAGCTTCTGCTAATTTCATGACTAAGAGCCTCCCATCGATTAATTACTAAATATAGTTTATCACAATTAGGGGAGAATCAATAAATTCTTGCTTTTCACTAATGTTCGAAAATGAAAAACAGATGAGAAAAACAAAGTTTAATTGTTTTTTCACAATCTTTTTGATATATTGGTTGTGAAATAGGTAACAAGAAAACCAAGGGGGAGTATGACATGAAAAAAATTAGTATTGGGTTAGTTTCACTTTTCTCAGTCCTGTTATTGGCAACTGGCTGTAGCAGTGATTCAAAAGAGAAAGCAACGAATGAGACAAAAGCAACAACGGAAAAATCTGAGGTGACATCAGGTGCTTCAGAACACGAGAAACTATCATTAGATGAATTAAAAGATAGTTATGATGTCATTATTATTGGTGCTGGTGGTGGTGGCATGGCAGCAGCTATTGAAGCGAAAGATGCTGGCTTAAACCCAGTTATTTTCGAAAAAATGCCAGTAGCTGGGGGCAATACTTTGAAAGCCTCAGCAGGTATGAATGCTTCTGAAACAAAATTTCAAAAAGAAGCAAAGATTGAGGATACTAACGAGAAGTTTTACGAAGAAACATTAGCTGGTGGTAAGGAAACGAATGATCCAGAATTATTACGTTACTTTGTCGATAGCTCTGCTGATGCGATTGATTGGTTAGATGGCATGGGGATTACTTTAAACAACTTAACAACTACAGGTGGTATGAGTGTTAAACGAACTCACCGTCCAGCTGACGGTTCAGCTGTTGGTCAATATTTAGTAGATGGTTTGCTTCGTAATGTTTACGAAAGAGAAATTCCTCTCTTTACTGAAGCCGACGTTAAGGAAATCATTGAAACAAAAGGTTCAGTTAGTGGGGTTCGCGTTATCTTTGAAGGTGACATTGAGAAAACTATTACAACTGATGCAGTGATTGTCGCAACAGGTGGTTTCGGTGCTAACTTAGACATGGTTACCGAGTACAACAAAGACTTAGACGGTTTTGTCACGACTAACCAAAAGGGTAGTCAAGGTGACGGTATTAAAATGGCTGAAAAAATCGGAGCCGCGACTGTGGATCTGAAAGAAATTCAAATTCACCCAACAGTTGAACAAGAAACGTCATTTTTAGTTACTGAAGCCGTTCGTGGCGAAGGAGCTATTTTAGTTTCTCAAGCCGGCCAACGTTTCATTAATGAACTAGAAACTCGAGACAATGTTTCAGCAGCGATTATTGCCTTACCAGAAAAATCCGCCTACTTAATCTTTGATGCTGGTGTTAAAGAACGGGTAACAGCGATTGATTTTTATGAAAAACAAGGTTTTGTAAAATCAGGCGAAACAGTTGCTGATTTAGCGAAAGCCATTGAAATCGATGATAAAGCATTGGCAACGACTTTAACTAACTGGAACAAAGCTGTGGCTGAGCAAGCTGATACAGAGTTTAAACGGGAAACTGGGATGGACAATGATTTAGCTAAAGGACCATTTTACGCCATTAAAATTGCCCCTGGGATTCACCATACAATGGGCGGGTTAAAAATTAACCCTCAAGCCGAAGTTTTAAAAGCTGACAACTCAGTAATTAAAGGTCTTTATGCAGCTGGGGAAGCAACAGGTGGTTTACATGGTGCTAACCGGATTGGTGGTAATGCCGTAGCTGATATTATTATTTACGGTCGTCAAGCAGGAACCCAAGCAGCAGCTTTTGTGACTGCCAATAAATAAAGAGACATTCAGAGACAGTTAAGGAATCCAAACCTTAATTGTCTCTTTTTTTAGCTATTTAAAGGACTAAAATTAAAAGCATAAGGGTAGACAAACAATCAACTAAAAGGTAAAGTAATAATAGAATTTGAATGGAAAGAGGATGTTAAATTATGCGTGACGTAATCATTATCGGGGCAGGCCCCGGCGGAATGACCGCAGCCTTATATGCTTCAAGAGCCGACTTATCAGTGCTTGTTTTAGAAGGTGGCTTACCAGGGGGGCAATTAAATAATACAGCAGAAGTTGAAAACTATCCTGGAGTAGGGATTATGCAAGGCCCAGAACTTGGGGAAAAAATGTTGGCTGATTCAAGTAACTTTGGGGCTGAACACGCTTATGGTTTTGTGACTGGGATTGAAGACCATGGCACATTCAAAAAAGTTATCACTGAAGATGAAACATTTGAGACGAAAGTTGTGATTATCGCCGCTGGTTCTGAGCACCGTAAATTAGGCGTAGTTGGCGAAGAAGAATATAGTGGCCGGGGTGTTTCTTACTGTGCCGTCTGTGATGGACCTTTCTTCCGTAATAAACACTTAGTCGTGATTGGTGGTGGCGATTCAGCAGTTGAAGAAGGTAGCTACTTAACTCAAGTTGCTGAAAAAGTTACAATTATCCACCGTCGTGATGCGTTAAGAGCCCAAAAAATCTTGCAAGATCGGGCATTTAAAAATGAAAAAATCGACTTTATTTGGAACAGTACCGCAGAGGAAATTCTAGGTAATGACATGCAAGTCAAAGGCTTACGCCTGAAAGATACACAAACCGGTGAAACTTCCGAAATTACTGCTGATGGCGTCTTTATTTACGTTGGATTAGATCCTCTAACAGCTCCTTTTAAAGGCTTAGGAATTACTGATGAGGAAGGGTGGATTCCAACGAATGAAAAAATGGAAACCCGGATTCCTGGAATTTATGCCGTCGGTGATGTCCGTGCCACTGTTTTACGCCAAGTAGCAACAGCTGTTGGTGATGGTAGTATCGCTGGTCAAGAAGCTTACAAATATATCGAAGCAATGAATGATTAAACATGTTAAAATAGAAGCAACCAAATAGGGAGAGAAATCTTCCTATTTTTCTATGTTTAGGAGGTCCCTTAAATGACGTATGAGCATCGCTTACGAGCGTTAATTAAAGCAACACCAGCATTAATGGAAATTCTAGAAATTGTTGAAAGCTTACATTTAAAAGAAGGCTGTTTGTGTGCCGGTGCCTTGCGAAACACCCTTTGGAATCAGTTGACTGGTGCTAGCTCAGAGCTGCTTTCAGATATTGATGTGATTTATTATGATGATCAAGTCCCTTATGAAGAGAGTGTCACTCTACAGACTCAACTAAATCAAAAACATCCCACCTTTGAGTGGGAAGTTAAAAATCAATATTACATGGGTTGCCATCACCCCGCTCAGAAACAGTATCAGTCGGTTTACGAAGGGATTGCCCATTTCCCTGAAAGGTGTACTGCCATTGGCGCCCGAAAAAAGGGCTCTGAGATTGAATTAATCGCCCCTCATGGCTATCATGATCTATTCAATTTAGTTGTGGCCCCCAGTCCTAGCTACCGAGAACAGCCGCATTTTTTAAAAGTTTATCAAGCACGGGTCGCTAAAAAAAACTGGCAGCAACAGTGGACAAGTTTAATTATTAAAGACTTACCTAGGGAGGGAAGCAAATGAAAAGTTGTGGCGTGATTGTTGAGTATAACCCTTTCCATGCTGGTCATAAATATCATTTAAGTCAGGCCCGTCAAGTTAGTGGGGCAGATGTAGTTGTCGCTGTTATGAGTGGCAATTTTTTACAACGAGGGGAGCCAGCAATTATTAATAAATGGCTTCGGGCTGAAGAAGCTTTAAAACAAGGGGCGGATCTAGTCATTGAATTACCTTTTGCCTACGCTGTCCAGTCCGCCGATTATTTTGCGACTGGGGCAGTTAAATTGTTGCAAGGGCTAGAAGTCGAAAACTTGTGTTTTGGCACTGATAATCAAGAAGACTTAGATTATCAAGGGTTTGCAGCCTTTCATCAAGAACATTTAAGTGAAATCGAAACAACCTTCAATGCTTTGAAAAATAATGGGATGAGCTATCCTCAGCAAATGACCGCCGTTTACCGCCAACTCTATCCAGAGTGGCAGTTAGACTTTACATCGCCAAATCATATTTTAGGAATGGCTTATGCCAAAGCTAATCAAGTGTACCAGCAGCCAATGAACTTATACCCGATTCAGCGGGCAGTTGCTAACCACCATGAGGAAAAGATTCACTCTCAAGAATTTGCTAGTGGCACAGCGATTCGGCAAGCGGCTTTTCGCCAAGAGCTCAGTCAAGTGGAAAAAGTAGTAACGGCAGGGAGTTTTGCAAGTCTCGCTGGCGAATCCTTAATTTCTTGGGAAGCCGCTTGGCCCTTGCTTAAATATCAATTACTAACGCGTTCACTGACGGATTTAAGAGAGATTTATCAAATGGTTGAAGGATTGGAATATCGCTTAAAAGAACAAGTTAATCAAGCCAAGAGCTTTGAAGAATTTGTTAGTTTAGTGAAAACGAAACGTTTTACTTGGACAAGAATTCAACGTTTATGTACTTATGTCTTATTAAATGTCAAACAAACTGAGATTGAAGCAGTCTGGGAAAATAGCTATTTAAGAGTTTTAGGCTTTACAGAAAAAGGCCGAGAATTTTTAAGCCTTAAAGGGAAAGGAAGTTCATTGCCACTGATTAGTAATGTCAGTCAAAAAACTGAGCAACAAGTAGCCTTGGATATCCGTGCCGGCCAAGTCTATCAGCTCTTCTCAAGCCATTTACCGGAACAAGATTATTATCGTAAACCGCTATATTTAAAAAAAGATTAGAAAAAATGTCGGTTATGTAAAAAAAGCTTAACAAAACTTGAAAATATCAGTATAATGAATAAGGATATCAGACGAATTAAGAAAAGAGATGAATAGTATGGGACGTAAGTGGGAGAATATTAAAGAAAAAAAAGCCGCTAAAGAAGGAAAAACAAGTCAAGTTTATGCTAAATTTGGGATTGAAATTTATGTAGCTGCCAAACAAGGTGAACCGGACCCCCATTTAAATCAAAAATTACAATTTGTAGTAGATCGTGCTAAAACATACAATGTACCAAGACATGTCATTGATCGGGCGATCGAAAAAGCTAAAGGCAGTGGCGATGAGACTTATTTAGAGCTCCGTTATGAAGGCTTTGGCCCAAATGGCTCGATGTTAATTGTCGATGCTTTAACTAATAACGTTAATCGCACTGTTTCAGAAGTCCGAGCAGCCTTTGGTAAGAATGGCGGTAACATGGGTGTTAGTGGTGCCGTTGCTTATATGTTTGAGAACACGGCAGTCTTTGCTTATGAAGGCGATAATTCAGATGAAATGTTTGAAAAACTTTTAGAAGCAGACATTGAAGTTAAAGACGTATTAGAAGAAGCTGGTCAAGTGATCATTTATGCAGAACCAGAAGATTTTAACAATGTTAGAACATTTTTGAAAGAACAAGGTGTGACGGAATTCACTGCGGCAGAATTAGAAATGATGGCCCAAAATGAAGTGACTCTTGAAGGTGATGATTTAGTTAGTTTTGAAGGCTTAATCGATGTGTTAGAAGACTTAGATGATGTCCAAAAAGTTCATCACAATGTTCAAATGGATTAATAATGTTGAAGTGAAGGCAGAATTCGTTCTGCCTTTTTTTGTTTGGAAAAATCCCTTCACTTAATTAGGCCATTTGCTTTTAGTTGCAAGCTGCTCTTGTCGATATTTTTTGCGAAAGCGATAGTAGGCAGCTAATTCCCAACTACCAAGGAGGAAGGAAACGAGCAGTAATAAGGTAAAAGATTGTTTAAATAGTTGAAAGTTAAAAATCAAAGCGAAGAAAGTAATGACTAACCAAAAGAACATAATTATATTACAAATATAATCAATTTTTCGAATCAAAAAAAACTTTTTATTAGCGGCGTCGTAATCTTTCATAATGACCTCCTGTTGAAATGTTGATGATTCGTATTATACTAAGGCAACTTAATAAAGTAAATAAGAATAATGATTTTCAAATGAAAGGGACAGAGCTAGCTTAAGTTAAGCGAGTTAGTGTTCTGAAAGCTAAACTTTCGTTTATTTTCAATTTATTCGGTATAATTTAATTGAAAGAGGTGGATCAAGTGTTTAATCAATACAATCAATTATCAGAAGTCCGAGAAGTCATCGCTAAGGAGCAATTAGTTTTTCTTTATATTGGCCAAGAAAACTGTAGCGTCTGTCATGGACTGAAGCCACAAATCGAAAAAATTATTGCAAATTATCCGGAAATCGCAACAGTCGAACTAGATGCAATCAAAACTCCAGCTGTGGCAGAAGCGTTTCAAGTCTTAGCGGTACCAGTTTTATTACTATTTGTGGAAGGTAAAGAGTATTTACGGAAAGCCCGAATTGTTAATATTAGTGAGTTTAGCCAACAATTAGAAAAAATTGTCTTAGGTGTTCGTTCAATGAATCAAGAGTAATTTTTTTATAAAAGATAGGAATACTGAAGGCTGAGATTGATGATTGAAAGCTTTCAGTATTTTTTTGTATATTTTAGTTCATAAATGTAAAAAAACTAAAGAAGTTAGAATTAAGTAAGAGTCAAAAGATTCAAAAAAACCTACACAAAAAGTTATTTGAACAAAAAAATACTAGGAGAGAGTTTAAAAATGAGGTATAATCGAACTATACCAAATAAATGGAGGGGATCGATTAAATGAATGGCAGTAAGATAGATGCAACGGAATGGCTTAATTCGGAATTGTTTATTAATAATACGTTACCATTTCTATTTATTATTATCGGTTTTTGTTTTTTTGGTGTGATTTTACTCGGATTATATGCGAATAAAAGCCGTTTTAGAACAATTGCCTTAATTTCATTTACCGTTTGTGGTTTGATTATCGGCAGCTATAGTTACTTGAAAGTTCAAACGTTAAAAGGTTTTAATGAAATCGCTAGCAACCAATCCTCAGCGATTAGAGATCGGCAAAAGAAGCCTTTCATTTACGAATACTCTAAAAAACGCCATGGCGATCAACTTGACGTTTTAAAATTAGACAATTTACATTTTTACGATAAAGAAGTTGTAATCGATGATGAATCAGTGACTTTCTTAGGGAAGACTGAACATATTTACTATATAAAAATTTACAATAACTTATATAATCTTAATTTAAGCTCACCAAATATTGAGTTCAAAGAGGATTACGACAAAGCGGTCAGAACAGGCTTTAGCTATAAGCTTAATGATAAAGCCTTTAGTGAAATTGGTTTTTACCCAGAAATTGGTCCCGTTTATACGAAAATCATTGTCCCATTGAAATTAAAAGACATGGAGTACGTGGATTTAGATGAACGTTCCAAGACGTTAGAGTTTTAAAAGTTAGCCCATGTAGTAACCTTTCAACAGCATAAAAATTCTTTTGAAGGAGTGGCAGAAGTGACTTCAAATTCCAAGGAAGTAAAAAGAGCGTATGTGATTTTTGGTATGTCATTACTTTGGTCTTTAGGTTTTATCTTTAGTCAAAAAAGAGGGGATAGTAGTTTAATTTATCATTACTTATACGTTGTCGGTAGCTTATTTTTAGCTGCGGCAGCATTGAGTCAAATGCGCAATCTGCAACTGCTAATCGTTAAACTACTGGCCGTCCTGATTTTATTAGTCACCTACTTGTTAGTTTTTCTATAAAGGCCTAGTTTAAAAGGAATGCCTTTAAAAATCACTTAATTTCATTGCCAAGTAAAAAAACCATGACAGTTGTCATGGTTTTTTTTACTTAACTAAATATTTAAGACTTTGTCTAAGAAAGCAATTGTCCGTTCGTTCTGTGGGGCGTCAAAGATTTCTTGAGGAGTTCCTTCTTCAACGAACTTGCCACCGTCAGTAAAGATCACTCGGTCAGCAACTTCTTTAGCGAAGCCCATTTCATGAGTAACGATAACCATAGTCATCCCGTCAAGGGCGAGTTTTTTCATGACATTCAAGACATCCCCAACCATTTCCGGGTCAAGGGCTGACGTCGGTTCATCAAAAAGCATAATATCAGGTGTCATAGCCAAAGCGCGAGCGATTGCCACCCGTTGTTTTTGCCCACCAGATAAAGACTCAGGGAAACTATTTCGTTTATCTGCCAAACCAACCATAGCTAATAGTTCTTCAGCATGAGTTGTTGCTTCAGCTTTGGTTAAGCCTTTTAGATCGACAGGGGCTAAGATAATATTGTCTAAAACGCTCAAATGAGGGAATAAGTTAAAATGTTGGAAAACCATGCCGATATTTTGTCTAACAAGATTAATATCCGTTTTTTTATCCGTCATGTCAAAACCGTCAACAATAATTGTGCCACTGGTTGTTTCTTCTAATTGATTTAAACAACGGAGAAAGGTACTTTTACCAGAACCAGAAGGGCCGATGATACAGACGACTTCTCCTTCATTGATCGTGGTATTTAGATCGTTTAAGACAAGATTATCGCCAAAATGTTTAATTAGATGCTCAACAATAACTTTAGTTGCCATTTCTATGCACCTTCCTTTCAATTCGTTTAGAAAGACTTGTTAGTAACGTGATCACGACTAAGTACATGATTGAAATAATTAGTAAGACTTTAAAGGCTTGTAAGTTACGAGCCATAATAATTTGACCAGAACGTAAGAGTTCTAAAATACCAATGGCGGATAAAATACTTGTGTCTTTTAAAGTAATGACAAATTGATTAATAAATGAAGGAATCATAATTTTAAAAGCTTGGGGTAAAATTATTTTAGCCATCGTTTTGCTGTAAGGTAAGCCTAAACTACGGGCAGCTTCTGTTTGACCAGCAGGGACAGCGTTAATTCCCCCACGAACGATTTCCGCAATATAAGCACCAGCATTTAGACTTAAAGTAATGATCCCAGCAATTACAGGATCCATTTTAATTCCGGCAAAGTTGGAAATACCTAAGTAGATAAATAAAGCAAAGACATACAAAGGAATCCCACGAATAATTGTCACGTATAGAGAGGCGATCCCTCTTAAGAGACCAATTTCAGAGACACTCATTAAACCGAAGAGAATCCCAATAATAGTTGCAATGATAAATGAGGCAAAGGTGATTAACAATGTATAACCTAAACCTTTTAAAAGGGATTGATAGTTATTTAAGATAATCCCTTTGAAGCTTTGCTCATCAGTAGTAACTTCTGGGGCTTCAATATAAGTGTTTAAAATCTCATCGTATTCGCCACTAGCTTTTAATTCTGCTAAGCCAGCATTGAATAATGCGAGCAATTCAGGGTTTTGGCTTTTTTTAACGCCAAAGCCGTAACTGCCACCTTTTTCAAACTCACCAATTAGTTTTAACGGTTGGCCTTGTTTAACAGCATAGCCAATCACGGGAAAGTCATCAAAAATCGCATCAACATTACCAGCACTTAGGACACTGTACATAATGTCCGCTGTGTCATAAAGTTTAATCGTGTAGCCATACTCATCTTTATGGGCTTCTAAAAATTCTGAACTTTCAGTACCAGTTTTAGCTGCTACAGTTTTACCTGTTAAGTCGTGATAGCCACTAATGTCCTGGTTGTCACTGGCGACAGCCATTTGAATACCACTTTGAAAGTAAGGGTCGGAAAAATCAAAACTTTTTTGTCTTTCTTCCGTAATTGTCATACCTGCCATGACTCCGTCCATTTGCCCAGCTTCTACGGCTTGAACAGCCGAACTAAAGCCTACCGGTTTAATGTCGAAAGTGACATCACCAATTTCGGCAATTCGGGCTAATAAATCCATATCAATACCAATATAGTTTCCATCACTATCTGAGAATTCGAAAGGAGCAAAGGTAATGTCAGTCCCTATAACATAAGTTGTTTTTTTCTCGGCTTGAGCAGTTGAACTTCCTAGCACTAAAGTTAAGAGCAAAACTAAAGCTGTTACAAGTTGCATAATTAACTGTTTCTTCTTCATTTTATTCCTCCTTAAAATTTAATTTACTCCACATTATATCTTAGAAAATAACTAAAAGACAATAGAAAGATTAAAAATGAAAGAAGAAAGATTAAAAAGTAAGTACGTCTTTTTTTCGTGAAAATCAAATTGAGGAAAAGTAGTGGCGAAAATACGTTCGGTATGATAAAATTAACAAGTGAACTAGAACGTATGTTTCCTTTGTGTAAGTCCTTCTAAGTGACTTTATTTCAAAGAATGTGTACCCTAGTTATTATGGAGCTACTTCTATTTAAGGAGGCAATTAAATGATTGAAAAAGACACGAGTCGGCATTTTGAGTTAGTTTCTAAATACAAACCAGATGGCGATCAACCTCAAGCAATTAAAGAGTTAGTCGCAGGATTAAATGAAAATAAAAAGGAACAAATTTTACTAGGGGCTACTGGGACAGGGAAAACTTTTACGATTTCTAACGTTATCCAAGAAGTTAATAAACCAACCTTAGTAATTGCTCATAATAAAACCTTAGCAGGTCAACTTTATGGGGAATTCAAAGAATTCTTTCCAAATAATGCAGTAGAATATTTTGTTAGTTATTATGACTACTACCAACCAGAAGCGTATGTGCCATCAAGTGACACTTTTATTGAAAAAGATGCGAGTGTTAATGATGAGATTGATAAGTTACGACATTCAGCCACAAGTTCTTTATTAGAACGGAATGACGTGATTGTCGTTTCTTCAGTGTCGTGTATTTACGGGTTAGGTAATCCTGATGAATATCAATCCCAAGTCTTATCCTTGCGAGCAGGGATGGAAATGGACCGCAGTCAGTTATTAGCAGCCTTAGTTGATATTCAGTTTGAACGTAATGACATTGACTTTCAACGAGGCCGTTTTCGAGTGCGAGGGGATGTAGTTGAAATCTTTCCAGCGTCACGAGACGAACATGCCATGCGGATTGAATTTTTTGGCGATGAAATCGAGCGGATTCGCGAAGTCGATGCTTTAACTGGCGAAATTATTGGGGAACGGGAACATTTAGCGATTTTTCCAGCGAAACACTTTGTCACAAATGAAGAACAGATGGAAGAGGCGATTGCTAATATCCAAGAAGAGTTAGCAGACCGTTTGAAAGAATTACGTTCGGAAGACCAATTATTAGAAGCCCAGCGCCTAGAACAGCGAACAAACTACGACATTGAAATGATGCGAGAGATGGGCTACTGTTCGGGAATTGAAAACTATTCACGACATATGGATGGCAGGAAACCAGGTCAAGCGCCTTACACCTTAATTGATTTCTTTCCAGATGATTTTTTAATTGTGGCTGATGAATCACATGTCAGTTTACCTCAAATTCGTGGCATGTATAATGGTGACCGAGCGCGGAAACAGATGTTAGTTGATCATGGCTTTCGCTTACCAAGTGCCTTAGATAACCGACCGTTACAGTTAACGGAGTTTGAAGATCACGTTAACCAAATTTTGTATGTTTCAGCGACGCCGGGACCTTATGAAATGGAACGGACCGATTCAGTCATTCAACAAATCATTCGACCAACAGGCTTATTAGACCCAATTATCGAAGTGCGTCCAATCATGGGACAAATTGATGACTTAGTCGGAGAAATCAATGAACGAGTGGAAAAAAATGAACGGGTCTTTATTACGACTTTAACGAAAAAAATGTCGGAAGATTTAACGGATTACTTTAAAGAGTTAGGTATGAAAGTTAAATACTTACATAGTGACATTAAAACAATGGAACGGACGGAAATCATTCGTGATCTACGTCTAGGTGAATTCGATGTCTTAATCGGGATTAACTTACTTCGTGAAGGCTTAGATGTTCCTGAAGTTTCTTTAGTTGCGATTCTAGATGCTGACAAAGAAGGCTTCTTACGAAGTGAGCGTTCCTTAGTCCAAACAAGTGGACGGGCAGCCCGAAACTCTGAAGGTAAAGTTATTATGTATGCGGATAAGATTACCGATTCGATGCAAAAAGCCATTGATGAAACTGCACGTCGTCGGACAATCCAAGAAGCCTATAATGAAAAACATGGCATTGTGCCAACAACGATTATTAAAGAAGTTCGTGATTTAATTAGAATTACGAAAGTAGCAGAAGATGATGCTGAGTACGACTTAGCTAAAGATTACCGTAACTTATCGAAAGCTGAGAAAGACGAGGTCTTAATGCGTCTTGAGAAAGAGATGAAAGATGCGGCTAAAGCTCTCGACTTTGAACGAGCAGCGACGTTACGAGACACAGTCTTAGAACTTAAAGGCAACAAATAAACAAGGTAATGATGAGATGGAGGATGGAATGTGGCTAACGACAAAATTGTCATTCATGGAGCGCGAGCTCATAATTTAAAAAATATTGATGTAACGATACCCCGAGAAAAATTTGTAGTAATTACTGGTCTATCCGGTTCAGGTAAAAGTTCTTTAGCTTTTGACACCTTGTATGCCGAAGGGCAACGACGTTACGTTGAGAGTTTATCTTCTTATGCCCGCCAATTTTTAGGTCAGATGGATAAACCAGACGTCGATAGTATTGATGGTCTTAGTCCAGCAATTTCAATCGACCAAAAGACGACGAGCAAAAATCCCCGTTCCACTGTTGGCACAGTGACGGAAATAAATGATTACTTACGCTTATTATTCGCCCGGATTGGTCACCCGATTTGTCCAAATGATGGAACGGAAATTTCTAGTCAGTCAGTTGAACAAATGGTTGACCGGGTGTTAGAGCTACCAGAGAAGACTAGAATTCAAATTTTAGCGCCGATTGTTTCAGGCAAAAAAGGCCAACATAAAAAGGTTTTTGAGATGGTTAAGCGAGAAGGGTATGTCAGAACCCGAGTTAATGGCGAGTTATACGATGTGACAGAAGTACCAGAATTAGATAAGAATAAGAAACATTCAATTGAAATTGTCGTCGATCGAATTGTCGTTAAAGAAGGTGTCCGTTCACGCTTGTTTGATTCATTTGAAGCGGCGTTACGGTTGGCAGAAGGTTATGCCTTAGTTGATGTGATTGATCAAGAAGAAATCCTCTTTAGCGAACACTATGCCTGTCCTTACTGTGGCTTTACAGTTGGTGAACTAGAACCAAGACTGTTCTCTTTCAACGCGCCTTTTGGGGCTTGTGCCGATTGTGATGGTTTAAGTATGAAACTAGAAGTCGATGAAGACTTAGTTATTCCAGATGGCAGTTTAAGTCTGCGAGAAGGGGCGTTTGCTCCGTGGAATCCGATTAGTTCGAATTATTACCCGCAAATGCTAGAACAAGCTTGTACGACGTTTAAAATTAACTTCGATACGCCTTATAACAAGCTGTCACCAGCTCAGAAAAAGTTGCTACTTCATGGGTCAGAAGGGGAGTTATTCCACTTCCATTACCAAAATGATTTTGGTGGTGTTCGTGATGTAGACATTCCTTTTGAAGGTGTCTTAAACAATATTCAGCGTCGTTACCATGAAACAAATAGTGATTATACCCGTGAACAAATGCGCTTGTATATGACAGAATTACCTTGTCAGTCATGTCACGGTTACCGTTTGAATGCCCAAGCCTTATCTGTAAAAGTCAACGGTACTCATATTGGGGAAGTTAGCCAAAAGTCGATTACTAAAGCTTTAGCCTTTTTTGAGGGCTTATCTTTAAGTGAACAAGAAACCTTAATTGCACGACCAATCTTAAAAGAAGTTAAAGATCGTCTAAGCTTTTTACAAAATGTTGGGTTAGACTACTTATCTTTAAGTCGCTCATCAGGGACTTTGTCAGGTGGCGAAGCTCAGAGAATTCGTTTAGCGACTCAAATTGGTTCGAATTTATCTGGCGTTCTTTATATTTTAGACGAACCATCGATTGGGTTACACCAACGAGATAATGACCGTTTAATTGAATCTTTAAAGAAAATGCGGGACTTAGGCAATACGTTGATTGTGGTTGAGCACGATGAAGACACAATGCGAGCGGCAGATTATTTAATCGATATTGGCCCAGGAGCAGGTGAGCAAGGTGGCGAGATTGTCGCAGCCGGGACACCAGCAGAAGTAGAAGCTAATCCGAATTCTTTGACGGGTCAATATTTAGCAGGAAAAAAAGTGATTCCAGTTCCGAAAGAGCGTCGTCAAGGAAATGGTAAAAAAATCCGGATTACCGGTGCCGTTGAAAACAACTTGAAAAATGTGACAGTGGATTTCCCACTTGGAAAATTTGTTGCTGTGACAGGTGTTTCAGGCTCAGGGAAAAGTACCTTAGTCAATCAAATATTGAAAAAATCTTTAGCTCAAAAATTAAATCGTAATTCGAATAAACCAGGGAAGTTTAAAAAAATTACTGGTTATGAAGAAATTGATAAGATGATTAGTATTGACCAAAGTCCAATTGGGCGGACTCCCCGTAGTAACCCAGCAACTTACACAAGTGTTTTTGATGATGTCCGTGATCTTTTTGCGAAAACAACAGAAGCAAAAGTTCGAGGCTATAAAAAAGGTCGCTTTAGTTTTAACGTTAAAGGCGGTCGTTGTGAAGCCTGTCGTGGTGACGGGATTATCAAAATTGAGATGCATTTTTTACCAGACGTCTACGTTCCTTGTGAAATTTGTCATGGCAAGCGATATAACTCTGAAACCTTAGAAGTTCACTATAAAGGAAAAAATATTTCTGATATTTTAGACTTAACAATAGAAGATGCTGTCGATTTTTTCAAACACATCCCGAAAATTAACCGGAAACTGCAAACAATCGTTGACGTTGGTTTAGGCTATGTGACATTAGGTCAGCCAGCGACGACCTTGTCAGGTGGGGAAGCTCAACGGATGAAACTTGCTAGTGAGCTTCATAAACGCTCCACAGGTAATAGCTTCTATATTCTCGATGAGCCAACGACGGGACTGCATACTGACGATATTGGTCGTTTATTAGAAGTCTTAGATCGTTTAGTTGAAACGGGCAATACTGTTTTAGTCATTGAGCATAATTTAGATGTTATCAAAACAGCGGATCATATTATCGATTTAGGCCCAGAAGGTGGCGACGGTGGAGGCATGATTATTGCAACAGGAACACCGGAAGAACTAGTGAAAGTTAAAGACAGTTATACTGGACATTACTTGAAAACGGTGATTAAAAAGTAAAAGGTATAATGTTTAAAAAAACTTGTTTCTTCATAAAAAACAAGTTATAGCCTTGTCTTTCCGAGGGTTACGGGATAGAATACATTTATAGATAAGGCATTCTAAGAAATTGGTCTATCTTATCTACCCTATAAAATAAATTCCGTTCAAGGAAAATGCTTTTCAGATGAGTTCATTTGAAAAGTGTTTTTCTTTTTTTATCGTGGTGACAGTTATGATATGATTAGCAAAAGACAAAGGAGTGAGTTGCAATGATTCTACGAGGAAGTGTTTATTCAAAAGTCTTAGATTTAGATACAGGTCTCACGATTCTAACACCTAAAGATTATGATAGTAATGAGAAGTATCCAGTTGCTTATTTACTTCATGGCTTAACCGGTAATCATGATAGTTGGTTGACGAATACTATGTTACCTGTCTATGCTAATAAGTATCAAATGATTTTTGTAATGCCTGAAGTTAACCGCAGTTTTTATACTAATATGCGCTATGGCTTGAATTATTTTGATTATATTAGTTTGGAGCTACCAAAAATAATCAAGCAAACTTTTAATATTAGTAGCCGTAAAGAAGATACTTATATTATGGGTGCCTCGATGGGTGGCTATGGTGCCTTGAAATGTGGGTTGAATTATCCAGAAACATTTGGTAATGTCTTAGCTTTCTCTTCGGCCATGTTACTAGTTAAACAAGAGTTACCAGAATTAAGAAGAGTGGAAAGTCAAAGTCGTGAAGGCCTTAATCCAGCCATTTTGAAAGATTTAGAAAGTGCCTTTGGTCCGGAGTTAGCAATTGATGAAAGTGTCGATTTACTCAGCTTGGCGACGAAAATACCTGAGAGGGAACGACCGAATGTTTTTGTTAGTTGTGGCACGGCAGATAATTTACTAGCAAATAATCGGATATTTAATGAAGAAATTAGCCGTTTAGGTTGGCAAATCACTTATTGTGAATTACCAGGGAATCACGATTGGTATCATTTTAATGAAGCTTTAGTCGCTGGTTTAAGGTGGACGCGTAAAAATAAAGGATGAGATGAAATGGCACTATCAAAAAAAGGCAAACGAAAAATTGTTGTCCAAGACCAAGTCTTTTATTGGTATGTCTCTCAAGGGAAAATCCATGTGATATCCAATAACAAGGACCTTATTTTCGATTATCACTATCAAAAAGAAAAAAGTTTGAGGCCTTTGACTATTGAAAAGGCGAAGAACCGGGAAGCGCTCTTAGCCGCAAACCTGACTATATCCCAGCTATCTGAGACAATTACCCCTAAAAATGTCGGCGAATTGATCGCCAAAGTTTTAAAAATTAAATAGCCTTTTTTAAAATATACTGATATTATATAAGATAAAGGTTTGTAAAATGAACATGGAGGGTAACAATTGAAGAATAGTTTGGGTAAGTTACAAGTTTTCTTAGGGATAATTGGTATTTGTTTAACGGTGTATCTTTTATACTTAAATAGTTTCTTAGAATGGACACCTAGTAACATTCGTCATTTTGGAATTGTCACAGTTACTTTTTTTAGTATTGTCGTTGTGGCCGGACTGGCGTTTACTTGGCATCGTGTCGCAATCAAAAAGACTGTTGCAAGTGAATTTAAATGGCATCTTAAGCAATTAGCTGGCCAACGTCGGCGAACGCGGAAAGAGCGGGCTTCTTTTTTTCGGGAAGGTCAAATTTTTATTTCAACTCTTCAAAAATATATCTTGCCAGTTAATTATGAATTAGAATTAGAAGCCTTACTAGAAGCGCAAAATGAATTAACTGAGCAAAAAAATTATTATTATAGTGAGTCTGCTAAACGTTTAAAACGGAATCGCAAAGAAGAGGAAAGACCTAAATTAGACATCACAATTATCGAAGAAGACTTACGATTAACAGAGTTAGCACTAACTGAACTCAATAATAAAGTCTTGTTAATTGCTGATGAAGGACGCTTTGGTAAAGACAATAAGCTTGAGTTCCGCCAATTAATCCAACAAAAACAACAAGTTTATGAAGAAAATCATCAACGATGCACGCAGTATTTTAGAGAGTTAGAATTAATTCTGCGACTTTTAAATCGCAGTTTAGATCAAGGAAAAATTACTATGGAAGATTACGACACAGCATTAGCGACTTTACGTAATGAGTTTTCTCACGAGGAGCTGCTTTTAGTCTTAATTTACAGTGTATTTATTCCAGAGGGTTGTGGTTTAGGCGTGGAATTAGTAGGTACAAAATTTTTTGGTAATGAATTGGAAATAATTAGTCAATCCTACCTTAGTGTCCCAGAGTTATTGAGTGAGTTTATAGTAAAAGAATTTAGTAGTAATGGGCGCAGACGAGGGATTTTAAAGCAACAACTAATTGGTCGCAATCAATTAGCTCATCAAGTTAAAGTTGATACTGAATTTAGTAAAACCAAACGAGCTAAAATTTATCAAATATTAGCTGAAAATGTGGAAGGTTTTGTCAACTTAGACAAACTGTCATATTTTAGTTTAGTTGATTATTTTGACTTGTATCGTTAATGACATTTAATTTAATAAAATGACCTCTAGGAGTTAGCTGCAGTAGCTGACTTTTAGAGGTCATTTTGATAAGGGAGATACAATGAGGTGTTAGCAGGTAAATCCATAAGTGTCACTTTCATTTGACTTAAATAATTAACTAAGCGGTAACCGGCAGTGTAGATATCTTCCCGATCATCTAAGGTTAAAATTAAGATATGTTGAGGCGCTAATGGTGGGACTAAGGCACAGCCATTTTTTATTTTAGGGCTTGTAAAAGCCCAAGTATGATAGTCCTGACTGTCAATTTTCAGTAACTCGCCAGACATTCTACGGAAACTAGAGGTGTGCTTGCGAAAATACGTTGGTGGAAAAAAATCAGGTGAGACGGTTATACATTGAAGGTATCGCATTATTAATGGGCCATTGCGAAAGCTGAGATAAATGAGGAAGGATTACGGATGGTCATTTTTTCAATGACTAATTGCTCTTTAGGATTAATATGACCAAAACAAGCAATTTCGGTTTGGGCATCTTCAAAAAATAATAGTTGATTTGCCAGCTCCTTTTTTGCAACTAGGCAATTAATTTTACCTTGAGAAGTTTTAAGGGTAAAACGTACGAGCATATTGGGATAAGTTTTAACGACTCTAATCTTATCAACAAGTCCGATAGGGTTAGCATACATAAGATCACTCCTTATATTAGTTATGCCTTTATTATACGAACGTGCGTTCTGTTTGTCAATCCCTAATCAGCTGTTTGTTAACTCCTAAGGGGGAGTGTATTGATTCGACACGCCCGGTATGATATAATGTTTTAGATAGTGAGAAGGTCCGTGATTAGGGGCAGAAAAGCCTGTGAACTCATAAGGGCTGATTTAAGAAAGAAGGCATACATTATGGTAGATAGTTTGCAATTAGTTATTATTACAGGTATGAGTGGCGCAGGTAAAACTGTGGCGATGCAAAGTTTTGAAGACATGGGTTTTTTCTGTATCGATAATTTACCCCCTCGTTTAATTCCGAAATTTTGGGAACTAATTAAAGAGTCTGGTAAAGTCACAAAGATTGCCTTAGTTATTGACTTAAGATCACGGACATTTTTCCAAGAAATCCAAGATATGTTAGTCGAAATTGAAAATACTAAAATGATTGAAACAAGTGTTTTATTTTTAGATTCCTCAGATGAAGAACTAGTTTCTCGTTACAAAGAAACCCGTCGCACACATCCTTTAGCGATGGACGGTCTCGTTACTGAAGGCATTCGGAAAGAACGTGGCCTATTAGAAGAAATTAAAGGGGATGCTCAATTAGTCATTGACACAACAGATCTCAGTCCCCGTCAATTACGAGAAATGATTATTAAAGAATTTAAATCGGAAGACACTAAAATGTTTCGAGTTGAAATGGTTTCCTTTGGCTTTAAATATGGATTGCCAATCGATGCTGATATTGTGATGGATGTTCGTTTCTTACCAAACCCTCATTACGTTGATGAACTGCGTCCTTTAACAGGTGTTGATCAAAAGGTTTATGATTACGTGATGTCTTTTGAAGAAACTGAAGATTTTTATCAAAAATTTCACGATTTAGTGTTATCAATTTTACCTGGTTACCGGAAAGAAGGCAAAACTAGTTTAACTATTGCGATTGGTTGTACTGGTGGACAACACCGTTCAGTGGCCTTAACAGAACGTTTAGGACAAGCGATCAAGTTAGCCGAATATCATGTCAATGTGACTCATCGTGACCGTGGCAAGCGTAAAGAGACGGTGAATCGTTCATGAAGACTTACCGTATCAGAAAGCCTAAAATCGCAGTCATTGGTGGTGGAACGGGGCTTCCGGTAATTTTGAAAGGTTTACGTAATGAAAGTGCTGAAATTACGGCGGTTGTAACAGTCGCAGATGATGGTGGCAGTAGTGGGTCTTTGCGGGAAACCGTCAAAGTCTCACCACCAGGGGATTTGCGCAATGTGTTAGTGGCCTTGTCAGATATGCCTAAGTTATATGAAGATTTATTTCAATACCGTTTCCATAAAGACGATGAATTTTTAGCGAACCACTCTTTAGGGAATTTGATCATCGCCGCCTTGTCAGAAATGCGTAATAGTACTTATGAGGCGATTCAACTATTGTCACGGATTATGCATGTGGAAGGGTCAGTTTACCCAGCTTCAGAAGAGCCATTGACCCTTCATGCCATTTTTGAAGATGGGGCAATTGCCTCAGGGGAATCCAAAATTGGTTTGGAACGTAAAACAATTGACCGAGTGTATGTGACTAATTCAAACAATGACGAAGCGCCTAAAGCGAGCCGGAAAGTCATTAAAGCGATTGAAGAAGCGGATATGATTGTCTTAGGACCGGGCAGTCTCTATACGAGCATCTTGCCGAATTTAATGATTTCCGAAATTGGTGAAGCCATTGCTAATGCTCAAGGGGAAGTTGTTTATATTTGTAATATCATGACTCAAAAAGGTGAGACCGAGCATTTTAGCGATGCCAATCACATTCAAGTTTTAAATAAACACTTAGGGAAAAAATTTGTCGATACGGTTTTAGTTAATATTGAAAAAATTCCTGAAGGTTATATGGACCCGGAAAAATACGATGAATACTTAGTTCAAGTGGCACATGATTTTCAAGGACTACGAGACGAAGAGTGTCGGGTTATTTCTGCGGAGTTTTTACAATTAAGAGACGGTGGCGTGTTCCATGACGGCGACAAAGTTGTTGATGAAATCTTCCGTCTTGTTTTTGGAGCGAAATATTAAAGAAAGAGGTGACAAGTTCAATGTCATTTGCATCAGATGTCAAAAAAGAACTGACAACCTTGGAAGTTCATCGTGAGCACGCAAAAGCTGAACTTGCAGCTTTAATTCGCATGAATGGAGCCTTGTCATTGGCAAATCGCCAATTTGTCTTGAATGTTCAAACAGAAAATGCGGCTATTGCTAGAAGGATTTACACGTTACTGAAGGATCATTACAACGTCCAAAGTGAGTTGTTAGTTCGCCGTAAAATGAAATTGAAAAAAAATAATATTTATATCGTTCGACTTAAGCAAGAGACACAAAAAGTCCTCGTCGATTTAGACATTGTTGAAAATTCGATGTTTACCGATAAAGTGTCTGACACAATTGTTGGCAATGCTCAAAAAATGCGTTCGTATTTGAGAGGGGCTTTTTTAGCGGGAGGTTCAGTTAATAATCCTGAAACAAGTCGTTATCACTTAGAGATTTATTCGCTCGATGAGCAACATAGTAAAGATGTTTGTGATATGATGAATTATTACAATTTAAATGCGAGAACGTTAGAGCGTCGAAATGGCTACATTACTTATTTAAAAGGGGCAGAACACATTTCTGACTTTTTAACATTAATTGGGGCAACTAATAACATGTTGAAATTTGAAGATGTTCGGATCGTCAGAGACATGCGTAATTCCGTTAATCGGATTGTCAATTGTGAGACGGCTAACTTAAGTAAAACAATCGATGCCGCCTCGAAGCAACTGGAGAACATCGATTACATTGAGAGTCGGGTAGGGTTAAGTAACTTACCAGAACGCCTGCGAGAAATTGCTGAACTCCGATTAGAACATCCGGAAGTCAGCCTGAAAGAACTAGGGGAACTAGTACCTTCAGGACCAATTTCGAAATCAGGAATTAATCATCGGATTCGTAAAATTAATGAGTATGCCGATAATTTAAGAGAAACTAAAAACCCTTAGCTAATCAATTTAGCTAAGGGTTTTCTGTTTTAGGCGTCTAAAAGTGCTTTAAAGGCTGATTGACTAATTTTTTGATCGAAAATGTCGTCATTAACAACCATAGTTGGCACGAAGATAATTCCTGCTTCGGCAGCTTCACTGACGATACTCTCAGCAACTGCTGGATCTTCAGCTAAAGTTAAACCTAATGTTTGCTCAGCGAAGTCAGCCACTTCAGCAAAACTTTCTAAGTTACCCCAGTCATCTTGGCTTTGATAGATTGCCGCGATAGCTGCCAGTCCCTCAGTCGGTTCTTGGGGAACGTACTTATGCATGATGTTTCCTTTGTCCAAACCAGGTTTGGTTTTATCGAAGAGTTTAATGATTCGTTGGACTTTTCCAGATGCAACATACTCAGCGAAAGTTTCTGCCGACTCATCAAACCATTGGCGACAATAAGGACAACGTAAATTGACAAATTCAATAACTTTCACTGGTGCCCCAGCATCGCCGATTTTAAGACCCACTTCAGTATTGGTAGCTGATACGTTAATATTACTAATATCCATTAAAACACATCCTTTTTATTTGATAAATGCGATAAAGAAAAAGTCAGCAATCAAGCTGACTTTTGGTTTTACTTCATTGCTTTGCTATTAACCATAACTTCGTCAATTAAACCATAAGCTTTTGCTTCTTCAGCACTCATAAAGTTATCACGATCAGTGTCTTTTTCGATAACTTCAATTGGTTGGCCAGTTCGTTCAGCTAAAATAGTGTTTAAGCGTTCACGAGTGTTTAAAATATGACGAGCGGCGATTTCGATCTCAGTTGCTTGACCTTGAGCGCCACCTAAAGGTTGGTGAATCATAATTTCAGCATTCGGTAAGGCAAAACGTTTGCCTTTAGTACCAGCCGTTAATAAGAAGCTGCCCATTGAAGCGGCCATCCCTAAAACGATTGTTTGAACATCAGCTTTAACAAAATTCATCGTGTCGTAAATGGCTAAGCCAGCTGAAACACTACCACCAGGTGAATTGATGTAAATAAAGATGTCTTTATCAGAATCTTGTGCGTCTAAAAATAGTAATTGAGCAATAACCGAGTTAGAGACGTTATCGTCAATTGGCCCACTTAGCATAATGATTCTGTCTTTTAATAATCTTGAATAAATATCATAAGCTCTTTCTCCTCGTGAAGACTGCTCAATGACTGTTGGGATTAAATTCATATGTACTTTCCTCCTATGTAATCGAAAACGAATTTCTCTACTATTCTAACATAAAAAGTTAGTTAGTGACTAGTTAAAGTGTATCTCAAAGGTCAATAAAGGTCAATTAAATAAGCTTAGATAATTTGCAAAGAATTATCATAAAAACCATGCTATAATTAATCCATTATTAATAAGGTAAGGGAGTGGCTAGATGTATATAGCAATAGTAAGTTTAATTGGCGTGGTGATTGGCGCTTTAATCGCCATTATTGGTACGAATATAAATAATCGATTTATCTTAAAAGAACTTGATAAACGAACGAAAATGGCAGAAAAAATGAAAGAGATCGATGTCTTAGTATTACTCAATAAGAAGGTTCATGATATTTTGCAAAAACGGGATGTGGAATTAGCAAGTGCCGCCTTAGGAGCAGAATATCAAAGTTTCGATGGTTTTGATGATTGTCAGATTACGATTGATGATTATATCTATTTACAATCATACTGTGCTCAAAATCATTATTATTTGCCAACCTTTATGGTAGATAAATTTTTTGAAAATATTGGTCATCGGAAAATCGTCTTAGATCCCCAAGAAGTTCGTCGAATTGGGGCGTATACGTATCAAAGTGGCCGAATTGTTCTAGAAGCCTTCTCAGAAGAGATAAACCAAGTCATCGAAGACCGTAAAATCGAATTAAAACAAATTCGTGAGCTTAAATAAGCTGAGTAATTCAAAGGAGTTTAACTAATAAATGGAGAATCAACTAGGTAATTCATTATATAAGAAACAGAAAGACAGTTTAAAAAATGGTTTAGGATTTACTGGGGCAGGGATTTTGATTTTTATTTTAGCCGACTTTTTAAGTGCTAAAACCTTTGTCTTGTTAGTCGGTGTTTGTTTTGTTTTTATCGGCACGTATCAATTTATCATCAAGCGCAATGATGGGGTTGAATTTTTTTCCGAAGGTATTTTAATTAAAGAAAATAATAAGGTAAAAGTCATTAAAGAAACTGAAATTGCTAATCTTGAATTTCAAAAAGCCCAAGGGGGATACTATCCGGTGGTTCATCTGAAAGATGGTCAAAAGTATCCGATTAAACACTTTGCGAAAGGCGATTTTAAGGAGTTTTTGACAATTTACCAAAAACGTTTCAAGTAAAAAACTCTGTTATTAAAAGGTTCCTTTGTTATTAAAGTGACTAATAAACAGTGCATATCCTTGGTTTTAATGACTAAAGAGTGTCATAATTAAGTTATTAAATAAAAGGAGGAAGAAACATATGTCATTTTTATGGTCATTAATAGTTGGAGCGATTATCGGTGCTGTTGCAGGAGCAATCACTAGTAAAGGTGAGTCCATGGGTTGGATTGCGAACATTGTGGCTGGGCTTGTGGGTTCCTCAATCGGTCAAGGGTTACTAGGTCATTGGGGACCAAGCTTAGCAGGGATGGCAATCATTCCTTCAATTGCTGGGGCAGTGATATTAGTCGCAGTTCTGTCATTTTTCTTAGGCAAGAAGTAAGTTAAAAAAATTAGGCTCCAAACTGTCACTGATTAGGTGATAGTTTGGAGTTTTTTGTTTTAAATGATTAATCATTTTAGCGATGCTAAGAGTAAGATGAGCTAGTTGAGATGATAGCTTATCTTATTAAAGTGCAAGTAAGAGTAATTAGTTTGGGAAAATAAAAAAAACTACTAAATTAAGCAATTAGTAGTTGGGTCGTTTATCAGATTGTTGCAAGAGCAGTTAAGTCATATTTTTATTGGCTTAACTTCTATGGCAAGGGTTATTGATGTGGCACCTATTTTTTGACTTTCATATAATATTACTTTTTTAATCTATCACCTTTTGTGGTAAGATAGGTGATGAAAGTCGCCGGTTTTATTAATAAAAAAATACGCCCTAAGGGAATCGAACCCCTGTCTCAAGAACCGGAATCTTACGTGATATCCACTACACTAAGGGCGCATAACAAAGACTAGTTTATCTAATATTCAGGAAAATAGCAAGTACATTTTATCATTATGTCGAAAAAGATCGAAAAAGATAGAAAGAAGTGTAATAACATGCAATTTAACCAAAACTTTAGTCAGCAACAAAAGCAAATGCAGAAGATGGCAATGACCCAACAATTACAACAGTCCATTCAAATGCTTCAATATAACACCGAAGACCTCCGTAGCTTCCTAGAAAATAAAGCTTTAGAAAATCCATTGATGGATGTCAAAGTTGAAAGTGATTACGCAGAACAACCAATTAGAAAAAGTAGCAATCAAAATTATCAAGAACAAGAAAATAATTACTTGAATCAAATACCGGATCGCAGCATCTCGCTATTCGAATTTTTACTAGAACAGATCCATTTAAATTACCGAGATACTTATTTACGGCAATTAATTATCTTTTTAGTAGAATACATAGACGTTAATGGCTATTTGACGATTGCCTTAGAAGAAGCGATGACAGTCACAGGGGCCAGTTATATCCAAATGTTAGACGGTCTGACCTTGTTGCAACAATTAGATCCAGCCGGCGTTGGTGCTAGAGATCTACAAGAATGTTTGTTATTACAAATTGAGCGCGACGACCAGGCGCCAGAGTTAGCCTATATTGTAATAGAAGAAGAATTTGAAAATTTTGCTAATCGCAAGTGGCAAGAAGTCGCTACTAAGTATGCAGTAGAACGATCAGTAATCCAAGGCATTCACGATTACGTGCAGCTGCTCAGTCCTTTTCCTGGAGCAGCCTTTGGGGATACCGATGAACAATTCATCAATCCGGATCTATTAGTTAAAATTTCAGAAGATAAACTTCAAGTCTTATCAACTAGAAGTGGTGCCCCAGTCATTGAATTTCAACAAAGCTATTTTGATAAGATGGAAAAGACTGGCGATCGTGAAGTTAAGAAATACATTAAAGAAAAAAAGTCTGAATTTGACTGGATTAAACGCAGTGTTGAACAACGAGGCGATACTATTTTAAGAGTGGGAACAGAAATTGTTACAAGGCAAAGAGAATTCTTCTTACAATCTGAACGGCCATTAAAACCCATGACCTTAAAAGAAATTGCTGAAGTGATTGATGTTCATGAGTCCACAGTCAGTCGTTCGATCAATGGTAAATACTTGCAAACTACATTTGGTATCTTTGAACTAAAGTCCTTCTTTAGTACTGGCCTAAGTCAAGATAACGGCGATGAAGATGTTTCAGCAGCTAATATCCAAAGAAGAATGAAGCAATTGATTGATCAAGAAGATAAAAACAAACCTTTATCAGATCAAAAGCTAGTAGATTTATTAAAAGCTGAGGCCTTAGTGTTGTCTCGCCGAACAGTAGCGAAATATCGGGATATCTTAAATATTCCCTCATCTGCCAAACGACGAAGATATGATTAATAACTGATGGAAAGGCTAAGAATATGAGTTCTTAGTCTTTAATTCTCTAAATAAGGAAGAAATAAAAAGGCTTTTCACTTGCTAAAGAAGTTATTTAGTGATACACTAATTTTGTAAGGTTGATAAAGAGGGATGCAGTTAAAGACGCATAAAATCCGGATTTATCATTTTTTTTTGGAAGTGATGGGTCGGAAAACGACGCACTAGGTCATTTCGCGTCCAACGAAGGAGCAGAGCAATGGAAAATCAAATTGAATTGATTGAACAAATCGCTCCAGATATGATGGATGTTGTTCAAGAGCGTTACCATATCTTACGAAACATTCATTGGATGTCACCAGTTGGTCGACGGACATTGGCGTTAAAAATGGGAATGACAGAAAGAGTATTAAGGACAGAAACAGACTTACTGAAAAACTTACAATTGATTGAAACCTCAAAAAGTGGCATGACATTAACGGCTACTGGTAAGAAAGTTATGACAGGGTTGGAGTCGCTGATGGGTCAATATTCGGGGATGAAACAAAAAGAACGTCGCTTAGCAGAATTGTTCAATATTGAAAAATGTATTATTGCTGGCGGTGAAAGTGACGATGAAGGCAAAGTTCTTGCAAGCTTTGGTCAAATTGTTACAGAGTCTTTAAGTCAATTGTTACCAGATAAAGAAAATGTGATTGCAGTAATGGGTGGCACAACAATGGCAACCGTTGCTGAAAACATGTCGATTCTCGATCACAACATTCGAAATAATATCTTTGTACCAGCCCGTGGTGGAATTGGTGAAACTATTGATATTCAAGCGAATTCCGTGAGTGCGTTAATGGCAGCTAAAACAGGTGGCACTTCAAGACCACTGTATGTACCAGAACGAGTGAGTCACGAGACATATCAATCGTTATTGCAAGAACCCTTTGTTAAACAAGTGTTGAACTTAATTAGTGAGACAACTTGTGTCATTCACGGCATTGGCCGAGCGTTACATATGGCTGCTAGAAGAGGAATGACAGAGCAAGAAATGGTAATGTTAAAAAACAACGGTGCAGTAGCTGAGTCATTTGGATACTTTTTCGATGACAATGGTGAAGTTGTTTACAAAATACCAAGAATTGGGTTACAACTTAAAGATCTTCAAAAAGTTCCATATATCTTGGCAGTTGCTGGTGGGAAATCCAAAGCTAATGCCATTCAAGCATATATGAAACACGCTCCCCAGCAAACTTGGTTAATTACCGATGAAGGGGCAGCAAACATGATTTTAGAATTAGCGAGTGCGAAAGAGCCTCACTAATACTAAAATATTAAACTTGATTTTAAAAGAGGTAACTCTTTAAAATAATAAATTTGTTTCGATTTTCTAAAGGAGGAAATTTCGCATGACAGTTAAAGTAGGTATTAATGGATTTGGACGTATCGGACGCTTAGCCTTCCGTCGTATCCAAGAAGTAGAAGGTATTGAAGTTGTTGCAATCAATGATTTAACAGATTCAAAAATGTTGGCTCATTTATTAAAATATGATACAACTCAAGGACGTTTCAACGGTGACGTTGAAGTTCATGATGGTTTCTTCAATGTTAACGGTAAAGAAGTTAAAGTTTTAGCTAACCGTAACCCAGAAGAATTACCATGGGGCGACTTAGGAGTTGAAATCGTATTAGAATGTACTGGTTTCTTCACATCTAAAGAAGGCGCTGAAAAACACCTTAAAGGTGGAGCTAAACGTGTTGTTATCTCTGCTCCAGGTGGAAATGACGTTCCGACAATCGTTTATAACACTAACCATGATATCTTAACTGGTAAAGAAACAGTTATCTCAGGTGCTTCATGTACGACTAACTGTTTAGCGCCAATGGCTGATGTTTTAAACAAAGAATTTGGAATCATTGAAGGCTTAATGACTACAATCCATGCTTACACAGGTGACCAAATGACTCTTGATGGACCTCACCCTGGTGGCGATTTCCGTCGTGCGCGTGCGGCTGCTGAAAACATTATCCCTAACACAACTGGTGCTGCTAAAGCAATTGGTTTAGTAATTCCAGACTTAAACGGTAAATTAGACGGAGCAGCTCAACGTGTTCCTGTTGCAACTGGTTCTTTAACTGAATTAGTTACTGTTTTAGACAAAAAAGTAACAGTTGATGAAGTTAATGCAGCGATGAAAGCAGCAGCTAACGAATCTTACGGTTACACAGCTGACGCTATCGTTTCTTCTGATATCGTAGGTATGACTTACGGATCATTATTTGACGAAACACAAACTAAAGTTATGACTGTTGGCGATAACCAATTAGTTAAAACTGTTGCTTGGTATGACAATGAAATGTCATACACTGCACAATTAGTTCGTACGTTAGAGTACTTTGCTAAATTAGGTTAATTCAAACTGTCACATTAAAGTTTAAATTAGTCATCAAATAAGCGGGGAAGCATCGCGCTTCCTCGCTTTTTATCTTTTAGTAAAGAAAAAACCAACCTTAAAACCAATATCCTTTAGGAGGCACAATAGTAATGGCTAAAAAAACTGTTAAAGATGTAGAATTAAAAGATAAAAAAGTCTTAGTGCGCGTTGACTTTAATGTCCCATTGAAAGATGGCGTAATTACCAATGACAACCGTATCGAAGCTGCTTTACCAACAATCCAATACATTGCAGAACAAGGGGGAAAAGCAATTCTTTTCTCACATTTAGGCCGTGTTAAAGAAGAAGCGGATAAAGAAGGCAAATCACTTCGCCCAATCGCCGCTCGTTTAAGCGAATTATTAGGCAAAGAAGTTATCTTTGTTCCTGAAACTCGTGGTACTGAATTAGAAACAGCAATCAACAACTTACAAGCTGGTGAAGTTTTATTAGTCGAAAACACTCGTTTTGAAGACATTGATGGCAGTAAAGAAAGTAAAAATGCTCCTGAATTAGGAAAATATTGGGCTTCTTTAGGCGACGATATTTTTGTTAACGATGCTTTCGGAACGGCTCACCGTGCTCACGCATCAAACGTTGGGATTTCATCTAACGTGACAAACGCAACAGCTGGTTTCTTAATGGAAAATGAAATTAAATTTATTAAAGAAGCAGTTGAAGCACCAGTTCGTCCCTTTGTAGCGATCTTAGGTGGCTCAAAAGTGTCAGATAAAATTGGCGTTATTGAGAACTTAATTGAAAAAGCTGACAAAGTAATCGTTGGTGGTGGAATGACTTACACGTTCTACGCTGCTAAAGGCATTGAAATTGGTGATTCATTAGTTGAACTTGATAAAGTTGAATTAGCGAAATCATTAATCGAAAAAGCTGGCGATAAATTAGTCTTACCAGTTGATTCAATCGAAGCCAACGCATTTGCTGGCTACACTGAATTAAAAGCAACTGAAGGCGAAGCTGTCGATAAAGGTTTCTTAGGGTTAGATATCGGACCAAAAACAATTGAATTATTCGAATCAGTCATTGATGGTGCGAAAACAGTTGTTTGGAACGGACCAATGGGCGTCTTTGAAAACGAAGACTTCGCAAAAGGAACAATCGCTGTGATGGATGCAATTGCTGCTCAAGCAGGAGCAACTTCAATCATCGGTGGTGGCGATTCAGCTGCTGCAGCGATCAACTTAGGCCGTGCAGACAAGTTCTCATGGATTTCAACAGGTGGCGGTGCTTCTCTAGAATTACTAGAAGGCAAAGAATTACCTGGCTTATCTGCTTTAACTGAAAAGTAAGGGGAACGTTGTTTCGTCGAACTGACTCTCAAAGTGTCACCAAAAATTAAGATCGGCAGGGACAACACTCTACCGATTAATCAAAACAAATTCAACTTATAGAAGGAGTTTTTTATTATGCGTAAACCAATTATTGCCGGAAACTGGAAAATGAATAAAACTGCTCAAGAAGCAATTACTTTTATTGAAGAAGTTAAAAACAACATCCCTGCTAACTCAGCAGTTGATTCAGTTGTTGGCTCCCCAGCATTATTCTTACAAGGCTTAGCGGAAGCAACTAAAGGCACTGATTTGAAAATTTCAGCGCAAAACTGTTACTTTGAAAACGCTGGTGCTTTCACTGGTGAAAACTCACCAGAAGCAATTGCTGACTTAGGTGTTCAATACGTTATCATTGGTCATTCAGAACGTCGTGAGTATTTCCACGAAACAGATGAAGACGTCAACAAAAAAGCCAAAGCAATCATTGCTAATGGCATGACACCAATCGTTTGTTGTGGTGAAACACTAGAACAACGTGAAGCTGGCGAAACAGCTGAATGGATCAAAGGTCAAGTTGAAAATGCTTTAGACGGTTTAACTGATGAGCAAGTAGCTAACTTAGTAGTTGCTTACGAACCTATCTGGGCAATCGGAACTGGCAAATCTTCAACAGCAACAGATGCTGACGAAACATGTTTTGTTGTCCGTAAAACAATTGCTGACAAATTTGGTGCTCAAGTAGCTAACAAAGTCCGTATCCAATACGGTGGTTCTGTTAAACCTGAAAACATCAAAGAGTATATGGCTCAAGAAAACATTGATGGCGCACTAGTTGGTGGCGCTAGCTTAGATGCTAAATCATTCCTAGCTTTATTGGAGGCTGTTAAATAATATGAGTAAAGCCCCTGTAGCGATTATTATTCTTGACGGTTTTGGTCAACGTGAAGAAACAGTTGGCAATGCCGTTGCGCAAGCAAACAAACCTAACTTTGATCGTTATTACAATGAATTTCCTCATAGTACAATGAAGGCTGCCGGCTTAGATGTTGGTTTACCTGAAGGTCAAATGGGGAATTCAGAAGTCGGTCACACAAATATTGGTGGCGGACGAATTGTTTATCAAAGTTTAACAAGAATCGACAAAGCCATTACTGATGGAGAGTTCCAAACAAATGAGACCTTAGTTAAAGCAATGGATCATGCAATTGCCAATGACTCAGCTCTACATTTATTCGGTTTACTTTCTGACGGTGGTGTTCATAGTCATCAAAATCATTTATATGCCTTATTAGAAACAGCGAAAGCGAAAGGCGTTAAAGAAACCTTCGTTCATGCCTTTTTAGATGGACGTGATGTAGCACCGACTTCTGGTGTTGGTTTCATGAAAGCCTTAGTTGCGAAAATGGCGGAACTTAATTACGGTAAAGTGGCAACTGTCACTGGACGTTTTTACGCTATGGATCGTGACAAACGTTGGGAACGTGTCGAAAAAGCATATAATGCCTTAGTTTTAGGTGAAGGAATCAAAGCCACAGATCCTGTTGCGGCGATTGAAGCTTCTTACGCTGATGGCAAAAATGATGAATTTGTTTTACCAATCGTGATTGAAGAAGCCGGCAAACCAGTTGGAACAGTGTCAGATAATGATGCAATCATTTTCTTTAACTTCCGTCCGGACCGGGCCATTCAATTATCAAATGCCTTCACAGACACGGAATGGGCAAACTTCGACCGTAAAGTAACACCGACAAATGTTAAATTTGTGACGATGACACTTTACAATCCGAGTATTATTGCGGAAGTCGCTTACCCACCGATGGAAATGAAAAATGTGATTGGTGAAGTCTTAGCTAATCATGGCTTAAAACAGTTACGAATTGCTGAAACTGAAAAATACCCTCACGTGACCTTCTTTATGAACGGTGGCCGTAACGAAGAATTTGAAGGGGAAAGCCGTATTTTAATCAACTCACCAAAAGTTGAAACTTACGATTTAAAACCTGAAATGAGCGCTTACGAAGTGACGGATGCTTTAGTTGCCTCAATCGAAGCTGATGAAAACGACGCGATTATCTTAAACTTTGCAAACCCGGATATGGTTGGTCACTCTGGCATGCTAGAGCCGACAATTAAAGCCATTGAAGCCGTTGATGAGAACTTAGGGCGCGTAGTTGATGCAATCCTAGCTAAAGGTGGTTCAGCTATTATTTTCGCTGACCATGGTAACTCAGAAACAATGTCGACACCAGAAGGTAACCCACACACTGCCCACACAACTGTGCCAGTCCCTGTCATCGTTACTAAAAAAGGTGCCACACTAAGAACTGATGGCCGTTTAGCCGATGTTGCCCCAACGATGTTAGATTTACTAAACATTGAAAAACCAGCTGAAATGACTGGTGAATCTTTAATTAGTAAATAAATACCGTTAAATAGTAGTTACAATTGCAACTACGACCAAAACGTATTAAGATAAGACTAAGGAAGCAATTCCTAAGTTAATTAACTATTGTATAACCTTTGGAAGAAATTCCTTAGATATAAAAACACAACAAGAAATGGAGAGAATAAAAACATGTCAATTATTACAGACGTATATGCACGCGAAGTCCTTGACTCACGTGGTAACCCAACAATCGAAGTAGAAGTATACACAGAAAGCGGTGCTTTTGGTCGCGGAATGGTACCTTCAGGAGCTTCAACTGGTGAATACGAAGCCGTTGAATTACGTGATGGCGATAAAGACCGTTACTTAGGTAAAGGTGTTTCTAAAGCGGTTGACAATGTAAACAACATTATCGCTGAAGCGTTAATTGGTTACGATGTTAGAGATCAAATGGACATCGATAAAGCAATGATCGAATTAGATGGTACTCCAAACAAAGGTAAATTAGGAGCTAACGCTATTTTAGGTGTGTCTATTGCTGCTGCTCGCGCTGCTGCAGATTTCTTAGAAATGCCTTTATACCACTACTTAGGTGGATTCAATACTAAAGTATTACCAACTCCAATGATGAACATCATCAATGGTGGATCACATGCTGACAACAGCATCGACTTCCAAGAATTTATGATTATGCCAGTTGGCGCGCCAACTTTCAAAGAAGCTCTACGTATGGGTGCTGAAGTATTCCACGCCTTAGCTGCAATCTTAAAATCTAAAGGTCTTTCAACAGCTGTTGGTGACGAAGGTGGATTTGCACCTAACTTAGGTTCAAACGAAGAAGGTTTTGAAGTTATCGTTGAAGCGATTGAAAAAGCTGGTTACAAACCTGGCGAAGACATCGTTCTTGCAATGGATGCTGCTGCTTCAGAATTCTACGACAAAGAAAAAGGTGTTTACGTTCTTGCTGATTCAGGCGAAGGCGAAAAAACAACTGAAGAAATGATTCAAGTTTACGCTGACTTAGTTGCTAAATACCCATTAATCTCAATCGAAGATGGCCTAGACGAAAATGACTGGGATGGCTTCAAAAAAATGACTGAAATCATGGGCGATAAAGTCCAATTAGTTGGTGACGATTTATTCGTTACAAACACTGAAAAATTAGCTGAAGGAATTGAAAAAGGCATTGCTAACTCAATTCTAATCAAAGTTAACCAAATCGGTACTTTAACTGAAACATTTGAAGCAATCGAAATGGCTAAACAAGCTGGTTATACAGCAGTTATCTCTCACCGTTCTGGTGAAACTGAAGATGCGACTATCGCTGACATTTCAGTTGCAACAAACGCTGGCCAAATCAAAACTGGTTCTTTATCACGTACTGACCGTGTTGCTAAATACAACCAATTACTACGTATCGAAGACCAATTAGGTGATTCAGCTCAATACAAAGGTTTACAAGCTTTCTACAACTTAAAAAAATAATCATTCTTTAAGTGAGAATTAAGTAAATTTAAAAGATCTCTGTTCTGATATTTGTCAGAACGGAGATCTTTTTTTGTTTAACAATTTTGAGGAAAGAATAAAAGGTCTTAATAACGCACATAGTGCTGTTTAAGTAGCCAAGAAGTCTTCATGGACTAATTATCCGATTAGTGGTTCTGGAAGCTAGTTAGACTGATTTAAGGAGTTAAAAGGACCTAAGAAGCAATGACTGTTCCTTAAATGAGTCTATATTTGATTAGCTGTCTGATTTTCAGGCAAAAAATCTTTATATTCAGCCTTAATCCGACAATAAGCCATCTTGTAATAAACTTTGTTTTGCTTCTAAGTTGAGTAAGTTTTGGCGGTATTCTTTAGCATACATAATTGAAAAAAGTGAATCCAAAATAAACTCAAAAGCTGTTTGGGAGGCAAAGGTACCAATTTTAGCAAAGTCGTATTCTTCTTGAACAGTCAGCAATAGTTTGTCAGCTAAAGGAACTAAAGGGGAGTTAGGATTGCCAGAAAGAAGAATCCTAGGAATCTCTTCTTGTTGAAAGTAACTCATAATCCGCTCGTATTGTGGCACGATTCCGCTATAAGATAAAAAAATCCCACAATCTTGTGGTGTTAAGTTAACAGCATGCCAATAAGTATCTGAATACTCATCAGCTAAAATAAAGAACTTATTAATTTTAACTAGTTTATTTTGAAAGCTTCGTGCTCTAATTTGGGAATCGCCTTTTGCAAAGATAAACACCCGATTAGCTTGAGTGAGTTGTTCAGCAATCTCAGCTAAGTTTTGTTCCTCTAATTGGGCGAGGGTTTTGGTAATAGTCTCAATGCTCAAATCAGCCATTTTTTTAGCGATGGCTAAAGGGGAGTCTTGGTCATCGAAAGGAAAATTAGCATCAACTAAGCTGACAGTATGTAATTGGCTATGAACGGCACTAGAAATGGCGACTTTAAACTCACGAAAGCCTGTAAAACCCATTTTTTTAGCTAAGCGAATAATCGCCGAGTGAGACGTATAAGTTAACTTAGCTAGGTCTTCGATAAAAATGCCAGGAATATCTGCGCTATGCTGTAAAATATAATCAGCAATTCGTTTTTCCGTCTGAGTAAAATAAGTTTGGTTTTTTAATTCTTCTAAAATTAATACGATAACTAACACCTCCGTAAGTCTTAGTTTACTAGATTAACGGCTATAATACTATGGTTCTGAACATAGTGTTCAAAAGAACCGGTGATAGTTCTTATAAAAAGAAAATTATGACCTGAATTGTTAAATAAATCCTAATCAAGAGGGCAGTAAGTTATACTAAAAGCATCAACTAACTAATGGAGGTCCTCACATGTTAACAATCGCTTATATTGCAAATGGTAAAAGTACTAATCGTTACCATCTACCATTTTCGCTTAAACTAGCAAATAAAATTAAAGTCAAAACAATTTATTCACGCACAGATAATCATCAATGGCCGCTGATTGCTGGCGTCACTTACACGACGAATCTCGATGATATTTTTAATGATTCTGAGATTCAGCTAGTCGTCGTAGCCACACCTAGCCATTTACACTATTATTATGGCAAAATGATTTTAGAAAAAGGAAAAAATGCTTTAATTGAAAAGCCCTTCACTGAAACTTCAGCTCAGGCTAAAGAGTTATTTGCCTTAGCTAAGTCTAAACATTTGTTAGTCCAGTGTTATCAAAATCGCCGTTACGACTCAGATTTTCTAACTGTGCAAAAAGTCATTGAAAGTGGTGTTTTAGGGGATATTTTAGAAGTTGAAATGCACTATGATTATTTTCGCCCAGAAGTTCCTGAAAGTGTCACCAGTTACTCCCAAGTGGACAGCTATTTATATGGCCATGGCTGTCATACGATAGATCAAGTGTTGTCTTATTTTGGGGAACCAGATGACATTCGTTACGATGTTCGTCAATTATTAGGAAAAGGGCGGATGAATGACTACTTTGATTTAGACTTTTATTACGGTACAATGAAAGTATCAGTCAAATCAAGTTACTTCCGTTTGAAAGAGCGCCCAAGTTTCGTTGTCTATGGGAAAAAAGGCTCATTCGTTAAAGTAACTAAAGACCGACAAGAAGAACACTTGAAGATGTTCTATTTGCCTGACCAAAGTGACTTCGGTATAGATTTACCAGAACATTATGGCGTGTTGACGTACATGGATCAAGCTGGCAATTACCATGAAGAAAAAGTCGTTTCGGAAGTTGGCGATTACAGTCGGGTTTACGAAGGCTTGTATGACACGCTAATTAATGGGGCAGAAAAAAGTGTTAAAGATGAGGAAACCATTCGTCAGTTAGAAATTTTAGAAGCAGGCAGTCAGTTTAATTACCCAGAGGAGGAAGATTAAGTATGAAACTAGGAATTTTAGGTGCAGGGATGATTGTTGGAACTTTTTTAGAAATGGTCGGAGAAATTCCCGAGATTCAATTAAAAGCCATTTTAGGAACGGAACGGAGTTATGACAAATTAGTGAGCATTCAAAAAGAGTATCACATTGAGGCGCATTTTACTGATTTTGATAAACTCTTACATGAAGCAGACATCGATACCGTCTATGTGGCGCTGCCAAATCACTTACATTATGAATACGCTAAGAAAGCCTTGGAAGCGAATAAACATGTCATTTGTGAAAAACCATTTACTTTAAAACTCGCTGAATTCATGGAATTAAAAACCTTGGCACTGTCAAAAAATTTAGTCTTAGTTGAAGCAATTACGAATCAATATTTTGCCAATTACCAAGAAATTAAAGATAACTTACAAGCTTTAGGGGAGTTAAAAATCATTGAATGTAACTATTCACAGTATTCTTCACGCTACGATAGTTTTAAAGCGGGCAATGTTTTACCAGCCTTCAATCCTAAAATGGGTGGTGGTGCCCTAATGGATATTAACATTTACAACATCCATTTTGTAGTTGGTTTATTAGGAAAACCTCAAAGTGTTCAATACTTAGCCAATATGGAACGCGGCATTGATACTTCTGGCATGCTTTTAATGGACTATGATACGACTAAAGTTGTTTGTATTGGGGCAAAAGACTCAAGTTCGGCTGTTCGTTCAACGATCCAAGGAAATCAAGGGTCAATGACTGTGACTGGGCCGACTAGTTTATTAACAGAAGTTGAATTATCACTTAATGAAGGGTCTAAAAAACCGTTAAATGGTAGTAATCAACATCGCATGTATCCTGAGTTTAAAGAATTCAGCCGGATGATTGAGACCAATGATATGGCTGCCGTTACTGACCAGTTAAATCATAGTCAGTTAGTCATGGAAGTTGTAGAAGAAGCCTTAGCCTCTGCCGCAATTGTCTTAGGATAACATTACTAAGCAGTAAGAATAAGTTTAACTGAGAAACGATACAGAAATCAAATTGGTTCCTGCGTCGTTTTTTTGTCTAAGGAAAAGTCAAAAGTGAGGGAGAAAGAGTAGGGAATTATGCTATAATAATGAAGGATTGTTTCCTTTAGAGAAGTATAAAAGAGCATGAGGAGCGTTATAGAATGAGTATTGTAATACTGGCTGAGAAACCAAGCCAAGCCTTGGCTTATGCAAATGCCTTCCAAAATTCTACTAAAAAAGATGGCTACTTTATAATTAAAGATGAGTTGTTTCCGGAAGAAACTTTTATTACTTTCGGCTTCGGTCACTTAGTCGAACTTGCAACCCCTGGTCATTATCAAGAAAAGTGGGGAAAATGGAAATTAGAGAATTTGCCAATCTTCCCAGCTAATTATGAATTTGTCGTTCCGAAAGATAAACAGAAGCAATTTAAAATTGTTGGGGACTTACTAAAAAAAGCCCAAACGATTATTGTGGCGACCGATAGTGATCGAGAAGGTGAGAACATCGCCTGGTCAATCATTGTTAAAGCTGGTGCTTATAATGAGAAGAAAAATTACAAACGGCTCTGGATTAATAGTCTAGAGAAGGAGTCAATCAGAGAAGGGTTTGCTAATTTAAAAGAAGGCTTAGATTATTTGCCATATTACCAAGAAGCCAAAGCGCGCCAAATTAGTGATTGGTTAATTGGCATGAACGGTAGCCCCCTCTATAGCTTAGCTTTACAGAAGAAAGGGTTACAAGGCGTTTTCTCCCTAGGACGTGTCCAAACACCGACCCTCTATTTGATTTATAAACGCCAGTTAGAAATTGAAAACTTTCAAAAGAAGATTTATTACGAAATTGAAAGTGATATTAAAGCTGGGGAAGGGGTTTTCAAAGGGAGTTTAAGTCCAACTAAAAAATTTGCTGATAGTGAAGAAGTGTTGGCGTTTTTAGCTAAGGAGCAAGTCGAACTAGGGGTTCAACCTGGCGTAATTGCTAATGTTGAGCAAAAAAATAAAAAGACTAACAGTCCGATGTTATATTCTCTAAGTAGTTTACAAAGTCGGGTGAATCAACTTTACAAAGCCAGTGCCAGTGACACGTTAAAAGCAGTTCAAAGTCTTTATGAAGCCAAGCTTTTAACGTATCCCCGTACAGATACACCTTACATTACTAAAAATGAATTTGACTACTTAAAAGAAAAGTTGCCTCGTTATTTCGGGTTTTTAGGAATAGAATCTCAAGCAACCCAGTTAACTCCTCGTAAACGTTACGTAGACGATAAAAAAGTTCAAGAACATCACGCAATTATTTTAACTAAACAAGTCCCAACGGCGGAGCGCTTTAAAAAGCTACCAACCTTACAACAAAAAATCTATTTATTAATTGCTAAAACGACTGTTGCGATGTTTTTACCAGATTATGAGTATCAAGAAACAGTGATTGAGACGAAAGTTGCTGAATTGTTATTTAAAAGTAAAGGTCAAGTCCCAACAAATCAAGGCTGGAAAGTCTTATTTGCAAGTGACAACCAAAAAGAACAAACAAGTCTATTACCAAAAGTGACAGTAGCTGAAAATGTCTTAGTTAATATTCGACCAGTAGAAAAAGAAACGAAGCCGCCTAAAGCATACACTGAGGGGACGTTAATTACAGCAATGAAAACTGCCGGTCGGACAGTTGATGATGAGAAAGCCCAAGAGATGTTAAAGGCTATCGAAGGGATTGGCACGGAAGCGACACGGGCATCAATCATCGAGACAATTAAAAATCGTGAATACATTAAGTCTGTTAAAAATAGTTTGTTAGTGACAGATAAAGGGAAGGTCTTATGTTTAGCGATTGAAGGTGAGCCTTTGTTAGCTAGTGCAGAAATGACGGCTAAATGGGAAACGTATTTAAAGAAAATTGGCCGTAAAGAAGGGGACCCACAAATCTTTTTAGCCAATATTCAAAAATTTATTAGTCATTTGATTGAAGCTGTGCCGAATCAAATTGCTCAAATTGATTTTTCGAATTACGAAGTGAAAGAGGAGTTTAAGTCTAAGTACCCAACTAAGCGAGTAGTTATTGGAAAATGTCCTCAATGTGAAGGTAACCTAGTCTCAAAAGGGGTCTTTTATGGTTGTGATACGTATCCTAAGTGTAAATACACAGTCACTGGGACTTTCAAAAATAAGAAGTTAACTAAAAAAAATCTGACAGAACTAATTGCCGGCAACACAACAGTATTAAAAAACCTTAAAAAAGCGGATGAGACAACTTACGATGTGACAGTTAAACTGAACGATCGTGGTTATTTAGATCTTGTTAATTAAACTTAAAAAACGACTACTTAGGAAAGTGTTTCCTAGTAGTCGTTTTTATCTTTGATATTAAGAGAGTAAGTAAAGCGTATCTAGACTAGCTAGCCATCTTAAACCGAAAGTTAATGTATCTTGAAAGTCGCCAATCATCTGAAACCTAGGTTTGTTAGGTTGTTTGTTTAAAAGGGGGGAAGAAGCAATTGTCTCCATAATTTCTGCTTCCTCAAGGGAATCAGAAGAAATCAGAAAGATTTCAGGCACAATTACCGCATTATAAATAGCAATGATTTCAAGTAAGTTAGCTTTAAGTTCAAGTCCATGATTCGGGACAGGCCGATCGATGAGACTAGGTAAGTATTTAGCTTCACCAGCTAGGCCGTTGAACCCTTCAAAAATCTGTCCATTAGCAGCAATCGTAATACCAGGCATGCTTTTTTCAGGATAAAAAATCCCAACGATCGGTCCTGTGGCCTTGATTTGGTGTTTGATCAAACTGCCCATCGTTAATAAGTGGGCATCATTTTGAATTGACAACGGGATGTCAGTGACTTTTTTTAATTCAGCAGCGATATTCCAGCCATTGAACAAATCGGCATAACTTGATTGGACAAGGTCATTAGCGACTTTACCTGGCAGAGCTAATGCTATTTTAGCAATGGTCAAAGGTTGCTCTAAAGTTAGTTGAATAATTTCTAATAATCTACTTAAGGTAACTTCAGAGTAGTCAAAGGTTTTAGCGTAAGCTTCTTCCCCAGCTAAATTGACAATTTTGGCAAGGATGATTAATTTTTGAGGTGTTAGTGTCAGATCAGCTTGAATGCTTAGGAGTAAATAATAACTTTGGTTATAATTAAAATGGTAATTAAGAGCCGGACGACCAAGGGATTGTTGAACAGGCAAGCCTTCAGTGACAATCCCTTCTTCTAAAAGTTCTTTAATCAAAGCATTGATTGTGACTACACTCATTTTAGTCGCCGTTGCCATTTCAGCTTTTAAGGCTGAACCTTGCTTGAAGAGAAGTTGGCTTAGAGTAGCTAAATTTCCCTGGCGGATTAAGTTTTGTTTACTTTCCAAACTATTCACGTCCTTAATTAAGGTAATTAATAAATGATGAATCAAATATAAAACATAATGAGGTGAAAGTAAAGAACAGAGTTTGAATTAGAAACCGTTTATTCGTTAATGCGATTAATAAAGTACCTTAACTATTGTTTTTTATGCAAAACTACCTTATGATAGAGAAGAAGAAACTAATGAAATGAGGGGAATTTTATGACGATAAAAGCGATTGTTTTAGATATTGATGGCACATTATTAAATAGCCAAAAAGAGATTAGTAAAAAAACGAAAGACGTGTTAATAGCTGTCCAAGCTAAAGGCTTTAAGTTGATCTTAGCGTCTGGCAGACCAACACCAGGGATGAAAAAATGTGTGGAAGAATTAGAAATGGCTAAATATGGTGGTTTAATCGTCTCTTATAATGGGGCCAGTGTGATTGATTGTCAAAGTAATGAGCTTTTGTTTAATAAAGCCCTGAGCATTACGGAAAGTCAGGAAATCTTGGAACATATGAAAAATTTTGATGTTAAACCAATGATTGATAAAGATGACTACATGTATGTTAATGATGTTTTTGATAACCTTATCTCATTACCAAATCAAGAGATAAATATTATCGAGTACGAAGCCCGAGGTGGGGGCTATCAGTTGTGTGAAGTTGCTGATTTAGCTAAGTTCGTTGATTTTAAATTAAATAAAATTTTAATCGCAGGGGAGCCAGCTTATTTATTAGCTAATGTCCCAGAGATGAAAGGGCCATTTACAAGTAAAGTGAGTTCAATGTTTACGGCAGATTGTTATTATGAATTTACGGCTTTAGGAATTGATAAAGCGAAAGCCCTTGATGAGGTCCTACCAGCCTTTGGCATTAAAGGGGCGGAACTGATAGCTTTCGGTGACGGTCACAATGATCGTTCACTTCTAGAGTATGCAGGTCTTAGTGTTGCCATGGCCAATGCCGTTCCTGAGTTAAAAGCTTTAGCAGATGAAGTGACTTTGTCAAACGATCAAGACGGCATTGCCGTGATGTTAGAGAAATATCTATAAGTAAAGGTTATGACAACGAAAAAAACTGGCTAAGTCTTTAACTTCAGCCAGTTTTTTGTTGTTGTTGTTAAACTATAATAATAAATAAGTATGATCAAAGCGAATGTCTGCTTTGTAGTTGCCGATTTTTTTCGTGATTGCTACTTGAATCTCGGCTTTTACTTGTTCTTCAGTTAAATGGAATTTATTCGGAATAACTAAATCGAACAAAATCTTATCGCCAGTTCCATGATTAGCGGTACGGATGTCATGGGCTTTTAAGTCAGGACTGAGACTTTTAATAATGTCTTTGATTTCTTGATGAATAAACTGTTCCTTTTGATCATGCAAATTAACGGGATCAATGTGACACACTAAATCAATTCCCAATTGTTTACGAAAGGTGTATTCAATTTCATCGGTGGCCTCATGAGCCCGATTTAGATCCCAACGGTCATCAATTTCAATATGGACGGAAGCGAATATTTTATTAGGTCCGTACTGATGGATCAGTAAATCATGGTAGCCGACAATTTCAGTCACGGAAGATAAGTATGTTGTCATCATATCAATTTGTTCTTGATTAGGCCGCAGCCCCATTAATTCGTCAACAAATTCACGAATGAGTTGAATGCCTGAGTAAATGATGTAACAAGCGATTAATAAACCGATATAGCCATCGATTTTCAGTCCTGTCAGACCTTCTACAGTTGCTGAGACTAAGACAGCTAAGGTTGTGAAAACGTCGTTAAAACTATCTTTAGCTGCTGCTACCAGGGTATTCGAAGTAATCTTCTTGGCGACTTTTTGATAAAAGAGACCTTGCCAAATTTTAAACAAAATCGATAAGACTAAAACAATTAAAATAATTGGGGTGACACTGATACTTTTAGGCTCACGAATCCGCTCAATCGAAGTCGTTAGAAATTGAAAGCCGACAAAAGTAATTAAGAGGGAAACCATCATACCGCTAATATATTCAAAACGTTCATGACCATAAGGGTGTTCTTTATCTGCTGGTTTGCCAGAGATGTAAAAACCGACTAAAGTTAAGACAGAGGAAACGGTGTCTGATAAGTTATTCATCGCATCAGCCATAATCGAAACACTGCCGGAGATTAAGCCGATTAAAAGTTTACTAATAAATAATAATAGATTGGAAAATAAGCCGACTTTTCCTGCAAATGCACCAAAAGCCATTCGTAAATCAGTTTTTTTTCGTAACTGTCGTTGCTCAAACTGATTAATTAAAAGATTTATCATAAGTCATCACTACCTATACTTAATTTTTGCTATACAGACTACTATAAGAGAAATTCTCCTAGATGTATACTATTATCCATTACTTTAAGAGACATCTTAGAGTTTATCACTCCCAAATCCCAAACACGGGCTAGGCTTGTTTATTTTTTAGGGAAGCTTAACATTATAAAAGACCGACTAAAAAACTATTGCTAATTAAAAAGCCTTGCCGTATACTAATTTAGAACTATTAAATAAAAGAATGACAGAGAGCATTCATTTAAAAGGGGAAAATAGAATATGAAAAATTTACAATCATTTAAAGCAACCAAAATGACAAAAAATCAACGGTTAACCTTGCTATCATCAGCCTTTGGTATGGGATTAGAGAATATGGATATTATGTTTATCGCCTATTCTTTAACATCGATTATCCATGAGTTAGGCTTATCAGGAGCTCAAGCCGGTTTGATTTCATCAGTCACGAATATTGGGATGCTGTTAGGTGGTCTTTTTTTTGGTCGTTTAGCCGACAAGTACGGCAGAATTAGAATTTTTACTTACACCATTTTTATTTTCGCTTTAGCTACAGCCGCCATGTATTTCGCTTCAAATATTTATTGGATTTATTTTTTTAGATTATTAGCAGGTATTGGTGCAGGCGGGGAGTACGGCATTGGCATTGCTTTAGTAGCAGAAGCCTTTCCGCCACAAAAAGTCGGTAAAATGTCTTCCGTCATTGCTATCTCTGGTCAAATTGGGGCAATTGCCGCCGCCGTGTTGTCAGCCTTACTATTGCCACTTTTCGGTTGGCGCGGGCTTTTTCTCTTCGGTCTATTACCAGTCATTTTAGCCTTCATTGTCCGGGACAAATTAGAGGAGAGTCCGACTTGGCAAGCGAATCGAGCTGAACCAAGTCAGACGACGATCAAAGCCGAACTGTTTGGTAGTCCTCAGCTAATTAAACGAACTATGACGTTAATGCTCATGGCAGTAGTGCAAATTGCTGGCTACTTCGGCCTGATGAATTGGCTGCCTTCAATTATGCAAACTGAGTTAGGCTTTTCCGTCGCTGGTTCTTCTTATTGGATGATTGCCACAATTACCGGGATGAGCTTAGGGATGTTAGTTTTTGGGCGCTTTTTTGATAAGTATGGGCCGCGATTGTCCTTTGCTGTCTTTCTAATTGCCTCAGCCATTTCTGTTTTTATCTTTCCCTTAGCCCAATCACCCGTGGCATTATTACTACTAGGAATGATTGTCGGTTTCTTTTCAAATGGGATGTTCGGTGGATACGGGGCGATTGTTAGTTTGTTGTACCCAACTCATGTACGTTCTTTAGCGAATAATTTAGTCATCAATGGTGGTCGAGCGATTGGTGGTTTTTCATCAGTTTTAATTGGTTTTTTATTAGATAAATACAATTTAAGTGTGGTTATGACTTGTTTATCAGTCATGTATCTCCTCAGTTTTGGATTAATGATGAGCTTAACAGAGTTAAAACAAGCTAAATTTAAACAAGTTGTGAATGAAGGGTAGGAGAATGTAAAATGGGATTATTTGATGGGTTATTAGGGAATGCTAGTCAACATTCCAATGAAGAGGTTGAAAAAGAATTAATTAATATCTTAATTCCGAATGAAGCGGTAACGATGTCTTTCAAATTAGTCCGGGATTTAATTGTCTTTACTGACAAACGGTTAATTATTGTTGATAAGCAAGGTCTAACAGGCAAAAAAGTCGAGTATAGATCAATACCTTATCGTTCAATTTCAAAGTTTAGTGTGGAGACAATTGGTCATTTTGATTTAGATGCAGAACTGAAAATTTGGATTTCTAGTGAAGTTGTTCCTAGCGAGTCTTTGCAATTCCGGGACGATAAAAACATTATCGCCATCCAACAAGCTTTAGGAATGGCGGTTTTATAATTAAATGAGAAAACAGTTCCTAAGAGTTACGAAGTCTTAGGAACTGTTTTTTTTTTTGCGATTCTAGTTAAGATTAAGCTATAGTGGCTAGCTTAGTTCTAATCTTTCTTAGTAGGATGAATAAAAGTTTAGGAATTTTGGCGGGCGGCCATGGCTTCGGCCCAATTTCGAGGCAAAGGTTGCTGACTTGGATCAGCTAAGATGAGCTGCCGTTTTTCAATAACTAGCTGCCATTTAGACTGGCGTTTATCGTCGTCTTTGAGCGTCTCTAGCGCCTTTAAGAGCTCAGCGCCTTCAGCGAACTCGACGCCTCGCCAAGGGTTTGCTACAGCTAGTTGGCAGAGCTGGTCAAAATAAGCGATTAATTCATCTTCCGTAGCTTTTGTAGGTTTCGTAAGACTGATTTTTTCAATCCGACCATTAATTTTTAGATACATTTAAAACACGTCCTTTATTTTTTTACAAAAAAACAGCCCACATATGAAGTGAGCTGAAAGGACCCACTATGGCATTACGACTGGAGCACGTTACTTGTTAAGCACGTTGCTGTGAGGTTATTGTGTCGTATCACTACCTCAACTCTTCATAGAATGACTGTTTAATTGTACGTTAACTATAACATTTCTCTTGATTAAACACAATAAATTGTAAAAAAGCTATATTTTCCCTTTCTTTAAGATAATAATAGTATAAAAGATATATTTTGTTATAATAAGGTGGTTAGACAAAAAAGTTTTTATAATAAATAATCAAAATAATAGTTAAGACAATCAATAGGAGGAATTGGGATGAAAAAGTGGCAATTATTATTAGTAAGTCTAGGGACTTTATTTAGTCTAGGGACTTCTGTGGAGGCGGAAGAAGCAAGTTCGAATGCTACGGTAGCAACGACTTATAGTGAGGCAATTATTAGTAACAGTGAAGCAGAAAGTGAGTCAGAAAATAAAACAGAGACAGAAGAACCTCTAGAAACGACTGAAAGCCTTAGGGAAGAGTCTACTAACAGTCCTCTTGAAAGTACTGAAGAAAGTAGTTTAAATTCAGAGTCTGAGGCGTTAACAAGTTTTTCAACAAAAATTATCAGTGAAAAACAGTATGTCACAATTCGTTATCCGGACTCAAAATTATTCCAAGAAGTTAATGGTGATGTTTTAGGAACAACAAAAGAGCTAGTGGGGTTAACTTTTTTAACAAAAGAATTAGTCGAAAATGAAACTGGCGAAGAATATTACGGCATCTATAATAAACAAGACTTGTTCCTTGGCTATATTAAAGGGACTGATGTTTTTGTCAGCAATAGTCCTGGGGGACAAGGTGTGGCGTTTAATAAATACGCAACAGTTGTCGCTAAAGGTGTCACAGCTCAGCAAGATTTTTTAAATGAAAATGCACCTAAAGTACCAATTCTTAATAATCGCACTTATTTTGCAAAAGAACAGTTCAATCATGTTGATGGTGAAACTTATTTATCTTTATTTGATAAGTCGGAAAAGTTGCAAGGTTATGTGAATTTAAAAACAGTCAAAATAGCAGCTGGGCCTCAAGGAGCGTACCAAGAGTTCAATCAGTATGTCACAGTTTTAAATAAAAAAGACAGTCTATTAAATGATTTTGATGGTGGGGCGAAACAATCAAGTAGTAATTTGTATGGCCAAACCTTTCTAGCTAAGGGAATGTACAGTCATTTCGATGGAACAACTTACTATTCCTTGTTCAATCACAAAAAACAGTGGCAAGGTTATCTTAATAGTAAAAGCGGAAAACTAGGAGCAGGACCACAAGGGATGTACCAAGGCTTGAATAAGTATGCTACCATTGTCGATCCTAAAGCACTGATTACGAAAGATTTTAATGGTTCAATCCAACAACCAACAAATAACGTATTAGGTAAAACCTATTTAGTTAAGCGTTTCTATAATCATTTTAATGGACAAGCTTTTTATTCGTTATACGATAGTCAGTCAAAATGGCAAGGGTATGTTAATAGTCGGAGTGTCAAAATGGCTAATGGGCCTCAAGGCAGTTATCAAGGCCTGAATAAGTATGTGACGATAACTAGTAATAAAGAGACATTATGGGCAAATTTTAATGGGAAAAAACGTGGCGAAACAAGTAAGTTAGTTAATAAGACATTCTTGGCTAAAGGTGTTTACGGTCACTATAATGGCATCAAGTACTATTCTACTTATGACAGTAAAGGAAAGTGGTTAGGTTACTTAAATGCTAAAAGTGCGAAAGAAACTAACGGCCCTCAAGGGAGTTATCGCTCATTTAATAAACAAGTCGTTGTGACAAGTAAAAATTATAATTTATGGAGTAATTTTAACTGGAAGAAAAAACAAAGTAGTAGTAAATTATACAATCAAAGTTATTTAGCTAAAGGAATCTACAATCATTATAATGGTAGTAGTTATTATTCCGTATATGACAGCAAAAATAGATGGCAAGGTTACCTTAATACAAAAGCTACTAAGTTAACGACTTCTGATGCTCAAAAAATGAAAAAAGTCCAAGCTTTGTTAAACAAAAAATACAAATCAAGTAATTACGGCATTCATGTCCTGAGTTTGACTGATGGTTCGACTGCAAGTATTAATGGGAATCAAAGATTTACAGCTGCCAGTACTGGAAAGTTACCTGCCTTATACTACACGCAAAAAATGATTAATGCTAAAAAATTAAATCCCAATAAAAAATATCAATACAATGATCGTATTAACCAAATGACAAATTATTCTTACATGCGGGGCGGTGCAGGAATTTTACAAGGAAAGCCGATGGGGTCTTATTACTCATTAGATCAAATTATGAATTGGACAGCTAAGTATTCTGATAATCAAGGGGCTAATTTTTTAGGTTATTACGGTGCAAATAAATTTAGTCCTACTATGAGAAAAGACATTTCCGGCATTATCGGGCGGACTTGGACGTCGCCCTTCAGTATTACTGCCAAAGAAAATGCCTTATTGATGGCTGCTATTTATCAAGAAGGTGGCCAAGTAGTGGGTTATTTACAAAACACAGTCTATGACGATCAACGGATTCCAAAATATTTACCAGTTAAAGTAGCTCACAAAATAGGTGATGTCGGTAGTTACCGTCATGATGTTGCGATTGTCTATAATAAACAACCTTATGTTCTGTCGGTATTAACGCAAAATTATGTTAGTTATGAAACAATTTCCAAAATGTCAAAAAGTATCTACGATATTATGAAATAACTAGCTGACTATCTAAGAGGGAGTCATTAATCTCCCTCGATAGCACTAGCTATTTAAGCAATTAAAAAGTGTCGAAGGATCAAGCTTGAAGGCAGGGGGCTTAGCCTGCCTTTGAAAATCAAGTAGTATTATAGTAGGAATCCGTGTATAATTAATTTGATTTACGGATGATTATTAAAAGATAGTAAGGTGGATTTGATGAATAAGAAACAAAAAATAATAATTGTAGGATTGATGATGAGCATATTATTCTTATTTGCTTATTTATGGACTTATAAATTATCGTCAGTTGTTTATGAAGGGAATTATATACCTAATGATCTTGTGAATGAGCATACTTTACAAGGTGCAGGGTTATTGTGGTTAGTCTTTATTTTTGTCTACAGTCTGAGTAATAGCTTTTTAGTGTCCTTAATACTTGGAAATTTAGCTCTAGGTCTATTGTATTACGCGAACATTGTGAAGTTTGAACAACGGGGAGACGTGATTCATTTTTATGAATTTGGACAATTGGCAAATATTAAAGAATTAGCAGATATCGTTTCACTTAAAGCTGTTTTTATTTTATTAAGTATCGCATTGCCCGTCCTATTGTTAGTGTTAGTGTTATCAAGGAAGTTTAGTAAAAAGTATAAGTTATGTTTGCCGCCCGTCCTTCGGATTGCATCCATCCTCTTTATTCTGTTGTCATCATTAGTTATTTATTCAAGTTCTACTAAGGCGGCGCAAGTGTTATTTTCTTTGAACCCGCCAGAGGGACAAACGTTTAATATTCAAAAAGAAGTTAAAAAAGCAGGGGATGTGCCGTATTTTGTTCAAAACATATCAAAGAAATTTATGGCAAAACCAAATCAATACAGCGATAAAAAAATTAATGAGATTACTGAAAAGTACCAACTAATTGCTGAAGCAGGCAACAAGTCCCGGAATAAAGATATTCGTGATGAACGAACAATCATTTATTTAAGTGAAAGCCTCTGGGATTATGAAAGCATCCTTGAAAATGGACCAGCTGCTCCTTATATCAATGAGCTAAAAAATGCTTATGGCGGTAATATGTACTCGCAATTTATTGGCGGAGGAACGGCGAATCTTGAGTTTTCAGTTCTAACAAGTATGAGTTTAGAGCTTCATGAAGCGCCAACAGTAACGACACCCTATACTGAGTATTATGAAAAAAGCCCAACTAATTCATCTTTTTTAGGTATTTATCCAGAAACTGAACGAGCAGCCATTCATCCATTTACGTACGCCTTATATAATCGTCAAGGTGTCTATAAGCAAATGGGGATTAATCACATGCTTGATCAATCTGATATGCCAGATGCGCGTAGAATGCCAGTAACTGGTAGAATTAAAGATGAGTATTTAACGGAGTATTTAGTTAAAAAAATACCAGAATATGCGGTTATTAATACCTTATCAATGCAAAATCATTCGACTTATCCAGCTAACTTATTGCCAGATTCTTCCTTTGTTCCTGAAATTAAACCAGGGATTTTATCAGAAGAACCAACAGCTAGTGCTTTTGGCGATTATGTTGAGTATGGTGTGAGCTACTTCAAAGAATTGAGAGAGACTGACAGTGCAATCGAAGGCTTGATTACAAGTATGGAAAGTTCTGAGGATAAAATCAATCTTGTGTTATACGGTGATCATAGTCCGTCTTTCATGCGCGGGAATGAAGAAGCGGTTGGTGATGATGTTTATCGCACCCCTTACTTCATATATCGTAATCACGGAGAGGATCAACCTAAAACGAAGCAAGTGTCTCAGTTGTCGCCAATTTTTTTAATGCCTGAATTATTAAGCCGAGATAATTATAAAATGCCACCTTTTTATTACTTAATGACAGAGCTTTATCAGCAAGGTGTGACTCAAATTGGGGCTGATTATATTTATTTAAACGGCGAACAAAAGTTTGATAAAGATCTTAATAAAGAGATTCAAACGTTAGTAACTGATTACCGTCTGTTATCTTACGATCGCTTTTTTGATAAGAATCAAGCAACCGATGATTTTTATATGACAATTAAATAAACCAAAAAAGCTACTAACTAGTCATTGCAACCCTTAGTTAGTAGCTTTTTTTAATTCAATTATTTTTGAGAAAGGTGAAGGCGAGTCATTGCGAAACGGCCTAATGGTTGGGCAATGATTAATTCAAATAACAACACGAGGCCGAAATTTCTAGGCCAGTTTGCTAGAAAACGCTGGAAAATATGAGGCTTAAGTTGGAAACCATGACCGATAAAATCGCCGAGGACAGTCATAATCAAAGACATGCCGATGACTGTGAAAAAGACGGTAAATAGGATGTGGGCATTAAAACTATCTTCCTTGCCAGCAAATTTCTGGACTAGTTTTTCAACTAAGGGGTGAACAATAAACCGTTCAACAGCCATTGCAATGATAAAAAAGACTGGTAGAGCTTTTAAAATTGTTAAAAAAAGCTCGGTTCCAGGACCTGTGAAATTAAGTGAAATATTGAGGCTAGTCATCATAATGACGGTGACACTACAAATAATTACCCCATAAAGTAGGCCTTCTCCAGGGGGTTGTGGTAAACGTGAATCCTTGTGCATTGTAAATCTCCAATCTGTTTTTTATCAGAAAACAAAAAAAACGCAGGAACCATCTTAGTCAGATGGTTCCTACGTCAAAAGTAATGTTCACTGTTTGATTATTATAACAAAAATAAGTCGAATAGTCTAATTGGAAAACAAATATTAGTAAAACGTATATTTATTTCAAGGGCTCTTCGACAGGGATAGCTGCTTTACTGTGTTCTAACCAGTTCATTGTCATAATTTTTAAAATTGCCGCAACTGGCACTGCTAAGAACATGCCTAGTATTCCAAAGTAGGCGCCACCAATCGTAATTGAAACAATAATTAAAATGGGGTTCATATTTAAAGCCCCACCCATAATTCTAGGACCAATAATATTACCATCAATTTGTTGAAGAATTAATAAGACGATAATAGTCGTAATCGCTAAACTAAGACCGCCAGTAAAGAACGTAATGATTGCGGTTAAAACTGAAGCAAAGATTGATCCAAAGTAAGGAATCATATTACAAATTCCTAGTAGAATTCCTAGCGTTAAAGCGAATTTAACGCCTAGTAAACTGAGTAAGATTGTAGCAGAGACACCGATGATACAAGCATCAAGAAATTGACAACTAATAAATTTATAGAAAATTTTGTTAGTCGTTTTAAGCCAGTGTTTACTCGTAGTATACAGTTTTTCAGGCATGATTTTTTGAAAGAAACTAGCAATAAACGTTAAGAGGGAATCTTTAAATAGTAAGGCGTAAATTGAAATAACTAAAGATAAGAATGTGTTTAAGACAAATGAGGAAAGATTTTTAGTCAAAATCCCAAGAGATGAGATTGCTGAAGTCCACTGACTCAAAATCTTATCTGGGGAATAACTAGCCGTAAAGGTCGTAATTAATTCATCAAGATCCATCATTTTAACTGTGCCATTTTCTTCTAATTTCATTGCCAGTTCAATTAGGTAGTTATAGAAAGTCGGTAGTAGGGCGACTAAATCCATGATATTCGTTAAAATTAAGGGCACAACATAATTTAAAATCAGAAAGATAAAAGTTAGGCCAACTACATAAAGGAGTAAGACACTAAAACCACGACTTTTTTTTTGGATAAAAGGCAGGTTGATTTTATTTAATAAGTGTTCCAATTTTTCTTGAGCGCCATTTAATAAGTAGGCTAAAATAAAACCTAAAATAAAGGGCGACAAGACACTCAGCAAGTGTTTTAAACCGTTTAAAAATAATTGATAATTACTAATTGCTTTAAAGCCGATAATAACAACCATTAAAAAGATAAAGCGGATAATCCAATAGTTCCAATCGATAGTCACTCGTTTCAACACATTCACCTCACTCATATTATAGTCAAGAATGACTAAGAACCTAATTAAGTTCTAGCAATTTCTGACTGTCGTTCATAAGTTTAAACGATTTTATTTTAAATCACAAGTTTATTGAATAGTCAGTCAAATTAGGTATAATTAATTAACTAAGTTAATTGGAGGTTAGTCATGGAAAAAATCGCTTATAGTATTTATCTCTCAGCAGCCTTGGCTTTATTTATTTGGGTATCCCAAATCATTCAAGGCGGTGGCAGCTTAGCTGATTGGAGTTTAATTCTCTTACCACTATTACTACTATCAATACCACTAGTTAATGAATATCGTAAAGTAAAATAAAAAAGTGTTGCTCAGTTTATTTTTGAGCGACACTTTTTTGTTGATGCTTTTTGTTGATGCTTAATGAGAAGAAGGTTCGATGACTTCACCAGTTAGAAAGGCATTGAGGAGAGCCGTAGTCATTGGTAACATCCATTGAATGAAAGTCCCAAGCATTGTCACGACTAAAACAGTTCCTAAGCCAACTGGGCCACCGAGTAAGAAGCCTAGTACAACAGCAAACAATTCTAATAGATTACGAGTCATTCGTAAAGAGAGTGGCGTCTTATCGACGATGAGTAACATCAAACTATCTCTAGGACCAGCGCCTAAGTCTGGGGAAATATAAAAGGCAATGCCAAAACTTAAAATCGCAACACCTAGTAAGTAGACAAACAATTGAGCAGGAAATGATTTAACTTCTGGTAAGATGGAATTAAAAAAATCAATGAAAATACCACAAGAGAACATATTAACAAAGACGCCCAATTTTGGTCGCTCTTTCGTAATTAGCCAACTAACTGAAATGATGATAAAGCCGACAATCATCGACCAAATTCCCATAGTAAAGCCAATTTTATTCGTTAAAGCTAAATGTAAAACGTCCCATGAACCAAGCCCTAAAGTTTGGCCTTTCACCATGAGTGAGATGCCAAATGATAAAATAATTAAGCCAGTTACGAAAAACAACCAGCGTTTAGTCAGATTATTTAACACAGATACATTACCCCTTATCTTTAATTAGTATGATTTATTGTAGCATACTATTGTAAATAATTAAGGGTAAGCGGACTAATTAAATGAAATTTTCTGAAAGTGTCACAAAAGTTAAAACCAATTCGTTATATAGAGTAGAGAGGCAAGGAGGAAGCAAATGAAAAAATACAAACCAGCTAAAGCATTATTAACGGCATTATATGAAAAGTATGAGCAAAAAGTCTATCGTGTGGCCTATCGTATTTTAAATAATGTTCAGCAAGCAGAAGATGTCACTCAAGAAACGTTTATTCAGATCTATAAAAAAATTGAGCAAGTAAGTTCTTTAGATGAGGAGGAACAAAAACGTTATATTTTAAAAGTCGCTAAGAATAAAAGCATTGATAACTATCGGAAAAATCAAACTCAGATTCATTTCATTGAAGATTATCAGCAAGAGGTTGTCAGTGGGGTAGATAATGTTGCTAGTCATGTTAATGAGTTAATATCCGATGAACAATTACTGACATTATTAAAAATATTACCGATAGCCTACCAACAAGTTTTTATTTATCGTTTGTATTATGGTTTAAATACAAAGGAAGTTGCTAATATATTAGACATCAGTCCTGACAATGTCCGTAAACAATACGAGCGGGCAAAAAAGAAAATTATCCAAATGAATGGGGGAATAACAAGTGAAGCATTCGCAAATACAATTGGCTGAGTTAAAAAAAATTGCCGAAAAAATCGCTATGGCGGATTTTGAAAAAACGACTGAGGATCATCAATTTTCCTCAGATTATCAAGTAAAGAAAGCTGAGTTACTGGAGCAACTGACTCAAGAAAGTCCCAGTCCCAAGCGCTGGAAAAAACAGCTGGCAATTGCTGGGGCAGTCTTGTTAATTGCTATTCCAACGACAGTCTTTGCCGGTACAAAACTTTATGAAATTTTTGTTAAAAAGGAACAATATGAAGTCAATCTTTCAATTAAGGGCAGCAATAACCAAGGAAATAAAAAGCACTACTTCTTAGATCTAGGTTATTTACCTTCTGAGATGGTAGGTAATGAAGACAGTACTAAGTATTCCTACAAAGATAATTACGCCAAAGGTGGTCTTTCTTTTCGTCTTTGGAAAATTAATAAAGAGGCCGAATTTAGTAAATTAAACACTGGGGATTATCAAGAAGTTACTTATGGTGATAATCAAGGGATTATCACTAAGTCAGTAGATAACGGTCGTGAATTAGCTTTTGATCGCCAGGTTTACGTAATGTTTGAAAAAGAAGGTTACTTACTTCAAGCTTATGTGGGCAATGATGTCTCCGAGACCGAATTAACTAAAATAATGGCGAATATCAAATTAACTGAGACGACTAAAGCTAAGGCAACGTTCTTCTTAGATTATGATCAATACGAAAAAGAGTTTGCGGAAGAACCGCAAAATACTAATAATAAAGTTCTTGGTATTAAGGAAGATAGTTCTAACTTAGTCAAAGTCGGTCAATCAGTTAGCCCCTTACGTGGGAGTTTCACTTACCAAGTTGATAAAGTCGAAGTCTTAGATTCTCTGGCAAGTCTGGATCAAAGTAATTTAAGTGATTTTGCCTTAGAACGAATGGTAGAAGATCAGATGATGACTGCTGAAGGGGAGTTATTAGCCTACACGCAAAAAACTTATTCTATCGGTGATGGTAAAACAACGATTGATCAAGAAATAGCTAGCAACGTTGTTAAACCAAAATTTGTCTATTTGACGACTACTTTGACTAATATCACTGACCAACCAATTGAGGATTTGTATTATCAACATCCAATCCAACTGTTAGTTAAGAAAAGTCAAGAATGGACGTATGAGGAAAGGGAAACTTATGAGGAACCAAGTGCTCTTTCGACAGAAGTGGATTATTTAGATAGCCACGGTGAAGGAGATAGCTATTACCAATTACCGACCATTCAACCTAATGAGAAACGAACCATCCATGTAGGTTATTTTGTTGATGAAGATCAACTAGATAAAATGTTTTTAAATGTTTTTTATTATGGCGGCAGCAGTCAAGTCGAAAATAACGACGGGAGTTTTAGCGAAGTCGAAGACTTAGGGGCGAGTGATCGTTGGTGGATTGATATTAGACAATAAACAGAAAGGAGGCAATGACAATATAGTCATTGCCTCCTTTCTTAGGTTGCTGAAGCTCGATTAAATAAAATAGCTAAGCAGCAAAAATAACAAACTATTAAGAACACAAAAGATGTTATCTCAACTTGTTTTGTGATATTATGAGAACATTCTAAGAAAACAAGGAGTGAGATAATGATCAAATTAATTGGTATAGTTATTATTTTATTAGGGTTTATTTTAAAGTTAGACACAATAGCAGTTGTTATTATAGCCGGCTTATCTACCGCATTAGTTTCAGGGATTTCAATTGTCGAGTTTTTAGAGTTACTAGGTAGTGCCTTTGTGAATAATCGTTTAGTTACAATTTTTTTCCTAACGCTACCGATGATTGGTTTATCCGAGCGTTTTGGCTTACGCCAACGGGCGGTTTATTTAATTGAAAAAATTAAAGGGTTAACACCAGGTCGTTTTTTAACCTTATACACGTTAATTCGCGAACTCTCAGGGACATTGTCAATTAGGGTTCAAGGACAAACTCAGTTTATTCGTCCCTTAGTTCAACCAATGGCAGATGCTGCAGCAACGACAGAACATGGTGAACTAGAAACAAAAGATCGGGAAAAAATTAAAGCCATGGCAGCAGCTTCAGATAATTTCGGTAACTTTTTTGCTCAAAACACCTTTATCGCTTCAGCAGGCACGTTACTAATTGTCGGAACGATGGATTCTCTTGGCTACCCAATGACTGGCGTAGATATTGCCTTAAGATCCATTCCAATCGCTTTAATTACTTTAGTGCTAGTTGGTTTATGGCACCAAACCTTTGATAACTACTTAAAGCGCAAGTACGGTAAAAATAATTCACTGGAGGAACGTTAGATGGAAGCTTTTATTAAATACTTTTTAGAATTCTTTTATGCCATCATCGGTATTTTGTTGGCAACAACCGGCTTTCGAGTCTTACGTTTGAAAAATCATCCAGCTCGTTTTGGAACAAGTTTATTTTGGTTAGTCTTAGGAGTCTTATTTGCCCTAGGAAATATCTTGCCTGATTTAGTTAACGGCGTGTTAGTTGTTTTACTAGGTATGTTAACTGGTACGAAACAAGTCAAGATTGGTGAGTTGATTCCTTTAGAAGAAGCAGAGTCCCAAGCTGCCTCAGAAAGAATTGGCAATAGAATCTTTATTCCGTGTATTTCTTTAGCAGTCATTGCCGTATTGATTACTCAGTTTACGCCTCTTGGTGGTCAAGTTGGCATTGGTTTAGGTTCTCTTGGTTCATTGATCATCGTCATCTTATTAGCGAAACCATCACGGCAAACAGTGTTAGCTGATAGCGATCGCATGATTCAACAAGTTGGTCCGACGGGGATTTTACCTCAATTACTAGCTGCTTTAGGAGTTATCTTCATGAAAGCTGGTGTCGGTGAGGTTATCTCATCTGGCATTTCAACAGTTATTCCCGAAGGAAACAAATTTTTAGGTGTCACAGCCTATGTTTTAGGCATGGTTATTTTTACGATGGTCATGGGAAATGCGTTTGCTGCTTTTACAGTAATTACGGCAGGGATTGGGATTCCTTTCGTTGTCATGCAAGGTGGCGATCCAATGGTGGCCGCAACTTTGGCGATGACAGCTGGTTTTTGTGGCACATTGTTAACACCGATGGCCGCTAACTTTAATACACTGCCAGTAGCCTTGTTAGAAATTAAAGACAAAAATGCCGTGATTAAAGCTCAAGCACCTGTTGCTTTATTGTTAATTGTGATTCATATTAGTTTGATGTATGTTTGGGCATTTTAAAAAAGATAAAAGGAGCGACAACTATGAAAATTTTAGTGACAGGTTTTGATCCCTTTGGTGGGGAAACGATTAATCCAGCTTGGGAGGCAGTAAAATTATTACCAGAAGTGATTGCCGGAGCCGAGATTATTAAGTTAGAAATTCCAACGGTCTTTAAAGAATCAGCGAAAGTTGTTAAAGCAGCGATTGAAGCGGAGAAACCAGGGGTAGTTTTAAATGTTGGGCAAGCTGGTGGCCGTTTTGGTTTAACGCCAGAGCGAGTAGCAATTAACATCGATGATGCGCGGATTCCTGATAATATCGGGCAACAACCGATTGATGAACTGATTCAAAAGACTGGGGCCCCAGCTTACTTTAGCCAGTTACCCGTCAAAGGAATGGTTGAAGGCATGAAAGCGGCTGGTTTACCTGCTAGTGTGTCTAACAGTGCCGGGACTTTTGTTTGTAATCATATTATGTACCAAGTTCAATATTTAATTGCTACTGACTATCCAGAGATTAAAGGGGGCTTTATGCACGTTCCTTTTATTCATGAGCAAGTCGTTTCTAAACCGAATCAACCGTCAATGAGTATTGCTGATATCTCGAAAGGTCTGGCTGCTGCTTTAGAAAAAGTCGTAGAATTACATGACTTAGGGGATATGAAAATTATTGGTGGGGCAGAACATTAAGTAAGAGAATCAAAGCTAGACTAGAAAGAGAAGTCTTTAGCTAATAGTTAGTGAAGAAGTTAGTAGATTATTTTTGAAGAAATTTCAGAAAAATGTTGTGAAAATCCTAGTAATTATAAAAAAATTGTGATAAGATTAGTTAGATGTCAATATGTATAGAACAGGGAGGTTTCAACACGTGTATAATTTTTTATTGGGAGTCATGATTGTTATATCAATCTTAATCATAATTGCAGTAATGATGCAACCTAGTAAACAAAACAGTGCGGCTAGTGCGTTTTCGGGTGGTGCAGATCAATTATTCGGTAAACAAAAAGCGCGTGGGTTTGAAGCTGTTATGCAAAAGATAACTGCCGTATTAGGCGTATCGTGGGTAGTTGTAGCTTTATTATTAGCCTACTTATCATCTAAGTAATGAGCAAAAGCCTCCTGTTTTGAACAGGAGGCTTTTTTAGGTACAATAGAGTTAGTAAATAAATTAGAGTCGGAGTGAATGAGCATGGAAGCTAAAGTAGTGTTACCAAAGACAACGTATTTTAAAGGTGGTCAACGTGGGGTGATTTTAATGCACGCCTACACTGGGAGCCCCAATGATGTTCGTCAATTAGGACGCTATCTAAATAAAGCTGGTTATAGTGTGTTATTACCAATGTTTAGCGGTCACGGAACAGAACGACCGGAAGATATCTTACAAGCAGGACCAAAATTATGGCAAGAAAACTTACGCCAAAGCATTGAGTTTATGCAAAAAGAAGGTCATCAAGAATTAGCAATCTTTGGTTTATCACTGGGCGGAATCTTTGCAATGAGCGCCATGGAAGATTACCCAGAAGTGATTATTGGTGGCGGACCACTTTGTTCGCCAATCATCGCAGAGTCAAAGACTAATATTATCCCATCTTTTTTATGGTATGCCAAAACGGCAATGAAAAAAGCGAGTGTGGCTGAGGCTGAAATCACTAGTCGATTGCCAATGATTGAAAAAGCTGTGCAAGCTCAAATTGCTGAAATAAAAAAATTTACAAGTGAGGTTTTCTATAAAATGGCTGAGGTAGAACAGCCCAGCTTATTAGTTCAGGCTGGCAAAGATTTGATGATCGACCCGCAATCTGTCTATTTAACAGAAGCCCAATTAAAAAAATCACCAGTAGAAGTTAAATGGTATCCAGAAAGTGGTCATGTGATTACTGTAGGACCTGAGAAGCTACAATTACAAGAAGATATATTGACATTTACGAATAAATTAAACTGGCAAGCACCTTTAGAAAATTAAACAGGTGAAGCTTGTCTCAAGGAGAAATAATGAAAGAAACAATTAAAGAAAAAATCTTAAGTTTTCTGGCTGACAGTCAAAAACAAAGTTTTTCGATGGAAGAAATTAGTGCCGGGCTTGGTTTAGAGCAAAGTGCTGACTTTAAATCCTTAGTTAAAACAATTGCTATGATGGAACGGGAGAAGAGTGTTGTCTTTACCCAAAAAGGAAAAATTAAATTGCCCGCTAAAGAAGTGTTAGTTGAAGGGATCTTCCGTGCCAATGAGCGTGGCTTTGGTTTTGTCTCAATCGAAGGCGAAGAAAGCGACGTCTATGTCTCGAAAGAAAACACCGGTTACGCCTTAAATGGTGATACAGTTCAAATCGATATTATTCAACCAGCTAACCATTTAGAAGGTAGAACGGCAGAAGGGAAAGTTGTCGGGATTGTTCAACGGTCAATGACTCAAGTTGTGGGCGAATTTTTCCCATACGATACCGAGAAACGCCAAGAGACTGATTTATATGGTTATGTTGTACCACAAGATAAAAAACTAAGTAATTATCAAATTCTGATTGCTGCTGAAGGCATTCAACCAGTGGAAGGCTCGATTTGTGTCGTCGAAGTGACGCATTACCCAGAGCCTGGTTTCGGTACTTCTCTAGAAGGCTTAGTCAAGCAAACAGTTGGTCATAAAAATGATCCTGGGATGGATATTTTAAGTATTGTGATGCAACATGGTATTCCAACTGAATTCCCTAAAGAAGCCTTAGCTCACGCCGATCAAATTGCTGATGAAATCAGTGAAAGTGACATCCAAGGCCGTCGTGATTTACGAGGTCAAAGAATTGTGACAATCGATGGAGCTGAGGCGAAGGATTTAGATGATGCTGTAACTGTTAAAAAACTAGCTAATGGCAACTTCTTTTTAGGTGTCCACATTGCTGATGTCTCACACTATGTTACAGAAGGTAGCCCAATGGATTTAGAAGCTGCTGACCGCGCAACAAGTGTTTATTTAACTGATCGGGTAATTCCGATGATTCCTCATCGTTTATCAAATGGCATTTGTTCCCTGAATCCTCATGTGCCACGTCTAGCAATGAGTTGTGAAATGGAAATCAATCAACAAGGAAAAGTAGTCAGTCATGATATTTTTGAAAGTGTGATTGAAACCACAGAAAGAATGACTTATAGTGCAGTCAATGAAATCTTAGATGAACAATTACCTGAAACGTTAGAACGTTATCAAGAACTAGTACCGATGTTTACTGACATGGGTGAACTTCACCAAATTTTAGAAGCGATGCGTCAAGAACGGGGAGCGATTTCTTTTGAAGATCGTGAAGCAGGCATCATTGTCGATGAAGCCGGCCATCCAATTGATATTGTCTTACGAAGTCGGGGAGTTGGCGAACGCTTAATCGAATCATTTATGTTAATCGCTAATGAAACCGTCGCAAAGCACTTTACTGATGCTAAGTTACCATTTATTTACCGAATCCACGAGCAACCAAAAGAAGATAAAATGCAACGTTTCTTTGAATTTGCTACAAACTTTGGTATTCTAGTAAAAGGAACAAAAGAAGACATCACTCCTAAAGCATTACAAGAAGTCTTAGAACAAATTTCTGGTAAGCCAGAAGAAGCGGTAATCAATAAAATGTTACTTCGCAGTATGCAACAAGCGAAATACAGTGATGACCCTGCCGGCCATTACGGCTTAGCTGCGGAAGACTATACGCACTTCACTTCACCTATTCGTCGTTACCCAGATTTGATTGTCCATCGCTTGATTAAAGCTTACATGACAAAACCAATTTTGGAAGCTACGAAAGAGAAGTGGGCCGAAGCGTTACCAGAAATTGCGGTTCATAGCTCACAAATGGAACGTCGAGCAGTTGATGCTGAACGGGACACAGACAGTCTGAAAAAAGCTGAATTTATGCAGGACAAAGTTGGCGAAGAATTTGCTGGCGTCATTGGATCAGTTACTAAGTTTGGACTCTTTATCGAATTGCCAAACACAGTAGAGGGCTTAATTCACATTACTAAATTGCCGGATTACTTCCATTTCGTCGAAAGTCACTTAGCGTTAGTTGGCGAACGAACAGGTGTCACCTATAAGATTGGTCAAAAAGTAGTCATCAAAGTGACTAAAGCTGATACAACTACCCGGGAAATCGATTTTGAAATGATTTCTTCCGAAGAAGTCCCTGAAAATGAGAAGGTTGAGATACCAAAAGAACAAAAACGTCCTCGTCGTGAAGCGCCAGGTCGTGGCAATCGGGATAAGAAATCAAACAAACCGACGGACTACCGTCAAAATCAAGGGAATAAAAAGAAAAAAGCAGCAAGTAAGAAACCTTTTTATAAGGAAGTTGCTAAGAAAAAGAAAACAAATAACAAGAAGAAAAAGTCTAAATAGTTGGAGGTCGTTTTATGCCTAAACATGAAGGAAAACTAATTGCCCAAAACCGCAAGGCCCGGCATGATTTTACTATTATGGAGACAATTGAAGCGGGCTTAGTCCTAAAAGGGACTGAGATCAAAGCCATTAGAGCAGGACGAATTAACTTAAAAGATGGTTTCGCTAAAGTACGTCACGGTGAGGTTTATCTACATAACGTTCACATCAGCCCTTATGAACAAGGAAATCTCTTTAATCATGAACCTTTGAGGACAAGAAAATTGTTAATGCGTAAAAAACAAATCGACATGTTGATTGGTGAAACTAAAAATCCTGGAATTACTTTAGTGCCATTGAAAGTCTATATTAAAAATGGGTACGCTAAAGTTTTAATTGGGATTGCTAAAGGTAAGAAACAATATGACAAACGTGAAGATTTGAAACGTAAAGATCAAAACCGGGAAATTGCCCGAGCTTTGAAAGAACGTTATTAAAAGATGCTATTTTAGCATCTTTTTTTTGTGGAATGCCTTTAAAAAAAGATATTTCTCTAAAGAAGTGTAAATAATTCACATATATCTTTAAAAACCTCGCGATATTTGATACGATAGGGGAGTAAGTGACTTTTTATGCGAGAGGAGAATTGATTAAAGTAAAACCAAACAAATAAATGAATAGTTTTAGCTTGTTTTAAAGTTTAACAAAACCTAAGAGAGAACAAGATAAGTGCATAGTAGTAACAACGTGAAAGAAATTGAGTTATTTTCATGAAAACCTTTGTGTTTTTGTGAGAATGGTGGTATTATATCAATGTCGAGTAGCGATAAGTAATAGCTTTATAAGAAAAAACTTATACAGTGTTTCTTAGTTATTATTTTTGTTATTTTTATCTTCTCTTTGGAAAAGAGGTGAAGTAATATGGAAGAAAAATCCTGGATTGTTAATTTGGCTGGATATGATTTTGATGTAACAGTTTGCTTAATGATTCTCTTAACATGTGCAATCATTTTTGCCTTTGTGTTTTATTGTTCTAGGAATCTGCAACTAAAGCCCACAGGTAAACAAAACGTCTTAGAGATGGTGATGGATTTTGTTCGCAAAATAGTTTCGGACAATTTACCTAGCAAAGAAGTCAGAAATTATCATTTGTTGGCTTTTACAATGTTTTTATTTGTTTTGGTTTCCAATCTAATCGGGTTGGTAACAAAAATCGGTGTTCATAACACTCAGGGAGAAGAAATCAGTTTTTGGAAAAGCCCGACTGCCGATCCGTTAGTTACATTAACGTTAGCAGCAATCGTAATCTTACTAACAAACTATTTCGGAATGAAGAAATTTGGGATTAAAGGTTATTTCACGAATAGTTTCGCTGAACCAGCTAAGTTTTTAATGCCGATTAAACTAATGGAAGAATTTACTAACGTCTTAACGTTAGGTCTACGTTTATACGGAAATATTTATGCCGGGGAAGTTTTACTAACATTGATCTCAACATTTGCCGGAAGCAAAGGCTTATTAAGTGCCGTTCCAGCAATCCCATTAGAAATGATTTGGATCGGATTCTCCATCTTTATTGGAGGGATTCAAGCATTTATTTTTGTGACATTATCAATGGTGTATCTTTCACACAAAGTTGTGGCGGAACACTAATAATAATTGTTTTATAAATCAAGTAACGGAATATTAGGAGGAAATTAATTATGAATTACATCGCAGCATCAATCGCAGTATTCGGATCAGCAATCGCGGCCGCATACGGTAACGGAAAAGTTATTTCAAAAACACTAGAGTGTATGGCTCGTCAACCTGAAATGTCAGGTGAATTAAGAAGTACAATGTTTATCGGTGCTGGACTAATTGAAGCGGTGCCAATTTTAGGTATCGTTGTAGCTTTACTATTAGTATTCTTAGGAAATTAAACACGAAGGCAGGACGCCGAAATCTATCGGGCAACCGTCTCTGCTTTCTTTCTATATAATTGAGAGAGGAAGTGCGAGCGATTATGATCAACAATTTAGTCGTAGGTAGTACTACTACCCTTACAACTATGGCTTTTGTCAGCATCTCGTTTTTACTATTAATGCTACTTATTAAAAAGTTTGCATGGGGACCAATGACAAAAATGCTCGATGAGCGAGCTGAAAAAATCGCTAATGAAATTGATGGAGCAGAGCAAGCAAAAATAGATGCTACTGACCTTGCTAAGAAAAGTGAAGTTGAGTTAACGAAAGCTAAAGCTGAAGCCGCGGGAATTATTAAACGTGCTAAAGACAATGCCGAAGTTAGTGCTGAAAACATTATTACTGAAGCGAAGCGTAATGCGCAAAATTATCGTGAAAAAGCTGAAAAAGACGTCGCGATAGAAAGAGAACAAATCATTGAGTCTGCGAGACGTGAAGTTGCAGATCTATCTATTCAAATAGCCGCTAAAATATTGAAAAAAGAATTAAACCAAGACACTCATACTGAGTTAATTAATTCTTATATTGAAGGGCTGGGAACAACTCATGAAGACTGAAAACTTAACGATTGATCGTCGCTACGGAAAAGTCCTCTATGATACGTCGAAAGAAGAGCACCATTTAGACGAAATTCATGAAGAACTAGTAGCCTTACGAGAAATTTATGAAGAAGTTCCTGAATTAGGCCGAATTTTAAGTGATGATCGCTTAGAACCTTTTGAAAAAGTTGATATCTTACATGAATTAGATAAAGACTTTGGCGAAACAATTTCTAAGTTTTTACGAGTGATTTACGAATACGGTCGGATGGATGAAATTCCGCAAATTATTGATGAGTTCGAACATTTTTACTATGATAACAAAGGCATTTTAGTCGCTGAAGTCACTTCAGCTGTGGAACTAAATGATTCCCAGTCGGAACGAATCGAAACTGAAATCGCCAAACGTTATGATTACAAAAAAGTTATTTTAAGAAAAAAAGTTAAACCCGAAATTTTAGGTGGTTTAATCGTAAGTGCCAATCATAAAGTCATTGATAATAGTGTCCAAAAACAATTAGACGCGATGCACAAAGAACTATTGAAGTAAGGTAAATGAGAAAAAAGAGGTGAAGATAGATGAGCATTAAAGCAAAAGAAATCAGTGCGCTCATTAAACAACAAATCGCCAATTACGCCGATGCTTTAGCTGTCGATGAAGTCGGTGTCGTTACTTATGTTGGTGACGGGATTGCTCGTGCCTATGGTTTAGAGAATGCCATGAGTGGTGAACTATTAGAGTTTTCAAATGGAGCATATGGAATGGCTCAAAACTTGGAATCTAATGATGTTGGGATTATTGTCTTAGGGGATTTTGAAACAATTCGTGAAGGCGATAAAGTCAAACGCACAGGAAAAATCATGGAAGTGCCAGTTGGTGAAGCGCTAATCGGTCGTGTCATTAATCCTTTAGGCCAACCAGTTGATGGTTTAGGTGATATTAAGACGACAAAAAACCGTCCGATTGAATCACCTGCCCCAGGAGTAATGCAACGTCAATCTGTTGATGAACCATTACAAACAGGCTTAAAAGCGATTGATGCCTTAGTACCAATCGGTCGTGGTCAACGTGAGTTAATTATTGGTGACCGTAAAACAGGGAAAACCTCAATTGCGATTGATACAATTATTAACCAAAAAGGTCAAGACATGATTTGTATTTATGTTGCCATTGGTCAAAAAGAATCAACGGTTCGTAACCAAGTGGAAACACTGAAACGTTTCGGTGCCATGGACTATACAATCGTTGTTACCGCCAGTGCCTCACAGCCTGCGCCATTGTTATACATTGCACCTTACGCTGGAACAACGATTGGTGAAGAATTTATGTATAACGGCAAGCATGTCTTAGTTGTTTTTGATGATTTATCAAAACAAGCGGCAGCTTACCGAGAACTGTCTTTACTATTACGTCGTCCGCCAGGTCGGGAAGCTTACCCAGGAGACGTCTTCTACTTACACTCACGTTTATTAGAACGTGCAGCTAAGTTAAGTGAAGATCTTGGTGGTGGTTCAATGACAGCTTTGCCGTTCGTTGAAACCCAAGCTGGTGATATTTCAGCGTACATTCCAACGAACGTCATTTCGATTACTGACGGTCAAATTTATTTACAAAACGATTTGTTTTATTCAGGCGTCCGTCCAGCAGTCGATGCTGGTTTATCCGTTTCCCGGGTAGGTGGCTCTGCTCAAATTAAAGCAATGAAAAAAGTTGCTGGAACCCTTCGTTTAGATTTAGCGAGTTTCCGTGAATTAGAAGCCTTTACTCAATTCGGTTCTGATTTAGATGCAGCAACGCAAGCTAAATTAAACCGTGGTCGTCGGACAGTCGAAATCTTAAAACAAGATCTACACAAACCTTTGGCTGTTGAAAAACAAGTCACGATTTTGTACGCCTTGACTCATGGTTTCTTAGACAGTATTCCAGTAGATGATATTTTACGATTTGAAAGTGAATTATTTGATCATATTGACGATAATTACCCAGAAATATTCACCCATATTAGCAAGACGAAAGGTCTACCTGAATCAGCTGAAATCGACGGCGCAATTAAAGAGTACAAAGAAATCTTTGCTGCCACGAATCAAGTTGCTAATGAAGAGACAGCAGACGCTTAAAAGGATGGTGAGTTTGTGTGGCTGAATCATTAATTGAAATTAAACGAAAAATCACCTCAACAAAAAAAACCAGTCAAATTACTAGCGCTATGCAAATGGTTTCAGGTTCAAAATTAAATAAATCAGAAGCGAATTCTCGTAATTTCCAAAAATATTCGGAAAAAGTTCGGGAAATCGTTACTCACCTAGCAGTCACTCAGTTAGAGTTAATTGAAGGTGAGCGGGAAGTCGATTTATTTGAAGATGAGAATCCAGATGATTACCATAGTATGTTAATTTCAAGACCGATTAAAAAAACCGGTTATATTGTTATTACAGCCGATAAAGGCTTAGCTGGTGGTTATAATAGTTCGGTAATTAAGCAAACTTTAACGATGTTGCAAGAAGATCATGAGAGTGACGAAGAGTATGTGATGATGGCCATCGGCAGTGCCGGTGCAGAATTCTTTAAAAGTCGTGGCATGAATATTGCCTATGAGTTACGAGGAATTAGCGATCATCCAACCTTTGATGAAGTTCGAAAAATTGTTAAAGCGGCTGTGCAGATGTATGAAAATGAAGTTTTTGATGAATTATATGTTTGTTATAATCATCACATAAACTCATTGGCAGCCCAATTTAGAGCGGAAAAAATGTTACCAATCTCTGATTTAGATGCAGGTGAAGTTAAAACTTATGAACTGGAATATATTCTAGAACCAAGCGAAGATGCAATTTTAGACAAACTATTGCCTCAATATGCAGAAAGCTTGATTTATGGTGCAATTTTAGATGCCAAAACCGCTGAACATGCGGCTAGAATGACTGCGATGAAGAGTGCGACAGACAATGCAAAAAATATTATTGACGATTTAACTATTTCATACAACCGTGCCCGTCAAACTGCGATTACCCAAGAAATTACGGAAATCGTTGGCGGAGCTGCGGCATTAGAGTAATAACGGGAGGAATGTGTCATGAATTCAGGCAAGATTGTACAAGTTATCGGTCCCGTTGTCGACGTGGAATTTCCGTTAGATCAATCCTTACCAGATATAAACAACGCCTTAGTCGTTTATAAAGCTGACTCAAAACAAAAAGTTGTTTTAGAAGTAGCCCTTGAACTTGGTGATGGTATCATCCGTTCAATCGCTATGGAATCAACAGACGGTTTACAACGGGGAATGGAAGTACTTGATACAGGTGCTTCGATCTCTGTGCCAGTCGGTAAAGAAACCTTAGGACGAGTGTTTAACGTTTTAGGTGAGACCATTGATTTAGAAAAACCTTTTGACGATGAAATTGAAAAAAGTAGTATTCATAAAAAAGCCCCAACTTTTGATCAATTAGCAACGAGTACTGAAATTTTAGAAACAGGTATTAAAGTAATTGACTTACTTGCCCCTTATTTAAAAGGTGGTAAAGTTGGGTTATTCGGTGGAGCCGGTGTTGGTAAAACTGTCTTAATTCAAGAGTTAATTAATAATATCGCCCAAGAACATGGGGGAATTTCAGTCTTTACTGGTGTTGGTGAGCGGACCCGTGAAGGGAATGACCTTTATTATGAGATGAAAGAATCTGGGGTTATTGAAAAAACTGCCATGGTCTTTGGTCAAATGAACGAGCCCCCAGGTGCCCGGATGCGGGTTGCCTTAACCGGTTTAACAATTGCTGAATATTTCCGTGATGTGGAAGGCCAAGATGTGTTACTGTTTATTGATAATATCTTCCGCTTTACACAAGCGGGCTCTGAAGTGTCAGCCCTTTTAGGTCGGATGCCTTCAGCAGTTGGTTATCAACCGACTTTAGCAACAGAAATGGGTCAACTTCAAGAGCGGATTACGTCAACTCAAAAAGGCTCAATTACTTCGATTCAAGCTATTTATGTTCCAGCAGATGACTATACCGATCCGGCACCAGCGACAGCCTTTGCTCACTTAGATGCAACGACTAACTTGGAACGCCGTTTAACAGAAATGGGTATTTACCCTGCTGTGGATCCTTTAGCTTCAACTTCAGGGGCTTTGGCACCAGAAATCGTTGGGGTTGAACATTATAAAGTTGCGACAGAAGTCCAACATATTTTACAAAGATACCGGGAACTACAAGATATTATTGCGATTCTAGGGATGGATGAGTTATCTGACGAAGAAAAAATCTTAGTTGGCCGAGCTCGTCGTGTTCAGTTCTTCTTATCACAAAACTTCCATGTGGCGGAACAGTTTACTGGCCAAGTTGGGTCTTATGTCCCAGTGGCGGAAACAGTCCGTGGCTTTAAAGAAATTTTAGATGGTAAGTATGATGAATTACCTGAAGAAGCCTTTAGAAGTGTTGGTAGTATCGATGCAGTTATCGAAAAGGCGCAAAACCTAGGCTATTAAGAACGGAGGTCCCTGGATGGCTAAATTAAAAGTAGAGGTCGTTACTCCTAATGGCCTAAGCTACACCAATCAAGCGGCACAACTAGTTGTTGTTCGAACGGTTGATGGTGATTTAGGAATCATGCCTAACCATGCTCCGATTATTGTTCCTTTAAAAATTGATGAAGTTCGAGTTAAAAATAGTCGCGATAGTAGCGAGCAAGACATTATTGCCATTAATGGTGGTATTATGGAAGTTCGTGACAATGTTGTGACGATTATTGCTGACAGTGCTGAAAAGCCATCAGAAATTGATGTCTTACGGGCTGAAAAAGCCAAAGAACGAGCTGAAGCGACGATTGAAGAAGCGAAAAAAGAACATGATATTGACCAATTAAAACGGGCTGAAGTAGCTCTAAGTCGAGCAATCAACCGTATTAATGTGTCAAGAAAATAACGTTAAATGATAAGAATATCAGAAGAAAGGGTGCTTTAAGCACTCTTTCTTTTTTTTATTATAAAACTATGATAGAATTGAGAAGGTTTAGAAATTTGTTTTTGAAAGGAAAATTAAATGAGTGTATATGGTGTTGAAGCCTTAGTCCGTTTAACAAGTCATTTTGCTTTTATTTATTTGACATTTTGGGCAATGCAGTCCTTTAGAACTGATACCTTTTTCAAACGAACTAACTCGATTCAAATTCGCATGATTTTTGTCTTAATAGCAATTGCGATAGGTTACACAGCGAGTTCCTTCTTTATGGAGTGTCTCGAGCTGATGCGAAACTTTTGGCTTACAATGTTACGATAATAATACAGAATATTAAATAACATCGAGACTACTACAATATTTTTAGTCATTGTGTTATACTATTAAAAGTTTGTTTGAATTTACTTGGGGGGAACATGATGGAACATATTATTGTTCGAGGTGGAAATAAATTAACCGGAAACGTTAAAATTGAAGGGGCTAAAAATGCTGTCTTACCAATCCTAGCAGCTAGCCTACTAGCAGAAGAAGGTATTACGACATTAGATAATGTCCCAATTCTTTCTGATGTTTTTATGATGAATGAAGTAATTAAACATTTAAATACTGATATTGAATTTAATCAAGAAACAAATACAGTGACAATCGATGCTAGCCGTCAACTATTAGTTGAGGCACCTTATGAATATGTTAGCCAAATGCGTGCGTCAATTGTCGTGATGGGCCCGTTATTAGCCCGTAACAATCACGCTCGAGTAGCGATGCCTGGTGGCTGTGCCATAGGTACTCGTCCAATTGATTTACATTTAAAAGGCTTAGAAGCTTTAGGAGCAACGATCACTCAAGAAGATGGATACATTGAAGCAATCGCTAAAGATGGCTTAAAAGGGGCTCGGATTTATTTAGATTTCCCTAGTGTAGGTGCCACTCAAAATATTATGATGGCTGCTGTTAAAGCTAAAGGCATCACAACTATTGAAAACGTCGCTCGGGAACCAGAAATTGTTGATTTAGCAAACGTTCTTCATAAAATGGGAGCTAAAATCACTGGTGCTGGGACAGAAACAATGCGAATTGAAGGCGTTGATAAGTTAGTCGGAATTTCTCATAAGATTGTTCAAGACAGAATTGAAGCAGGAACCTTTATGGTAGCTGCTGCCATGACTGAAGGGGATATCTTTATTGAAGAAGCGATTATTGAGCACAATGGTCCCCTAATCTCTAAACTTAGAGAAATGGGTGTTAAAATTCGTGAAGAAGGCGACGGTATTCGGGTTGTTGGACCAAAAGTCTTGAAATCAACGAATATCAAAACCTTACCTCATCCAGGTTTCCCAACAGATATGCAAGCCCAAATGAGTGCCTTACAAGCAGTTGCTGAAGGAACGAGTGTTGTGACGGAAACAGTCTTTGAAAACCGTTACCAACATTTAGTTGAAATGGCTAAAATGGGAGCTAACTTTAAAATTGATAACAATGTTGCTTACGTTTACGATCGAGCAAAATTACACGGTGCTGAAGTTGCCGCTACAGATTTACGAGCTGCAGCAGCCTTAGTTTTAGTTGGATTAGTCGCTGAGGATCAAACAAAAGTGACACATCTTGAATACTTAGACCGTGGCTACCACGATTTTCATGAGAAACTAAGAGGCTTAGGTGCTAACATCCAACGCTTTGATAATGCAGGCAAGGAAGTTTTCAAGGAAGCCAAAAAAACTGAAGTCATTAAATAAACTCACTATATAAGGAGTCAGTTATGGGAATATCGACTAAATACGTGATCCGCCAACTATTAAAAATTATTGTCATTGTCTTACTAGCCGTTATTCTATTTGTTGTGGGAACGATGATTGGTTTTGGCGTAATTGGAGAAGGTCGTCCGACTGATGTCTTTGATAGCGAGACATGGAACCATATTTTTAAATTTATTAAATAAGCAGATTGAGGTTGGGAGTTGCTCCAGCCTCTTTATTTTGCTTCAAAGGTGCTTCTTCTTTATAATAGAAAGAAGTTAATAGAAATCGAGGAATTAAGATGTCAAAAATAATTATAAAAACCGTTCGTGGTTACCAAAAATATATCTCCCCCGGCTTACCAAGGCGTTGCCGTTACCATCCAACGTGTTCTCAGTACATGCTTGACGCTGTTGGCGCTCATGGTGGCTTTAAAGGCTTTATCATGGGGATCGGTCGGATCTTGAGATGTCATCCTTTTATTAAAGGTGGGATTGACTATGTGCCATTAAGATTTAGTTTACGGAGAAACCCAGATCAAGAATATCACGGACCATACGAAAGGGTACACAAACATGACGATCATTGCAATCACTAATGAGTCAGACTATCCTTGGGAGTTGTTACTTTTAGCGGATCCAGAGGCTAGCTTAGTTGCGGCTTATTTAAAAACAAGCGAAACCTTTGTCAAAGTTAATTCAACTAGTGAGGTTCTAGGAGTCTTAGTTTTAAACAAAGAAGCAGAAGATCACTACGAATTGATGAACTTGGCAGTGGCTGAAGCTTATCAAAGTATGGGAATTGGGCAAGAGCTTGTTGAGTATGGGATCAAGGAAATAAAAAGTCGCCAGCAGTCAGAAGCCCGCTTAATTGTTAAAACTGGTGATCTTTCCTACCCGGCGATTCGTTTGTATCAGCGATGTGGCTTTCAAATTAAAGAAGTCATCGAGGATTACTTTATTAAGAACTATCCTGAAGCGATCTACGAAGAGGGACAACAGTTAAAAAATCAATTAATTCTAGAATTATTGATTAATTGAAGGTATACTAATAATGTAAAGATTATAATGAAAAGAGGTCGAATTATGTCAGTATTAGCTTTTGATTGGGGTGGCACTGGTGTTAAGTACGGCAAGTGGTCTAATGAACGCTTAGAGAGCCAAGGCGAGTTTCCGACACCAAAGACTTGGGAAGCTTTAAAAAGCGAAATGAAAGCGGTAAAAGATAGGTTTTCTGATGAATCTTTTGAAGGGGTGGCAATTAGTGCCCCAGGCGCCGTCAATCGTAAAAAAGGTGTGATTGAAGGAATTAGTGCGATTCCTTACATTCATCATTTTCCAATTCAGGCTGAATTAGAAACTTATTTTGATTTACCAGTGTCTTTTGAAAATGATGCGAACTCTGCCGGTATTGCTGAAGTCTGGCAAGGAGCAGCCAAAGGTTTTCAAGATGTTTTATTTTTAGTTCTGGGGACTGGTGTCGGTGGCGCCGTCATTAAAAACGGTCAAGTTCAAACAGGGGCTCATCTATATGGCGGGGAATTTGGGTTGATTTATATGGATGCCGAAAATACTTTTAGTACAGTTGGCACAGCTGTCAAGATGGCAGAGCGTTATTGTGTCAGCAAAGGCCTTCCTAAGGGAACCTACTCAGGGCAAGAAGTCTTTACTTTTGCCAAAGAAGGGGATCAGCTTGCTGAAGCTGAGGTTGAAAGCTTCTATAATTATGTGGCACGAGGAATTTTTAGTATTCAATTTACAACAGATCCAGAATGTATCGTGATTGGCGGAGGTGTCTCAGCTCACCCTGATCTGTTACCAGAAGTCAATCAACGAGTGAAAGCGTTGTTTGACCAGCACGGTATCAAAGATTTCTTACCAAACATTAAAATCTGTGAGTTTAAAAATGACGCTAACTTGATTGGTGCTGTTGCCAGCTTTTATCAAGGGAATAAATAAGCACGTTTAGAACGAATCTAAGGATTCGTTCTTTTTTATATTGGAGTTAAAATTCTTTTGTCGGAATTGTCAGAAAATTCTTGACATTGAATCAAATATCCCTTATATTTGTATTTATCTCAAATGTTAGAGAATGATTAAAAATCAGGGGGTTCGGAAGATGAAAAAAAGACTTAGTATTTTATTAGGGGCATCAATGCTGTTATTGGCAGCATGTGGTGGCGGAGGATCAAGCGCGAAAGATGGGGAAACGATTAAAATCGGCGTAAATTTAGAACTCTCTGGTGCAGTTTCGGCTTATGGGATTCAAGAACGTGATGGGATTGAATTAGCTGTCGATAAAATTAACGACGAAGGTGGTATTTTAGGCAAGCAAATTGAATTAGTCGTAAAAGACAATAAATCTGAAACTGCCGAAGCCGTTTCAGTTACCGCTAGCTTAACTAACAATGATAAAGTTGTCGCAATTATTGGACCAGCCACATCAGGTGCTGCCAAAGCGACGATTCCTAACTTAACGAAAGCTAAAGTACCAGCGATTACACCATCTGGCACAAATGATGAAATTACCGTTGTTAACGGAACAGTTCAAGAATATATTTTCAGAACTAGTTACCAAGATTCATTCCAAGGAAGCTTACTTGCTAAGTACGCCTCAGACAACATGGGTAAAACGAAAGGAGTCATCATTGGCGATAACTCAAGTGACTACGGTAAAGGGTTAACGAAAGCTTTTGAAGATGAATTTAAAGGCGATGTTGTTGAAAAAGAATACTTTGTTGAAGGGGATAAAGATTTTAAAGCGATTTTAACTAAAATCAAAGACAAAGACTTTGATTTCATCTACATTCCTGGTTACTACACAGAAGCTGGCTTAATTATTAAACAAGCTCGTGAAATGGGAATCAAGCAACCGATTCTAGGTGCGGACGGCTTCTCGGATTCTAAATTAGTTGATGTGGCAGGAGCTGAAAATGTCAATGATGTCTTCTATACGTCACACTTTTCGGAAAATGCCCCGGCTAACGATACCGTTGCTGATTTTGTAGCTGATTTTAAAGCAAAACATAAAGACAAATCACCAAGTTCTTTTAATGCCTTAGCTTATGACTCAGTCTTCATGTTAAAAACAGCAATTGAAAATGCTGGTGAAGCCGATAGCGAAAAAATTAAAGATGAATTGGCTAACTTAAAAGAATTTGTCGGAGTCACGGGAACAATGACGATGGATGAAAATCATAACCCAGTTAAAGCAGCAGTAGTCATCGGTTTAACTAATGGCGAAGAAGCAACTTCTGAAATTGTCCAACCTTAATAAATAAATGTGAATCAGCAAGGATAGGTTCGCCTATGCCTTGCTTTTTCTTAAATTAGATCGGAAGGGATTTGCTATGGATATTTTTTTACAGCAACTTATAAATGGCTTGTCATTAGGTAGTATTTACGCCTTAATCGCCTTAGGTTATACAATGGTTTACGGTATTATTAAATTAATTAACTTTGCCCACGGCGAAATATATATGCTTGGAGCATTCAGTGGCTATTATTTAATGAATTCTTTACAGCTGCCATTTTTAGCAGCCTTATTAATTTCGATGTCTGGTTGTGCCTTAATGGGAGTAATCATTGAGTTTTTAGCTTACCGACCATTAAGAGGGTCAACACGAATTGCCGCGTTGATTACAGCAATTGGGGTCTCCTTTTTAATTCAAAATGGCATGATTTACTTTGTCGGGCCGGAAGTTCGTCCCTATCCCCAAGGAATTGTCCCGAAAAACTTTGACTTAGGTTTAGTCACGATTTCTAACATTCAATTAATTATTTTAGTGACGACGATTTTATTGATGATTTTATTACAATTTATCGTTAAAGGCACAAAGATGGGGAAAGCCATGCGGGCAGTTAGTGTTGATCCTGATGCTGCGATGTTAATGGGCATCAATGTGAATCAGACAATTTCTTTTACTTTTGCAATTGGTTCAGCCTTAGCGGCAGCGGCAGGCGTCTTAATTGGTTTGTACTACAACAGTATTGATCCCTTAATGGGAGTGACCCCAGGCTTAAAAGCCTTTGTGGCAGCAGTGTTTGGTGGGATTGGCGTTATTCCGGGCGCCGCTTTAGGTGGTTTTGCTATTGGTATTATTGAAACCTTTATTAGTGGCTCGCCAATTCCAGGCCTTGCCCAATATAAAGATGCGATTGTTTACGGGATTTTAATTGTGATCTTATTAATTAAACCAGCAGGCTTGCTTGGTAAAAATATTAAAGAGAAGGTTTAGGTGAGAGCAGATGAAAAAGAACATGACATATAATCTTGTCTGGCTTGGAATTACCGCAGTGGCCTTTGCTTTAATTTTCGTCTTAAAACAGATCGGCGCAATTAATCCAGTGACAGAAGATTTATTAATTATTATTGGTATTAATATTATTTTAGCAACAGGTTTAAACTTAATTATCGGTTTTTCAGGTCAGTTTTCCTTAGGCCATGCGGGCTTTATGGCAATTGGTGCGTATTCGACAGCCATTATTGCTAGTAAACTACCAACCTTTTTAGGCTTTATTGTCAGTATTCTGATCGGCATGGTAATTGCGGGAATTGTGGCAGGTTTGGTCGGTATTCCAACGTTACGCTTAAAAGGGGATTATTTAGCGATTGCTACTTTAGGAATCGCTGAAATTATTAGAATTGTGATTGTTAATGGTAAAGATGACCCTTCACAAGGTTTCTTTGTCACAGGAGGTGCTGCTGGTGTTTTTGGTATTCCAGCCTACGCCACTTGGCCAGTTGTCTTCATTTTTGTCGTCTTAACGACTGTCTTAATAACGAACTACATTCGCAGTGGCGCTGGTCGGGCAACTTTAGCGATCAGAGAAGATGAGATTGCTGCCGAATCAATGGGGGTTAATACAACGAAATACAAAGTGATGGCCTTTATCATCGGTGCAGTAACGGCTAGTGTGGCAGGTTCATTGCAAGCAAGTTACATTCAAATGATTGTTCCTAAAGATTTCGGTTTTATGAAATCAGTGGATATTTTAATTATTGTCGTCTTTGGTGGGATTGGTAGTATTACCGGATCTTACTTGGCAGCGATTCTTTTAGGAGTCTTGAACTATTTCTTAAGAGATTTTGGCGATTTACGGATGATTATTTATTCGTTAGCGTTAATTATTATTATGATTTTCAAACCAGGGGGCTTACTAGGAAGCTGGGAATTTTCAATTAAAAAACTTTTAACTAAAGGCAAAGGAGGCAGTCAAGATGTCACTACTAACAGTCAGTAACTTAACGAAAAACTTTGGTGGTTTAGCGGCTGTCTCAGACGTTACGATCGAATTAGGTAATAACGAACTCGTAGGCTTAATTGGACCGAATGGCGCCGGTAAAACTACTTTATTTAACTTACTAACCGGAGTCTATGAACCAACAGAAGGCAGTGTTAAATTAACTATTGCCGGCAAAGAAGTGGAATTAACTAAAAAGAAACCTTACACCATTGCTAAATTAGGGCTAGGGAGAACGTTTCAAAATATCCGCCTCTTTAAAGAGTTAAGTGTTTTAGACAACGTCTTAATTGCCATGAATGGTCATAATAAGCAAGGTTTAGTAACAAGTGTTTTACGTTTGCCTCGGTTTTACCAACAAGAAGCTGAGATGAAAGAGAAAGTCATGGCGCTTTTGGCGATTTTTGATTTAGAAAGTAAAGTGAATGATTTAGCTAAAAACTTGCCATACGGGGAGCAACGGCGGTTAGAAATTGTCCGGGCTTTAGCCACTGAACCAAAAGTGCTCTTTTTAGATGAACCAGCAGCGGGGATGAACCCTCAAGAAACTGCGGAGTTAACGACGTTAATTCGTAAAATTCAAAAAGAATTTGGCATTACTATTTTATTAATTGAGCACGATATGTCCCTAGTGATGGACGTTTGCGAACGCTTATACGTTTTAGAATACGGTCGCTTAATCGCTAAAGGCAGTCCTGAAGAAATTAAAAACAATCCTAAAGTTATTCAAGCTTATTTAGGAGGGGAAATCTAATGTTAAAAGTAAGTGAGTTATCAGTCCATTATGGCGTGATTGAAGCCGTTAAAAAAGTTAGTTTTGAAGTCAATCAAGGGGAAATTGTTTCTTTAGTTGGAGCTAATGGAGCAGGAAAGACAACTATTTTACGGACGATTTCCGGTTTAATTAAACCAACAACTGGCAGCATTGATTTTTTAGGCCAAAGCTTAGAAAAAGTGCCACCGCAAAAAATCGTCGGTAGCGGTCTTTCCCAAGTTCCAGAAGGACGCCACGTCTTTCCTGGCTTAACGGTCTTAGAAAATCTTGAAATGGGTGCGTTCTTAAAAAAAGACAAGGCTGAGAATAAAGCCTTAATGGCGGAAGTTTTTCAGCGTTTTCCAATTTTAGCAGAACGGAAAACCCAAGATGCAGCGACGTTATCTGGTGGGGAACAACAAATGTTAGCGATGGGGCGAGCCTTAATGTCTCAACCGAAGCTCTTACTACTAGATGAGCCATCAATGGGCCTAGCACCAATTTTTATTAAAGAAATTTTTAATATTATTCAAGATATTCAAAAACAAGGGACGACGGTCTTGTTAATCGAACAAAATGCGAATATGGCTTTATCAATTGCCAATCGCGGCTACGTCTTAGAAACAGGCAAAGTCGTTTTAAGTGGCACTGGTCAAGAATTATTAGCCAGTGAAGACGTCCAGAAAGCATACTTAGGAGGGTAATTAATGATTGTCGAAAATTACATGTCGAAAAAACTAGTCACAGTCACTAAAGAGACTAAAATTAATCATGCTGTTGATTTGATGAAGGAGCATGGCATTCACCGTTTACCGGTTTTAGAGAATAATCAAATGATTGGTTTATTAACGGAAGGCACGATTCAAGAAGCCATGCCTTCAAAAGCCACTAGTTTAAGTGTTTATGAAGCGACTTATTTATTAAACAAAACGACAGTTGCTGATGTTATGATTAAAGAGGTGGCGACAATTGAAGCCGATGCCTTAATCGAAGAGGCGATCTTTCAAATGCGTCAGAAGAATGTCGGTGTCTTACCAGTTTGTAGTAGCAACCATGAATTAGTCGGTATCATTACGAATAATGATATCTTTGATGCTTTCTTAGAACTCACTGGTTATAACCAAGCAGGGGTTAGAGTAGCCATTGAGATTAAAGAGGATCATCAAGGAGTCTTAGCAGACTTAACAAGTATCTTTGCTACTCATAATATGAATATTGTCCAACTTGTTGTGTACCGCAATGAAAAAATTCCAACAATTGTTTTACAATTAAGTCATGCCAGTGAAGCGGAAGTTGGCACAGTGTTAAAAGAACGTGGTTATAATGTGTTGTTTTCAGTTAAAACAACAGAGCTTTAAAACATCATCTCATAATAAGCAGCCTTTTAGAATCACTTAAAGAGGGCTGTTTATTTAGGTTTGAAAGTAATTAATAGCCTAGGTATTTAAAAATAAGGTATAATCAACAGTAAATAAGTAACAGAGAGGGGTTCTAAGATGGCATTGATTGTGATAATTGGCAGCCAGGCAGTCGGTAAAATGACTGTTGGTATGGAACTAGAAAAGCGAATCGATGGGAAATTATTGTTTAATCATCAAACAATTGACCTTTTTGCAAATTATTTAGGCTACAGTGAAGCGACTTTTGCTTTGTCAGACAAGACCCGTAAGGAGCTGTTTAAAGCCTTCGTCAAGAATCCTGACCACAATACGACTCAAACGATTATTTTCACAGTCCTAATCAACTTTGATGCTCCTGAAGATATTCAATTTTTAAATGAAATTGCAACTATATTCTTAGAAGCCCAACAAGCCGTTTATTTTATTGAATTAATTGCTGAAGTCGAAGAACGGCTAAAACGTAATGTTCATGAGCAAAGGTTAAAAATGAAACCTTCAAAAAGAGATCTAACATTTTCTCGTAAGGATTTATTAGACTCCCTAGCAAATTACCGTTTGGAAAGTCAGCCAGAGGAATTAAATGAGCTTTTTCCAAAGGTCAGCTCAATAAAAATAAATAATACCCATTTATCACCAATGGAAGTCAGTCAAACTATAATTAATCAACTAAATTTAGACTTGCTACCATAGAAAGTCGTAATAATTAACTAACAACCTTAACAAGTTCGCCAAATTATGGTATCTTTGATAAGGACGTTTAATTGCTCGTTAGATTTCAAGTAGAGGAGAATAGATGATGAAAAAAAATAAAGACATCGAAGTGGCCGTGACTGAAAAAAAAGTCAACGCTAAAGGACAACCAGCTGAAGTTCACGAATTAACTGTTGGGAAAAAAATTATCGGTGAAGTTGAGAAATTAGAAACAGGTAAATTAATTGTTTCAATTCAAGGCGAAGGCCCAAAATACGTTAAAACTTTTGACGAAGGCTACGAAACTTTAATTAGTCACTGGAATTTGTTTCAATAAGAAAATTCTCATTTAATTATAAAGCTTGATTTATCAAGCTTTGTTACGAAAATATTACTAAATTCATCAAAAAAATAAAAAAGTTTTAAATAACACTTGAATTAATCTTCAAAATTATGTATTATATTGAAGTCGGGTTAAATAACCTGTCTTTTGGAGGAATAGCGAAGTGGCTAAACGCGACGGACTGTAAATCCGTTCCTTAGGGTTCAGTGGTTCGAATCCACTTTCCTCCATTTTTTTTTTTTGGGCTATCGCCAAGCGGTAAGGCAACAGACTTTGACTCTGTCATTCGTTGGTTCGAATCCAGCTAGCCCAGTGTTAATAAAACTACTTTCATTTTGGAAGTAGTTTTTTATTTAGCGTCATTGATAGCAATTAACGGAGTAACCAAGTCGGGGACTCACTAAAGGAGGATTTATGATGAAAAGTAAAAGTTTAAAAGAACGTGTTTACCAACAATACCAAATCTTAAAAAATCAAGTGGAAATTAAACAAGACTCAGCCACGATCACTATTCAAAAAAAGGCGATTGCTCGTGAAACGCGTCAAGCAATTAAATGGTATTCAAAAGGGTATTAAGCTTAAAAGTCATAGCGACGATCGCTGTGACTTTTTTTGTTTTTAAGAGAAGTCTAAGCTTTCAGGGTATTAACTAGAAACTTAAGACGTTAAATGATAAAATGGGGAAAGCAACTATTTAAGAGAGAAGGTTTTGTATGGCAGAGTCAGTGACAGTCCAAGACATCGTTAATGAATTACAGTTAGAAGTAATCTGCGGTGAAGACTATTTAAATAAAAAAATCACAACAAGTGACATCTCCCGGCCGGGATTAGAGTTAACAGGCTACTTTAATTACTACCCTTATGAAAGGGTGCAACTTTTTGGGCGAAAAGAAACAACTTTTTCGGAAAAAATGACGCAAGAAGAACAACATATGGTGATGCGTCGTTTATGTCAAGAGGATACGCCAGCAATTATTTTTTCTCGTAATTTAACACCACCAGCTGAGATGTTACGAGCGGCTGAAGAGAAAAAAATGCCGGTTTTGCGTTCGGCTTTAACAACTTCCCGCATTTCAGGGGTCATTTCTAATTTTTTAGAAAGTAAACTTGCAAAGCGGACATCAATTCATGGTGTTTTAGTTGAAGTTTATGGTCTAGGAGTCTTAATTCAAGGGGATAGCGGCATTGGTAAAAGTGAAACGGCCTTAGAATTAATTAAAAAAGGCCACCGTTTAATTGCTGATGACCGAGTAGACGTCTACCAACAAGATGAACGGACGGTTATTGGTGAACCTGCTCGCTTATTAGAGCACTTAATCGAAATTAGAGGGATTGGTATTATTGATGTCATGAACTTGTTTGGGGCGAGTTCTGTTCGCGGCAGTGGTCAAGTGCAATTAGTCGTTAACTTAGAAAATTGGAGCAAAGAAAAGAAATTCGATCGTTTAGGTGGCGCAGCTGAAACAGTCCAACTAGCTAACGTTGACATTCCTAAAATTTCAATTCCCGTAAAAACCGGTCGAAACGTGGCGATTATTATTGAAGTAGCTGCCATGAACTTTAGAGCTAAAACAATGGGCTATGATGCCACTAAGACATTTGAAAATAATTTAACTGCGTTAATTAAAGAAAATTCAGAAAACGAATTAAACAATTAAAGGATGATTAATTAGATGATAAATATAGCTCAAGTAAACCCAGTGGCTTTCAATCTTTTTGGATTAGAAGTCAAGTGGTACGGTGTCATTATTGTAACGGGGATTGTCCTAGCTGTTTGGTTAGCGACCCGGGAAGCTACCCGAGTTGGTCTAAGAGAAGACGACATTGTCGACTTTATGTTTTGGGGATTACCATTTTCAATTTTAGGTGCCCGTCTTTATTACGTTATTTTCGAGTGGCGCTACTATATTGATAACCCTTTAGAAATCTTTGCCATTCGTAACGGTGGCTTAGCGATTTATGGTGGTTTGATTGCTGGTGGTTTAGTCATTTACTTCTTTACTCAGTCTCGTTATATTTCTTTTTGGAAGTTTCTCGATATCGCCGCACCAGGGGTGATTATCGCTCAAGCAATTGGCCGCTGGGGAAATTTTATGAACCAAGAAGCTTATGGCGGGGTTACGACGTTAGCCCATTTACAAAACTTAAAGCTACCAAACTTCATTATTGAAAACATGTTAATTGATGGGGCTTACCGTCAGCCAACCTTCCTGTATGAAAGTCTTTGGAATGTCATCGGCTTCCTGTTACTTTTATGGTTACGTCAGAAAAAAGACTTCTTAAAAGAAGGGGAAGTATTTTTCAGCTATGTTCTCTGGTATTCATTTGGTCGTTTCTTTATCGAAGGCATGCGGACTGATAGTCTCTGGATTTTCGGAATCTTTAGAGTTTCCCAACTCTTATCCGTTCTGTTATTCCTTGGCAGTATCGGCTTTATGATTTATCGCCGGAAAAAAGTACAACCTAAATTTTATAATCGTGAAGGAGCCAAATAATGTCACCAATTACAGCAGTTTTATTTGATTTTGATGGAACAATCGGAGATACGAATCACTTAATTTCGGAATCCTATCTTCATGTTCTAAATAAACACTTTCCAGGAGAGTACACAACGGATTCTGTCCGTAAGTTTAATGGACCAGCCTTAGAAGAAGTTTTTCTAGGCGTTAGTCCTGAGCATGGCTTAGAGCTTGTTAAGGAGTACCGGGAATTTAATCATCAAATGCATGATGAATTAATCCGTGCCTTTCCAGATGTGCCAGAATCTTTAGAGCGTTTAAAAGCTCACGGTATTAAGCTGGCAGTTGTTTCAACTAAGTACAATACGATGTTACGTCATGGCTTAGACGTTCTAGGTTTAACTAGTTATTTTGATGTTATTTTAGGTGGTAATGACTATGAGAAAGTCAAACCAGACCCAGAGCCAGTCCTTTTAGGGATGAGCCGCCTTGGTTCAGAAAAAGCGAATACTATTATGGTTGGTGATAATTGGCAAGACATCGAAAGTGCCCATAATGCGGGCATTGAAGGTGTTTTTGTGAAATGGTCACAAAAAACAGTGGCTGAGATGGCCCCTTACAAACCAGATAAAATAGCCGAATCAATGATTGAATTAACTGATTGGATTTTAGCACGGACAACGGAGGGAAAAAATTAAATGAAACAGAAAATTGCAGTTCTTGGTCCTGGATCATGGGGATCCGCATTAGCGAAAGTTTTAGTTGAAAATGGTCATGATGTCACGATTTGGGGGCATAAACCTGAGCAAGTTAAAGAAATAAATGAAGAACATACGAATAAAAACTATTTGCCGACGATTGTTTTTCCGAAAGAATTGAAAGCAAGCAGTGATTTAAAAACTTGTTTAACAGATGTGGATGCGATCCTCTTTGTTGTGCCAACGAAAGCTGTTCGTTCAGTGGCTCGTGACGTGGCCCAAGTCTTAGAAAACCAACCAGTGATTATTCACGCGAGTAAAGGTTTAGAACAAGGCAGTTACAAGAGGATTTCTGAAGTTTTAGAAGAGGAAATTCCAGCAGAAAACCGGAAAGACGTCGTTGTTTTATCTGGACCAAGTCATGCCGAAGAAGTCGCAGTTGGCGATATTACGACAATTACAGCTGCTAGTAAAAATTTAACTTATGCAGGTTACGTCCAAGACTTATTTATGAATGATTACTTCCGTATTTATACAAATGATGATGTGATTGGCGTTGAAACTGGGGCAGCCTTAAAAAATATTATTGCCTTAGGTTCAGGAGCAATCCACGGGCTAGGTTTTGGCGATAATGCGAAAGCCGCAATTATGACTCGAGGCTTAGCGGAAATTAGTCGTTTAGGTGTCGCAATGGGTGCTGATCCGTTAACGTTTATTGGCTTAAGTGGTGTTGGTGATTTGATTGTGACGTGTACGAGTGTTCATTCTCGTAACTGGCGAGCCGGGGACTTACTTGGTCGTGGGCATAATTTAGAAGAAGTCCTTGAAAATATGGGGATGATCGTTGAAGGTGTGTCAACAACGAAAGCGGCTTATGAGTTATCGAAAGAACTAGGTGTTGAGTTACCGATTACTGAAACGATTTATAACGTCTTATACAATCAGGCTGACGTTAAGGAAGCCGCTCGTAATATTATGCTACGTGATGGTAAGTCAGAAAAAGAGTTTTAAGAAAGAGGCGACGCAAAATGAAACAGCGTGTCAAAAAAGCAATTATCCCAGCGGCTGGTTTAGGCACACGCTTTTTACCAGCAACGAAAGCGATGGCTAAAGAAATGCTGCCGATTGTCGATAAACCGACGATTCAATTTATTGTGGAAGAAGCTTTAGCTTCAGGAATTGAAGATATTTTAATTATTACTGGTAAGGCTAAGCGACCAATTGAAGATCACTTTGATGCTAACTTAGAATTAGAGATGAATTTAAAGTCAAAAGGGAAGACTGAATTGTTAAAATTAGTCGAAGAAACGACAGATTTAAACTTACACTTTATGCGCCAGTCAAGTCCGAAAGGTTTAGGCCATGCCGTTTCATTAGGCCGGGCATTTGTCGGGAACGAGCCTTTTGTCGTCATGCTTGGTGATGACTTAATGAGTGCGGAAATTCCTTTAACGAAGCAATTAATTAATAATTATGATGAAACTCGGGCGGCGACGATTGCTGTCATGGAAGTGCCACATGAAGACACGTCTAAATATGGGATTATTAATCCGGAACACATGGTTAAAGAAGGCTTGTATAACGTTAAAAACTTTGTTGAAAAACCGTCACCGGAAGAAGCGCCTAGTAATTTAGCAATTATCGGCCGCTATTTATTAACGCCAGAAATTTTTGATATTTTAGATCATCAAACACCTGGTGCCGGTGGCGAAATTCAATTAACTGATGCCATTGATACCTTAAATAAAACCCAACGTGTCTTTGCCCATGAGTTTACAGGTACTCGTTATGATGTGGGCGATAAATATGGCTTCATGAAAACGAGTATTGAATACGGCTTAACTCATCCAGAAGTCAAAGATGACTTAGCTAAATTTATTATTCAAAAAGGCAAAGAATTAGAAGAGCAACAAAAGGAAGACTAACTAAAAAGGGAATCTGCCAAAGCAGATTCCCTTTTTATTATGTGGCTAGGTAATAATGAAAATACAGCTCATTTAAAGTCAGTTTTCCTAACTGAAAGTCTTGAATATTTTCTTGAAGGAAGATGTTAAGTAACCCACTTACTTCAGAATTTGAATAGTCAGAGATATTTAAGAGGAGTTTTTGCGGATTTTTTAATGTAAAAGGGCTAGTCTGCTCTTTTGGTAAGTTTGCAAGAATTCTTTGGCGTTGATAATTGTCAACAGATGCCCGTAAAAATTGGTCCTCATAAAGTAAGTGCTGTTTGTTGCGCTGATAAATAATTTTACCTCGATCCATAAATAAAATACGGTCAGCATATGTTTCTAAATTATCTAATAAATGAGAAGCAATAATAATTAATTTGTTTTGTTTTTTTAAGTCAACTAATACTTCAGAAATTAAGGCCATATTATTTGGATCTAAGCCGTTCATCACTTCATCCATTAACATCACTTGCGTGTCAGTTGCTAACTGCATAGCGAAACATAAGCGTTGTTTCATGCCAAGGGAGTAAGTTTTAGTTTTTTGCTTTACATAGGAACTCATTTGTAGTTTAGTAATAATGTTGTCGACGGTGTGTTTACTGTTCCCCCACATTTGGGCAAACATAACTAAATGCTCATAGCCGCTTAGTTCGTCGTATAGATCCCCTTGTTCAGGAAAAGTCGAAATCTGCTGATGCATGGCGACTTCGTTACTTTTAGATTGATAATTATATATTTTTTTAAAGGTTACTGAACCAGTTTGGGGTTGCAGGAAATTCATAATAACGTTTATTAAGGTCGATTTACCAGTCCCGTTAGGCGCAACTAAACCAACAATTTCTCCTAGTTTAAAAGTTAATGATAAATCATCTAGAACTTTTTTACCTTCAAAAGCGACAGTAATATGTTTAATAGATAACATAGATATCCTCCTTAGTTAGATTGAATGGAACTTTCTGGATTTGGTCCAGAGCAAAGTTACAGTCATTAGAATCAGGCTAGTCAGCCCCAAGGTAATCAAACCTTGTTGGTAGTGATAGAGACCGTCTTTTGAAGCGTAGTAATAGTTGTCAAAGCCGTTTACAATTTTTCCAGTGCGGATATAACTAGAAGGATAGTGACTATAGTCGATGAAAAAACCTTTGCCGCGACCATAATAAAGTTTTTCGGTAAATAAGTAAGCCACACCTATTAGTAAATTTAGAAACTCGTTGTTAAAAGTTAGTGAGAGGAGAGCCAAGCACCAAAAAATAACCGTCCCTTGGAGCAATAGTAAACTAATATTTTGGCATAATAACTGCCAGATAGGCAGGAACTGTTCTGAATTAATCGGAACCGGTAAGTTTGCTAAACCGAAACCAAATTGCCAGCCAATCCCGATGAAAATAATACTTAAAGTTAAAGTCATGACTAAGCTCAGACCTAGCAGACTAATCAGATATTTAACGACTAACTTTTGACCGCTACTAATAGGGAAGCCTAAAAGGATACTTTGATGGTGACGATCTTTTGTGATTAAATCAACACTTAAAAATAGCATTGACAGTAGCAATAAGTAGGGCAAAAAGGTTTCAAATAGTCGCTGTAAATGTTGAAAGGCGGTTCTTTCTTCTAAGATGTTTCTAGTAATCGGAATCTTTTCCTTGAGATAACCTGCGTAGCGTTTGCTAGTCATTTCATAACCATAAAAAGCATCTTCCATAGGGTAAAATTCACCATAAGTAAAATAAGCACTGTTGTAGTAAAGAAACCCTTCAGGGGAAGTCGGAATTAAATAATTACTTAAGTCATACCACTCAGCTGTTAATTTAGTATACTCCTTTAAATTATTTGTACTTAAGGCAACTAAGCGTGGTTCATCTATTTTTAAATATTCCTCAAAAACATTAACGGCGTAGGTTAAGTTACCACTTAAATCGTCGGCTATGGAAGTAGCATCGACAAATTCTCGGCGAGATAAGGTAGTTGCCTTAAGCTCGCTTTCGTTGATCTGTTCTTTCGGTTGGTAATTGGCACCGAGACTTAAGACGTAATAGCCAGCAAAGGTCAACGCAATTAAAAAAATAGCGATGTTTTTTTTATTAGTAGTAAACTGTTGCCATTCAAATTTAAAATAAGCACTCATGTCTTTGCCACCTTTCTATTAGCTGTCACGAAATGGATTACTAAGCTTAAAAGAATTATCCAGGCACATAAAATAAGTAAACCAGTTAGTAAATCAATACTAGGCAGACCAGCAGTGACGGCTGTCTCGCCAGTTAATATCGCCTGGGCATTCAAATAAGGAATAGGTGAAAAGACTAAGTACTTATTTGACAGTGGCCACAGAGTAGCAAGGAAGTAAGTTGAAAATTGTATAAATAAAGTGACATAACTATTTTTAGTTAGTAGATTTAAACAAACAGAAAATAGCAAAATAAAGAGGGTTAAGCAAGCAATAATGATAAAAACTAAGGGCAAGTAGAGGCGAAAAGGGATCGCATGATAGTTATGATTGAAATAAATACTGTAAGGGTAGCTGACGTCACCAACTGAGTAGCGGAGGGACATTGTCAGAAAGGCCCCACTAATGGCTAGGAAAAGAGCTAACAGCATAAACAGGAACTGGAGCCAGATTTTCGCCCAAAGTCGCTGACTGAAAAGATAAGGCAAGCCTTTTAAAAGAGTGTCATGTTCAAAATCTTCAGTCAATATATCAGCGTAAAGGATAAATAAAAATATACTCCAGAAAGTTAATAATAAACTGCTAAAAAACATCGTGTAACTAACGCCATTTAACAAATTAAAGTTCTTTGGGATTGTTTCTTTAACTAGATACTGATTAATAACTTTATCCCCTGCTAATTGAAAGCTAGGTGGGAAGAAGGACTGAAGGTCTAGGCTCTTATTCTGCCCAATTAAACTAAGCTGCAAGTCAATTATTTCAGCTTCTTTTGCTAAATATAGTTGATTGTTCTCAGTAATTAAGGCCATTTGTTGTTTTGAAATTAAGCTTTCTAAGGAGATTAATGAGTTTGCTAGTTCTGACTTAGGTGTGGCAAGTCGTTCTTTTTCACTAATATCTTTTAAGGCTCCGTTAACAGCTTGAGCTTCAATCTTTTTAGCCTTTTCTAAATTTCCAATATTCAAGCTGTCCACGGCAAAGGCCCCAACTAAGCCCAAGGTAATTAAGACTAAAACTAATAATTTAACTTTATAATTGCGACTAAAAATCCGTAGTTCGTTAAAAATTAAGTTTTTCATATGCAACTCCTATTAAATTTTAATGTTACATCAAGTATAGCTAATTAAGCTTAAAATGTATATTAGTTCTTAAAGAGCTTACATAACTAAGGTGAACTGTTGTATAATATCCATTAGTTACGAAAGTTAAAGAATCAACTAAGGAGTTTATTGATGGAAATTAGAGAAGCAATATTACATGTGTTAGATTTAGAAGCCAGTTCGTTAATTTGTTCCCAGCAAGAGCTAAATTTAGGGGACTACGCAGTAAAAACTTATTTAGAAGGCGTTATGAAGAAATTTGATAACTCAGATTTTAAAACCGGTCTTTTAGATGAGACGAATGAATTATTTACGACAATCAGTAATGAAACTATTAGTTTTATCGAAAAAAGTGAAGCCATTGCTCAGAAATTTTATGACTGTGTTGTTCAAGGGGAAGAAATTCCTAGTGGGGATTTACTTTATTTTAGGGCAGAGCAAGAATTTGAAGAGTACATTGGCATCTTTAAATTAAACTATAAGCCTTCATATACCCATTTCGTGGAATACGCTGATGACAAGATGTTAAATAATATTATTATCAATAAAACAATTTTACCTAATGTGACTCAAAAAGTTGAAGAAGGGGTTTTAATTAATCTTAGCCAAAAAACCTTTAACTTAGTTGAAAAAAAATATAAGTTTGATGGTCGAAAAGTTAATTACTTTTCAGAAATTTTGTTAAAAACCGAGGCAACACCGACAGTTCAAGAAAATATTAAAATTGTTAAAAAAGCAGTGAAAGAAATCGCTGATAAATACAATGAAGAAAAGTATGTTAGTCTATCGAATATTCAACAAGCAGTTTATGAAAGCATTGAATCGGAAGGTAAGATTAGCAATGAGCGAATTGCTGAAGCGGTTTTTGAAAATAATATCTCCGCGAAAGCAGAATATATTGAACGAGTTGAGCGGACAAACTTTGATGAAGACATTCCGGTGAATGTTCCTAAGTATGAAAAAAAATACAGTAAACAAAAATTGAAATTAGCCAACGGCATCGAAATGATTATTCCAGTTGATGTTTATAAAAATACTGATTTAATTGAATTCATCAATAATCCTGATGGGACTATTTCAGTGATGATTAAGAACGTCGATGAAATCATTAATAAGTTTTAAAAATTAAGAAAAGCTTCATAATTTTTTCTTTGACCTTAAAAAAAAGCTATGTTATTCTCGTAGTGAAGCAAGGACTCTAAAGTCATGTTAAGCAAAGAAAGTGAAGGCAAATATGAAGAAAAAGAAAGCGTTAGTTGTTGTTACCTTACTAATGAGTCTCGGGCTGATAGGTCTTGTGTTCAAGTTGCAGCAAGTCAGAGCGAGTCAAAAAGCTGCTCAGACAGAAATTATTGTGGCTGATCAATTAGTTGAAAAAGCCGTTACTTTAGAAAAAGCAGTTGAAACCGAACCAGTTGTAAAAACCGAAGCAGTGGAAGTGCTAGATAAAGATCTTTGGCAAAAACCAACAGGGGGAGCATACCCGGAAATAACTTGGGAAACCCAATTACGAATTGTTGCTAATATTACCGATCAACGCATTTACTTTTATGATGATCAAGAATTAATTTATACGATGGTCACCTCATCAGGTCTTGATGATGAAGTTAATGCTACGCCACTGGGGCATTTTGAAATTCAAAACATTCGCGGTGAAAGTTTCTTTAACGGTGTTTTAGGCGAAGGGGCCTTAAATTACGTTTCTTTTAAAGATTACGGGGTTTACTTATTTCACAGTGTGCCAGTTAAAGCCGATATGTCAATTAATATCGAAGAAGCCGAAAAATTAGGAACACGAGCCTCCCATGGTTGTTTCCGTTTGTCGATTCCTGATTCAGAATGGTTTTACGACAATATAATAGAAGGAACACCACTAGAAATAACTGAATAAACTAAAAAACAAGGGCAACTGACTAAGTTGCCCTTGTTTTTTTATAGTGATTACCGACTAGCGGCGATATGTGTAATAAGATTTGTCATAGTTGTTTCGAGTATGGCGACGGTAACTCCGTTCGTCCCACAACATGAACCACAAAATGAAAATGGGGGTCACGATCAATAGGGCTGTTTTAACACCTAATGTACCTAAAGCAATGCCAATCATTAAAATAAAAAATACTAAACCTGCTCTTCTTATACCTAGCATAATTATCTCACCTCTATTATTTAATGGGAACACCTGTTCTTTTCTCTATTATACAAACAAATGTTCCCTTTGTAAAGAGGTAAATAAAAAAAACTAGCCTAAGCTAGTTTTTGGGGCTGTATAATTTTTGGTGTGGATGAAGAAATTCATTCACGCCTATTTTTACACAAAAAAATAGAAACATATGAACTTTCCAGTTAGAATAAAGTTGCTAAGACCAATTCAGGGAGGAAGATTCATA
>NZ_NGJU01000013.1 GCF_003987495.1 Vagococcus salmoninarum
TATGAATCTTCCTCCCTGAATTGGTCTTAGCAACTTTATTCTAACTGGAAAGTTCATATGTTTCTATTTTTTTGTGTAAAAATAGGCGTGAATGAATTTCTTCATCCACACCAAAAATTATACAGCCTTTTTAAAGCTAGCTACTAGCGTTTCAAACTCATTTAAACGAGCTTCAAAGACTTTCATCGCTTCTTCAATATACGTTGCTTCTGTCATGTCGACGCCAGCTTTTTTCATAACTTCAATTGGGAAATCACTGTTACCTGCTTTTAAATAAGTTAAGTACTTATCTAAGGCGCCAGTTTCTTCAGTATAAATTTTTTCAGCTAACGTTGATGCTGCTGAGAAACCAGTTGAATATTGGTACACGTAGTGATTGTAGTAGAAATGAGGAATACGGGCCCACTCAACAGCAATTTCACTGTCACGAGCGACTGCTTCACCGTAATATTTAGCATTTAAATCAGCATAGTAAGTATTTAAATACTCAGCTGTTAAAGGAACACCTTTAGCATCTTCCGTATGGATAAAGTGCTCAAATTCAGCAAACTGAGTTTGACGGAAAATCGTGCCTTTAAAGCCGTCTAAGTAACGGTTTAAAACAAAGGCCCGAACTTCTGGATCACTCTCCGTTGCTAGTAAGTACTCCGTTAATAAGTTTTCATTAGTTGTTGAGGCAATTTCTGCTAAGAAAATTGAATAATCCCCATAAACGTACGGTTGATTACTACGAGTAAAGTAACTATGAACACTATGGCCCATTTCATGGACGAGAGTATACAATTGATCTAAGCTATCGTGCCAGTTCATTAAAATATAAGGTGCTGTATCGTAACAACCTGAAGAGTAAGCCCCACTACGCTTCCCTTGGTTTTCAACAACATCGATCCAACGGCTACTAAAGGCTTCTTCAACGACTGCCATATATTCAGCCCCTAGAGGTTGTAAAGCAGTGATTGCTTTTTCACGGGCTTCATCATATGAATAACGAATCGGTGCTTCCCCAAGAATCGGTGTATACATGTCATACATGTGTAACGTCTCTACTCCTAGTAACTCTTTACGTAATGCCACATAACGATGTAACAAAGGTAAGTTTTTATCAACAACATGTAACAATGTGTCATACACAGCTTCTGGAATATGATTATTCGCTAATGACGCTTCCCGAGCTGAGCTGTAATTACGAACTGTTGCTTGATAGTTATGAGTCTTAACGTGATTCGATAAGTTAGTCGCCATTGTGTTTTGGAACTGCTCATAGACACTATACATGCCTTTAAAAGCCTCTTCACGGACTTGTGGGTCAGTGCTTTCTAAGAGTTGACCATAAACACCGTGAGACAATTGAATCGTTTCACCTTTGTCATTTTTAACTGTCGGGAATTTTAAATCCGCATTATTAAAAATTGAGAAAGTTCTGCCAGCTGCGCCGAAAATTTCACCTGCACCAGCTAATAACGCTTCTTCTTTTTCTGATAAAACGTGTGGTCTGTCACTTAAAATATTAGTGACAAAATGACGGTAAATTTCTAAATCAGAATTCTCATCAAAGTAAGCCCAGACTTGCTCATCAGTTAATTGCAGTAATTCTGGTTCAAACCAGGAAATGGCTTCATTAGCTTGTGCCCCTAAACTCCCTGCTTTGGCGTGCATGCCTTGGTACGTCGTATTCGCTGTATCTTGGTCATTTTTTAAATGAGAATAGACATAAAGAACTTCAAACTTCCGAGAAATTTCCCCAATAAAAGTTAAGGCTGCTAAGAAAGCATCGGCTCCAGTGGCTAAAGTCCCTTGGTAACTGCTGGCCTCGACTAGTTCTTGATTAAATGCGGCGAAACTGTCTTCAAAAGCTTGATCATTTGGAAAGATTTTGGTTAAATCCCAAGTGTCTTTTTCAAGTAGTTCCTCACGTTTTGGTAATTGTTTTGCTTCACTCATATTATTATGCCCCTCTCATTTGTTTCTTAATTTTCACATTACCTCTTCATAATATCATAGTTGCTGAAGTTGTTGCTGAAATATGCTGTCTTTTTCTTGGTATTTTCTAAGTTCTGCTTGACGACTATGCCACTGTTTAAATTTTTCTGGTTGCTGCTTAACGTAAATTTTATCTTCCTTGAGAAGTAAATAACCAAGTTGGCTTTGAGTCACTAAATAAGTATCAAAGACTTCTTGTAAAACTTTTTGGGAACTAAGGATTGGATGGGTTATTGACTTTTGCCATTTTTCGAAAAAAAGCGTTTGTAATTGCTGATAACTAAGAACTTTTCCAGAATAATGGCTTAAAGTTAACCAGAGAAAGCCTCGCATTAAGAGTTCCTCTGGGACTAATACTGAGCGATTTTGTGGAATAAACAAACTTGTTGGTAACTCTCGTAAATTTAAGCCTAAGGCGTATAACTCTTTTTGAATTTTTACGACTGAGGACTGAGGGTTTCTTAACTGTGACTCCAGTTCCTCAAAAATCCTTAACTGCCACTGATTAACACTCAGCTTAGCCTTCTTTTTGGGAGTCTTAATAAATTCTATAAAATTTGTCCTACCACGATAACTTTCCACTGATCCTTGGTGTACTTTATTCGACATTAACTGAGCAGTCAAGTGACTTTGACATGTCAAGATTTTTTCAGCGACTTTCAGTTCCCATAAATAAAAACCACGTTCTTGACTAACATTTAAACAGCCCTTTTGAAATTGGCTAAAGGCTTTTTGCAAAAAGAAACGCCGGCCTAAAAACCACAGAACTTGGTAGCCTGCCTCATGATACTTCTTAGTTCGTTCTAGAAATCGTTGATAATTTAACGGGCTACATTGGAATTCAACGGCTACTTCTTTGGCGATTAACAGATCTGGTCGCTGTTTTAAGTCAGGTAAGTACGCTTCCAATTGATAAGACACTTGAGACCTTTGACACCACTGGGCTAATAATGCTTTCCCTAATAAGTGTTCCCTTGTTTCCCCTTCAGAAAATACTTGGCACTTACTTTGTGGCTGATGAGCAAAATGCCCTTGCTTAGTCAAACCATTTTTTAAAATGACTTCCTCTTGGCACGTTGGGCAATAATGTGGTTGCTTGCGATAGCCTTCAATCGCCTGCTGGCTTAAACCTAATAAACTCACTTGTTCTGTTTGTTGATTCACAGCAATTAACATTGAATTCTCCTTTATGACTAAGTACGTCATCGACAGAGCATTCAATAAAAAAAGTTCTGACTCTTAGGTAAGAATCAGAACTTTCTGTTTAAATCCAAATTTTAGCGACTAAGTACAGTAAGAATAGCAGGGAGATTACCCACATCGGTTTAGTAATCATTTTTCCTTGATTAGCGAAGGTTTTAACTAAGGGATATGCCACAAAACCAAAAGCTAAGCCATCAGAAATACTCATTGAAAAAGCCATAATAACAATCATTAAGAAAGCTGGGAACCATTCACTTAAATCACTTAAATCAATGTGTTGCATGTTTGACATCATCAGACAACCAGTAATAATAATGACTGGTGACAAGGCGGAACTAGGAATATATGACAAGAGAGGGATTGCGAAAATCGCAGCAAAGAATAAACCGCCGACTGTCACCGCCGTTAGACCGGTCTTCCCTCCTTGTTGAATGCCCGTTGAACTTTCAGCTGCGGGAATCGTGGGGCTAGTTCCTAGTAAACTAGATAACAACATAATAATGCCGTTAATGCGGAAGGCCTTTTTGTATTCTTGCTCTTTTAAATTTGGTAATAAGCCGTTAAATAAGCCCATTGATTCAAAGATTAAAATCATCGCTAAAGAGAACGTCCCTAAGACAAACTCCGTTGAAAAGACACTACTGAAATCTAATTGACCAACAATACTTGGATAATTTTTAATTTCAGCTAAGGAAAAGAGTGACTCTGTTGGTGGCACAATTTTGAAAAGATTAGCAACAATTGTCGTTAAAATGATACCAATAAAGAAACTCCCTTGGATATTTCGTAACAATAAGAATAAAGTGACAATCAAAGAACCTAAAGTTAATAATAAGATCGGTGATTGGAAAGAATTCAATGTCATAAAGGTGTGATCACCACGGACGATAATGCCGCCGTTTTCTAATCCAACAATGACTAAGAAGATCCCGATTCCCGCTGTTATCCCATGTTTCAAACTATCGGGAACAGCTTCAATTAAGATCGTCGCTAAAGGGGTGTAGGCAACGATTAAATAAATTAAGCTAGCACAAAAACTGGCAGCTAAGGCGGCTTGCCACGTTAATTTTAAGGAATACACTAACGTATAAGTGAAAAAAGAATTAACCCCCATTCCCGTAGTAATAACAATCGGAACTTTGCCAATTAAGCCAATCGCTAAACAGCCGATGACTGAAATTAAGATTGTCCCAAATACACTTAACTCCGGCGGAATCCCAGCTTCTGCTAAGATCATTGAATTGACAATAATCACGTAAGAAATCGCAAAGAATGATGTTAAGCCCGCTAAGATTTCTTGTTTGACATCAACATTTTTTTTAATCATTTTTTCTGCTCCTTTATGTTTACATACAAAAAAAGTATAGAGTTGTGGCTTGTTGCCCACCCACCTATACATAAAGATTTTGTTTATTTAATTGTTATTAAAAGCACTCACGTCTATTAATGTAACATCTAATTTTTAATAATGCAAGCGTTAACTTAGCTTTTTAGGTATTTTCTACTTTATTAATAAAAAGATTAAAACAATTGCGATTACGATTTGGCTGACACCAATTGCCCCACCGTATGCCATGGCTTTTGGTCCTTCTTTAATTAAGTCTTTAAACTTCACTCGCATGCCAATTCCGGCTAAAGCGATAATCTCTAATTGGTTACTAATACTCTTAGCTGTTATTCCAACTATTTCTGGTAACTCAACAAAAGATAAAGTGATACAACCAGCAAAGAAGACTAAGATAAACCAAGGGACACCGACTTTTTTACTGTCTTTTTGATTTCCTGTTTTTTTAAAGAAGCTTTCACCATCTTTCGTATTAATTTTGGCAAAGCTCATGGCAACTACAACTAATAAAATTATCCGAATAATTTTGAATATAGTGGCGTACTGAGTGACATCCTCACTGACAAGTTTGGCAGAAGCTATGACTTGCCCCACAGATTGTAACACCCCACCAATCATAGCACTCGTTGCTAAAGTTTCTTGATGATACAAGAAGCCTGTTAACAACGGCAGCAAGACCATTAAAACAGTCCCTGTTAAATTGACAATGGTGATTGAGATCCCTTTATCAGTTTCATCAGCTTCAATAATCGGGCTAACAGTCCCCACTGCTGAAGAACCACAGACAGCATTTCCCGCTGACATTAATAAGGAGAACTTCCGGGAAAAGCCAAAGAGTTGGCCTAATTTAAGAGCAATTAAAATCGTGAAAAGCATTTGTAAAACAATAAATAAAATGCCTTTAACACCAACTCCAAGCACATCTTTCAGATTTAACGTTAAACCCGTTAAGGCGATTGAGATTTCTAATAACCGACTTTCAGAAAATTTGACACCTGTAGCTAGACTTTGACGATTTAAAAAAGTATTACCGGCAACCATTCCTAATAAAATGGCAAATAATGAGGCACCTACTTGAGGGAAAAAACGACCAATTCCTTGGGCGACAATCGCGATACTAACACAAGCAATGAATCCTAAACTAATTGTTTGAACATATTGACTGACTTTTTTCATTTCCAAATCACTTCCTATTTTTCGACTGATTTCTTCTTGAATTAAGCATACCACCAGACTTGGATAAAATAAAATTATATATTATAATATATGTATAAATCTAACTAATAAAGGAATGAAGGAAGATGCTTGATTATCGTTATGAAACCTTTTTCACTCTCTGTCAAGAAGGCAGTTACACCTTAACAGCTGAAAAACTATTTATTACTCAACCAGCTGTCAGTCAACATATCAAATGGTTAGAAAGGACTTATCAAACGAAACTTGTCACTTACGAGCATCGAAATATTTCTCTAACTAATAAAGGACAGTCTCTCTTTGATGCGATTGTTAAGCTGAAGGCCCAAATTTTAAAAATCGAAAGTGACTTATTACAGCCGGAAAGCGCCCCTGAAAAATTAAATTTTGCAGCAACTTTATCGATTGGGGATGACTTGTTACCTAAAATTTTAGTCCAACTGGCACAAGCTCGTCCTGAGCTACAAATCGCTTGTTCCGTTGAAAACACAAAAATGATTTTAGAGAAGCTTCGTCTTGGAACATTGGACTTCGCCCTAGTTGAAGGGAACTTTCCGAAAGGGGAATTTGCTTCCCAACCTTTAGCCGCCCAACCTTTTATCGCAGTCACTCATATCGACCACCCCTTACGAAGTGATCAAACGTATCAACTAGCTGAGCTTCTAAAAATCCCTTTGATCACCCGTGAAGAAGGCTCCGGCTCCCGAGAACTATTAGAGCATCTCTTAGGTGAACAAAATTATTCTTTAGCTGATTTTCAACAAGTTCTGGAAATTGGCAATTTGAAAACGACTAAAGCTTTATTAGCTGAAAATATTGGTCTTGCATTTATTTACCAAGGTGTGGTTCAAGAAGAACTCCGTAACTGTCAAGTCAAAGAAATCCCCATCTATAATATGGCTACTTCCCATAGTTTTTATTTTATTTATTTGAAAGACAGTTTATTTGAAGAAGACTTACTAGCTCACTTTGAATTATTTCGGTCTTTCCTTTAATAGCAAAGTAATCAATTATTTTTTCCACAAAAAAAATGTTAATAATTCCCGATTTTACGGCAGCTTTACCTCTTAAAGGTTTATTCTGTCTTTTTAGTTAGTCTGTCGTTATAATAAAGTAACTAAGTTCTTGAGGAGGATTTTTTATGAGAGAGAAAGAAGTTTTCGTTCCTGAGATAATGACAGATTTACGCCGTGATATTATTAAAGTCCCACCAGTCATTCGAAAATGCACTGGGATTAGAATTTTCGGGCGGCGGATAAAATCGATTGTTTACTCGACTGATATTGCCATCATTCGCAATATTGATGCTGATGCTGTGATTGCTGTTTACCCCTTTACCCCTCATCCAACCATTACTAAAAGTATTACGGAGGCTGCAGATATTCCCGTCTTTTCAGGGGTTGGTGGTGGTCTAACCCAAGGAAAACGCTCCGTTCAAATGAGCATTTTTGCTGAATCTCAAGGGGCGATTGGCGTCGTTGTTAATGCGCCGACACCCAAAGAAACGATTGAAGCAATTGCCGAAGTCGTTGATATCCCCGTTGTCGGCACGATTACTTCCTTATTTACCGATGTCGCTGAACGAATCACAGCTGGCATCACCATTTTAAACGTCAGTGGTGGCAAAGATACGGCGGCGATTGTCCGAAAAATCCGTGAAGACTATCCTGAAATCCCGATTATTGCCACTGGTGGCCCAACTGAGGAAGCCATTCTCGAGACTATCGAAGCTGGTGCTAATGCCATTACTTATACACCCCCTTCCAATGGCGAACTTTTTAGTAAAAAAATGGATGTTTATCGGCAGCAAGAAAAAGCTGATTCAGAAGAGTAAAAAAAAAGTATTCTCATTTTAATTAATGAGGATACTTTTTACTACTCATACTAAGGAATGATGACTTGTCTTGCCCTTTACTGATTAATTAAGTACGTTGAAAACAACTCTCCTTCAATCCCAAAATTAACGTCAAAGCCTTGAGGTCGGAGCTCTCTTTCAGAGTAATCAATTTCAACTAAAATGGCGACCTCTTTGCCAATTTTTAAGGCCCGTGCCCACTGATTTTCCAGCCGTTTATACGTACTTAAATTAACTTTAGCACTTTGAGAAACTAAGTTATCTAGTTCCTGTGAGCCACCAAAACGATGCGCAGCCATATGACCAGCATGGTCACCAGGCAATTTTCCCGGTGTCTGCGGATTGTGAGGTAAGCGACTTGGACGTTGCGTAAATGCCAGTTCTTCTGTCGTAAATTCTTTTAAGCGACCACATTCATCAGTTTTATAAAAGTAATTAAATTCACCTGTTAAATACCAAACACCTGGTTGTAATTTACCATCTACTAATTGAGAGCCATCAGTAATTAGTTCCCCTTTTTTTAACTTTTGATTTTTTTGTGGCGCTAGTGCTTTTTCCCCAGCAATCAGCCCTTGATATAACTGGTAAGTCAGTTCATCTTGATTAATACTTAAACTGTCTAAAAGATTATTGTCACTATTTGAATTAACTGCTAACACTTGGCTGATGTTAATAACGAAACTTAATAATAACATCAAACTAACAAGAGCACTCTTTAAGACATATGGTTGTTTTTTATGTTTCATCCTCTCCCGCCTTTCTAACTACAAGGTAACTAGAATAAGTTGAGATGAGGAGAGCCTTTGAAAAAGCAAATCAGGCTTTTTTAGAACTAATTTTAGACCGATAATTAATATGGTTAAATTAAACAAGGGACCGTGACAGTAGTCGACGGTCCCTTGTTTTTGACGAACGTTATTTGATTAACGGGTTCCAAAAATCAAATAGCTTCGCTCTCAACAACTGCTAAACGCTAAAGCTCTAAGCGTTGAAGGCACGATAATTTCAATAAATCCGTACAATCAAAAGAACTGATTGTTCCTTCAACTCTTACGATTTTAATCGTTAGAGGTTGATGTGATCGAAGTCGAATTTATTTCCAATAGCCGTGCCTCTTATGACTTTAGTCATTAGAGACAGGGACAACGAAGTACTTGTATTTAAACGACTTTTGTCACACCGCCTTGTCCTTAAGTAAAAAAAATTGGTTTCTTTTAAAATAACTATTTTTAAGATAAAAAAACATGATTGTCTTTCTCGATTCCAAACTAAAAAGGCGTGACTTCAGTCACACCTCTAGTTGTTAATTAAACGGCTTGTGTTGCTAGAGCACTCAATGTTTCGGCGATTTGAGCGACTTCAATCGCTTCATCCATCCGACCTAAATCTTGATAAACAATGCCTTTCAGCATATATAAATCATCTAAACAATAAAATGTTTTAAGTTTTTGAGACCATAGAATCCCTTGCTCAATGAACTCAATCGCTTCGTCGTAACTTTTTAAATCAATTAAAGCTGTGGCGATATTATAAAATATTTTTGTCGTATCAATTTTTACACGGTTAGACATATCCGCGTAAAATTGACTAATACTCCGTCTCATAAATGATAAACCTAAGTCATATTTCCCTTGATCGTAGTAAACTTTGCCGATTTTGCTTAATAAGACAACTTCCATATCGGTAGTATTGGCTTTATTACGATTATAAGTATAATTTAGTCCTTCTTGTAAGGCGGCTAAACCTTTTTCAGATTTATGATTATGATCAATTAAGCTGGCGCCTCGATAATAAGCATATTCTTGTAATTCAACTTTAGAATGACTAATCACAATCTGATCTTCTTCAATTTGCGTCAAGGTATCTGCTAGTTCCGCGAATTGTTTACTTTGTTTGTATTGTTTAAGTAGGTCTAACCAATTATTTTCTGGTTTCATTTTAGATTCTTCTAAAGTTAACACGTAATTAACAGAAACATTCAGGCGTTCACAAATTTTTTGCATAACTAACACGTTAGGGACAACATCATTATTTTCAATTCGGCTAAGCATGCCTTGAGAACAAATATCTTCAGCTAATTCACCTTGAGATAAAAAGCGATCATTTCTAAGTTCTTTAATTACATTTCCATAAGTTAGTGAGTTATACATTGTCATTCTCCTTTTCGTTGTGCGCTTTGTTTGTTTCTTAATTCTTACTTAGTATAACTTCAAAATTCTCTTTTAATATGTCAATTTTTCAGTAAAAAAAAGGTTTTTTTGACACAAAAAAGACATTTTTTACAAGCCTTATTCTTTTAAAAGGCATGTTAAAAAACATTTTATTCTAAAACTTCATAATAACAACATATTAAAATAGTAATATTCGTTAATTAAAGGTAGGTTATTAATAGTAAATTATGAAAATATTCATAAAAAAAACAGCAAAAAATTTTTTTTTTGCTGTTACTGTCTATTTAATCTCAATAAAAATCGAAATATTTCCTTGATTATCATATATTTCATAGTCTGTACCGTAAGCTCTCACTAATAAACCAGCTTCTTCTAGGGCCCAAATTTCTTGCCATTTAACAAATACCCCTTGTTCTAGCTCTGGATCAACTAAAAATTCACGGTAATTTTTGTTAGGATTAATTTCCTTAGTGCCTTTAGCCTGATTGCCAGACCAAGCAATTGATAAATCATAGTCGCCTCGATAATCAGATTGATAATTATCGTACAAAGCATAAATCACTTCCGGTTTTTCTGACAATTTGTTCAAAGCTGTTTGCCAGAGTGTCATAATTTTTTCAGCTACTAAGGCCTCAGTAAAATTATTAGTCCGAATTTTTTCAATAATTGTTAGTTCCATCTTTAACACCTCCTAAGTGATAAAGCTAGTTTAACGTAAAAAAGTTGACAACAGTCTGTCAACTTTTTTAATAAATTTTCAGCATTTTCTGAATTTCTTGCTGATGTTTAGTAATTAACGATTCTGGTGAGATGACTTTGACTTTGTTACCAAACATTAATAGTAAGGGTAAGATGTTTTGCTGAGGCTCTTCAGCAAAGTTGACAATGATTTCCCCTGTTAAACCTAAACTGATTTTATCAGGAGAGAAAAAATCATACAGTTTTCCTAATTCCGAAGGTAAAAATTCTAAACAAATATTCCTTAGTGTTTTTTCAACATCTTCAAGTTCTGGCTTTACTGCCGAGACTTCCCTAATGCGTGGAATGATTGCTAGTTCTTGGATTCGGGTGAGTTTAAATAATCTAATAGACTGTCTTAACCCACAATACGCCTCTAAATACCAACTACCGTCTTTTAAGATTAATTCTTCAGGAATAACTTCTCGTTTTGTTAGTTCCCCTTTGCCATCAACATAACTTAATTTTAAGGCTTGCTGATCAATAATACTTTGATTTATTTGGTTCACTTTAATTTTTGTCTGATTTTCCACATCTGGGGGATGAATCGTTCCCTCATCTACAGAAATAAACTCTTTTACTGGTGGATTTTCTAAAGTTAATAGTTGAATTTTTTCAACTAAACTTAACCCAATTTCATCAGCTAGCATTAAGCCTGACTCAATATTAAGCACTTTTAAAAGTCGCCCTTTCTCAGCAGTCGTAAAAGTAACGGATTTTAGTTTATAACTACTCATTAAAGAGAAACCGCCTCTTGCTCCTTGTGTCACAACAATTGGAATTCCTGCTTCCTCTAAGGCAGCAATGTCACGGTAGATGGTTCGTTTCGAGACGCTAAAGCGTTCCGCTAACTCTTGGCCGGTGGCTTGCTCATTTGCTAATAAATAGATTAGTAATTGTAATAAACGAGCAGTCTTCATAAGCGTCCTCCTATATTAATTCATCCCGAACTTTTTTCGGTAACTTAGCCAAGACTAATTGATAAGATTCTTTTAATAAGCCAGTCAATTCTGTTAAAGATAGATTGCTCTCTGTTAATAAAATTGAATTCCAATGAGTTTTATTCGTGTAATAGCCTGGTACAATAAAGGAATATTGTTCTCGCAACTGTTCATTGACTTCCGGTAGACCTTTAACGGTCATTATTAATTGGCCCTCTTTATTCTTGCCTAACAAACAAAAGAACTTGCCCCCAAGATTAAAGTATTCTGACCCCCACTCTTCCCGAAAAGTGACTGTTGCTCCTGGTAAGGTTCCACCGTAAGCTTTGATTTCTGAAATAAGTTCTTCCATTAGCGTGTCTCCTCTGGCAAATTAGCAAAGAGACTTAATAAATTGCCATCAACATCTTTAATAATACTGTAGCGTTGCCCCCAAAAAGCATCCCAAGGTGCCTTAAAGACTTCATAACCGGCTGCTTGAATGACGGCTACTTTCTGATCCACCTCAGCTGGAGAGTGACAGAGAAAAGCTAATTCAATCGTATCGCCGTTTTTTTCAGGGATGAAACCATAAATACTAGCAACCATCTCCCGGCTATTTAAAGAAAGACGGACGCCTTCATTAATTAATTCTAAATAATCTGCCCCTCGTTCTTCGCTAACAGTAAAACCTAACGTTTCATAAAATGTCACAGCTTTCGTCATATTTTCAACGACTAAACCAACCATATCTAATTTCATCATTTTCCCCAACTTTCTTTTAAAGGTTTACCCTTGATAAATCATCATTAAAACAAATGCTAATAAATTATTTAAAAAGTGTGCAAAAATCGATGCTTCAATCCGCTCTGTTCGCCAGTATATCCATCCTAAGCCTAAGGCCATCGTAAAGTAAATTAAAAAACTATAAAAATCAGTCGGTGAATGGACTAGCGTAAAGGCCACCGCACAGACAATATAACCTAAGGTATCTTTACCTGCAAATAATACTTTCATGAAAATCCCTCTAAAAAGCACTTCTTCAATAATCGGTGCTAAAATAACGACTGAGATAAACATCGTGATTGGTGAGGAATTACTAAATAACCCTTCCAAGCCAACTTGATTTTCAGTATTAAAGGCTGGCTGTAAGCGAGCGATCACATTTTCTAAAATGCCACTAATGACAATTAAGCCAATACTTGCGCCAATAATAAAGAAGATTTCTTTGATTTTGATAGGTGCTTTGGAAAAGAAATTAATCCCTTTATTTTTAAATAAATAAATCATTAAGGCAAAAATGCTAACTTGTAAAAGATTTAAATACCACGGATAGCTTAGCGTAGTAAATACATTATCTATGAGTTCCATTTGATCGGCTTCCGGGTTATCCCTAATAAATTCAAACATTGGTTTTAACATTTGTGGTAAAAACGCGATAAATTGACTAATGAAAAATAAGAGCCAATACATCAAAAACATTAACACTGCAAACCCTCTTGATCCTGGCTTTTTTTCTAAATCGGCGATGATATTCCCTCCTAAAAACTACTTTAATTACTTTTTAGTATAGCAAAGATTGTGACACTTTATCAATCCGAGAGCTATTTTAATTTATGACTCTTTTTTTTGAAAATTCTGCTCCCAAGATAACTCCCTAAAAATACGCCAATGGTAATCCACCATTTAAACGTTCGATTAGTAACTTTGGCAATTATCAAAGAAAAAATCAACGCACAGGTAATTATTATAAATAATTTTACTAATTCTTTTAGATTATTATCCAAATAAATCCCCCTTATACTTATTTTTTGTAAGTTCAATTAACACTCTAAAAAGCTTTTAACTATTTGGACTTTCCTTTATTTCTGTCTGTTTAAAGACTTGCCAAATAGTCCAAATAAAGGCAAAGAGACTAAAAGGCATGATAAGGAGATCAATCAAAATCTCTAAACTTTGATTTTTTTGATATGATTGCCAATTCAAAGAGCCATTTATAAATAATAGGAGTAACATTATCAGCCAAATAGTGCCAAAAGCTATTAGTAATAAATAGTTAACTGCCGGCTTCCATCTTTGCTTTTTTAGGCTCGTAATCAATTTTAATAGGAAAAACATACTAAAAAGTGGCACACTATAGATGAGTAAGCTAGATAAAATCAGAGTCTGATTAAAGAGAATCAGCCCCAATAACGTAATCCCAAAACTAGCTAAAGGTAATAAGCTGACAAAGAGGGGCTGATTCCGTCGATATAGAGGATTCTTTTGCCACTTATCACTGCTTCTCTTTAAGTTTTATCGACATGACTCCCAGATAATTGTGACTACGCTATCCTCTTCTCGGATTTTTTTTAGCACTTAAATAAAATTTAGCTGATAAGGTTACGAGTAAATAACTCACTACTAGCAGCAAAGCCATTCCACCTAATTTTTTTAGCAACAAACTACCTGTTTGATAAGTTGATCCTGATTCATCGCTATATATTTTTGCCTCTTGATCCAGTATAAGAACTAGGCCCCACATAAACGTGAAGGTCGTTACTAATTGCCAATAGAGCTTCTTAAAAAATCCCCAAGGTTCTTGACTCGCTTCCAGAAAGGGTGCTTTAATAGCCGCTAAAGGCGCGATGTAAACAACTAAGATCAGGCCTGCTGTCAAGATAACATACCAAAAGTAGGCACCTGAAAACAAGTAATATTTTAACACTTGCCATAGGCCAAAACTGCTTAAAAGTGTTAAAGACAAAAGTTCTAGCAGTTGAACTTTAGGTGGTTGTTTCTGGCCAACTCTTTTGGCTAAGCTGCTGCCCCAACTTGTTTTTTCATAACATTTGATTAAAGTAAAAACAAGCAATTGAAAGAGCACATAAGGCATGATGGCAAAGCCTAAGACAAATAATAAAATAAGCATTACTTTTCCTTTCACAGCCCCTGAGTGACTGACTATTTATTAAAAGATATTATAATTGTAACATAAGCTTTTATCATTTATTGTCGGTTTTTCGATAATCAGCCCCCTCCCTTACCCCTTATGACACTAAAAGTTAAGATAATAAAAAAAGAACCTTGAATTAACAAGGTTCTTTAGTGGAAATTACATCATGCCGCCCATGCCCATGCTTGGGTCCATACCAGCTCCACCCATTGGGCTTTCTGGTTGTGGTTTTTCAGCAATGACTGCTTCAGTTGTTAAGATTAATGACGCGACACTAGCTGCATTTTGTAAAGCAGAACGAGTCACTTTCGTCGGATCAACGATACCAGCTTCAATCATATTGACCCATTCCCCAGTTGCTGCGTTAAAGCCAATGCCAATTTCTGCTTGTTTCATTTTATCAACAACGACTGAACCTTCAAGTCCGGCATTGTCAGCGATTTGACGAATCGGTTCTTCTAGGGCACGTAAGACGATGTTGATTCCTGTTTGCTCATCACCCTCTGCTTTTAGTTCTGCTACTTTATGAGCAACATTAACTAAGGCTGTACCTCCACCAGAAACGATACCTTCTTCAACTGCTGCGCGAGTTGCATTTAAGGCGTCTTCGATTCTTAATTTTAATTCTTTTAATTCAGTTTCGGTAGCCGCGCCAACTTTAATGACAGCCACACCACCTGATAATTTCGCTAGACGTTCTTGTAATTTCTCACGATCAAAGTCAGAAGTAGTATCAGCAATTTGCGAGCGAATCAAACCAACACGGGCTTCAATTTGACCTTTGTCGCCAGCTCCTTCAACAATTGTTGTTGAATCTTTATCAACTACAACTGAACGGGCTGTTCCTAAAGCTTCAATAGTAGCATCTTTTAAATCTAACCCTAAGTCTTCCGTAATTAACGTGCCACCTGTTAGGATTGCAATATCTTCTAACATCGCTTTACGACGGTCACCGAAACCTGGTGCTTTAACAGCTGCCACATTAAAGGTACCGCGGATTTTATTTAAAACTAACGTCGGTAATGCTTCACCATCAATATCATCAGCGATGATTAATAATGGTTTGCCTTGTTGTAAAATTTGTTCTAATAAAGGTAAAATGTCTTGAATATTTGAAATCTTTTTATCCGTGATTAAGATATACGGATTTTCTAAGACAGCTTCCATCTTATCGTTGTCAGTTACCATGTATTGAGATAAGTAACCACGATCAAACTGCATGCCCTCAACAACATCAAGCTCCGTCTCAATTCCTTTTGATTCTTCAATCGTAATCACGCCATCGTTACCAACTCGCTCCATAGCTGAAGAGACTAGTTCACCAACTTTGTCATCACCAGAAGAAACTGCTGCGACTTGAGCAATTGCTTCTTTTGAATCAACTTTTTTAGAAATGACGTGTAATTCTTCAACCGCCGCTTTCGTTGCTTGTTCAATCCCACGACGTAAGCCAATTGGGTTTGCACCAGCTGTGACGTTTTTCAAACCTTCACGGACGATTGCTTGAGTTAAGACTGTAGCCGTCGTTGTTCCGTCACCAGCAATGTCATTAGTTTTAGAAGCAACTTCAGAAACTAATTTTGCTCCCATATTTTCAAAGTGGTCTTCTAATTCGATTTCTTTAGCAATAGTCACACCGTCATTAGTAATTAATGGTGAACCGTATGCTCTTTCTAACACAACGTTACGGCCTTTAGGTCCTAATGTAACTTTAACAACATCTGCTAAAGTATCCACACCTTTAACCATTGCTGCTCGTGCATCTACTGAAAATTTAATATCTTTTGCCATTTTTATTTCACCCCATCTAAATAGTTTGTTACGGACTTGCTCTCATTGAGCCACATTCTTAAAATTTACTTTCTTCTAATCAACGATTGCGATGATGTCATGTTCACGAATAATTAAGTATTCTTTAGTTTCATACTTAACTTCTGAGCCAGCATATTTTTCAAATAAGACTTGATCGCCAATTTTAACAGCAACAGGTAAGCGAGTACCGTTGTCTAAAACACGACCTTCGCCAACAGCAACAACAAAACCAGTCTGTGGTTTTTCTTTAGCAGCTGACGTTAATAATAAACTTCCGGCTGTAGCGACTTCTTCTTGTGCGACTTCAATTGCAACACGATCATTTAATGGTTTTAACACGTTAAATCCCTCCACTTATATCTTTTGATTTAGTTAGCTCTTAGCACTCTAAGGACTCAAGTGCTAACTTACTCTTATATAATACTCATTATTTAAGAATTAAGCAAGAAATATGATAACCTTCCTAGATTTTTTTCTTAAATCCTATGATATACTAAATGAATCATTGTTAATTGTTAACCGATTAAAAAGGAGGGAAGATATGTCAACTACGAAAGGAATGGTTTTAACACTCATCACTTACTTTTTGGCGATTGGAAGTCCTGTTTTTTTGACAAATTTCCTTCATTTGACTTCAGGCTCACTTTGGCTTAGTTTTAGTTCTTACTTAATCGGCACATGCTTACTATTAGCCTTCTATCTGTTAACTAAAAATCCACACCCTTCTAAACCCTTAACTAAAAATAATGTTAAAAATATTTTCTTTTACGGGTTACTAGGAGGTCTCTTAAGTATTTTAGCTCAACTCTTAGGCCAGCTAGTTTATAAACTTTTAGTTAATAGTGACGTCTCACCTACTAACTTGTCCTTCCAAGGCTCAAACTGGCTATTAGCTCTCATAACAGTTTTGATCTTAACACCGATTATGGAAGAATTAGTCTTTCGCCAAGCATTAACGACTCTTATCACGGAGTTTTTCCCACCTTGGATCAGTGGGATACTTAGTTCAGCCATTTTTGCTGTGGCTCACGGCAACGACTTTTTCATTGGTTATTTTTTGATGGGTCTGTCTTTCTATTTGATTTACCGGCGAAGTGGCAGTATTTGGTCAGCAATTATTAGTCACATGGTGATGAATTTAATTGTCCTTTTATTCAGCTTAAACTAAAAAACGGTGCCATGACATGTTATTTGTCACTGGCACCTTTTTTTATGACCAAGGAACTTGGATGTCTAAGAGTAAGGCATATTGTTGAGAACCGTGCATGTCGCTTTCACCAATACTTCCTTGTTGCCAAGGTCGTGGCAAAGTAATTTTAAGGCCGCGAGCAGCTTCAAAGCCTTCAAAGGTAATAATATCCTCCTCTGGCGCTTGATAAAGTTCTGCCACAATGCCAGGGGTTAACGCGCCTGACTCTAAAAACTGCTGATAATCTGCTAAACTTTTAAAAATAATATCAAAAGTTATTTCAAAAGGCCCAGAGTTTTTACTACGAATGACTTGAGCAATCTCTTTTAATGGTTTCATGAAAAATCCACCTCCATGATGTTTACTGGAAACTGTTTTACCGGATCCGTAATCGGCATTAAATGGTACACATTAAACTGACAGACTTCCCCTAAAGGGATTTCTAAAGGGGTAAAAGGCATGCCGATATTACCAGAAGTTGCAACACGACCTGGGTAGTGATAATGAAGTAAACTCGTTCTAATCCGATTGACAATTAATTGAGCCATCTCTTGAGTCGGTGAAGCCACTTCAGCAATCACACAAATTTCATGGCCTAATTCGGCAACTTGAGCTTCCATGTTTTTCATAATTGCATTTTTGCCATACGGATGAAAAACAATCTCACTTGCAGCGACTTCTGGTCCTAATTGACTTGTGACATCGGCTAAAACATAAGCTAAGACTGAATCCAGTTGAGCGATTAAAATAGGATCCCGTAAACCCATGACGGTAATTGAACGATAGCCTACGGTTTTTGCTCCTTCAAGTTTAATATGATAGTTTTCATCTGGAATAAAACGACTACCAGAGACTCGAGCCGTGCGGTCAGTTTCCGCTTCAAAGCGACAGGCTTTTAAGTCTAAGACGCCCCCAGGTCCGGGTAAGATCGTTGGGCTACTTTTTTCATACATCGTATGAGCAGCAACTGAATGAGGTAAGGCTTGGGACTTCGGATTAAGAGGCTCAATCACAAAGTGGTTTTTAAATAATCGACCTAAGACGGTTTTCCCTGCTGGTACACAGCAAATTGCTCCACATTCAATAATTTTACCCATGTGCCAAGCTAAGGCCGGCTCAAAACCATAGTGAATTCCTAAGGCCGCTGTTGGCGCTGGATCATAACTCCGGCCACCAATAATCACATCAACCGCTTCATCAGCTAATAAAGCTAAGTATGGTTCAGCTCCCATTTGGGCTGTAATGACTGTCGCTGCTTGAATCTCAGCTTCAGTTAAAGTTGGGACATTTTTCATATTCACAATTTGATTATTAGCTAACGCTTTAGAGACTATCTCTTTAGGAATATCGCTATAAATACTAGCAATTTTCAAGGCTAGACCTTCTTCTTCCGCAATTTCTTTAACTAATTCGACTAATAAATCAACGTGCTCATTCGTTCCATCACCACCGGCAGAGCTGACGATAACTGGAATATTAGCCAATTTCCCTTGAGTAACTAAGATTCGTAACTCTGACTTGTAAGCACTTGGGGGGCAAGTCGTCTCACCTAAGGCTAACTTTTGTGGCCCACTATCTGTCGAACCTGAATCAACAACAATCGCATGGGGCTGTTCAGCCATCCCTCTTTCAAAATCAGCTAAGGGAAAACCATAGCCTAGCATCCCATTCGGGACTAAAATCCGTAATTCATTCATTCTTCATTCCTCCTTATTTTGACTATTAAACTTTACTCATTTACTACTTGACAAGACTTTCATTTCTACTAATTTTATTATATAATGAGGTTGCGTTATCGTCTAATACGATAAACCACACTTACTCAATCGGATTTACCGATCAGGAGAGGAGTTTCAGTTTTGGACTTGAAACCATTTAAATATGTTGTGACCTTAGCCGAAGAAGGTAATTTTTCAAAGGCTGCCAAACGTTTGTTTATGGCCCAATCCTCACTTAGCCAGTACATTGCTAAACTGGAAGATGAACTTGCTGTTGAATTGTTTGATCGCTCTGGACAACCAATCACGTTAACTCCTGCTGGCAAAACTTATATAAAAACCGCCTATGAAATTCTTTATTTAGAATCTCAACTTAAAGCTGACTTACATCAATTGCAAACGGAAGATCACGGACTATTAAAAATTGGCATCACTCGCTACTGGGGTGGTCTCTTATTGCCACGGATCTTGCCTGACTTTCAAAAACGCTTCCCAAATATGAAAATAAAAATTCTTGAAGGAACAACGACAGAAATGCAACAAGCAATTGATAAAAAACAAGTAGATATGGCTTTTTTCACACCATTAACAGCGAATATTAAAATTGATCAACACCATTACGAAAAGATTTTAAGGGAAGAAATCAAAGTCGCTGTGGACCCCCGCTTGTTAAAAAGCAATCGCCGCAACAACCACAGCTTAAGTCCTCAAGATCTGCAACACTTACCTTTTGTGATTTTACATAAAGGCCAAAGAATGCGGCAATTAGTTGACTACCTCTTTGAAGATTTTACGGAAGAACCAATTATTATGATGGAAACCCAAAATATTACAACGGCCTATAAACTAGCCAGCTCAGGAATTGGTGCCACAATCATTCCTGAACGAATTACCGAATTAACGAATGCCTACAGCACAGTTCATCATTATAGCCTTGGGGATAAACGGGCTTTCTGGGAACTTTATGCGATTTATAACCAATCTCAATTGTCTTACAACTATATTCGTTACTTAATCACCTTGGCAAAAAATGCCTTTCAAAACAACTAGGAGGAAATTATGGAAGACTACATTGGAGCAATTATTGCTGAAACTGACATGAGCCAATATTTACCATTAAATGAAATTGTTTATTTTGGTTTACGCCGAGCGATTATTGAAGGGAAAGTTCCAGTCGGAATCCGCATCAACGAAAAAGAATATGCTAGTCGCATGAACATTAGTCGGACGCCCATTCGTGAATCATTAAAACGACTTGAAATTGAAGAACTAGTCGAGTACATCCCTCGCTATGGGGTGATTGTCAAAAAAATGAGTAGCCAAGACGTTGTCGAAATTTATCAAATTCGCGTAGCCTTAGATGTCTTAGCAACGACTAACGCCATGAACTTAATGACAGATGAACAGTTTGACGAAATGGAAGCTTTACTAATCGAAACCGATAAGATGAATGCTGCCAATCGGGTCGAAGATGTCATTCCCTTATTTACTAAATTTAATCACATGATCTATAAAAATGCTAAAATGCCGCGGCTGATTTCGATTTCTAATAATTTACAAGAATATCTGAAACGCTTTAGAGACATGTCTTTAAAAGAAGAAAACCGTTGTAATACTGCCTTAGCTGAGCATTGGAAGATTTTTAAAGCAATGAAAAGCCCTGAAAAAGACATCCAAAAAATTACCGCTATTATTGAAAATCATTTAAAAGATTCCCAAGCCTTTATTATTAGTGAAACGGAGAAAGAGAATGCTAAAAACAACCTCTAAGCTCCCTTCAGACCCGCTCAGGATTCCCCTACTAGCACAAAATAGTTTACTCTATGAATCAGTAGTGACACCTAAACCTGGTTTAGTTGATCCTGCTCACCCCGGGGCTCACAGTGATATGACAATTTTCACCTTTATTGATAGCTCCACTGCCCTTTTGACTGGCTTTACTGACTATTATCAAGCCGGCAGAGCCCACCAAGGCTCCTTAGGGCGACTCTTTACTAAGATTAGACCCATTGGCCTCGAGATTGAAGAACAGATGAACCAAGCTACCCTAGGAGTGAATACCCATAAAGGGGCCATTTTCTCTTTTGGCATTCTCTTAGCTAGTCTTGGCTACTTTCACCAGAATCAGCCAAGTAAGCTTAACCAACCACTGTCTGAAGCTGACAGTCAAACAGTCTTTGAGATTGGCCAAGACATGGTTCAAGACTCTTTAGGAAAAGATTTTATTGGCTTAGAAGATAAAATCCAGCTAACTAATGGTGAAAAATTATACCTTGAACATGGGATTCGTGGCATTCGCGGCGAAGCATTAGAAGGCTACCCTTTAGTTCAAGAATTAGCCTTACCTTACTTACGAAAAATGAAAAATCAAGAACATTCGCTATCATTGAATCAAACTTTATTAACGACCCTTTTCTTATTGATCTCCCAGTCAGAAGATTCAAACTTAATTAATCGTGGTGGCTTAACTGGCTTAGCTTGGGCCCAGAAAGAAGCTCAAAAAATCTTACAGACAAATATAATTAGTCAAGAGGACTACTTTCCTGAATTGATGGCTGTTAATCAACGCTTTGTCGAGAAACATCTTAGTCCTGGCGGCTCTGCTGATCTCTTAGCTTTGACGATTTTTATGGCTAAATTGGAAAATTTAATTTAATGACAAAAAAGAAGGAACAGAGCGTTTGCTGTCCCTTCTTTTTATTATCTGAAATTTATCATTGGACTTAATAATCGGTAAACATTCTATAAAAAAAGCCCTGAAAGAAAATTGGCTTTCAGGGCTTTTAATAATTAAATTCGATTTATCAACTGACTGATTTCCTCTTGTAACTCTGATAAAGTATGTTTACGGCTGCGGCCACACGCTTTAGCTGAGTCATCACACAGTAAACAGCTTCGTTGTGAAAAACCTAACTCTTCTCGGGAGAGAGAGATTAACTCTTTATCGACAACCTTTAAAATATCAATATCAAAGAGCCGACCATAAGAACTGTCTTCCAGTTTTATCATCTCTTGTTTTAAGATCCGACTGTCACCAGCACACGCAATTAAACATTCTGGTCCCGTTTTTTGATAATACTTTCTAAGGGAAGTCATTGAGAGTGTTAAATCTTCTAAAACAGTGACAATTGCCGCCACGCCATCATCAAATAAATCGACTAAGAGCGGGCTTGTTTTAACCGGTCCCGGAATGTTTAACTGGAATGAAATAATTACTGGACTTTCAGTTTCCACTAATGCTTTTTGCCGTGTGACTCGTAACTCACGACTTGCTAAGACATCAGCTAAATCACTGACTAGTCCATCTTTAAAGACATCCATTAGAAACACCTCCTATCTTAACTATTAACCGAAGAATTTCAATAAAATCCCGGCTGCTACAGCTGAACCGATAACACCGGCAACGTTTGGACCCATGGCATGCATTAATAAGAAGTTGCTCGGATTAGCTTTCATACCTTCTTTATTAACTACGCGGGCGGCCATTGGCACGGCTGACACCCCAGCGGCACCGATCATTGGGTTAATTTTACCATTAGTTAATTTGTACATCAATTTGCCCATCAAAACACCAGAGGCAGTTCCGACAGCAAAGGCAATTAAGCCCATAACAATAACTTTCAGGGTTTGAGTCGTTAATAGCGTTTCCGCTTGAGCTTTAGCCCCGACTGAAATTCCTAAGAAAATTGTCACAATGTACATCATTGAATTTTGTAACATGTCAACAATTTTTGGCACTTGATTACTTTCTTTTACTAAGTTACCTAACATCAACATCCCAATTAGTGGCGCTGCTGAAGGTAGTAATAAAACGACTAAGATCGTTGTGACGATTGGGAATAAGATCTTTTCTTTCCGAGAAACTGGACGTAGTTGCTCCATCTTAGTTTCACGTTCTTCTTTCGTTGTTAATAACTTAATAATTGGTGGCTGAATAATTGGTACTAAGGCCATGTAAGAATAAGCAGCTAAGGCAATCGTTGATAACAAGTGAGGAGCTAATTGGCTCGTTAAGAAAATCGCCGTTGGCCCATCTGCTCCACCAATAATCCCAATTGAGGCAGCTTCTTGACCAGTCATTCCCATGGCAATTGCGCCGATGAAAGCCGCAAAAATTCCAATTTGGGCTGCTCCGCCTAATAGTAAGGTTTTCGGATTAGCAATTAGTGGCCCGAAATCCGTTGAGGCTCCGAGACACAAGAAAATCAGTGGTGGATAAATCCCTAAATCAACACCTTGATATAAGTAGTAAAGTAAACCACCGGCGGCTTCTTTAGTCGGATAATCCATTAAACCAGCTAATGGTAAGTTAACTAATAACATCCCAAAAGCAATTGGCAATAGTAAGTAAGGCTCATAGCCTTTTTTGATTGCTAAGTATAAAAAGATTAAAGCAATCCCAATCATTATTAATTGCTTATATGTGATGGCAGCGAACCCAGATTCGACGAACACATCTAGAATTGTATCTATCATTATGAGACTCCTTTAGTTTAATAGTTGGTGTTACAGTGAAATTAATGGTGCATCAGCTTCAACTTGAGCCCCTTCGGTCACATGGATTGCTGAAACAACGCCATCTTCTGGCGCAACAATTTCATTTTCCATTTTCATTGCTTCTAACAGACACAATAATTGGCCACTTTTAACTTCTTCGCCAACAGCGACTTTCATTTTTAATAAAACCCCTGGCATTGGCGCTTTAATCGTAGTACCACTTGAGACAACTGGTGCTGGTGCTGCTACTGCAACTGGCTTCGTCGCCCCTGCTTGATAAGTTGCTTCGTCAATTTCTTTCACTGCTACTTGGTAAACTTTACCATTGACTGTAATTTCGTAATTTTTCATTTTCACGTCTCCTATTATAGTTAATTAACTTTTTGCGCCCAGCTTTTATTTAAGGCGTTTTATATTGGCAATTTCGTACTTTTTATCTTGTTGATTGTCATTTGCTAAAACTAAGGCCATCAACATTGCTACTTCTTCTGTTTCTTGATCTGTTTCAAGGGTTGTCTGTTGCTGAGCCATTACTGGTTGCGCCTTGACAGTCGTCTCGGCTACCTCATCATTCTTAAGGTATTTAAACATTGTCATGATTATTTGTAAGCCAATTAAGACGATAAAGACGGTAATAATACAACCAATCGAAATCATAACGGCTTCTGTTATACTAATTTCAGTCACTACTTAACCTCCTATGAACGAATTCCAAAAATTCTAATGGTTTCGTCTGCTTTTTCTGCTGTTGGCGTTACTGGATTTAATTGTTGTTCTAAAAAGTTACGACCGACTTGTGGGAACATGGCATAAATTAAGACTTCTTCATCATTTTTAGCTAAATCACCAATTTCGGCTTTTAAGCTTTCAAATTCCGCCGGCAAGTGATCTGCAGGTCGATCAGTAATAATCGGTGTGTCACCAATTATTTTAGCAATAATTTCTGCGGAAATCGGTGCCGGTGGTTGGCCATAGGCCCCGCGAACGTAATCTTTAATTTCATTAGGAATCATTTTATAGCGTTCCCCAGTTAAGACGTTAAAGACCGCTTGAGTCCCTACCATTTGTGACATTGGGGTAACTAATGGTGGAAAACCTAAATCTTCCCTAACTTTTGGTACTTCTCTTAAAACTTCTTCGTAACGGTCAGCAGCATTCGCTTGTTTTAATTGGGAATACAAGTTAGATAACATGCCACCTGGTACTTGATAAACGAGGGCTTTTGGATCAACGGTTAGCATTTTAGCATCTAAAATACCTTCTAAGATATATTTATCTTTAATTGGTTTAAAGTAATCAGCAATTTCCGCTAATTTTTCTTGATTTAAGCCTGTTTCGTAACCTAACTCATCTAAGACAATACTCAGTGGTTCGGTTGCTGGTTGGCTTGTTCCACCAGAAAATGGCGAAATCGCAGTGTCAATAATGTCAGCACCGGCTTCAACTACTGCCATGTAAGTTAACTCTGAGACACCACTTGTGGCATGAGTATGAACTTCGATTGGTAAGTCGATTGCTGCTCTTAAAGCACTCACAAGTTCACGACCAACTTTTGGAGTTAAAATGCCAGCCATATCTTTCACACAAATAGAATCTGCTCCTAGATCAACTAGTTTGTTGGCTAAAGTTAAATAGTACTCAATGGTATGAACTGGACTAACGGTATAACAAATCGCTAGTTGGGCATGACCATCGTATTTCTTAATTGCTGTCACACATGCTTCCATATTTCGAGTGTCATTCAAGGCATCAAAGACCCGAATCACATCAATTCCGTTGGCTAAAGCTTCTTTAATAAATTTATCAACTAAATCATCAGCGTAGTGACGGTAACCTAATAAGTTTTGACCTCGTAACAACATTTGTAAAGGTGTCTTTGGTGCAGCTTTTTTGAAAGCACGTAGACGTTCCCAAGGACTTTCATTTAAAAATCTAACGGCAGCATCAAAGGTTGCGCCACCCCAACACTCAATTGCCTGATAGCCTGCTTGGTCCATTTCGCTAATAATTGGTAGCATCTCAGCTGTGCTTAAACGAGTTGCCATTAAGCTTTGATGACCATCTCTAAGGACTGTTTCTGTAAATGAGACTTTTCCTTTGTTCACTTATATCTTCCTTTCTGTATTTCCAATAAACAAGTAAAGTAATTCACCGAAATGAATTACTCCTCTTGTTATTTATTCAAATTAAGCGATTCCGATTGCTAGCATGATGACTAGTAATAGAAGGCTGATTCCCCATAACCAAACAAAGTTAGCTTTGATATGGTCTTTTAATTCTACTCCAGCTAAACCACAGGCTAAGTAAGTAACTGCGATTGCTGGTGAGATCATTAAACCAATATTTTCAGTTACAAGCATTGTCCGGGCAACAGTCATTGCAGAAACGCCGTAGTTTCCAGCAACTTCTGTTACGATTGGTAAGACACCGAAGTAATAGCTATCAGTTCCTAAGAACAAGATTAGTGGTACTGAGAAGATTCCGACAATTACGTGAATGAACGGTCCAAAAACAGCTGGTAAAGCTTTGATAATTCCCCCTGCCATTGATTCGATCATACCAGTTCCTTGTAAGACTCCTAAGAAAACACCAACAGCGAATAAAGTCATAATCATCGGCATTGCTGATTCGCCGTAACGTTTGATCATTTTACCTTGAGCTTTAGTGTCTTTAACGTTAATGACTAAAGCTAATGAGAAGGCGATCATAAAGATCACATTGGCTGGTAATAAATCAGCTACTAAGGCAGCAATTGTTCCGAATACTAAGATAACGTCAAAGATTAAAATACCTTTAGGTACTTCAACTAAGGCTTTTGATTCACCTGTATTTTGTTTTAATTCTAAAAATTCAGCATCTGTCATACCAGCCCCACGTTTTTTCTCAACGCGAGATAAGACGAAAGCCATACCAAATGTTAAAGCAATTGAGATAAATTGCATTGGAATAATTCCTAACCAAATATCGTTAGCACTTTCACCAATAACTGTTGATGCTCGAATTGTTGGTCCAGCCCAAGGCATAATGTTCATTGCCCCAACACTAGATGCTAACAATAGTAGCAAGGTCGTTGGTCGAATTTTCATTTTTTTGTAGATTGGTAACATTGGTGGAATTGTAATTAAGGCAGTTGAAGCCCCTGCTCCATCTAAATGTCCAATAATTGCGATTGTGACAGTTACAGCCATAATTGCGAAAATATTGTTACCCATAATTTTTAATAACGGGTTAACAATAATATCAAAAGCACCGACATCGTTCATTAAGCCGAAAAATGCGATTGAGAAGGCGAAAAGTGATGCCGTCGTGACCATTGAAGCCACGCCATCTTTCACAAAGCCACTTAAATCTACTAAAGATGTTCCTACAAGACCTGCCGCTACTAAAGGTAACAGCGTAAATACGACGATTGGGTTAGCTCTACCTGAAATTAACAAGTAAACAATCCCAACAATCAAAAGAAAACCAATAATCATTAACATATCCATTGTTTTACTACCTCTTTCTTATTTTTTTCAAAAAAGCCTCTCCAAGGTCTAAATAAGAAAAAAGTTCTCGGCCACATGTTCCACTAGTTAAGAGTTCTATCATAAAAACGATTGCTATTAGTTCAAATTACTTAATTAATTGAAAAGACACTAGTTTGTGGTAAGATATTCTTAATTAGTATGCCTCTTTCATTAATCTCAACTTTGGCGGTTTGGATGATTTAAGAGAGCGTACTTTTTTGTTTATTATCAGTCTTTATTAAGGGCGATTGTCGCCCTTAATAAAGTTTAATAATCACACTAAAGGGTTCTAACTATTTAACTTGGTTGATCGTGTCTAATAATGTACCATCACGATATTCAACTAAAGCAACGACGCGATCGGTAAACTCAATCGCTTCTGGAATTCCAACGATTTTCTCAGCTTCGGCTTGTAACTCAGCCATCGTGTAAACTGGGATATCTGTTTCTTTAAATGCTGCAATTAAATCTTCACGACGAGGATTAATGGCGATGCCGATTTCTGTGGCAATCACATCAATACTATCCCCTGGCGTAATGACAGTTGTGACATCGTTAACGATTGTCGGTATTCTGCCACGAACTAACGGTGCTGAGATAATTGTTAACTTCGCATTGGCTGCATCTTGATGACCACCAATAGCGCCACGAAGTACACCATCTGATCCAGTCATAACATTAATATTAAATTTCGTGTCAACTTCTAAAGCTGATAAAATCACGATATCTAGTTGATTAACGACGGCGCCTTTGTTATAAGGACTGGCGTAGTAAGAAGCATCAATTTCCGTTTGTTCTGGATTAGCCGACATTCCTAAGGCTGCCCCTTTATCAAAATCTTGGACATCAAGAATTTTCTTAACTAAGCCTTCTTCGAGTAAATCAACCATTGGTTTAGTAATACCACCAAGGGCAAATGAGGCTTTAATGTCATTTTCTATCATCGCTTGACGTAAGAAACGAGTAACTGCTAAGGCAGCACCACCAGTTCCTGTTTGGAATGAAAAGCCGTCTTTAAAATAAGGTGACTTAGTAATGACATCATTGACTGTTTCAGCAATTTTAAGCTCTTTCGGATTCGTCGTAAAACGAGTTGCCCCTTTACCAATCCCATCTGGGTTACCGATTGCTTCAACTTCAACGACATAATCTACATTCGTTTGTGGAATACTTGTTGGAGTATTTGGATAAGCCACTAAGTTATCTGTTAATAAAACAACTTGATTGGCATGTTTCGCATCAATTTGCGCGTAACCTAGGGAACCACAGACTGATTTACCAGTAAAGCCGTTAGCATTTCCGTAGGCATCAGAGCTTGGTGCTCCTAAGAATGCCACATCAATTTTAATGACTCCTGTTTCAACAGCTCGAGCACGACCACCGTGAGAACGTAAAATGACTGGTTCTTTCATTAAGCCATTCGAAATGGCATCTCCTAGTTCGCCACGTAAGCCACTTGTTGTAATTTTAGTAATGACTCCAGCTTCGATGTGTTTAATAATTTCACTATGTACGCCAGCTAAAGAACTTGGCGCAATGGTTAAATTTTTAATCCCTTTACGAGCAATCACATCCATCACCATATTTAACACATAATCACCTTCACGGAAATGGTGGTGGAAAGAAATTGTCATTCCATCTTTCAGCCCAGTTTTTTCAATGGCTTCTTCGATCGACGTTAACAACTTTTGATCGCCAGGTTTGACAACTTTAATTGTTGGCGCCCCTTTAGTGACTTCTGGGTTACCAATTTCAGTGTTTTCGTATAATTTATACTCAGTTAAGAACTCTGCGGGAATCTCCCGACCAACTTTGTTTAACATCTATTTTTGCTCCTTTCCAATAACGTTAGCAGCTGTTGCTAAACTAATAATTCGTTCAGCCCGCTCAACGATTGGTTTATCAATCATTTTACCGTTTAATGAGATAACCCCTGAGCCTTTTTCTGCAGCTTCTTCAATCGCTGCAATCACATCTAAGGCATGGTCAATTTCTTTTTGGGATGGTGTGAAAACATCATTTACAATTTTGATTTGACGAGGGTTAATAATCGACTTACCATCAAAGCCAAGTTGATGAATTAACTCAACTTCCCGACGGAACCCTTCTTCGTTATTCACATCCGAGTAAACCGTATCAAAAGCTGAAATTCCAGCTGCCCGAGCGGCATGTAAAATCATGCTCCGAGCAAAGAAAAGTTCTTGCCCATCAGGATAACGACGGGTTTTCATATTAGTGACGTAATCTTCAGCACCAATGGCAATTCCGATTAAGCGTGAGCTTGAACGAGCAATCGCTAAGGCATTTAACGTTCCTTCAGCCCCTTCAATGGCAGCCATCATTTTAGTTGTCCCAATTGGCACACCAAATTTTGTTTCGGCTTCGACAATGACTTTTTCAACGTCAGTGACATCGGCTTCTGTTTCCGTTTTTGGTAAACGGATCACATCAACACCGGCTTTCACCATGGCAAAAATATCGTTGCGACCGTAGATAGAATCTAAGGCGTTAACTCGGACAACAATTTCCGTACCGCCGTAATCAACAGTTTTCAGAGCTTGATAGACTAACATTCTAGCTGCATCTTTTTCTGCTAGTGAGACCGCATCTTCTAAATCAAACATAACGGAATCAGCTTTGTAAATACCTGCATCACGAATCATTCCAGGATTATTACCGGGAACAAACATCATTGTTCTTCTTAATTTACCCAAGTTACAGCACCTCCCAGTTTACTTGTTCTGTTTCTTCTAAAGCTCGTTGGATAGCTGTGATTGTTCTCGCTTTAATCGTACAATCTAAAGCCCCTTTGTCGATTGCTTCAACATGGGCGTTCTTAATTTGATAAACAGCTAAAGTTTCTTTAATAACAGCTTTAATTTGTTCACCAAATTGCTTTTGGACTGAGCTTTCAAGGCTGATTTCAATGCCACCTTTAAGTGGTGTTAACATGATTTGAATGTCACTTGATTCAAGTGTACCCGCAACTGCGGTTGTTTTAATATCCATAATATTTAAAATCCTTCCTTCTATCTATTTATAAGCTTTTTTTAAATAACTAAATGTCGTTGGCGGTACTAACTCTTGTAAACGCTCCCAGTTTTTTTGTGATAATAAGGCTCTCACAGTTGTGGCACTGATTGGCTTACCAGAATTCGTTGCCTTTCGGGGAATAATCTTAACTTGAACATCCGGTTCTAGGACTTCTGTTAATGACTGATTGTAAATCGCTGTTTTAGGTGACAACGGTTCAGAACCTAAGTAGCGTCTGTTAATCTTTAAAGCTGGGGAAATTCGTTCTTTAAAAAGTTGGGCGTCTAGTTGGGTTTGATAATGCGTAATTTCTGCTGATTCAGCAATAAAGTAAGCTGGAAACGTTGCAAAATTAACCATATAATTATCCCCACCTAAAACTAATACATTTGATAAATGTGCAGTGCCGGCTTTAGCTAACATCAAACGTTCCTCAAAACTAAATTCTGACACATCAGCTTCAACAATAAACAAGAAGACTTGATCACATTCATGACTGGCTGTTTCAACTAAAAATTGATGGCCATTCGTAAAAGGATTAGCGTTCATGACTAAAGAACCAGTTATTCCTTCAGTTGATTTTTGAGGAATCTCTGCTAAGAAAGTCGTAAGCGAATGATTACCTTTTTCTAATAAACAGGCCTCTTTTGTTTCGACTAAAACTTTAAAGCCTAAACTTGTAAAAGCATAGCTGAGATTAGGTTTAGTAAACACAAAATAATGAAATATTTTTTGTTCTGCTAAATGACCAATTAAATGACTGATTAGTTGGTTAAAGACTGAGCCACCTTGATAAGAATCAGAAATAGCTAACATCTTTAAAACATTTTTTGTTAATGAGCCTGTTGCAATTAATTCATTCTCTTGATACACACCAACTGTATAATCTAAATCCTCTGTGACTTGTAAACCTTGACTTGTGACTAAATCGAGCCAGGGCTCTGAGTAACTGACACGATCGAGGGACAATTTTTTAAATTGCAGTTCGGACACTTGGTTTCAGCTCCTTTGTGATACTATTAACATCATACGTCATCTGAAAAAGAAAGAGAATGCCTTGACTTGTGCTTTAGCTGTGTTTAGTGTGTTTTTTGAGTTCTTTAGTTTTTTAATGTGTCTTTCTTGTTCTTTCAATGTTTTTTCAGTAAAGGTATGATAGTTTTCCGAGCCTCTGAAAAACTAATAGAAAGCTTGCTTTTAGTGATTTTCATCCTTATCACCTCAAAAAAAGAGTTTCTTTTTTTCTTACCTTAAAAACAATAATGACTTTTTATTTTTAGTTAGCTACTATTAAACAGCTACGTTTTTTCTCACTAAATAAGTAAAGTAATTCACCGAAATGAATTACTTTACTTAAAAACATCATAAAATTATGCGATGCCTAGGACCATCATTACGACTAATAAAACCGTACTAACGACCCACAACCAGACAAAACTGGCTTTAATATGATCTTTTAATTCAACTCCTGCTAACCCACAAGCGAGATAAGTCACGGCGATGGCTGATGAAATCATCAAACCAATATTTTCAGTTACGAGCATCGTTCGTGCCACTGCCATAGCTGTTACCCCGTAGTTAGCTGAGACTTCAACCACGATTGGCAAAACACCAAAATAGTAACTATCCGTACCTAAAAACAAAATCAAGGGAACTGAGAAGAAGCCAACAATCAAGTGAACATAAGGCCCCATCACACTCGGTAAGGCCCTGATAATGCCCCCAGCCATAGACTCAATCATGCCTGTCCCTTTTAAGACTCCCATGAAAATTCCGACTGCAAATAAAGTCATAATCATCGGCATCGCTGACTCACCGTAGCGTTTAATCATCTTCCCTTGTTGCTTCGTGTCTTTAACATTAATTACTAGTGCCAAGGAGAAGGCAATCATAAAGGTTACATTGGCTGGTAGTAAATCAGCAACTAAAGCGGCAATGGTTAAAAAGACGAGGGAAATATCGAAAAGTAAAATCCCTCTAGGCACCTTAACTAAGGCGTTAGTCCCACCATTACTTTGCTTTAACTCAGCAAACTCAGCATCCGTCATACCAGCACCACGTTTTTTCTCAATTCCGGCTAAGATAAAACCCATCACATAAGTCACACCGATTGAGACAAACTGCATCGATAAAATTCCTAACCAAATATCGTTACCACTTTCACCGATCACTGTTGCCGCCCTAATCGTCGGTCCCGCCCAAGGCATGATATTCATCGCCCCGACACTGGAAGCTAAGAGTAAGAGTAAGGTGGTCAAGCGGATTTTCATCTTTTTATAAATTGGTAACATTGGTGGAATTGTAATTAAAGCCGTTGAAGCACCTGCCCCATCTAAATGGCCAATAACAGCAATTGTTACAGTTACTGCCATAATAGCAAAAACGTTATTTCCCATAATTCTTAATAATGGATTAACAATAATATCGAAAGCGCCTACATCGTTCATCAGTCCAAAAAAGGCGATTGAAAAAGCAAATAATGACGCAGTTGTTACCATGGAGGCAACGCCATCTTTAACAAAGTCACTTAAATCAACCAAGGCCGTACCTGCTAAGCCAGCTGCTACTAAAGGTAACAGGGTGAAGACGACAATTGGATTAGCTTTACCTGAAATTAATAAATAAACTATTCCGACAATCAAAAGAAAACCAATAATCATTAACATATCCATTGTTTTACTACCTCTTTCTTTATCTAAATAAGAGAGTGACAAGGTTAATTAAACTATCAAGGGTCAAGTTTTCGCTTAATTAAGCTATTGTAATGGCTTAATCAATACAACTTATTGAAAAATTTTTGACTGAGTCTAAGACATAGCTGATTGGAATAGCTTCAGAGAGTGGCGGCCCCTCTTAGCTTATAAGTAGCTTTTGAAATGAAGCGACATTGCAGAAGGATGCTGGGGAAGTTAATGACGACCAGTTCTTGATTAAAATCGCCACTAATTGTCAGGAAGTCCTAAAGTTTCTGTGTAACAGACCTTATGCTGAACTGTCATCTCTAGCCCTTTAGACTCCCTTATTACTATCATACTTTATTCAAAAAAATAATCATATCCTGTAAATTGTACTTTAGATGTCTTTAGTGTTCTTTTTCATTTTTGCAGTTATTTTTATTGTTTTTTCTGTTAATTTTAATTTTTTTCAGAAAAAAAGACTTGAGTTGCCAGTTGGCATCTCAAGTTCTTTAAATTTATTTAGCTGTTTTTTTCTCATTGTCAGTGTAATGGTTTAAGAAATAAATCAATGTTTGCAATTCATTGGTTAAATCAATGCTTTGAACTTGGACATCTTTCGGCGTAGACAAACGCACTGGTGTAAAGTTCATAATGCCTTTAATACCTGATTCAATTAATAAATTAGCTGTGTCTTGGGCTGCCGGAGCTGGAATTGTCATAATCGCAATCTCAATCTGCTGCTGTTTAATTTGTTCAGCCATATCACTCATTGGATAAACGGGAATCCCATCAACAATTCTACCAACTAATTCTTCTTTAATATCAAAAGCTGCACTAATCCGAATATTGTTGCTTTGGTGGAAACCATATTTAAGTAAAGCATTACCTAAGTTACCGACACCTATTAAGACAACATTTGTCAAACGATCCTCACTTAAAGTTTTAGCAAAGAAATCTAATAAACTTTGAACATCATAGCCGTAGCCACGTTTTCCTAGTTCACCAAAATATGAGAAGTCACGACGGATTGTGGCACTATCAACTTTAACTGCTTCACTTAATTCAGTTGACGAGACTTTCGTTTTGCCAGAATCTAACAAAACTTTTAAATAACGATAATACAACGGCAATCTCTTAGCAGTTGCTTTGGGAATTACTTGGTTCTTCATAAAAATCCTCCTAATTTATTCTCTAATACACTAAAGGGAGGTTTTTTTACTCTACCCCTAGATGATTGTCAAATAATGTACAAAGTTACGTTGTTTGGCAATTACAATAAGTATCAATTTCACATTACTATAATACCAGTATATCGCCTATAAAAGCAATTTTGTTGTTTGGGATTGTGAATTATTTCCTTAGCATTTTCCGGCTAGCTATTGTTTTCCCTAAGTAATCATAAATATGGTAGACTAGTAACATACTATACAAGCGAGGGATACAATATGATTCTACTACAAGCCAACCAAGTTGCTCGCCATTTTGGAGCAGACACGTTGTTTGAAAATATCCATTTAGAAGTTCACGATCGGAGCCGGATTGCCTTAGTTGGTCGAAACGGTGCTGGTAAATCAACTTTACTAAAAATTATTGCTGGAATTGATGAACCTGATGAAGGCAATATTTCTAAAACTAAACAATTAACAATCGGTTACCTTGATCAGCATACTGGCTTTAATAGCTCTGAAACCATTTGGAATGAAATGCTGACAGCTTTTGAAGGCATTCGTTTAATGGAAGCCCGTTTAAGAGAGCTAGAACATTTAATTGGGCAACCGGAACTCACTGCTGATTCAGATGCTTATAACCGTATTTCCAAAGAATACGATCAGTTACAACATGATTTTAACGAACAGAACGGCTATGGTTATGAAGCGGAAATGAAAGCTGTTCTAAATGGTTTTCACTTTGACGAAAGTTTCTACGAACGTCCAGTCAATAGCTTATCTGGTGGTCAAAAAACCCGGCTCGCTTTAGCCAAACTTTTACTAGAAAAACCTAACTTATTAATTTTAGATGAACCAACGAACCATCTAGACATCGAAACCTTAGCTTGGTTAGAAGTTTATTTACAAAACTATCAAGGGGCCCTTTTGATTGTCTCCCATGACCGGTACTTTTTAGATAAAATCGTCACTGAAGTTTATGATCTCAGCCGCCAAAAGATGACCCATTATAAAGGCAACTATACCCGTTACTTAACGTTAAAAGAAGAACAACTTTTGTCTGACTGGAAAGCTTTTGAAAAACAGCAAACTGAAATTAGTAAACTAGAAGATTTCGTTGCCCGAAATATCGTCCGAGCGAGTACGACGAAACGCGCTCAAAGTCGGCGGAAACAGCTTGAAAAAATTGACCGAATTGATAAACCTCTCGGCGATGAAAAATCAGCAAAATTTCTCTTCAACATTGAAAAAGTCTCTGGCAATATTGTCTTAAAAGTTGAGGGAGCCAGTATTGGCTATGATAACCATGCCTTGTCTGAACCCGTTGAGTTAGATATTCGCAAACAAGAAGCGATTGCTTTAGTTGGTCCAAACGGTGTCGGTAAATCAACTTTATTAAAATCCATTATCGGTGACATTCCTTTCATTAAAGGGGAAGCAACCTTAGGGACGAATGTCTCCATTGGCTATTATGACCAAGAACAAGCTAACTTACGTTCAACTAAATCTGTCCTTCATGAGTTATGGGATGAACACTCCACGACTCCAGAAAAAGACATTCGCTCAGTCCTTGGTAGTTTCTTATTTTCTGGGGAAGATGTTGAGAAAACGGTGCCCTTGTTAAGTGGTGGCGAAAAAGCCCGCCTAGCCTTAGCTAAGTTATCAATGGATCAAGAAAACTTTCTCATTCTCGATGAACCAACTAACCATTTGGACATTGACAGTAAAGAAGTCTTAGAAGAAGCTTTAATTGATTACGCTGGCACGATTCTCTTCGTTTCTCATGACCGCTACTTTATTAATCGGATTGCTACGAAAGTCATCGAACTCTCCCCTGAAGGCAGTAAAATGTATTTAGGCGACTATGACTATTACTTAGAGAAAAAACTCGAAGAAGCCGAGCTACAAGAATTGCGCGCAGCCGAAGCCCTTGCTAAATCGGGACCTGTTACGACTGCGCCTACGGCTAAAAATGATTTTCAACAATCTAAAGAAGCCCAACGAGAATTACGGAGTTTGACTCGTAAAGTCGAAGAAATCGAAGAACAGCTTAACCAGCTTGAAGAAAAGATTGACAGCATTCAAGTTGAAATGACTTTACCGGCTTATCTTGACGATCATGGTAAGTTAATGGACTTACAACGAGAATTAGACGGCCTTGAACAAAGGCAAGAAGACTTAATGAGTGACTGGGAAACCGCCAGCCTCGCCTTAGAAGAACACTAAAAAGTAGCACTGACTTACTAGCCTTCAGTCATTGAAGGTCCCTTAGTCAGTGCTACTTTTTTCATCTAAATATTTTTCAAAACGAATTTTTAACGGGGAGCTTTCGTACCAGACTAGTAATTTCAACAATAGAGGACCGATAAAAAAGACGTAGATGAAAAATCTCACACCAAACACTAAATCTGTTTGGAACTTAATAATTACTAAAAACATTAGCAACATGACTAGTGACTTACCAACAAAACCAATTTTTCGGTAAAGCAGCCATTCTACAAACCCTTCCTTATGACCTTTTTCACAGCACCATTCTTTGATTAGCTTCATTATACTCACAACCTTTTTTCGATTATAATCAACTAGCCATTCTCTGTCAATAATTTTACTACCAAACTGAACTGTGACCAGTCCTTCCCACCTATTAGACCTCGATCAATTAGCTTGCTGCCCCTTTATATTAGCAAAGAGAAAAAGCCCCCATTTTACTGAGTGCTCTGTCATTCCTCTTCTTTAACTTAATTTTCCTGAACTTTAACTGAAGGTTTCAGTTTGACTGCTTTCAGATTTTTACTATCCATCACAATACAAGCCACATATTCTCTTAATAACGCACTAGGTAAATAGTAATGGGCTGTTTGAGAACCGCTCCCTTTGGCCTTTAAGCCAACCGTTTTAGCGAATAATAAGGCTCGTAAAACGTGGAAATTATTACTGACGATGACTGCCTGATAATTCAAACTTTCCGCTTCGATTAATTGTTTACTGAAACTTAAATTCTCTTGGGTGTTAACAGCTTGATTCTCAACAAGGATCTGTTCCCCTGGGATGCCAGCTAATACCAAGTAATTTTTCATTCCTTCGGCTTCAGCAAGCTTTTCATCAATGCCCTGCCCACCAGTCACAACTAGCTTACTAGTTCGCCCTAGTAATTGTTGCTCCTGATAAATCTTCATTCCTTGATTTAAGCGACTTTTTAAAAGTGGAGGTACTTGATTGTTGATTAACCCACTGCCTAAAACAATAATATAGTCAACTTTCTCATTATCCCCTAAGGACTGTTGTCTTAAAACAATAAAACAAAATAAACTAAAACTGATAATAAAAATTAAACATAAACCAATGGCTGACTGACTTAAAGCGATTAATAACGCCGATTTAAAGTAGCTCCCAATGATAGTGGTGACACATGTCGTGACTAACCAAACACCGACTAACAAAGCTAAACTATTACCTAAAGTTCGTTGTTCCCGATATAACATCACTAGACCATTAGTCAGCATGAAGCAACCACTGACTAACACCATTCCTAAAATAATTACATTAAGCATCTTTGTTGCTCCTCTCATCACTCGATACACTTATTATAGTCATTTACTAGCTTTGAGAACATCGAAACAACAATCAGCGACCTAACAAAATTGTCATATCAAAAAAACTAAGAAGACGGTAAGGTCATTCTTAGTTTCTAAAGTAATTACTATTCAACTAATTTTTGGATTTTATCAAAGATAACAGCGACTTCGGCTAAATCTTTAGCATTCGCCCCACTAGCTAGTGGGTGACCACCGCCGTGATGTTCTTTGGCAATCCCATTAATGGCTGGGCCTTTTGAACGGAGACGAACACGGTAATAGCCCTCTGGTTGTTCAACGAAGATCCCCCAAGCAATCACACTGTCAACTTGCCCTGGTAAAGGAATCAAAGCAGCTGTTTCAGCATCTGTGACATGGTATTTCTCTAAAATACTATTAGGTAAAATCACTCGTCCTGCCCCATTGGCTGTGATTTCCATGTTTTGTAAAACATAACCGGACAGTTTCGCCACATTAACTGTCGTTTCATTGATTTGCCGATTTAATAACGGGGCATCAAAGCCAAAAGTCACTAGTTTTGAGGCAACTGCTAACGTATGAGCTGTCGTTGCTGGGTATAAAAAGCGACCAGTATCGCCAATAATCCCGCCGTAAAGTAAGCGGGCCCCTTCTTCTGACAAGCTTAGCTCTGTATTAAACATGTCGTAGAAATCAAAAATCATCTCACTACAACTACTAGCATTCGTATTGACCCATGACAAATCGCCATAAGGTTCATCGTCAGGATGATGATCAATTTTGATTAGTTTATCTCCTTGATTATAACGTTCATCACTAATTCTTGGGGCATTAGCAGTATCCGTAACAATCACTAAAGCGCCTTTGTACATTTCGTCAGTTACTTGATCCATTTCTGTTAAAAAGCCTAAGTCATCTACAGTTCCCCCGGCTTTATAGACTTCTTTTGCGGGAAAAGTTGTTTTAATAATCTCAACTAAACCACCTTGGGAGCCTAAAGCATCTGGATCAGGTCGTTGATGACGATGAACGATGATCCGTTGATATTTTTTGATTTCTGCTAATATTTCTGCTTGAATAGTCACTCTTAGTGTCCTCTTTTCTATGTCTTTTCCATTAACTGGCAAATCACAATTGCTTTTGCCACAATCGCATTTTCTAAATACACTTCAATATCTAATTTAGCTGATCGGCGACCAATTTCAAGAACTCTTGGTCGAATATCCAATTCACTTTCAATTTGAATTAAGCGGAAATAATGTAAATTAATTTGTTCGATGACAACATTCCGACGTTGATGAGCATACATTGTCCGTTGGGCCACATTACTAATAATTTCACTTAAAACACCAAAGGAAATGGTCCCGACAGTACTAACCATTTGCGGGGAAACGGTAAAATTAAAATGCAAGCCATCATGTTTGTTACTTGACTCGCTTTCAGTAATATCGCCTGAGATTTGATCAGAAATCGTATTCGCCACCTGAGGTTGTCTTTGGGCTAACTGCATAGCTTTCATGACATCTTGGCGAGAAATAATCCCAATCAGTGATAGATCGTCTTCAACTACTGGCATCATTTCTAAGCCATCCCAAATCATTAAATGACCGACACTAGCCACGCTCATATGCTTTTTAACGTTATTCGGGTCTTTCGTCATGACTTTATCTAAGAGCTGTGAGTCTTGCTTGCCAATGATATCTTTGGCAGTAATAATCCCTAAGACTCGCTGACTTTTATTAACAACTGGAAAACGGGTATGATTCGTTAAATCTGACAAGGCCCGATAATCTGCAACCGTATCGGTTGTGTATAAATAGTTAGTTTTTTCTAAGTCAGTAAAAATATCACCTACGAGCATAATGTCTTTTTTAATTAATTGATCACTCATGGCCCGGTTAATCATTGTGGCTACTGTAAAAGTATCATAACTAGTTCGTAAGATTGGCATTTCGACTTGGTTGGCTAAGTCAACTATTTCTTGAGTTGTCTCAAAGCCACCAGTAATTAAAACTGCGGCGCCTTTTTCTAAAGCCAAGGTTTGAACTTCTTCACGGTTACCAACAATCATCAATGAGCCTGCTGTAATATAGCGATCCATGGCCTTTTCAGTCATGGCACCAATCACAAACTTCGATAAGGGTTTATCTAAGCCTAAATCACCACCTAAGATATCACCTTCAATAATTTTTATCACTTCACCAAAAGTCAATTTTTCAAAATGACCTTTCATTTTTCGTTCAATACGAATCGTTCCAACTCGCTGAATCGTTGAAACTAGACCGGTATTTTCAGCTTCTTTAATCGCCCGATAAGCTGTTCCTTCACTAACGCTTAAGGTTTTGGCAATACTTCGAACGGAGATTCGTTCGCCAACTGGTAATGTTTCAATATAATCTAAAATTTGATCATGTTTTGTTGCCATACGGACTGCTCCCCTCTATCGCTTTCATACTAATATCTTTTATTATTAACTCTATTATATACGGTATTAAGCAAAATGACAAAGAGTAAGCGTAAAAAAGTATAACAGTTTTTTCAATTATACTAATACAGTAAAAAAAGAGCTGAGAACGGTCTTTTCTCAGCTCTAAGTTTTTTAATTTTAGTTTGTTTCAATGATTTTTGAAACAGGTTTGTTTTTTCTGTAACGGACAACCATCATCACAAAAGCGAGGAGACAAATAATGAATGAAACAAAATAAGTTATTTTCATTCCATAAATAAAAACATCAGGTCGGTTGTCAATATACGTCGTTACCCGTTCCCCCATTTTTTGCGACATGCCCCCATAAAGGACAGTTGTTGATAACGAGATCCCCACAACCATGCCGAAATTTCGTGCCAGTGAATTCAAACTACCAGCAATCCCTAAATCCGCCGGTCCAACACTACTCATTACAATCGCATTATTCGGCGCTTGGAACAACGCATTTCCCAGACCCATTAGAGCGGGAATAATCACAAACCAACCTAACGGCGTTGCTTCGCCAACTAACATGTAACAAAGTTGTGACAGTGTTAAGACGCCTAAGCCTAACAAACAAAGTTTTAGTGGCCCAAACTTGTCAGATAAAATCCCACTTAAAGGCGCACCGATGACCATAATTAATGGAAAGACCATCATAATCATGCCAGCTTTACTAGGAGTGAAGCCTCGTAAGTTTTGTAAGTAAAAAGGTAAAATCACATTAGCAAAAAAGTTGCTGACAAAAATCATCGAGGCTGTTAATAAGCTCAACGTAAACATTTTATTTTTAAAGATACTAAAATCAACTAAAGGATTAGCAACTTTACGCTCTGTTCGGTAAAAAATCACGGCACTAATCATTGAGATAATAAATAAGCCAAAGACAATCACATGCTTAAAGCCAATTTCTTGGCCAATAAAAACTGCTCCGAAAAAGCCTAAAATAAACATAGCAAAGGTTGCAAAGCCTAAGAGATCAATTTTCTTAGCAGACTTCAACGAATCTTGAGGTAAATATTTTTGACCAACTAAGATCGTAATTAGCCCAATTGGAACATTTATCCAAAAAATATAAGACCAGTGGAAGTTATGTAAAATTAAGCCCCCAACTCCAGGTCCAGTAATCGAACCTAATGAGACAAAGGATCCCATTAACCCTAAGGCTTTCCCTCGTTCATGAATTGGAAAAACTTCGGTAATAATACCTGTTCCTGTAGCCATAGTCATACTAGCACCGATGGCTTGCACGATTCTCGCAAATAGTAGCAATGGTAGCGAACCAGGAATACCACATAATAACGAACCAATGACAAAAACCACCGTTCCCCATTTAAAGATGAAGACTTTGCCTTTGCTATCGCCGATTTTACCGAATAACAATAAACAGGCACAGACTGTCATTAAATAAATCGAGACAACCCATTCAGCCTGATTCATCTTAACGCCGATATCTTCAGAGATTGTCGGTAACGCCACATTGACGATACTTCCGTCTAAAGTCGACATGAAGGTGAACAAACCAATGGCAATTAAAATAATCCACCGGTATTGATAGTTAGGATGTAACTCACTTGCACTACTTTTCTTTTCCATACAACTTCCCCTTTGACAGATACTCGAAAAAACAGAGGCTGGGACAGTCGTCCCGAGCCTCAAAGCTTAATCTATGATTTGTGTTTACGTTGACTCGTTTCCATAATGACTGGCAAAATAACCGGACGGCGTTTTGTTTGTTCAAACAAGTAACGGCTTAGTTGTTCACGGATATCTTGTTTTAGTTTGCCCCACTCAAAATCATTTTTCTTTAAGTTCTCTTCAATGATTTCTTCAACAATAGTGGCACTTTCTTTCATTAAGTCTCCACTTTCCTTCACATAGACAAAGCCTCGTGAGGTAATTTGTGGTCGGGAAACAATCTTTTGTTGTTTGCGATTGATCGTTGTAACAGCGATAAAGACACCATCTTCAGATAAAATCCGACGATCTCGTAAGACGATATTACCAATATCGCCAACGCCTTTACCATCAATCATCACATTATCGGCATCCGTTGTGCCAGCCATATGCATCCGATTTTCAGCATATTCTAACATATCCCCGCGACCGGTAATGTAAATATTTTTGTAATCGATCCCTAATTCATTAGCTAGATCGGCATGAGCCGCTAAACTGCGATATTCCCCTTGAATCGGAATAAAGTATTTAGGTTTCATTAAGTTCAACATTAGTTTCAAGTCATTTGGATTAGCATGACCAGACACGCGGAAGTTGTCTGAAATTGACTTAACTGTACCACCAGCTCGGTAAATCATATCTTCCGTTTTTGCAACAGTGGTTTCCATGGCAATCGACGGAGTCGTTGTAATGTAAACTAGATCACCTTCACCAATCGTAATCGGACGAGTTGGGTCACCAGCCATCCGTTGGAGAGCTTTAATTGGTTCACCCATCCGACCAGTTTCTAAAATTAATAACTCTTCCGGTTGGTAGTCTTTCATGTCTTTTTCTTCAATGATTAACTCTTCACTAGGTAATTTTAATTTTTCTAATTTAATCGCTGTGCGAATGATTTTTTCTAAGTCTTCACCAGTTAAGATGACTTTTCGTAATGAACGATGAGCGGCATCTAGAACTTGTTGAATCCGTTGAATGTTACTAGCAACGCTGGCAACAATAATCCGGCCATCCCAATAACGTAACGTATCGAAAACTTCTTCACCAATTTCACGTTCAGAAGCAACTGGTAGGGGATTTTCAGCATTAGAAGAATCGCTAAGTAAGGCTAAAACCCCTTCTTTACCGATTTCTGCTAAACGGGCAAAATCAGTTTGGTACATTGGAATCGCACTTTGGTCAAATTTAAAATCACCAGTGTAAACAATGCTGCCTTCTTTAGTTTTAACAGAGATTCCCACTGAATCTGGAATCGTGTGAGTCGTTCTAAAGAAACTAACTGTCCCAAATTCAAAATCAATTTCCGTAAATTCATTAATAATATGGAAATCAGCAAAGTTTTTCGAGCCTTGGTAATTGCTAACATTTAATTTAGCTAACTCCACCGTTAATTCTGTTCCAAAGACTGGAACGTTGATTTGTTCTAATAAATAAGGTAAGGCTCCGATAGCATCGGCATGCCCATGAGTCAGAAAGACCCCGGCAATTTTATCTTTGTTTTCTACTAAATAAGAAAAATCTGGAATGACAATATCAATTCCTAATTGATCGTTCTCTGGGTATTTTAACCCACAGTCAAATATAAATATTTCTTCTTCCACTTCTATGATGTACATGTTTTTTCCGTTTTCACGTACGCCACCTAGTGGGACAATTTTGATGTTACTCAAATTCTTCACCTCTTAAGTTCTTCCCAATGATTACTGTTCTAGTATCATTAATATATTTTCTTGTTCGACGGAAGTACAAGCGACAAGAGGAAGACGCACATCTCCAACTAAGATTCCTCGGTGGTTTAAGACAGCTTTCACTGGCGCCGGTGAAGGCACAGAAAAGACAGCTTCCATCTTTGGAAGAAGTTGGCGATATAAGTGGCCAGCTTCTGGCAGTTGACCTGCTTCGACTAATTGGTACAAGCGATACATTTCATCACCTAATAAATGACTGGCGACGGAAATTACCCCTTGTGCTCCAACTGTCTTAGCAGCAAAGCCTAACGTATCTTCTCCTGTATAAATCAGGAAATCTTTAGGTCCTTGTGCTTTCAAATGCGCAATAGCTTCAATGCCACTACAATCTTTAGTGCCAATCACATTTGGCAGCTGGGCTAACCGAAGAGTTGTTGCTACATCCATATTTACACCAGTCCGTGCAGGGACATTGTATAAAATAATTGGTAACTCACTAGCTTCTGACACAGCTTTAAAATGTTGATATAGTCCTGCTTGATTTGGGCGGTTATAGTACGGTACTACCACTAACCCCGCTGATACTCCTTTTATTTCTGCTACTTTTTTTATAAAATCAATTGTTTGTTGAGTACTATTACTACCAACACCGCAAATAATTGGTACTCTTCCATTGACAATTTTTACCGTTTCTTTAAATAAAGCTAACATCTCTGTTTCCGTTAAAGTTGGTGATTCACCAGTTGTACCGGCCACGACTAGGCCCTCAGTGTGATGACTTAATAAATACTCAATTAAAATAGGCAGTTGTTGATAGTCAAGCTCACCTACTTCGTTAAAGGGTGTCACCATCGCTGTTAAAATACTTGCATTCGTTAAATTCAATGAAAGTTCTCCTATCTTATTCAATTATTAAGGCACGCGAACTAAGTCCAATTCATGTAAGGCTTCTGCAATCTGAACAGTGTTCCAGGCGGCACCTTTTAGTAAGTTGTCGGCAACGACCCACATATGAAAGCCTTTTGAGACATCTAAATCTTGACGAATCCGACCGACAAATGTCGCTTTTTCGCCAATACTCGTCAAGGCTTGGGGGTATAGTTGCTGACTCGGATTATCTTGAAGAATCACCCCTGGGGCTGCTTGTAAAATAGCTTGCAACTCCTTAACTGACGTTTCCTCAGATACTTCTAAATAAATTGATTCTGAATGTCCTGATAAAACGGGGACTCGAACACAAGTCACTGAAATTTTCAACTGCTCATCAGCCATTATTTTTTTAGATTCATTAACCATTTTCCACTCTTCTAAAGTATACCCTTTATCCCCAAAGACATCAATTTGCGGTAACGCATTGAATCCTAAAGGAAAGTGCTTCTGATCGCTACTACATGGTAAAATATCGGCCTGAAGTTCACTGGCAGGTTTGCCTGCTAACATGGCTGTTAATTGATCTTCCAGTTCAACAATCGCTGAATTTCCGGCTCCGCTAACGGCTTGGTAAGTCGAGACGATTAATCGTTCTAAACCAACTTGTTGACGAATTGGTTCTAAGGCTACCATCATTTGAATCGTTGAACAATTCGGATTAGCAATAATGCCTTGATGTTGGGCTAACGCTTGTGGATTAACTTCTGGTACAACTAAAGGTATCTGTGGATCCATTCTAAAGGCACTCGTATTATCAATCACAACTGCCCCACGCTTCACAGCTTCTGGTGCAAATGTTTCTGAAATACTACCGCCTGCACTAAATAAAGCTAAGTCAATCCCCTCAAAAGCCTCTGGAACTAGCTCTTGAATCGTGATTTGACTGTCTTTAAAAGTTAATTTTTTACCGGCTGAACGGCTTGAGGCTAATAAAACAACGTCACTAATTGGTAAAGTTGAGGTTGCTAACATTTCTAATATTTTAGTGCCTACTGCACCTGTTGCTCCTACTACGGCAACTCGATATGCCTTCTTCATACATAAGTCCCCTTCATTTGACATTTTTCCCGTAAAATCTCATTCTTCATTTTAACACAATAAGTGAAAAATTTCCTTATTATTATCCTAGACTTGTCTATTCACAAGTCTTTTAAAACCTAATTATTAAAAGGGTTCACCTTTTTTAACCTAACAAAAGAAGGATAACCACTAATTAGAACGAGTCTAATTGTGATTATCCCTCATAAAATTACTTTTAATCTCTAAATTGAGCGTCATAAAGTCCTTTGTAGACCGCCCCTAAAGCCATTAAGCTATCATGTGTTCCTTCTTCAATAATCCCTTCTTCATTGACAACGACAATCCGTGTGGCATGTTTAATCGTCGCTAATCGGTGAGCAATAATTAACGTTGTTCGTCCTTCAGATAAAGAGAACAAAGACTCTTGAATGACTTGTTCTGTTTCCGTGTCTAAAGCTGAAGTGGCTTCATCTAAAATTAAGATCGGTGGATTTTTTAAGAACATCCGGGCGATTGCCACCCGCTGTTTTTGCCCGCCAGATAATTTAACGCCACGTTCACCAACAATCGTATCTAAACCAGCTGGTAAGTTATCAATCACTTTTTCTAAATGTGATAATTTGACCGCTGCCATTATTTCTGCTTCCGTTGCTTCAAGTTTGCCGTAAGCCACGTTTTCCCGCAACGTCCCTGGAAACAAGAAGACATCTTGCTGAACGATGCCAATCTGACTTCTTAAAGAACTTAAGGTCATTTGACGAATGTCTCGGCCGTCGATAGTCACCCCGCCTGCTGATACTTCATAAAAGCGAGGCAATAAATTACATAAGGTTGTTTTACCTGCCCCACTTGGGCCAACAAAAGCCACCGTTTCACCTGGTTTAATCGCTAAAGAGATATTTGATAAGACATTTGTTCCATCTTCATAAGCAAAAGAAACATCCTCATAGCGAATATCACCAACTAAATCTTGAACTGCAATCGCTCCTTCTTGATCAACGATACTAGGTTTTTTATCGATTTCTTCAATAAACCGTTTAAAACCAGCAATCCCTTTAGGGTAGCTTTCAATCATATTGTTAACTTTTTCGATCGGTCGCACAAAGACATTTGATAATAAAATGAATCCTACAAATTGACCGTAGGTGATTTCTCCACGAATCGTGTAGTAGGCACCAAAAATTAAAGCAAACAAACTAATTAAACGAATCAGTAAATAGTTATAAGCTGAACTTAAACCCATGACTTGATAAAATTTAATTTTTGATTGGCGATAATTTTGATTTAATTTTTCAAATTTCCCCCGTTCGTAAGACTCGTTAGCAAAGGCTTGAACAACCCGAATCCCACTGACTGAGGCTTCAATACCCGCATTGAACTCGCCTAAGTTGTCGTAAATTTCCGTATTAACTTTCGTCATCTTTTTATTAAAAAAGACTAAAGCAATCGTAATGAAAGGCAACATAATCGAGGTAGCAATAGCTAAGTTGATGTGAGTGTTCATCATAATCATGAAAGCCCCAACTAAAGTCATAATAGTAATAAAGATGTCTTCTGGGCCATGGTGAGCCACTTCTGAAATTTCAAATAAGTCCGTTGTTAAGCGACTCATCAATTTACCAGTCTTTTTATTGTCGTAGTACTCAAAGGGTTGCTGTTGCAAATGGGCATATAAGTCACGGCGCATATCAGTCTCAATATTCACCCCTAATTTATGGCCAAAGGTCACGACTATATATTGTAAGGCTGTATTAATGATGTAAAAGAACAACAAGGCTAAACAAGCCGTAATAATTAAGCCCCAATTTTTTTGTGGCATGATTTTATCGATGACTTGATTGACGACTAAAGGAAAAGCTAATTCTAAAAGAGCAGCAATAATCGCACAACCAAAATCTAAAATAAATAACCTTTTATAAGGTTTATAATAACTAAAGAAGCGTTTTAACATATTTTTCATTCCTCCCAACTTATTCATTTAAGCAAATTCCCTCCCCTTTGTAAAGAAATACTGATTAAAAAAAGCCTGGATTTTCATCCAGACTTCCTTTTAATTGCACTTTTTTTAGCTTGCTTCCCTAGTACCCAAAGGCCTCGATTAACTCTGAAATCACTTTATCTTGATTTTGAATCAACCATTTCTTTTTATTAGTGGGATCAACCAGGAAAGTTAGTTTGACTTTTTTTTCTTTTGTGACTTGTGTTTGCGCCTCAGTGGCACGTAACAAAGCCGTTAAAGTTAGATGAGTCACTAATTCCTGAACCTCAGCATCCGTAGTTTCTGCCGTTAGTTTTTTAGTGGCTTCTTCGAATTCTTTGTCTAAGGCTTTTTCAATCCCCTTATCTGATACTTCTGCTAGACCTTTAATTGTATACTCTAAGTCTGCTTTACCCTTTTCTTCCTTCACAACTTCTAGCGTATAATCAGTTTTATCGACTAAGTTTTTTTGCGAAACAGCTGAAATCTTTTCGACTTCGTCAATCTGTTTTTCAGTTAACTTAGCATCTGCTGTTAACAAACTAACAAGATCATTTTTTTCTGGCTTTTCTGCTAAGTCAGATAACTCAAAGACGTCGTCAAATTCTTTTGATTCTTGATTATAAATTAAGTGGGAAATTAAAAGTTCACCTGACTTTCTAGCTTCTGCTGGTTTTTGACAACCACTTAGAAATAGTGTCACAATCATTGCCCCTACGGCTAAATAACTTTTTTTCATTTAGTTCTGTCCCTCTCCTAGGTCATAGTCTTTTAACGACGACTCCGGTTATAATTTTTCTTTTCAGTAATAATATCTTGGCGCTCTGATTGACTTAAATTTGGGTCTGACAATTGTTCCCCATATTGGCGATTTCGTTCGCCTATTTCTCGGCCAGATTGACTTGCCCCAGAAGTCACGTCTACTTGGGAATTGTCTTGATTAGTAACTGGTGCTTCAGTTTGATTGCCTTGGTTTTCAGCCACTTGATTACTACTATTTTCATTATTTTGCTCGTATTGATTATTAGCAGCTACTTGTTCCGCAGCTGCTTTTTCAGCTGCGATTTTCTCAGCTGCTACTTTTTTAGCTTGAACTTCCGCTTTCTTTTTAGCAATTGCCGTTTCTTTGACTTTAATTTTTTCGGCTACTTGGGCTTTCACTTTTTCCCCAGCTTTTATGCCAATGATTTCTAGTTTCTTTTGAATAACCGCATTTCTCACTGCTAAACGTTCTTCAATAATTTGTGTTGAAATAGCTGCCTCACTGACCATTGCAGGTTTCAATAAACAATTCCCTAATACCAAGCTTACTAATAAACCATAACCTAATCTTTTCATACAATAACCTCTCCTTATACTAGTGTTATTTTTTAACAATAGTTACAACTATAAGACATTCTATCTATTTTAGGTGTCTTTTACGAACATTCTTACCTAATTCTAATCTTCTCTTACCTCATTCTTACTTATGTTACAATAAACATTCAATAACGAATGGAGTGATAATATGATTCAAGGCATTGTGTTTGATTTAGATGATACACTTTACCGGCAAATTCAACCTTTTGAAACAGCCTTTCGTAAATCCTTTCCTGCTACTAGTGCGAAGCTTGACATCTCTGAGGCTTTTCATACTTTCCGTAGACATAGCGATGCTGTCTTTACGAAACAAACGAGTGGCGAATGGACCTTAGAATTTATGCGCCAATACCGCATCAAGGAAACTTTAGTTGAGTTAGCAGACCTTAAATTAACAACAGCAGAAGCTGATGATTTTCAAGAAAATTATTTAATCGCCCAAAGCCAGATTCAACTAGAACCAGAAATCATTGAGTTATTAACTCATTTAACTGAGGAAAAGATTCCTCTGGCTCTAATTACTAATGGTCCTGATAGCCATCAAGCACAAAAGATTGAGCAGCTCCAGCTAAGACGTTGGTTTAAACCAGAACACTTAATTGTCTCCGGTCAAGTTGGTACGGAGAAACCTGGCAGTCAGATTTTCAACATCGCCGCTGACGCCCTAGGCTTAGCGAGTGAAGCCTTACTTTACGTAGGCGATAGCTTCCCTAATGATGTGATTGGTGCTAAAACCGCCCATTGGCAGAGTTTGTGGTTTAATCACCAAGGTCACCCCACACCTCAGTCAGACATTCAACCAGACTGGATCGTTGACTCTTACAACGCTTTACCTATTTTTATTCAAACTCTCTTAAAATAATTCATAAATGTCCTATCAAAAAAGACACTGCTAAGTTGCAGTGTCTTTTTTGATTAAAACCAACTAAGTAAATACCAGATGACTAAGGCAGCGATAGCTAAACTAATTAAGGGGCGGATGACCTTATTTTTAACTTTTTGCCACTTCATCGTTTGGAGAACTTTGCTATTAGCTTTTCCTAAATCAACGGGACGAATGTTGACAGTGTCACAGTAAACCACATAAACTTGTTGCTCCATTGACCATAACTTTTGGTTTGAACCAGCAATCAATGATAATCCTCTCATCATCGAAGGCATTGTCCGTGAGCCTTTTTTGCTCATAGTCTCTTTTTGATCTTGGCTCAAGTAATAATTATCTTCATCTTCATACAAAATCCCATCTGGGCTCTCAAAATCTTGCTCCTCAATTTGACTTAGCCAGTATGCTTGACTCTCGGCAATTTCACTCGTGATTTTTTGATAGTTCAGTAAAGTAAAGACTAGGCCACTAAGACTTGCCACCAGTAAAGCAAAACCAAGCACTTTCAGTCCGCCAGTAGTTAACAAAACTAATAAAAAACTAGCAACTAAGCCACTACTCACAATTATTAACTGTTTTTGCAAGCGTTGAAAGTAAATTTGTTTAATCGAGTGCTGATATTTTTCAAAATCAGCTAAGACGTGGTCTTTCATTTCATTACCACCTTTCTTTTTATTACAAATAGTTTACCATACCTTGTAGTGATAATAAATTAAAAAAAGGGCGCCGCTGACTAATGTCACGGCACCTCTTAATTAAATATAATATAAATTTTCTGAAGGGTATTGTGGATCACAAGTCACATCTAATCCCAGTTTACGTAAAGTTTGCTCGTCATCACTGTTCAACATCACCGTTGAATGAGCTTGAACCCCAGCTAACTCTGCTAGCTTATCGTAAGCTAATTGAGCTGTTGGATTAGTCACAGCACTAATGGCTAAGGCAATTAAGACTTCATTGGCATTTAAGGCTGTCATTCGACTGTGTAGTGCCTCAATTTTTAATTTTTGAATTGTCTCTAAAATTACTGGTGATAACAATAAAATATCATCAGAAATATTAGCTAACGTTTTAATTGAATTAAGTAAGGCAGCTGAACACGAATCCATTAAATTACTTGTCCGACCAGTCACAACCCGACCATCTGTCAGCTCAAAAGCAATCACCGCTTGCGTATCATTATTTTGTGACTGCTGACGTAATTGTTCCGCATAATCACGGGCGGGTTCCACAGCTACCCGATCTTCTTGCTTCAATAACAACTCTTCCATAATCAACTTGATTCGTTGTAAAACTTCTTCATCGACTGTCCCTTTTTTAAAATCACATTCTGTGGCGAAGTAACGACGAATGACTTCTTGTTTCGAGGCTTCCTTAACGACTTCATCGTCCGTAATTCCAAAGCCAACTCGGTTAACTCCCATATCTGTTGGGGATTTGAAGTCAGATTCTTTACCAGTAATCGTTTCAATGATCCGCTTAATCACTGGGAAAGTCTCAATGTCACGATTGTAGTTCACAGCGACTTCTTGATAGTTATCAAAGTGGAAAGAATCAATCATATTAACATCTTTCAAATCAACTGTCGCTGCTTCATAGGCAATGTTAACTGGGTGTTTCAAAGGAAGATTCCACACCGGGAATGTTTCAAATTTTGAGTAATCAGCTGTTCGCCCTTGTAAACTTTCATGATACAGTTGATTTAAACAAGTAGCTAATTTTCCACTACCAGCACCTGGGGCTGTAACTACTACAATCGGTTTAGTTGTTTCAATGTATGCATTTTTACCGAAGCCTTCAGGACTGACAATCTTATTAACATTTGAAGGATAATCTTCAATCGCTTCATGTTTATAAACTTTCAAGCCGCGACGCTCTAGTTTATTAATGAAAAGTTTAGTCGAAGGTTGGCCGTTATAACGGGTGATCACAATACTATTAACCCCAAGCTCGTAGCCTTTTAATTCATCGATTAAACGTAAGATTTCCATATCGTAAGTAATGCCATAGTCCCCGCGAACTTTGTTCCGTTCGATGTCACCAGCGTAGACACAAATAATAATTTCGGCTTGATCTTTTAACCGTTGCAGTAACTTAATTTTAGCATCTTCATCAAAGCCAGGAAGAACCCGTTGGGCGTGTTTATCACCAATCAGTTTGCCACCAAATTCAAGATAAAGTTTGTCGTAATTATTTACTCGTTCAAGAATATACTTTGATTGTTCTTCAATATATATTTGAGGATCAAATCCTTGTTTTCTCATGTAAGTCCCTCCACCTATCTGTTGTTTTCCTTTTTTTACCTTTATCTATTATAAACCATTCTAGCAGTTTTCCAACCTATTTCACTTATTCCCCTGACTTTCTTTTTTTAGCTTGATAATAGTACAAAGGCAAGCCTAATAATGTTAAGCCAATTCCTAAGGTGGCATTTAATGGCTGTGTCCACAAAGTATTTGCAACAATAAACACCCCACCGGCAATCGCGATTAATGGAACGACTGGATAAAGTGGTACTTTATAACTCCGAGGCTGATCTTTCATTGTTTTTCGTAAAATAAAGATACCGATAAAAGTTAAGGTGTTAAACATCCAAATCACAAAAACCGACAGATCCGTTAGTTGGTCAAAGGAACCTGACAAAATCATTCCGATGACAATCAGCCCGAGGACTAGTCCGCCATTAACTGGCATCCGAGTCTTTTTCGTCAATTGACTAAACCAATGACTGAAAGGCAACATTTTTTTCTGACCTAAGGCGTAAGGAACCCGCCAAGCCGCCATTAAATAACCATTAATGCCACCAAATACCGAAACTAAAATCCCCACAGTAACTAACTTACTCCCAATGCCAGGAAATAATAGACTGGCAACATCGGCAGCTGGTGTCACCGTTTGACTTAAAGCGGTCGCTGACATGACTTGCAAATAAGCTAAATTAATTAATAAATAAACAGCAATGACAATTGATAAGCCTCCAATAATTGCCCGCGGTAAATCCCGACTAGGGTGTTTCATCTCACCAGCTAAGGCACTCACGTTAATCCAACCATCATAAGCAAAGAGGGTTGCAATTAAACTCGTTCCAAAACTATTGCTCAACGTATGGCTCGTTGTCGTTAACGGAAACAAACTGACTGTTAATGAGTCTTGATTTAAAAATAACCCAACAATGATGATGACTAGTAAAGGAATGACTTTTAAAAATGTTGCCACTGTTTGCAGGCGACTCGTTGCTTTATTCCCTAAACAATTAATTAAACTTAATAAACTAATCGTCACAATACTAATGGGCACAATCCACCGACTAGACAAACCGACTAAATTAACAGTTTGTGTGCCAAAAATAATCGCTAAGGCAGCAATATTGGCTGGAAAGTAGACAATCATTTGGGCCCAACCGACTAAAAACCCTAAAGGCTTACCATAGATTTTTTCTAAAAAAGCCATAATGCCACCAGTTTCTGGAATCAAGGTGCCAATTTCGGCAACTGTTAACCCACCAGCAATAGCAATTACGCCACCTACTAGCCAAGCCAACATGCCCATGCCCGCTGTTCCTGAAGCAGTAAAGACGGCTGTTGGTTTGAAAAAGACTCCCGCCCCTATAACAGTTCCGACTACGACGGTTAATGCTGTTAAGCCTGATATTTCTCGTTTTAATTGATTGTCTGCCATTTAACTTCCCCTATTCTCCTGTGACTATTTTTCCCGCTGACCTCTAAAATATATTTTCTAATCATACCAATTATTTTTATGAAATACTAGAAAAAATTCTTCTTACTTAAGATCCGGAGTGATGTCTCCTAAATTTCGGCGCTATGCTATACTTAATTCAGAGATTATACTATCTAGGAGGAACAACTTATGACTATTACTGAAGGCTACTTACCTTACTTAGGCTATCACACTTACTATCGCATTATCGGCGATTTATCTTCTCCCAAAATCCCTTTATTACTATTACATGGTGGTCCTGGCTCGAGCCATAATTACTTTGAATTATTAGATTCATTAGCCGCTGAAGGACGTCCTTTAATTATGTACGATCAATTAGGTTGTGGCCTGTCAGCCACAGACTCACGCCCAGATTTATGGCATGCTGACACTTGGCTAAATGAATTAATCGCCTTACGCCAACACTTAGACTTAGATAAGCTTCATCTCTTAGGTCAGTCTTGGGGTGGCATGATGGCAATTCAATACTTATGCGATTATCAGCCTACCGGCATTCAAAGTGTGATTCTTTCAAGTACTCTGCCAGCAGCCGAACTTTGGGATCAAGAGCAACACCGCTTAATTGCTTTAATGGCTGAAAGTGACCAAGTCGCAATTGCCAAAGCCGAAGCTTCAGGTGATTTCTCTGACCCAGCTTACTTAGCAGCTAACGACCGCTTTATGACTCGTCATGTTGGCGACTTACCAACGCCACAGTCGCCAGAGCCCTTGCGCCGACCAAAAGCTTCCGGTCGTGAGTCTTACGTGACTGCTTGGGGGCCAAATGAGTATAACCCACTGGGGACTTTAAAAGGCTGGGATTATCGTTCAAAACTTAACTCAATCACTGTGCCAGCTTTAATTATTAGTGGTGCCGACGATTTAAGCACCCCTTTGATTGCTAAAACTATGGACGATTTACTTCCTAATAGTACATGGGAGCTTTTCGCCAAAAGCCGCCATATGCCTTTTGTCGATGAAACAGCTAACTATTTAGCTGTCTTAGAGGAATGGTTAACTGACAAAGATAACTTGTAATAACTGGCTTTCTATTATTCTAAAGAGCAATGACTCTTAACATATAATAGGAAGCTTTTTTATTTTTTTAGAGGTTATTAGTTGGCATCTAGCTAATCATCAGTCATACTTAAAGTAGTACTCAAAGACATGAAAGGAGTTGCCGTTTATTTGAACGTACTTGTAGAAAAATTTAAAGAAGTTTTATTTTCAGTCTTACCGATTACCTTGATTGTGATCTGTTTACACTTTACTATTGCACCACTCGAACCAACTCTCCTTTACCGCTTTTTAATAGGTGCAGGCTTAATCGTCCTCGGCTTAACAATTTTCTTGTTAGGAACAGACATTGGGATTACCCCCATCGGTACTCATTTAGGAAAAGGAATCGGCCGTAAGAAAAAAGTGCCAATTATTATTGGTTCAGGTATTATCCTCGGTTTCTTTATTTCCATTGCCGAACCGGATTTACAAATTTTGTCTAAACAAGTCGCCATGGTGACTGACAACTTAATTTCCAGTACGAGTATTTTGATTTACGTCTCTATTGGGATTGCTATTATGATGACTATTGGTCTCTTACGAGTCGTTTTTAGCTTTTCTTTACGAACCTTGTTATTAATCATTTATGGTGGAATTTTTGCCCTATCGCTATTTGTTTCTAAAGACTTTCTCGCCATTGCTTTTGATGCCTCTGGTGCAACAACTGGTGCCTTAACGGTTCCCTTTATTCTTGCACTGTCACTAGGTGTTTCAACTTTGAAACGCAGTCATAAAGATTCGGAAGAAGACACTTTTGGCTTAGTGGCGATTTCCTCTTCAGGAGCGATTATCGCTGTCATGTTAATGAGTATTTTAGGTAAACAAGATTCTTTATCGGGCAGCTTGTCAATTGATCAAATCGATACTAGTTCCGTCTTAAGACCTTTTATGACGGCTCTCCCCCACATTACCCAAAATATTTTCATTGCCTTATGTCCAGTTGTTTTAATTTTCCTTGGCTATAATTACTTTGGCCTAAAGTTGCCGAAACAGAAATTACGGAAAATCATGATTGGTAGCTTTTATGTTTTCCTTGGTTTAGTCCTCTTTCTAGTTGGGGTCGATGCTGGTTTTATGGAAGTCGGCAGTGTCATCGGACATACTGTTGGTTCCTTAGACAGCAGCTTATATTTACTAGCTGTGGCTTTCATTCTTGGTTTAGTGACTATTTTAGCAGAGCCCGCCGTCTATGTTTTAACTCACCAAATTGAAACTGCTACAAACGGTTATGTTAAACGGAAAATTATTTTAGTTGCCTTATCTTTAGGTGTCGGTTTAGCAGTCTTATTATCAGTCATTCGCATTTTAATTCCTGGTTTAGAGCTCTGGCATTTCTTATTACCAGGCTATATCATCTCTTTAGGTTTGATGTATGTCGTTCCTAACTTATTCGTAGGGATGGCCTTTGATGCTGGTGGCGTTGCTTCTGGACCTATGACAGCCACCTTTATTCTAGCCTTTATTCAAGGAGCGGCAGAGGCAATCGATGGGGCTGATGTCTTATTAGAAGGCTTTGGAATGATTGCTATGGTTGCTATGATGCCAATTATCACGTTGCAATTAGTCGGCTTTATGTATAAATTAAGTTCGCGGAAAGAAGGGTAATTTTATGGAAGAGTTAGTTTTACCGGAAAACCGTTACGAAGCTCTCTGTTTTATCTTAAATGCTAATGTTGGTAGTCGCGTGCTGCAATACGCTAAACAAATTGGAAGTTCAGGTGGCACGATTATTTACGGAAACGGGACAATTAATAACAGTATTCTTAAAATGTTTGGCTTAGAAGACGTTCGGAAAGAGTTAGTCATTATGGCAATTCCTAGTTCTTTAAAAGCTGTGATCATTGAAACCATCGGCAAAAAACTCAAGTTAGAAAAAGCCAATAATGGGATTTCTTTTAGTTTACCGATTACGAATATTATCGGTAATCGAAAATGTCAGTATCACAAAGCACCACTTTCAAGAAAGGAGGAATCACTGATGCACCAAGCAATCATCACAATTGTTGATCAAGGTCAAGCTGAAGAAGTCATTGATGCAGCTGTCTCCGCTGGTTCCCAAGGTGGGACTGTCTTAAATGGTCGTGGTTCTGGCAGTCACGAAAAAGCTAAACTCTTTTCAATGGATGTCGAGCCAGAAAAAGAAATTGTTTTAATTCTCTCCCAAAGTGACAGCACCGATGACATTGTTGCTGCGATTAATCAACAATTAAAAATTGAAGAACCTGGCAATGGGATTCTTTTCACCGTCGATTTAAGCAGTACCTTAGGATTGTTTTAAATTTAATAATTGAAGGAGGTGTGACAAAAGTCGTTTAAATACAAGTAATTGGAAATAAATCCGAACAATCAGTTCTTTTGATTGTACGGATTTATTGAAATTATCGTGCCTTCAAAGCTTTGCGCTTCAGCGCTTAGCATTTGTTGAGAACGAAGTTATTTGACTTTTGGAACCCGTTAATCAAATAACGTTCGTCAAAATCAAGGGACCGTCGACTACTGTCACGGTCCCTTTTTTTGATAGCTATTCAGCCAGCCCTTGATAAGACAAGGATGCTTGCTTCTCAAGCAACCAGTTTAGCCAGGTGCTTGAGAAGCAAGCTTGGCTAATTAGTGTTAATCTAGTATAAAGAAGATGACAGGGGGAACACCATGGAATTTAGTAAACAAATCAAAAAAATTAGAACAGAAAAACAACTGACTCAGGAACAATTAGCTCAACAACTAAATGTTTCCCGCCAAACAATTTCCAGTTGGGAGAATAATCGCAACTTACCGGATTTGGAAATGGTCGTCAGTATCGCTAAATTATTCGGGATTTCCCTTGATCACTTGATTCTAGGAGATGAAGTTATGACAAAAAAATTAGTCCAAGACGCTAATGAAGTAAAAAAAGCCCGCATGAATTTAATGAGTATCGCACTCATCGTCACAGGGATATTGCTCTTTTTAGCCAAATCAATGATTGGGGTGACCGTTACGAAAGATGGTATCTTACAAGAACCTTTTTTCTTATTGCCACTTGGTTACTTATGTTTAGCCGGCGGTTTGATTTTAATTGGCGCCTCATTAATCAAGAAATTAAAAAAATAAGCAGGTGGGGATGACTGTCCCCCTGCTTATTTTTTATTCCCTTAATGCTTAAATTCCTGGAAAGAGATAGTCACTTGCTTCGTAAAGCTCTAAAATCTCCCCTTCTTTGAACAGCCACTTTTGGCATAAGTCAAAATCTTCAACTTGATAATTCCCTTGTTCTTCAAAGACAAAGTGACTCATTCTATCGGCTAAGTCTTGGCTATAGCCAGCTATGTCACGGCAACAGCTTACTTTAGCACTTGGGCTTAGTTGATTGAAATATTCTGCCGCTTCACTTAAAGCTAAATGAAAATTACGAACTGTTTGAGGATGCTCATCGATAAACTGACCAGCAAAACACCACATCACAAAATAATGAGGAATGTCTTTGGAATGCCACAAAACCTCTCCTTGAAATTCAGTTAACACATCTGTAATAAAGGGTTCGATTGCGACTAACCCATTAATTTCTTTGTCACGCATTGCTTGAATCCGTTCAAAAGTATTATTTAGCCAGACTACTTGGGCCTTTTTTAGTTGGCCAGTTAAAAAATGTTCTTGAAAGAAACGGAAAAGCCCTTTACGATTGACCCCAATTTGCAAGGCTGTTTCTGCTGTTACGTCTTGGTTACCGACAATCTGAATGGTTCGTGTTAAGTTTGAAGTGATTTTAGCATACTTGCCATCTTTTAAATAATAAAAGAAAAAAGTCGTATCTCCCATCATTGCATCAACTTCCCCCGTCATAAATTCTGACTTGCCATTAAATTGAAAAGTCTCAGCTAAACGTAAATCAACTGTTACTTGCTGTTTTTTAAACATTCCTAGTTGATCAGCTAAAATTACTGGTAACACTAAAGGGTTTACTCGATTTTGATGTAGTTTAATTACAGCCATGTCACCACTCCTTGATTAATTAATAATAAAATTATAAAACAAACACTCATGACCGTATGAAAATGATAAATTAACAACAATGGTCGCGGCCCGAACTCCCGACCCATAGCTGGATAGACTGCTTGAATTTTTACGTAATCACGATACCAACGTCGATAACCTTGTAAATAAAAGATGCCACAGCCTAAGAAAAAGAGCCACCACGGAAGGGAAGTCAGACTGACAATTAGCCAAGCGATCACCACTGTAATAAATTCAGGAATAATGATTAATATTGACCGACGGAAACCGATCACATGGGGAAAGGTTCGCCGAATGCCTAAGTCTTTGTCATAGTCCCCTGTATTATTAGTAGACATTAAGAAAATAGTCAAAACCATACTAATCCAAGCATAAGCAAAAATACTCAACGTTAAGTGACCTAACTGCAACCAACTAGATAAGAGAGCACTCAGCCCGCCAACGAATAACCCTGAAACAAACTCACCTACTGGGTATAAAATATACGGTTTCGGACCTAAAGAATAAGTTACAGCAGCCAGTAGTCCACATAAACCTAAAATAACTAATAACCAAGAGTGAGCCCACCAAGCTAATAAGAGACCAGACAAACCGCCAAGGCCCATCATTCCTAATAAGACTAAGATAGCATCGATTAAAGTAGCATCCCCTCGAACTAAGCCTTCACTACCTAAATGTTCTGTAAAGGTTAATTCATTTTCTTCATTTTTCAAAAAAGCCCGAATTTCATTAGCTACATTTGCCACAATATTAAAAGCAAAGCCACAAATAAAGAAAAGGACTAAAGGAATCACTTTCAGTTCCCCTGCTAAGTAACTACCAAACAAGCCACCACTTAAGACTGGCAAGCCTGTGGCAAAGCCAGTCCTCACTTCCATGACTGTGTAAGCTCGCAAAGGAAAGCCCCAAGCCCATTTAATTAAGTCTTTGATCACCCTTTAACACCTCCTGCTGTTAATCCTGAAAAGATATATTTTTGTAAAAAGATGTACAGCACTACCATCGGAATCATACTAATGATAATACAGGCACAAATTACTTCCCATTGGGTTTGATTTGGCCCAACAAAGCGGTAAATTGTCGTTGAAATCGTATTTAATTTTTCCCCAGGCATGTATAAGTAAGGCAAATAAAAATCATTGTAAATACTCATGACTTTTAACATCACCACAGTGGCGGTAGCTGGTTTCATTAGTGGAAAAATCACTTGACGATAAATCGTTAAGTAACTGGCCCCTTCTAAAATCGCGGCTTTATCAAATTCCACAGGGATTTTTTCTAGGGCTTGCAGATAAATATAAATCATCACGACGTCTGCCCCTAAATATAAAACAATCGGCGCCCAAATAGTATTATACAAGTTTAAGCCGATCATTAACTTAAATGTGGCGATTTGGGAAACAGTCATTGGTACCATGGAAACGAGAAAGTAGGCGCCTAAAATTAATTTCTTAAACTTGAAATTAAACCTGTTTAAGACATAGGCAACCATTGAGCCAATCACCACACTGCCACTAACACCAAACAATAGTAGTAAAAAAGTAACCCCAAAGCCTCGTAACATTTTTCCTTCAATAAAGGCTTGTTGATAATTAGACACGTTTAAGAAACTTGCTGGTAAGCCTAAGCCTGCCGTTGTTGAAAACTCACTATGAGTCATAAACGAACCAAATAAAATAATTAATAAGGGATAGAAGACAACTCCTAACCATAAAAACAAAGTGACGTATTTAACAAGTTTTTTTAACCCTTTTCTCATCCTCGATGGCCCTCCCTTTGACTTACTTTTTTCTGAATAAGAGTCAGGCAAGCAATCATTAATGTTAGTAAGACCGAGAGACTTGCGGCCATGCCAAACTTTTTATTATCAAAGGCTAATTTCATCGTTTTGACTAATACAGTAGCTGTACCGTTAGAACCACTTAACATAATAAAGGGCAATTCAAAGACAGAGACTACGCCAATTGTTAATAAAATAAGATCTAACTTGATGACTGTCGTAATATTCGGTAAAATAATCCACTTCACTTTTTGCCAAAAAGAAGCCCCTTCTAGTTCCGCTACTTTGTAATATTCTGGGGGAATCGTTTGGATGGCTGCTAAGTATAAGAGAAAACTCCGACCAATGTTTCGCCATAAGGAAATACTCGCTAAGGTTAGATTAGCTTTACTCGGGTCACCTAACCAATAACCGATTAAGTGACCTAAACCAAGTTGATTCAATAAACTATTAAAACCACCATCTGCTGAATAAAACAAACGAAACATCATTGAAATCGCCACACTACTAATTAATAATGGCATAATAAAACTAGCTTTAAATAATGAACTGCCTTTCGTTTTAAAGGATAAGATAATCGCAAAATACAGGGCTAAAATGATTTGAAGTACGCCTGACCCTAAATAATACAAATTGGTTTTAAAGATACTTATGTACGTTGGGTCCGTTAATATTTTGCGATAATTTTCTAAACCTAGCCACTCTTTCGCCGAACTAATGCCATTCCAATCAGTAAAACTAAGATAAACTAAATTAATGATTGGCCATAAGCCAAATACTAACAAGAGCAGTAACGGAAAAAAGAGTAAGCTAATAATCACACGCCGCTCTTTGCTCCCATTGACTTTGCTATTCATTGTCCTTAACCGCTTGGCTCCAGTTTTTTTCTAAGCCTTTAATATAATCAGCATAAGTCTCATTTTTATCTGGATATAAACCGATGTTAATGACTTGTTGTAAGGCATCTGTCAAACGTGCCACGCCAGCCTCTTCTGCAATTTTACTATATTTAGCTTCGTCTTCTGCACTTTCAGTGGCTACAGTTAAAATTACATTATTTTCTGTCATCAGTTTATTTTCCGCTGCATTTAAATCAGCTTTCACTGGAGTCATGCCATTCAGATCCTTTGCGTAGCCACTTTCAACTGAGATAAAATAATCTAAGAACGCTCGGGCAGTTGCCATATTTTCTGATTTATTACTAATGCCTAAAACAGCTGGTGCCCCTAAAGGTAAACTAGTTTTTCCTTCACGTTCCACAGGGAAATTCATAATCTTAACTGTCTCATTTTCTTTAGCTAATTCTTGAATCGGTGCCACATCTTGAGAACCGCTCATTAACATGCCAATTTTACCATCAGCTAATTGTTGTTGGGCTGTTTGAGATTCTAAGGTCACTGGATCAGCTTCAATCAAGCCTTGGGAAGCTAACTCGTAAAATAAATCCATGATTTGACGAATTGGTTGACCTTCAGCAAAGGCATTGCCTTTAGCTAAAGTTTCCGATTTAAACTGTCCCCCACCAAATGACGTTAAGGCACCAGCCCAAATGGCGACTCGTTGGTAATTCGTATAGAAGGGCACACTTTTCGTTTTTGCTTTAATTGCTTTAGCGGCGGCTAGAAACTCTGCTTGGGTTGTTGGGACTTCTTTAACACCCGCTTCGGTTAAGACTGCATCATTATAAATAATGCCTAAAGAGTTTAGAGCAACTGGCAACCCGTAGACTTCATTATCAAAATCGGCTTCTGTTACATCTAAGTAGTCTTTTTCTAGCTCAGTGACTTTGCCAAGTGATTCAAAATAATTGCTGTACTCACTAGGTAAACCTGCCAGTGAAAAGGGCACAAATAAGACATCGCCGTAATCATTGCTATTTAAACGAGTCATAATCGTATCATCGTAATCGGCAATTGCTTCCCATTTAATCTCAGTGACTTCTGGGTATTTTTCAATAAAACCTTTTTCAATTTTCTCGAAAATGTCATCACCATCTGTCCGATTAGTAACGATCGTTAATTCCCCTGCAATTTCATTATCCACTGGTTTACTCGCTTTTTTGGGCGCTGTACAACCTGCTAATAATAAAAGACTCAATGTTCCAACTATAACCAATTTTGTTTTTTTCATTTCTTTATTCCCCTATTCTTTTTTCAGTTTTAACATCAAAAATCACACAATTAGTAAAATCAATTTCAAGCTTGAGTCTCTCATCTAAAGGATAAAGAGGTGGCCCTTGCTTACGCACAGTCAACTTCAAACCGCTATCGTTTTTTAAATAATACAACGTTTCTTGACCTAAGTAATCAAAGTCAACTAAGTCAAAAGGCAGTCCTTGACTGCTCCTTGTAAAGTTAATATTTTCACAACGTACTCCAAATAAAAAAGCTCCTGGCTTTAGTTGGCGAGCTCTAGGAAGTTGCCCCCACTGTCTATCTGCTACAAAGACTTGCCCACCTTCAGTCTGGCCTCGAAAAATATTCATGGCTGGTTTGCCGATAAAGCGCGCCACAAACGTATCTGCTGGTTGTTCATAGACTTCTTGTGGTGTGCCAATTTGATGAATCTCTCCCTGATTTAAAACAATGATCCGATCAGCCATAGTCATGGCTTCATCTTGGGCGTGGGTCACGTATAAGATCGTTGTTTGTAACTCTCGGTGAAGTTTAATAATTTCTTGACTCGTTTGCTGCCGTAAACTACTGTCTAAATTAGACAAAGGCTCATCCATTAAAAATAGTTTTGGCCGTCTCACAATCGCTCGACCTAAGGCGACACGTTGTTTCTGACCGCCGGAAAGTTCCCGGGGGTACTTACTTAAACTATCGGTTAAGCCTAATAGCTCTGCGACTGTAGTGACTTGCTCACGAATCTTAGCTTTCGATTCTTTGCGAATTTTGAGCCCAAAACTTAAGTTATCATAAGTGGTTAAATGGGGTAACAAGGCATAGTTTTGAAAAACCATCGCCACATCCCGCTCTTTTGGCGATAGCTGATTGACTTTTTGTTGATCAATCCAAATTTCACCACTGTCTGCCCCTTCAAAGCCACAAATCACATCTAAAATCGTTGTTTTGCCACTGCCACTAGGACCAACTAAAGCGACAAACTCACCTTCTTTTAAACTAAAATCAAGATTAGTTAAGACTTTTTCCGAAGTGTTATATGATTTATTGACTTCTTTTAAGACAATATAATTATTATTCATTCGTTGCTCCTTTCACAAAAAGCTCCCTTGTAATTATACACTAATTCCCTTTATTTATCGTTCATTATTAGCGATTTTTTTGATTTTCAGCTCTTTCACAGTGTTGAGTTTTAAAGAATAATTAAATTATTTTTGGAAAATGACTTATTACTTAAACTTGTGGTAAACTCTATAATGATAACCGATGAACTTGTCGTATTTTATAGATAAATAACTTAAGAAAGTAGTGAACTTTGTGAATATTGGTATTGATAAAATTAACTTTTTCACCCCTAATTTATATGTCGACTTAATTACTTTAGCTGAAGCTCGGGGAATTGATCCAGATAAATTTACAGTTGGCATTGGCCAAAATCAAATGTCCGTTAATCCTGTCACCCAAGATGCGGTCTCGATGGGAGCAAATGCGGCTTTACCGATTCTTTCTGAAGCTGACGCTGAATTAATCGACTTAGTTATTTTAGGTACTGAGTCTGGTGTTGATTATTCTAAGTCCGGAGCAGTCTTTATTCATCAATTATTAGGCATCCAACCTTTTGCTCGTTCAATCGAAATTAAACAAGCTTGTTACGGCGCCACTGCTGGGCTAATGATGGCTCGGGAATATATCAAAGCTCACCCAGAGCGAAAAGTCTTAGTCATCGGCTCAGATGTCGCCCGTTATGGCTTAGCAACAGCTGGAGAAGTCACTCAAGGTGCTGGGGCTGTTGCGATGATCATTACTAAAGATCCGCAAATTTTAATTTTAGACGAAATATCCGTCCCATATTCAAGTAATATCTTTGATTTCTGGCGTCCAAATTACTCAGATACGGCGATCGTTGATGGTAAATATTCGAATGAAGCTTATATCGAATTTTTCAATCAATGTTGGCAAGAGTTTACTAAACAAACGGAGTTCACTTTAGATGATTTTGAAGCCATCTGTTTCCACTTACCTTATTCGAAAATGGGTAAAAAAGCTTTAGACACTATTCTTAATGAAGGCTCTCAGAAGACTCAAGCACGTTTGTTAACTAACTATCAAATTAGTACGACTTACACTAAAGCCATGGGGAATATTTATACTGGTTCCCTATACTTAGGGCTTTGTGCCTTATTAGACGGTCAACCTAATTTACAAGCTGACCAACGAATTGGTCTTTTCAGCTATGGCTCAGGAGCTGTCAGTGAATTTTTCAGTGGTCGTTTAGTTCCTAATTTTCAAGAACATCTACAAACCCAAGATCATCATGACTTATTAGCTAGCCGTCAAGTCTTAACGATTGCGGATTACGAAAGCCTCTTCTTAGAAAGCTTACCTACAGATGGTAGTACCGTTGAATTGAACAACTCTTTCGACCAAGCACCGATTCAATTAAGTCGCATTAGCAATCATCAACGTCACTACGAAAAAAAATAAGCCCACGGGCTATGACTTTCTTGTCACAGCCCCTTTTAAAATAAACTACATGGAGGGTTTTTCATGTCATCAGAATTCACTAAATTTTATCAAAAAAACCGGACTGAACGCTTAGCTCTACTCACAGAGCGGGGCTTCTTAACAGCAAGTGACCAAGAATATCTGCTTGAAAGTCCCAGTTTACCTGAGTCTGTTGCTGATAGTTTAATTGAAAACCAATTAACTCAATTCCCCTTACCTATGGGTGTGGCTTTAAACTTTATTGTCGATCAGCAAGAAGTCGTTGTACCGATGGTTGTTGAAGAGCCTTCCGTGATTGCTGCCAGTAGTAATGGGGCTAAAATGGCTCGTAAACATGGTGGCTTTCAAACGACAATCACCGAACGAGGCTTAGTCGGACAAATAATTATGCAAGATTTAACCGATGTTCCCCTGAGTGCCAAAATTATTCAAGAACGTAAAATGGAACTTATCGCTTTTTCTAAAGGCTTACACCCTTCGATTGTTAAACGAGGTGGCGGGGTCACCGAGATTGACACCCGAATTATTTATAATGATCTCAATCAGCCAGAATTTTTAACGATTCATTTAATTGTTGATGTTCAAGATGCCATGGGTGCCAATATTGTCAATACTATTTTAGAAGGAACTAGCCAACTGATTAAAGAGTGGCTTGGTGGCGATTGTTTAATGAGTATTTTAAGTAACTATAACGACCACTCATTAGTTACCGCAACTTGTCTAATTGATCCAGCTGACTTAACGACCACTAACCGTAGTGGCTTAGAAGTCGCTCAACGAATCGTTACTGCTAGTCGCTATGCTAAATTAGACCCTTACCGAGCAGCCACACATAATAAAGGAATTATGAACGGGATTGACTCAGTCTTAATTGCCACCGGGAATGACCCTCGAGCAATTGAAGCTGGGGCCCATGCCTACACTAGTCGCAATGGCCGTTATGAAGGTATGACTACTTGGGAACTGACTCCTAGTGGTCTCTTAGCTGGGGAGTTAACACTGCCTTTACCAATCGGCACAGCTGGTGGTGCCATTAATGTCTTACCTTTAGCTAAAATTAACTTAGAGTTACTGAAAGTCAAAAAAGCCACGGACTTGGCAAGTATCGTTTGTGCTGTAGGTCTTGCCCAAAACTTTTCAGCTTTAAGGGCTTTAGTTAGTGAGGGGATTCAAAAAGGCCATATGGGGCTGCATGCTAAATCACTAGCCATCCATGTTGGGGCTGAAGGAGCAGAGATTGAACTTTTAGCCGAGGCTTTGAAAGCCGCGCCATTAATGAATTCAAGTATTGCTACCGAACTTTTAGGAGATATTCGCTCATAAAAACACAAAAAAAGGATTTCTTAGACTTTTCAGCATAATGTCTAGGGAATCCTTTTTTGGTATTTAGCTTTTCAGCCCCTTTTAAAATTGAACAAAAAAAATACAGCAAATCCATGACAGAGGATTTACTGTAGCTTAGTATTTATTTTAATAAGAAATACACTAATAGCCCGAGGACTAGTATTATTGCAATAACTAATTTCAAAGGTAATAAAATAAATAACAAGAAGAGACTAGCAACAAGGGCCAATAATGTCCCGATTAGTTTGCCTAACTGCTTTTGATTGACTCTTTTACCATTAATTTTTTTAGGGACAAGAAATTTAAACTTCCCAATAACCAAACCAAGACTAATAACTAAGCCACTGACGCCAGTAATAACTAGGACAGTTTTAGAGACTTCTTTCGTCCCTATGCTTAAAGCTGGGGCTACTACGAGACCACGGTCAAGCTTGAGTTGATTTTTTTTAACTGTATCAGTCACAACCGTCATTAAACGATTTGAGTTATTCAACTCCGCATCTTGAGTAGGGGCCCAGATCATCACTCCTAAACCACCTAAGTCAATTGTATCTTGAACTTTCTTTTGGATAACTTCTTTATTATTAATATAATAATCTTTATCATTCAAATAAACAACCTCAGTAGTTGGCACACCGGCATACTCTTCGATAACTTTTCGATAAGTCATCACTGAACCATCTTCGGCTTTGGCGTAAAATGGTACACCAGCAACGAGCTTGTGTAAATGCTTGCCGCCCATGACTTCGTTCCAATAATTCAAGTTGTTTTTTTGGAGATCACTTGGGGAATGATTCGGAAAGCCTTCAATTTGGGCATCGTATGCCATAATATTGACCCAGTCTGCCGAATTAAGGGCAGCCGAGGTAAAGTGTTTCTCCCAGCGACCTGTGGCTAAGCCATTAGAGGCAACCCCTGTTGGCACACAAATCGACAGTAAGATTTCATCACCTAAGTCAGCTTTTAACGCCTTAATAAACGTCTCAAACTGAAGAGCCTTATCTTCTGCTGGATATTCCCAATCAATGTCAATCGTATCTAAATCATATTTAATTGCAAAGTCTTTAATATTTTTAATGAAAATTGGCAGTGTCTCTTTATTCGTAGCTTTAATAAAATAGTCACTTAATCCCCAGCCACCAATACTAACACCTACTCTGACTTGATGTTGATGCCCTTCTTTAACGAGTAATTCCAATTGACTTGGAGCACCACTATCAGTAAACTTTAGCGAACCATCTTCTTGGGGAATTAGAGAGAAGTAATTCACATCCGTTAATTCTTTAAAATTTATCGTTCTCTCAATAAACATCGTATCATAATCAGGCAAGTAGCCCACTGTTCGAAAAAGGACTTCTTCACCTTGAGAAACTTGAGGGAATGAAAAGAAAACCAAGTACATAAACGTTGTTATAAATAATACAATTACCGAGCGTGATTTTCTTCTCATACTTTCCTCCTAATATTTCTGTAGACTTATTATACTATTAATTTTAAATTAATGTTAATTATTTTGTTATTTTGGTATTCATTATCTATCATATACAATTTAATTTATTTAATCAAAAAATAGACTTACTTTTGAGTTTTTTCTTTATTTTTAGTATTTATATTTATAGATACTCATATTTAGTTTATGTTTTTTTATTATAAACAAGAAAATCAAGTTATTCAAACAAAGAATGGCCTGCTTCTTTGCTCTTTTCATTAAAAAAATAAGCTTGTTAAGTCTCTTTCAACTTGTTATAAAATTATCATACCATAAATCTAAAAAACTTTAAATAAACCCCTATTTAATAAACGGTTTTTTATAACACTAGGCCGCCTCCTTGCTAACTAATTTAAAAACAAAAAGAGACTACTACTCACCTCAGATTTCAAGGTGAACAAGTAGCCTCTTTACTTTTACTAACCTTCGGCTAAATGACTCAAACTTTCCTTAATCGCTTTTTTCGGTGTCGTTAAGAGCAAACATAAGCCTGCAGCGATTAACGTAATAACCGCTGCCGTAATATAGGCAATTTTAATGCCGTGAATCGTTGCTAAGTCAAGACTGACAGTTGGGTTAGCCCCTAAGTAATTACGGGTGCCAACACTCATCACAGTCACTAATAAGGCGGTACCAATTGAACCAGCAATTTGCCGGATCGTATTGTACATGGCAGAACCGTGGGAAATCAATTCCAAAGGCAGTGAATTTAAAGCTTCCGTTTGCAGTGGCATTAAAGCTAAAGCCAAACCAAAAGAACGAATCCCTTGCATACTAGCTAAGTAAGCTAAACTTGTAGCAGGCTGAACGAAACTAAAACAAAACGTTCCTACAGCTAAAATAAGTAAACCACCTAAACTTAAATACTTCGCGCCCATGCGGTCGTATAATGCCCCAGTAATTGGCGACATAAAGGCGGTAATTAAGGCCCCAGGTAATAAGACCATGCCTGAAGTCATCGGTGAGACACCTTGGACATTTTGTAAGAAGATCGGCAGTAAAATCATGCCACCGTATAAGCCCATAATTACAACAAAGTTAGTAATCGTTGAAATCGTAAAGAGACGGCTTTGAAAAACAGCAAAATTTAACATCGGAATCTTAGTAGCTGATTGTTGATAAATAAACAGACCCGTCACGATTAAACCAACTAAGATATAACCGGCAACATCAAACGTTAGCCAGCTTTTATCGCCGGCATTACTAAAACCTAATAAAAGGGTTCCTAGACCAACTGTCGATAATAAAATACCGGTAAAGTTAAACTTCGGAAAACTTTGTTGACCGATATTTTTTAAGGCAAAGAAAGCCACGACTAAGTTGATAACCGCTAAAGGTGAGACAATGTAAAAAATTGACCGCCAGCTATAAGATTGTACAATCCAACCTGAAAGAGTTGGCCCAATGGCTGGGGCGAAATTCATCGCTAAGCCAATAAAACCCATGGCTTTGCCCCGATTTTCAATTGGAAACATGTTCATTACCACCACTGTCATTAGGGGGCTGATTGGCCCTGCGCCAAGGGCTTGCACCATTCGTCCAACAATTAACATCGGATAGTTGATTGAAACGGAAGCAATTAACGTTCCCACCGTAAAGACAATCATCGAAACTAAATATAAATGGCGAGTTTTAAAGCGGTCAATTAAAAAGGCGGTGGCAGGAATCATCACCCCACTAATTAACATATAGCCGTTAGACAACCACTGTCCTTGGCCAGCAGTAATGTCAAAATCTCGCATAATACTAGGTAGGGCAACATTCATCAATGTTTGATTTAAAAAACTTAAAAAAGTTCCAAATAATAAAATGACTAAAATCGTTAAGTCACTTTTGGCAATTCTACTTTTCGTCACGGCTTTCGCTCCTTTGTTTAATGATCTTAATAATGGCTTGCTGAGTTTCGTAAAACTGAATCAACGCCTCTTCCCCTAGCTCGTCTAAAATCGTAAAAACGTCAACGTAATCGTCAAAAGTTGTCTGTAAGGTTGTTTGGCCTTTAGTCGTTAAGGAAAGTTCGACACAGCGACGATTACTAGGACTAGCCTCTCTAATTACTAATTGACTTTGAACCATTTTTTCAACAGCTTCTGACGTCGTACTAGGACTTAAATTAACTTTCTTCGCTAAATCATGTAAGGAACTCCCAGAATTTTTACTAATGTTATCTAAAATAAATAATTGCGTCGTTGAAATATTGTATTTCTTCGATTGTTCTTCTAAAATCCCTTGGGTTTCTCTCCGTAGCTCCCGTAAAGAGATTAAAATATCTCGAGTTAATTGTTTCGTCATGTTTCACTCAATCCTTCCTTTCCGAACTATTCGCTACCGAACATTCACTTTAAAAATAATACGGCAAGATGATTCCTGAGTCAAAAAATAAGCTTACTCTTTAAAAGAGTAAGCTTATTCACTAACTAACTGTTTTTACTTGAAAGAACGAGTGGCAGTGACGGCTTTTTTCCAACCATCGTACAAGGCTGTTCTTTCAGTTTCAGCCATTTTTGAATCATACTCTTGATCTAACTGCCAGTTATCTTTAATATCATCTAAATCTTTCCAATAACCAGTGGCTAAGCCAGCTAAGTACGCTGCGCCTAAAGCTGTTGTCTCACTAACTTTTGGACGTTTAATATTTAAGTTTAATAAGTCACTTTGGAATTGCATTAAGAAATTATTATTCGCTGCCCCACCATCGACACGCATACTTGTAATCGGCATGCCTGAATCTTGGTGCATCGTTTCCATAACATCTTTTGTTTGGTACGCAATTGCTTCCAGAGTTGCTCTAATTAAGGTTTCTTTGTCTGTTCCACGAGTTAGTCCAAAGATGGCTCCACGGGCGTCAGAATCCCAGTGAGGGGCTCCTAGACCAACAAAGGCTGGGACAACGTAAACCCCATCAGACGATTCAGCTTTCACTGCATATTCTTCTGTTTCAGAGGCTTTCTCAAACATTCTTAAGCCATCTCGCAACCATTGAACTGCAGAACCAGCAACGAAAACACTTCCTTCTAAAGCGTATTGAACTTTATCACCAATACTAGCGGCAATCGTTGTCACTAAACCATGTTCTGAATGAATTGGGGTATCACCAGTATTCATTAAAATAAAGCAACCGGTACCGTAAGTATTTTTAATGCTGCCAGCTTCAAAACAGTTTTGACCAAAGAGGGCCGCTTGTTGGTCCCCTGCCACACCAGCAATCGGAATTTCTTGACCAAACATATGATAAGAAACCGTTTTCCCATAAATTTCTGAAGAGGGACGAACTTCTGGCAAGATATTTTCAGGAATATCTAAAAGAGTTAGTAATTCTTGATCCCACTTCAACTCGTGGATATTGTAAATCATTGTTCTTGAAGCATTCGTATAATCAGTGACGTGAACTTCGCCACCAGTTAGCTTCCAAATTAACCATGTGTCAATTGTTCCAAATAGTAACTCGCCTTTTTCCGCTTTGCCGCGAGCCCCTTCAACATTGTCAAGGAGCCATTTAATTTTCGTACCTGAGAAATAAGCATCGACTCGCAAACCAGTTTTCTTACTAATCATTTCTTCATGACCATCAGCGATCAACTGATCCGCAATATCACTGGTTTGGCGAGATTGCCAAACTAAGGCATGGTAAATCGGTAGGCCGGTTTTTTTATCCCAAATGACCGTTGTTTCACGTTGGTTAGTAATACCGATTGAATCAATTTGCTCCGGACGAGTATCAGATTCAATTAAGACAGTGGCAATGACTGCTTGGACACTGACCCAAATTTCATTCGCATCGTGTTCAACCCAACCTGGTTCTGGGAAAAACTGAGTAAATTCTTTTTGAGCTGTATGAACAACTTCCCCTTTTTTGTTAAATAAAATTGCTCTCGTACTTGTTGTTCCTTGATCAATTGCCATAATGTATTTTTCTACTGTCATTTGTTATTCTCCTTTTTTATTGTTAATTTTATTCAAAAGTGACATGTTGGTTTATCGCTGTTTCAACTTCTGCTAGCATTTGTTCCTGATAGTCTTCATCCCACTTGTAATAACGGGCCATCTCTTGGACAACAGCTGCTTTAATTCCTTGACAATGAGCCATGTTGAAGAGCATGTAACTGCTCCGTCTGACTAAGAAATCAAGGGGATGTATCACCATTTCTTGCTCTAGGCCGAACTGTAACATTGCAAAATCAATCCGACTCAATGAACTTTCTGGTCCTTGATCTAAATAACTGTAAACACTTGCCACATTTGAACCGTAGCGTTGAACTAACTTTTCTGCTTCGACTGGCGTTAAATTAAATTCCGCTACACCTAAAGCAGTTTTTTCTACTTTGTATTTTAGAAAGCCACTGCCACCACCGACATCCCCACCAGATAAAGGGAGGGTCTTCGTTTGACATGGTTCAAATTGATAGTTCTCGTACTTAACTAAGTCTTTCAAGACTTGGTCAACAATTTCCTTAGCCATTTTACGATAACCAGTTAACTTGCCACCGGCAATCGAGTACATCCCTCTTTCTGAATGAAAAATCTCATCTTTCCGCGAAATTTCCGAAGGGCTTTTGCCTTCTTCGTGAATCAGCGGTCGGACACCCGACCAGGAGGATTCAATATCACTGACAGCTAAAGAAGGAATATCAAACATTTGGTTTATCGCTGTCAAAATGTAATTAACATCTGCCATCGTTACCCCTGGCTCGTTTTGTTCTTGATCGTAAAAAGTATCAGTTGTCCCTACATAGACTTTGCCTTCTCGAGGAATGGCAAACATCATCCGCTTATCTTTGTAAGGGGTATCAAAATAAATCGCATTCGTAATCGGAAAAACACTTTCATCGAAAACTAAGTGAACCCCTTTCGTTAAGTGTAAGAATTTACCTTTTTTCGAATTGTCTAATTTTCGCAAATCATCGACCCAGGGGCCAGCGGCATTAATGACTCGCTTAGCATAAATCGGATATTCTCGCCCTTCAACTAAATCTTGGACCCGAACACCTACAAGTTGGTTAGTCTCATTACTGTAAAGTAATTTCGTCACTTTAGCGTAATTTGCTAAACTAGCTCCTAGTTCTGCCGCTTTTTTTAAGGTTTCTAAGGTCAGCCGTGAATCATCTGTCCGATACTCCACATAGACGCCGGTCCCTTTTAATCCCTCCGCTTTTAAATAAGGTTCACGTTCTAATGAAGCCTCTTTTTTTAACATAAATTTTCGTTCTGATTTTTTAACTCGGGCTAAGAAGTCGTACATATCTAACCCTAGTGCCGTTGTCATCGGTCCAAATGTGCCACCTTGATAAAAAGGTAAGACCATTTTTAATGGCGTTGTAATTTGGGGAGCGTTTTCATAAACGATTGCTCGCTCTTGGCCAACATCCGCCACCGTCTTGACTTCAAACTGTTGTAAATACCGTAAGCCACCATGGACTAACTTCGTTGAGCGACTTGAAGTCCCAGAAGCAAAGTCCCGCATTTCGACTAAGCCCATTTTCAAACCGCGACTGGCTCCATCTAAACTGATCCCGGCACCGGTAATCCCACCACCAATCACTAATATATCTAACTCTGTCTGTGACATCTGTTCAAGATAACGTCTTCGTTGTTCTTTTGAAAATTCCACCTTGACCACTTCCTTCGATATAATCATTTAGTTTCCTCACAATACCTTTATTATATAACTAATCCCGGACTAAAGTATAGTTATAAGACGTATTATTTTAGATTTAAAAGTTTGTGTACTTATGTTCAATTAAAAACAAGCACCACAAAAGCAAACGTTTCCATTGTTGTTATTAAAACTTTGTTAGTCACTCTGTGATTTTCTACTACTTTTTAATAAAACCTTTTTCAGCAATCTTCAGAGTTTCCAGCCACTTCTAATCTCCCCTTAGTTAAGTTTGTGAAAAAACAATTCAGTAACAACTATACCAATTGACTAATTAAGCTCTTTTGTCTTATCCTGTTAGTCCTTCAGCGATTGATAAATTGAACTAACTAGAAAAGAATAGTAAAATAGAACTATTAGAGTTTAATAGTCACTATATTATCAATGGTCTAATTAAAAAGGAGTGCATTATGAAAGAGACATCTATTAAAGAATGGTTTTTACGTTTTATCAAAGGCATGTTCATCGGTTCAGGTTTTATCTTACCAGGAGTTAGTGGCGGTGCCTTAGCTGCTGTCTTCGGGATCTATGAACGGATTATTAGTTTCTTAGCAAACATCACTAAAAACTTCAAAGAAAATGTGATTTTCTTTCTACCAATTGGCTTAGGCGGTTTAACAGGGGTCTTTCTTTTATCTTTCGCCGTTAGTTTTTTACTAGGCAGTTACGAAACAATCATCTTATGGTTTTTTGTTGGCTGTATTATTGGAACGGTTCCTGCTCTTTGGCGGGAAGCTGGTAAAAAAGGCCGTTCCAAGTCTGATTTCAACATTATGGGTGTGACTTTTGTACTTAGTCTATTATTTTTAATTTACGGTCAATCTTTATTTAGTGGGCAAGTTTCTCAAAACACTTTCACTTGGCTAATCGCTGGCGCGTTGATTGGTTTAGGCATTATCGTTCCTGGTTTAAGTCCCTCAAACTTCTTAGTTTACATGGGTATGTATAAAGCCATGTCTGACGGCATTAAACAAGTCGACTTAGCTGTGATTATTCCAATTGCCATCGGTGGCTTAGTCTGTGTCTTAAGCTTATCGAAAGTCATGAATTATATCTTTTCGATTGCTTACGCCAAATTATTCCACTTTATCTTAGGTGTCGTCTTTGCCTCAACCTTAATGATTATTCCAACTGACTACACTGGCATTGCTCCTTGGGGCTTTTTCTTAGCCGCTGTCTTATGTTTAGCTGGCGCTCTTTTAGGCTGGTGGATGAGCCGTTTAGAAGATCAATACCAATAAAGAATAGCTAATAGACAAGTCCCTTGGTGTTTCCAGGGACTTGTCTATTTTTATATACTAAATTTATAAGTGTCCGCCTCTTGACGAACCTTTAGTTTGCCAGTAGTTGCTAAGTGATGGAGATGAGCTAAGACTTCCGTACAAGCAAACCACCGTTGTTGCGGAGCAATCTCCGTAACCTTTTTACCACCTAACCAAGGCATTTTTTCAGCAATTTCAAAAGCTGTCACCGCTTCAGAGCTAGCTCCCACTAAACTAACTATTTCTGCTAAACGTTCCTCATGATGAGCGATTAACTCATCAATCCGTCTACCATGGTCGTCTAGTTCTTGAAAATGGGCAGAATAAAGTTTTTTTACAGGGAGCTTTTTAACTTTAGCAAGATTGCTTAAGTAAGCTCCTAAGTAGTCGTGTTCTTGATCCCAAAAAGCGATATTAGGGGAGACTCGATTTAAGACATGGTCAGCGGAAAACATAAAGCTCTGCTCTTCTTCCCACAAACCAACTTGCCCGGGAGTATGACCAGCTAAATCGATAACTTTTAATAAATAGCCACCATAGCTTAATTCAGTTTCAGGCGTCACTGTTTGCAAGGGAACTTTTTTATTCGGTCGATAAGTGTACGCCACATGTTCATGATTTTCTAAACTTAAAGCCTCAGGTGTCCCTGCCCAACGGTTATTCATCCTTTGCCACTGCCAATAATCAGCTTCGTTAAAACCGTCAATCCAATACTTATCAACTTCACTGGCATAAATTGTATTACTAGGGACTTTTAAGCGGGAAATTAAACCACAATGATCAACATGCATATGAGTAATAAAAATATCCGTATCGGCTAAGCTGACTTCTAACTCGGCGAAAGCCTTCATTAAAACTTCTTCACAACTGTCAGCGTTAAAAGCTGTGTCAATCAATAAATGACGTTGGCCTGGCTGACCTTTAATAAAATAAGTCGTTGTCGCTCGTAAAGGACTGTTTGGTAATGGGATTTTGATTGCGTAAAGATTGTCTTTGATTTGTTCCATATTCAGCACCGCTCCTTTTGTAAGGGTATTCATTTATTGTTAAGAAAAAAGCTAGAAAAATTCTAGCAATTTCTTGATTAAATTAGCCCTTTGCTTTAAACCTGCTCTAAGTTGTAAATTGATTGTGTCAATTATTTTGGATTCGAGAGAGAATTGTCTCAACTTATTCACGGTATTTGGCATGCAGCTTTGATTTAATCTATATTTCAAATCCCATTAAGGGAGTGAAAACTAATTTAAACTTCTTCTGTTTCTAAGAAATATTTAGCAACTAAAGCTGCTAAAATCCCACCAACTAATGGGGCTAATAAGTATACCCATAGTTGTGACAAAGCTTCGCCGCCAACAAAAATCGCTGGTGCTAAACTTCTGACTGGGTTAACTGACATGCCAGTTAAAGGCACTCCGATAAAGTGTAAAGCTGTTAAAGTTAAACCAATAACCATACCACCATTAGGCGTACCAATTTTTTTACTAGTCACTGACATCACAACTAAGACTAATAAGAACGTTAATAATCCTTCAATAAAGAAAGCGCCCATAGCTGATAACTCACCAAACGTTGTTTGAGCTAAATTATCAACTGGTAAATTAGCGTTACTTAAAACTAATTTTAACGCTCCACTAGCTAAAATGGCACCAATGATTTGGCCAACAATATAATAACAAAATTCAGTCACGTTAATACGTTTGTTCATTAACATTCCTAAAGATACAGCTGGGTTTAAATGAGCCCCTGAAACTGAACCAACAGTGAATGCGGCAATCCAAATGGCTAAACCAAAGGCTAAACCAATTCCGATTGTGCCAACAGTTGCACCACTTAAAACTGCGGCTCCTGTTCCGATAAATACTAAAATAAATGTTCCGATTGCTTCTGCGATACTCTTCTTCATAAAAAATACTTCCTCCTAGACAACTGTCTTACTTTTCTTTAGGGAAATTGATTTGAGCTTCCCTACCTCTTTTTAATTCCGTTATTTTTTCTTGTCCTTTCCTATCCCATTGTATCATGCGATAGAAGGCATCGTGGTAAAAAATAAATTTATAATCATTTTCAAATGCTTCTGCCATAATGCGTTCCTTAGCGAAAATCGACGTCATTGGGTAATCATCATAAGCTAAGACCCACAAAGGATTCTTATGAGCATGGGTTGGCATAATGTCTGCCATATGAATGATGACTTCCCCTTGCTGATGTAATTTAATGATGGCATGACCGTCACTGTGACCACCAGTGTGAATCATTTCAATTTCAGGAATAATCGCAACCTTATTTTCAAAAGTTATTACTTGGTCAGCAATCGCTTGCCAATTTTCTTTCCAATAAGTATTGATTGAACGCATATTAGGATGACGCATTTCTTGCCATTCAATCTCACTAACCATAATCTTCGCATTCGGAAAGGTGGAGACTAGCTCCCCATCTTGTAATTCCGTTAAGCCACTAGCGTGATCAAAGTGTAAGTGAGTCATTAAAATAACGTCAATGTCTTTCGTTGTCATGCCTAATTCCGCTAAACTTTCTGCTACTGTTGATTCTCTAGAGACTCCGAAATTCCGATGTTGTTTGGCAGTCATCTTGCCCCGCCCAACACTGGCATCAATTAAGTAATTAATCCCTTTAAATTGAATTAAAATCGGATCAGTTGGCAGTTCAATCTGATTCAACTCATTAAAAGGATAAACCCGAGACCATAAAGGTTTTGGGACAACCCCGAACATTGCTCCTCCGTCTAGTCGTGTTTCGCCACCTTCTAACCAGGTTAATGTCATGTCGTGAAACGTTAATGAATCCATATTTTTCTCCTTTCGTCTAACTACTATAAATTTACCTAATACCCCCTATTAATAATCAAGCTTGGTATAAAAGGGACCTATCAGATACAATAAAGATATAGAAAGCGTTACCTTTTCCAATAACGACACGCTTTCCAAACTGCTTATTATAGAAAGGATGTTCAACATGGAAATAACTATTTCAATCAAATCAACAACAGAGGGCTTTTTAGCAACTTTAGATGTCTTACCAGAGTTCAGCCTGATAAGTGACACGAAAGCAAGCTTGTTAGACGCCTTCCCCGAAGCCTTAAAAGATTACCTTAACCTTTGGGAGTCAACTGTTTCAAAAGACTCAAAACAGTTTGCCAAGGAATTTTCATTCATTCAGCGAATCAAAGCTCGTGGCTATTATCAATCGACAATTTTTCGCTTACAAGAACTTATGGAAACGAAGGATCTTCAATCAATCGACATCGAAGTGCTCCACTGCCTACAACGTAAAGGTTTTGAATCTTTGTTAGCGACTAATGCTTAACTAACCCCCACAAAATAATGACTCTTGCCAGCTATTGCTTAATCCCAATGCTGGCAAGAGTTTTTTGATTATTCTGAATTTTCAGTTATTAACTCACCTAAGGAAGGGTGTTTTAGTTTTCTTCAACTGGGATGTAATTAAGTTCATGTGCTTTTTCTAGCAACTCGGTTCTAAATTTCGGATGAGCTATCTTGATTAAGGCTTCTGCTCGCTCTGAAATTGTTTTCCCTTTTAATTGAGCACTGCCGTATTCTGTCACAATTGTATCAATGTCATTTTTTGACGTTGTCACCGGCGCACCTTGGAAAAGTGTCGGAACAATCGTTGAAAATGTGTCTTTTTTAGCCGTTGAGTAGAGACAGATAATGCCTGTGCCATTTTTCGTGCCACGGACACCTTTCATAAAGTCAGCTTGTCCACCTGTTGATGAATAATAAGTGTTTTGAACTTTCTCTGAGTTACATTGTCCTAAGAAATCAACTTCTACTGAAGAATTGATTGCGACTAAGTTATCTAGCTCACGAATCGTGTCAACATTATTTGTGTAATCACAAGGTAACATTAAAATATCTTTGTTGTTATTCATAAATTGATACAAACGTTTTGAACCGATGGCAAAAGTTGCCACTGACTTATTAACGTTATTTTCTTTGTACTTATTAGTAATTACGCCTTTTTCAGTTAAATCAACTAATTTTTCTGGCAACATTTCAGTATGTAAGCCTAAGTCTTTTTTATCAACTAAGTACTCCATCACCGCATTTGGCATAGCCCCAAAACCAATTTGTAAAGTGTCGCCATCTTTAACTGTCCCAGCAATTTCTTTACCGATTGCTAAGTCTTTTTCCCCTAATTCAGGACTGCCTAGAGTTGGTAAATCAAGGTTGTTTTCAATTAAAGCTGCTACTTGGCTGATGTGGATGCCGTTTTTCTCACCAAAGGTTCTTGGCATTTCTTCGTTTACTTCTAAAATAATCGTTTTCGCACCTTCAATTAATGAGGCAACGTAAGAAGGGCTTGTTCCTAATGAGAAGTAACCATTTTCGTCCATCGGTGAAACAGTGGCCATGATAACCATTTCTGATTCACGTTGTTGTAAAATTGCTGGAATATCTGAAAAGTTATTTGGCAATAGATCAACTAAGCCAGTATTCATCGCTTTACGGTCCATCCCAGATAAAAAGATTGAGACTTGTTTTAATTGAGATTTTGGAAGATTTAAAATAGGGAAACTTGGTAACATACGGTACAACGTATTGCCTTCTAAATAGTCTAGACTACTAATTGCTTCAAGTAGTGCTGGTGGCTCACCAGGCATGATTGGGAAGACAATTCCGTCTCCGGCTTCAACCTGTTTAACAGCCTCTATCGGGGTAGTTAGTTTGCTTGCGTATAATTCTCTAAAATTCATGGTCATCTCTCCTAAAGTCTTTTTTAGTTATCCACGTTTGAAATCAGGTTTACGTTTATTAACAAAGGCTTCCATACCTTCTTTTTGGTCACTTGTTGAAAAGAGCGAACCAAACACTTCAGCTTCAAAGCGGAGGCCATCTGCTAACGTCATTTCTGCGCCAGCGTTAATGACTTCTTTACTTAATTCCACTGCAAATGGGGCATTCTTTTGAATCGATTCCGCCATTTTACGAGCGCTCATTTCTAGTTCTTCATTTGGCACGACTTGGTTTAACAATCCAATTCTTAAACCTTCTTGAGCATTGATATTTTTACCTGTAAAAATTAATTCTTTCGCCACACCAATTCCAACAATTCGGCTTAAACGTTGAGTGCCACCAAAGCCAGGGATAATCCCTAAACCGACTTCCGGTTGCCCTAATTTAGTATTAGTTGAACCTAAACGAATGTCACAGGCTAAAGCTAATTCACACCCACCACCAAGGGCGAAACCGTTGATTGCTGCAATTGTTGGTTGTCTTAAATCAGCTAACTTAGTGAAGACACTATTACCAAAGGCTGAAAAATCACGGCCATCAAAGACATTTTTATCTTTCATTTCAGCAATATCCGCTCCGGCAACAAAGGCTTTTTCACCAGCACCAGTCACGATTAAGACTTGAATGTTAAAATCATTTTCGATTTGTTCTAAAACTAGATCTAGTTCTTCCATAACTTCAGTACTTAAAGCATTTAACATCTTAGGACGAGCAATCGTTAAGACACCAATCCCATTTTCTTCGGTTAAAGTTAAATAATTGTAGTTTGACATCATGACACTCCTTAGTTATATTCGTAGAAACCTTTACCAGTTTTGTTACCTAACCAACCAGCTTCAACGTATTTTTTAAGTAAAGGACACGGACGATATTTAGAATCGTTAAAGCCTTCATAAAGCACATTCATAATTGCAAGACACGTATCTAAGCCAATGTAGTCAGCTAAAGCTAGAGGTCCCATTGGGTGATTGGCCCCCATCATCATTGCTTCGTCAATTTCTTGTGGGCTAGCAACGCCTTCACTAACAGCGAAGATGGCTTCGTTAATCATCGGAATTAAAATACGGTTAACGGCAAAGCCTGGTGAGTCTTTAATATCAATCGCTGTTTTACGGATTTTATTAGCAACTTCTAAAATCTGAGCCGCTGTTTCATCACTTGTTTGCATGCCACGGTTGATTTCAACTAATTTCATGACTTGGACTGGGTTAAAGAAATGCATGCCAATCACTTTTTCAGGTTTCGTTGTTGCCGCTGCAATTTCAGTAATTGATAATGACGACGTGTTTGTCGCTAAAATCGTTTCAGCTGAAGTAATCTCAGAAATTGTTTTAAAAATATTAAGCTTGATTTCACGATTTTCAGTGGCAGCTTCAATAACTAATTGGGTATCTTTAGCGTCTTGATAATCCGTTGATTTAATAATACGAGCAAAGACACTGTCCGCTTCTGCTTGGGTTTTGCGCTCACGGGCAACTGATTTGTCTAATAATCCTTTAATTTTATCAAGGCCTTTTTGGACAAATTCTTCTTTAATATCATTCATATATACGGTATAACCGGCTTCAGCTAAAACATGGACAATCCCACTACCCATTTGACCTGAACCGATTACCATTACGTTTTTAATTTCCATTTCTCAATCGCTCCTAAATAAATTAAATTTTTGATAACCATGGTTGAGCAATAATTTTCCGTTGGGTATTTGATGAGCTGCCATAAATCGACGTTAACTTAGCATCTCTGACAAACCGTTCAATTTCATTATTACGCATATACCCATAGCCACCAGTCACATCAATAATTGTTTCTGTCGTTTCAATTGCCACATTGGATGAAGCTAACTTCAACATTGAGACTTGCTGAGTATCAAAGGGGGCTTCATCCACTGTTTGTAGTAAGAAGGCCCGGGTTGATAAAATCCGAGTTTGGACATCAGCCAGTTTATATTGGGTCGCTTGCAGATCAATTAAGCGCTTCCCGAAATTACGTTCGAAACTAACATATTCTAGTCCTCGCTCTAGGGCGCCTTGGGAAATCCCAATCGCTTGAGCGGAAATTGCTAGTCGATTACGGTTAACGACAGATTCAACTTGTTTCACACCTTGAATAATCCCACCTAAAAGGTTGTCTTTTGGTACTTTGACACTTGTCATCGTTAAGCCAGCAACTGGCAAAGATTTGATGCCCATTTTATTTTCTAATGGTCCCACCGTCAAACCTTCCACCGTTTTTTCAACTAAGAAAACGCCGTGGCTTTCTTGACCATTTAAACTGCGAGTTTTAGCAACTATAAAGAAGAGGCTGGCAATTGGCGAATTGGAAATATAGGCTTTTTGGCCAGTAATTTCCCAATGATCGTCTTTTTCAATTGCCACAGTTTCCAATTCCTCAAGATCACTACCGACTGATTCTTCATTAATGGCAAAGGAGGCATACATGTCACCTTTAATTAATTTGTCTAAGTAAGTGGCTTTTTGCTCTGTTGTCCCAAAATTATAGAGTGGCCAAATGCCATAGGTCGCTTGGGTTAATAAAATACTTCCTACTGCTGGGAACTGTTTGGAAACGATTCTAATAATTCTCAAAAATTCTTTATAAGAAGCTGTACGTTCCGCTTCAGCAACAACCATTAATTCTAAAATTCCTAAACCAATCAAATATTGAATGTGTTCAGCCGGAAATTCTTCCGTTTGATCATAGCGTGAAGCGACTTCTTTTAATTCTTTGCGAGAATAAGTTCTAACTTGTTCGAGCATGTTATTTATGTTGATAGTCATCATAATCACCTTAGTCTGTATTTTTTAACCAAACAACCTCAAAGCCACTCCCGGGACTTAGTCAGTTACTAATTAATCTCTTTTAACGATGAGTGAAATACCTTGGCCGCCGCCGATACATAATGTTGCTAAACCTGATTTAGCGTCACGTTTTTTCATTTCGTGAATTAAAGATACTAAGACACGGGCACCACTAGCGCCGATTGGGTGACCTAAAGCAATCGCTCCACCATTAACATTGACAATGCTTTGATCCATCTCTAAGCCTTCAACAACGCTCATTGCTTGAGACGCAAAGGCTTCGTTAGCTTCGATTAACTCTAAATCACTAATTGTCATGTTAGCTTTAGCTAAGGCTTTTTTAGTCGCTGGAATTGGACCAGTCCCCATGATTTTCGGATCAACACCACCAGAAGCGTAGCCGCTGATTGATGCTAAGATTTCTAAGTTTAATTCTTCGGCTTTTTCCCGAGTCATTAAAATTAAGATCGCTGCTCCATCATTTAAGCCGGAAGCGTTAGCGGCTGTGACTGTACCGTTTTCTTTGAAAGCAGGACGTAATTTAGCTAATGATTCAACAGTTGTTCCAAAACGCGGATGTTCATCAGTATCAACTACTAAAGGTTCCCCACGTCTAACTGGTACTTCAATACTAACGATTTCGTCTTTAAAGCGACCTGAGGTAATGGCTGCTTCTGCTTTATTTTGGCTAGCTGCTGCAAAAGCGTCTTGAGCTTCACGAGTGTAGTTGAATTTTTCAGCGACGTTTTCAGCAGTAATTCCCATGTGGATATGATCAAAGGCATCTGTTAAGCCATCAGTAATCATAGTATCGATTAATTTGCCATCACCCATTCGTTTACCCCAACGGTAATCAGGAACGACATAGTTTGCTTGACTCATGCTTTCAGTTCCGCCAGCAACAACCACTTCGTTATCACCTAACATAATTGATTGAGCAGCCATGATGACTGTTTTTAAGCCTGATCCACACACTTTATTAATTGTTAAGGCAGATGAAGTAAAAGGTATGCCGGCATTTAAAGCAACTTGACGAGCGACGTTTTGACCTTTACCCGCTCCTAAAACATTTCCTAAAATAACTTCGTCAACTAAAGCTGGGTCTAAATTAATTTTAGCTAACGATTCAGCTACGACCTTTTTACCTAAGTCTACGGCTGAAATATTTTTGAAACTGCCACCAAAACTACCGATTGGTGATCTTAACGCTGATACAATTACTACTTCTCTCATTATAAAATTGCCTCCTAATTTTTGTTTACACTTTGCTTTTATAAAACGTTTACAACCCTATCATAAAAGCAAATGATTGAAAAATCTAACAAGTAAAAGTTATTTAGCCTATTAGTATTACTAATAGGCAGTTGGAAACCTAGATACTGGGCTATTGTTCAATTTTTCATTTGATTAAGCTTGAAAAAAGTATTTATTTAAGCTACTTTTAATGATTGGTTTTTACTCAAATTTAAAAGCAACTCAAGACACTAGAGCTGCTTCATTTGTAAATTCTTAGTGGATTGGTTGATAGAAATAACTTAAAATCGACTCGTAAACCATGCCTTCAATGTCATTATAACTTTTTTTGATTGGTCGACACAACAAGACGTTAAAAGGAATTGGGTCTTTGAAAGGTATCTCCACAAACAGGTCACGATCAATGGTTCGTTCGATTGGTGAAGGTAAAATCGTAACAATGTCTGACTCTAACGTTGCTTCAACTAGGTAATCCCATGAAGACGACTCAAATTTAATCAAGGCTTTACAATCGACTTCTTTCATTTTACTTTTAACTAATTCATTTGTCGTGAAACTTTGGTTAAAGGTGCCGATTGGGAATTCATTCAAATCATCCCAGTTCAAAGCTTTCCGTTGAGCTAAGGGATGGGTTTTAGCAACAAATGCCGTCATCTCGTCAATTTGAATGACATGTTCTTCAAAACTTTTTAAATCTAGACTTGTTGGTTCGATTAATATTGCATAATCTAAATCATTTTGGAAGAGCATTTTTCGTAAGACATTACTTCCGCCTTCAATGATTTCTAAACGAATATCAGGATTCTCCGCTGTGAATTTCGGAAAGAACGAAGAAAAGAAAATCCGTAAAATCAATGAGGGTAAGCCGATGCGAATCGTCCCTTTTTGTTTTGAGGCTTCCTTGCGTACCATGTCGCTCATTTCACCGTGAAGCTTCGTTATCTCTTGGGCGTAGGCGTATAATTTTTCACCACTGGGAGTTAAAGCATCTAAACGGCCATTTTTTCGGTAAAACAAAACAAGTTCTTCATTAGTTTCAAAGTTAATAATTAGTTGACTTAAGGCTGATTGGGTAATATGTATTTTTTTAGCAGCTAAAGATAAGTTACAGCCACACTCAACTATATTCATAAAATAATAAAGTTGTTGAATATCCATCATGAACACCTCTTTAATTTAGTAATTCTATTCTACACTGAAACGTCGCTTCTGTATCCTTTATTGCCTAGTTTTCTAGCAAAAAAGGAGACTTAAACTGTTGGGGTTTAAGTCTCCTTTCTCTGATTGGTACAAGCAAATTATTAAGCTAAATTGTTACAAGGTGTTTAGACGAAAGCACCAATACCAGTTAAGTAACGACCAACTAGTAAGGCGTTAATTTCATGTGTTCCTTCGTATGAGTAGATGGCTTCTCCATCAGCGAAGAAACGAGCCACGTCTGTTTCTAAAGTAATTCCGTTACCACCACAAACTTCACGGCCTAAGGCAACTGTTTCACGCATTTTTTTAGCGTTGTGCATTTTCGCTAAGGCTGAGTTTTCTTCACTGTAGTTACCTTCTTCTTGCATTTCAGCAATTCGAACTGAGTAACCAAGACAGGCAACAACGTTAGCTTGCATGAAGGCTAATTTTTCTTGAACTAATTGGAATCCACCAATTGATTTACCAAATTGTTCACGGTTTTTAACATATTTTAATGCCGCTTCTAGTGAACCAGCGTTCATACCAGTTGCTAAGTGAGCAATATCCGCACGAGTCGCACGTAAAATTCTTGAAACATCTTTGAAGCCATTGATATTAGCTAAACGAGCGAATTCTTCAACTTCAACATTTTCTAAAGTGATGTGACCGTTGTTGACGATACGTAATGAGACTTTACCTTTAATGTTTTCAACAGTTAAGCCAGGTGTGCCACCAGGTACCATGAAACATTTAATTTTTCCGTCAGCTTTATCGCGAGCAAAGATTGGTAAGATGTCAGCTGTAGCAGCTCCACCGATCCAACGTTTTTCACCATTTAAGACCCATTTGTCGCCAATTTTTTCAGCTGTTGTTGCTAAACCACCAGCAATATCAGAGCCGTGTTCAGGTTCTGTTAGACCGAAACAACCTTGCCATTCGAAAGAAGCGACTTTTGGTGCATAATGTTTAATTTGTTCTTCGCTACCACCAAAAACGATTGTGTTGTAACATAAACCACCGTGAACTGTAAATAACGTTGCGATTGACGCATCTAATTTAGCTAATTCAAAGTATAGGAACACTGTGTATAACTCACTTGTTTTAAGTTTGTTATCACGACCTTCAAATAATAATGGGTTGTCCATAATTCCAACTTTAGCCATTTCTTCAAAAACACCAGCTGGTAACGTACCATTTTCCCAATTTTCATTTAAGATTGGTCTAACTTTTTCGTCTAAGACTTCTCTTAAATTTTTTAATACTGTTAATTCGCCATCGGTTAATTTTTCTGAATATGAAAACAGATCTGATGGGTAAAACTCTTTAACATTGATTGGACGTACATTTTTTTCTGACATCTAGTATCTCTCCTTTAAATTTAAAATCGCTTTCACAAAAAGCATAAGGCCGGACAGAGAATTTTGCTACTTAGAAAAAATTATGAAGGGTATTAGCAATAGTAATAGTTACTGACAAAGTCTTACAATCATTGGTTTGTTAGACAATTCACTTGCATTTTGATTTCTATTTATCAAACCTATTTTAGCTTTTTTTCACTCTTTTTATAAGGTGCGTTAAATTTAAAATACGTTAATATTGCTCAGTCTATTTTTTTATTACTAGGTTTTATTAAAATAACCCCCTCTTGATAAGTTTTTATTTTATAACTCCCCCCTCGGATTTAGGCAACATTTAGGCCTTATCGCCCTTTTAAACTGCCTCATCGATAACTTGCGATACTTTCCCACACTTCTTCGTTAAACATCATACACAGCCTTTCAAACTGGCTTTCTATTGATAAAAAAAACACGTTAAACAGCTTGGCTGCCTAACGTGTCTCGGAAATAATAACTAACTTAAATAATTGCCATGTAAATAACTGCTGCAATCACCGCACCGATGATTGGTCCAACAACTGGTACCCATGAATAACCCCAGTCAGAGTCACCTTTGTTAGCAATTGGTAGTAATTGGTGAGCAATTCTCGGACCTAAGTCACGAGCAGGGTTAATCGCATAACCTGTCGCTCCACCTAATGATAAACCAATTGAAAGGATTAAGATTCCGACAACCATCGGATTCATGCCATCTGCAAATGTATGTTGTGAGAAAGCTAATAAACCTAGTACTAAAACAATTGTACCGATAACTTCCGTAATTACATTAGCACCATAATTTCTAATGGCTGGTCCTGTAGCAAATGTTCCTAAAATAGCACCTTGATCTTTTGTTTCTGCCCAGTGTGGTAAGTAAGCTAACCAAACTAAAGCTGCTCCAACAATCCCGCCTAAAACTTGGGCAATGATGAATGGAATAACTAAGCCCCAACTAAAGTTGCCTGCTACTGCCATACCGACTGTAACTGCTGGGTTTAAATGTGCTGGTCCCATAAAGCCTGAAATATAAACAGCAATTGTTACAGCTGCTGCCCAACCCATAGCAATGACGATCCAACCAGAAGCTTCCGCTTTACTCTTTTTCAAGTTAACTGCGGCACAAACCCCGTCTCCTAATAATACCAAAACTAATGTACCTAAAAACTCACTAAAAATTTGTAATGTGTCTCCGCTCATTTCTTATCTCTCCCTTTTTAAATTAATTAAATCCGATTCATTAATAACGCTTGTTAACTCTTCGATATGACTCAGTTTTTCTGTTTTGGTCCAGTTAAAACGTTTTGCCATAGCCTCCACAACAGGGCCTTTAATTATGTCTAGTGTATCACGAATGAATAGTAGATGGTTAGTTCTACGCACTAAATAATCGGCTGGTGTTAAGGTCATTTCTTGTTCCATTGCGTAATTCAAGCCTAAAGATTCTCTTAAAGAAAGCCCCTCAAACATTGACATGTCAAGGTTTTGATTAAATACTTCACAAACATTCGAGCCGTACAAATCAGCCAAATAAATCGCTTCTTTTTCTGTAAGCCCTTTCTCTATTCCGACACTTAAATAAGAATTTAAGGTCTCATCGACTTTTGTTGGATCAATTTTTCCACCTGAGACTTGATACGTTTTAGAATCAACTAATTGGTATACTTGTTGGTACTCTTTTAATAAAATGTCTTGAATTAAGGTCATTGCCCCTTCCGCCATCTTGCGGTAATCAGTAATTTTTCCACCAGAAAGTGTTATTAAACCATCGGCTTCCCGAGTCAAATCACTGCCACGAGAAACAGCTGAAGGACTGCTGCCACTTTCTGACAAACTACTTTCTAAGTTGTTTAAGACTTCTTCAACGGCTAAACGATCAACCTTTTGATCTGTAAATTGATTGACGACTTGAATGACTTCCTCAAAACTCTTATCGGAAATTTTACCATTGTCGCCACCATTGTAATCTGAACCACCATTTGTGGAGATTAAAGGCCGTAAACCAACCCAACTTGATTCAATGTCAGCTAAAGTAATCTTAGCTTCTGGGTAACGGTAATTGACACACTCTAACAAGTAATCAACGTCAGCTTGTTCCACTGTTGGCTTAGCATAGTCGCCTTGATAATCAGTGTCAGTTGTCCCAAAGTAAGTTTTATCTTCTCGAGGCACGACGAAGAACATTCTGCCATCATTTTTACCAGTATCTAAGTAAGTCGGTTGTGGGACTGTTAAACGGCTGCTGTCGATGACTAAGTGAACCCCTTTAGTTGGGCGAATTTGTGGGACAGGTTTTTCACCTTGACGTAACTCACGAATTTTATCGACCCAAGGACCACTCGTATTAATTACGACTTTCGCTTTAATTTCGAACTCTTCACCAGTTAATAAATCTTTTGCGATTACCCCAGCGATTTGTTGGTCTTTGTAAATAAAACCAATTGCTTTGACCCGACTGACCATTTGTCCGCCGTCACTTGCTGCTTGTTTAATGTTCTCAATCACTAAACGGGCATCGTTATTTTTAAAGTCTAAGTAGACACCGCCACCTAGTAAGCCTTCTTTTCTTAAATAAGGTTCACGTTTTAAGACTTCTTCAGCGGTCAAGGTGTAGTTAGCATATTTACCAGTCACGTTAGCTAATTGATCATAGAGATCCATGGCGATTTTAACTGAGAACATATTAAAAGTCGAACTTGCTTCATCGTAGATTGGTAATAACATTGGCGCCGGTTTAGGAATATGAGGAGCAATTCCTTGAACGACGGCCCGCTCTGTTACCGTATCTGATACAACTTCCACATCAAAGTTTTTCAAGTAGCGAATGCCACCATGAACTAACTTCGTCGAACGAGAAGACGTCCCTTCTGCGAAATCTTGCATCTCAATTAAGCCGGTTTTCATCCCAGCGGCACTGGCTTGTAAAGCTACGCCAGCACCGGTAATGCCACCACCAATAATTAAGACATCTAATTCTTCCTTTTTTAATGTTGCAATTGCTGTTTGTCTTGTTTCCAGTGAAAATGCCATGATTTTGACCTCCTATATTATTTTATGACTAGATTGACGTGTGTTTAAAAGCTTGAGTAGCAGCGACTGCTTGTTTCCAACCAGCATATAAATTTTCACGTTTGTCTTCAGCCATTTTCGGCTCAAAGATTTCCCCAGCCTCGTAGAACTCTTTAATTTCGCTTAAATCTTTCCAGAACCCGACAGCTAAGCCTGCTAAGAAAGCTGCCCCTAAAGCTGTTGTTTCTAAGTCGCTAGCCCGTTGAACGGAAGTGTTTAAAATATCTGCTTGGAATTGCATTAAGTAATCGTTGTTGGCTGCCCCACCATCGACTTTTAATAATGGAATTTCAATGCCGGTATCTGCTTGCATCGTGTCGATAACATCACGAGCTTGGTAAGCAATTGATTGTAAGGTTGCTTTAACAAAATCTTCTTTCGTTGTGCCACGAGTCATACCGAAGATTGCGCCCCGTGCATTCGAATCCCAGTAAGGCGCTCCTAAACCAGTAAAGGCTGGTACAACAAAGACTTCATCATTACTGTCAGATTCCATAGCAATTTTTTCAGTTTCCGCGGCACTTTGAATCATCTTCAAGCCATCACGTAACCATTGAATAGCTGAGCCAGTTACGAAAATACTTCCTTCAATGGCATAGTAAACTTTACCGTTGATGCCGTAACCAATGGTTGTTAATAAATTATTTTTAGATAGCGTTGGCGTTTCACCAGTATTCATCACGATGAATGAGCCAGTGCCGTAAGTATTTTTAACCATGCCTGGTTCAAAGGCCATTTGTCCGAAGAGAGCGGCTTGTTGGTCACCTGCCATTCCTGAAATCGGTACTTCACTACCATAGAAGTGGAAGCTTTGCGTGTGACCGTAAACTTCTGAGTTTGAGCAAGCTTTTGGTAACATTATTTTAGGAATGTTTAATAAATCTAAGATGTCTTGATCCCACTCTAAGTCATGAATGTTAAACATCATTGTCCGACTCGCATTTGAGTAATCTGTTACGTGAGCTGCGCCATCTGTTAATTTCCAAACTAACCAAGTGTCAATAGTACCAAAGAGTAAGTCGCCTTTTTCCGCTCTTGCTTGGGCGCCTTCTACGTGGTCTAAGATCCAACGAACTTTAGTCGCTGAGAAGTAAGCATCGATAATTAGCCCGGTTTTACTATGAATCATTTCTGCGTGACCGTCAGTTTTTAATTGATCCGCAATCGGTGATGATTGACGTGATTGCCAAACGACTGCATTGTGAATTGGTAAGCCAGTTTTTTTATCCCAGACAACCGTTGTTTCACGTTGGTTAGTAATCCCAATCCCAGCAATTTGTTCTGGTTTAACGCCAGATTCGATTAAGGCGCCGGCGATAACTGACTGAACTGAATTCCAAATTTCATTGGCATTATGTTCCACCCAACCATCATTTGGGAAGTACTGGGTAAACTCTTTTTGTGAACTACCGATTTTGTTACCATTCTTATCAAAAATAATCGCTCTTGAACTTGTTGTCCCTTGGTCAATCGCCATAATGTATTTAGTTTCTGTCATGTTAAAGCCCTCCTGTTGTTTTGTAATCGTTTTCTTTCTACACCCATATCATAATCAGTTTTCCTTAATCAATCCTCCCAACTTTTGAAAAAAATCTCAATTTTTTGACAGTTTTCAGTTGAAAGCTTGTCATAGCAAGTGATAGCGTTACCAAAACAAAAACAGTATTTTCTTTTTTATTAGAAAATACTGTTAAAAAATCATGAGTTACATTTTTAATTCGCTAATTCGTTCCTTAATTTTCTTAATATCATAGGCGGAAGCAAATTCTGAAATGACGTAAGTTTCCGTTAAACCTGAATAACCTGCTAATGGCAGTGTATTAGTAATAACTAGATCGTAGTCACGATTCCCTCGATAGTTTTCAACGGTCACTCCCACGAGATTTTTAAGATTTAACATCAGCAATTGACTTAAGATCTCACTGTAAACTTCCGTCAATCGCAAATCAATGCCAATCGTTAATTCTTTAGAAATTTTCAAATCCATAATGCCTAAAACATTGCCATATTCCAATAAAGTGACTTTTTGAAGCGTGTCTTTCTCGACACTTGGTTGGTCAAAATAAGCTAAGGCGGTCTTTAATAGTTCTTGGGAAAGCTTAGCTAAATTACTACCTAAAAATTTATTTTCCCGGGCAATGAAATGAGCCTGATCGTAAACTTCGATGTCCCCTTCAAAAAAATACAAGCGACTGTTAATTTGGGATAAGTAGTAACTCATTTGCCGTTCTAAAGCTATGGAAGGCTTCCGTGGTCGATAATGTAGTAAGACGGTTTCCCGTAATAACGTGTCAACCACTGCGGTAGGCGTCCGCTTACTCCGAAATAAATCGTAAGTACTAAAATCTTTTTCTGATAAAATCGACATGGAAGTTAAAAAGACATAGTGAAGCATGCTCTCTTCCTCCCCAACTTCTATCGAATAGCGACTAAAATATAAAAGAACGAGACGGCGCACTTTTAAATAAAGACTGTCCTTTTGATAGTCTTTCATCTTGCCTTTAATGCCTTGGTATTTTTTGTCAGTTAACGTGGCTCTTTTTTTACTAATTGTCAGCCATAAACTCAGGCGAATCCGGCTAAATTCATTAATTTTGATTTCTAATTCTTTTTCGACACCGTTGATTAAGCGTAAATTTTGATCTGACAACAGATTTGCTTGAAAGCTTCGGTAAGGCGTTAATGACCAGTAGAGCTGAAAGTAAAAGTAGCGAATTTGTAACTCTTCCCCCTGAAGGCTGCCATTTTTAATTTGTAAGTTAAACTCTTTTAGAAGGTCATTAACTTCTTTAATTTTACGAAAGAGGGAAGATTCACTAATCGCCAAATCACTAGTAATTTTAACGACTGTAAATTCTCGGTGCTGAAAGACGTAGTCTAACAATTGATACTTTAGAGAACGGGTCACATAGTCCCGATAAACATTAAAAATCGGAAAATCCCCTGATAAAAACAACTCAACTTTCTGACCATCATTAGTTAAATAGCAGTCCTCACCATGGGTTTCTAAGTAATCAACAATTTCCCCTAAATAGCTTTCTAAAGACCCTTTGGAAATCCCTAAGTGACTTCTTAAACTCTGATAGGAGAGCTGACCACTGGCGAGAATTAACGCTTTAATAATTTGGACTTGAAAGCTTTCTTTTTTTTCTAAGAAGTCTTCAATTTTCATTTTTTCACCTAATCCTTTAAGTAACCAAGCTGATTCGTCAAGTCATAGACTGGCGTTAAGCTAGGATGAAAGAAATAATCTTTTTGACGTAATTGCTCTAGGGTGATGCCCATTTGAATCCCTAAAGCTAAGGTATTAACTTTTTCTAAAACGTTGACTTTGGCAACTATCTGTCCACCTAACACCCGACCTGTTTGTTGACTGTAAATTAATTTGCTATGAACAAGTTCAGAGTTAAATAAGGTAGCTGGCTGACTAACATAACTAACAGCAATCTCGTCATCGAAAAAGATGCTTTCACTTTCAGTCATACCGGTACTGCCTATGTAATGATCAAAGACCTTTGTCCCAATCGTCCGGGCAGAGCCAATAAACTTAGTTGTCGGTTTAATCAGATTGTCAACTGCGACTAAAGCTGTCCGTATGGCATTATTCGTTAATGATAAGTAAAAAGATTCAGCGGCCAAACTAGAAGGCATTTGAATGCAATCCCCAATGGCAAAGACATTAGCTACTGTTGTTTGTAAATAGTCGTCGACTAAAATCGTATTGTCTTGATGAAGTTGAATACCTTCAGCTAAATACGCTAATTCAGGCTTGACACTTAAAGCAAAAACTCCGCTGTCGCTAATAATTTGCCCTTCTTGAGTCCTTAAATGCAGTTGCCCATCTTCTTCGGAAATTTCCTCAACCGTTTCATTAAAATGGCAGGTAACTCCTCGTTCTCTCATAGTTGTTAAAACTGGGGCCATCATTTCAGCATCAAAATACTTACTTAAAATGCCATCCATACTTTCAATTAATGTGACTTCTTTGCCATTTTTAATTAAACAATCCGCCATCTCAATCCCAATCTGGCCAGCGCCAACGATTGCTAAGGATTGGCTCGCCTTAACTAAGTCTAAAGCTTTTTCGGCTAATTCTCGAGTTTTGTATTTTAAAATTCGTTCTGATTGAATGCCTTTAATCTGGCTGGAATCTTGAACGGAACCAGTTGACAAAATCAACTTATCGTAAGACTTTTTCTGGTTTGTTGCTTCTGTGTCATAACTAACTTCTTGGCCTTCAAGGTTGATAGCTGTCACTTCACAAGCCAACAACAATTCAATCCCTTCCGCTCTCAAGACTTCCTCTGTCACAAAAACTGCTTGAGATAACTCCTCTACTTCACCATTTAAAACTAAATGTAAGGCACCAGGAATAAAACCGATTTGAGTATTTTTTTCAATTAATGTTACTTGGGACGCCGGGTATTTTTGCCGGGCAGCTCGGGCAGCCGTCACGCCACCAAATGAGCCACCGATAATCACGATTTTCATAGTATCCTCCTTAATTAGCTGAGGCTTTAAAACTCAGCTTCATGGGCTTTAAAAAAGGCTTGGTAACTTTTAATTTGCGGTAAGTCTGTCCAATGACTGGGGGTCAATAGTTGTTCATCTAGATTATAAACCGTTCCGCCTAAAGTTCCTAATAAGAAGGGGGAATGAGTGGCAATAATAAACTGACAATTCAAATAGCGGGCATTTTCAATAATCAATTCCGCTAATTTCAATTGATTTTGATGGGACAAGGAAGCTTCTGGTTCATCTAATAAATACAAACCATCGGCGACTAAGTAATCTTGATAAATTTCCATGGCAGTTTCACCATTGGAATATTTTTCCTGAGCAAACTGCCGTCTGGCTAACTGTTCTTGCATTTGATAGGAATGACGTTGACGAGCCAGTTGCTCTTTGGTCATCCCTAATTGCTTCCGCTCGTAAAGATAACCTTCTGCTAAAATTGCTTCTTGTTGAATTTTCTTAATTTCATACAAAATGTCTTCACTTTTGATGTAATAACTATTTTCTGGCAGGAGATAGTCTCGGCCATCCCCTTCATCTAGTTCAAAAGTCACTTGAGTTTCTCTGACGTACTGCTGAAAAAAATCAACTTTTCCAAAAGCCTTTGGCGGCTCTGCCCCAGGTAATGTTAACTTATTCGCTAAGACATTTAATAAGGTTGACTTGCCAGAACCATTACTGCCAGATAATAAAGTAATATTATCTAAAACTATTTGACTGCCTCGCTGTTGACGGAGACTATTGTACGGATAAAGATTGGGATTTTTAACTTCTTCTTGAGAAAAATGAAAACTCCTTAAATACCTCACATGCTCACCTACTTTATTTATTAATTATATTATAGCATCTCTCTAGGTGATAATTTTTGCTACAGTAAGAAAGTTGCCTTTCTAGGTGGATTTAAGGGCGATCTTTCTCTAGTGGGTGAGTGGCTGATATTTTTACAACTACTAAAGTGAAATCGTATACATATTTTTGATATGATGTTATCATACTCTTAACAAATGTCACAGTAGTTGGGACCTTGACATAAAATAAGAGGTGATACTATGAAACACAAGGAACGAGTAAGTCTTGTTACAACTTTAGTAATATGTATCTTAGTTATTCTTTTTACACAGTTCTCGTCTCTCGCTGAAAATGTAAAATTAGCTGCCCTCTTCCCAACTCTTGGAACTATCTTTGGCAGTGTTTTAAATTATTTTTCTAAAGAAGATAAAGGGTAAACGTGCTTTATCACATGTCTTTTAACTTTAATGATGATTCTCAAGATTGATATTATTAAAAGCCCTCAAAATTAGCTGAGGGCTTTTAATAATGATCTTTCGCTGAATAAAAATAAATTGTTTCATTCTGCACTCGATAGATTAATCGATGCTCATCTGTAATTCTCCTAGACCACTTTCCTGACAAATCATGTTTTAAAGGTTCTGGCTTGCCTATACCTGTAAATGGTGTCCGATCAATTTCTTTAATTAATCTATTTATTTCCCTAACGTTATGTTTGTTTCCCTGCTCATGACAATAAACGTAGTCGTTCCAAGCGTCTTCTGACCATGCTTTAATCATCTTCTGCTACCTCAATAATTTCATGAGTAGTGAAGTTCCCTTCTAAAAAATGCTGTTCACCTCTACGAATCTTATCCATCACGTAATTATTTGATAAAACTCTCAAAGTTTCTTGCATCGCATCGTAGTCTCTTTTTGATAAAACAACTACCGTGTCTTCAACATCTTTTGCAGTAACAATCAATGTATTGGCATCCTCATTTACTTTTTTCATGTAACTTCGTAAATTTTGCCTAAAATTCGAATAGCTCACAGCTTCCATAAAGTTCTCCTCCTTGATTTCTCTCTATTTAAATTATTGTAAAATAAAAGGTACAGTTAGTAAAATATTAAGATGGTTGAGTCGATAATCATGATTATTTCCTGCTCAGCTCTTAAACTAATCACATGCTACTTTTATTTATCGCTACTTAACAAAGTCAGAGAAAAAATTTAGCCTCGTCAAAAAAGCCTTCTAGTAAGAAATAAGCTATAATAAGAACATCTTAGACAAACAATGGAGGATAACGTTATGGCCGATATTAGACATGCTACAAAAGAAGATCGTGACTTTTGGTTTAAACTTGATAACCATCTTTCAACAGAAGTCTTTGAGCAGAAAGTACGGGATGGCATGGCTTATTTGTTAATCGAAAATGAGCGACCGATTGGTTTACTTCGTTACCATCTTTTTTTGGGACAATACCCCTTTTTGTACGATGCTTTCTATCGAGACAACGTATCAAAGCCAAGGCTATGGCAAAAAGTTAATGAGCTTCTGGGAAAATGAGATGAAAGACCAAGGCTACGGCATGCTTATGACTTCTACCCAAGTCGATGAAAATGCTCAACACTTTTATCGTAACATCGGCTTCCATGAGGCCGGCTCATTGATTATTGATATTCCAAAGTACAAACAACCGATGGAAATGTTCTTTATAAAAGAAATCTAACACTCAAACCACCGTTGGATTAAAAAAAGTTGATAGTTTTAACATAGTTTGATACTACTACGAAAAAGCGTTTTTGATAAAATACTAAAGAGTATTTATCAAAAACGCTTTTTTCTTTTAAATTTTTCTAAGAATAGTCAACTTGAAGTTAACTATTTATTGCTGCTTATGTTTCAACTCATTAAATAAATTGCAAGCCTTCATTCAATTCTGCCTTTGACTGGCTCATCAAAAATTAGGATTTAACTTACTTTTTAATTTTCGTCGCATCATATTTTTTTAAGGCTTCTTTGATTGCTCCAATTGTTGTCCCATCAGGATCGTTGGCTGGATCAATTTCACTAATAATTTCCCCGGTCTCTTCGTCCATAATAACTGCTCCTGGACCACTGGCAAAGCCGTAGCTCCCCTCATCGTCTCCATTATAAACTGCTAAAATTGCTTCCGAATCATCATTTCCTAAAAAGGCTTGGCGTTCCCTGTCACTTAAATCTTTTAATCGTTCCACTGCTACCGTTAATGTTAAAGGCACTTCTTCGACCTTAGCTTGAGCAGGTGTTGTTTCAGCAGTCACCACCGCTTGGGTCTTGAAAAATGTCCCAACTGATAAAACGGTCACTGTCGTTAATACGATGTACGAAATTGTTTTTTTCAATGTCATTAGTAAGTTCCTCTTTTCCTATTTATAAATCCAAGTAATAAAACCAATTCGAGTCCAATTGATTCCATGCTAGCTGATTTGTGTTAATGGAAAGCCTTTTTCTTTAAGTTACCAACTCCTTTTAACTATATTTAAAAACAGGATTATTATATCACGAACGTTATATTTTATCTACGTTTTTTACACATTCAAAATAACGAACTAAAATAATTTTTAATCAGAAAACAAAGTAAATAGACACCCTTAACCTCCTTTCAAATCAAAGACTTCCTTTAGCTAACGAATGAAGGCTAGACAGATAAAAAACATTTAAATAACACATTCACGTTTTACTTTCGATTAACCGAAGTATAACCAACTTACAAAACTAGACTTAAAATTCACTCTGTATTTACAGGTTATTAAGGGTTATTTTAAACATAATTTATTTATTTACCCCTTTCTATAATTTTAAGTAAACTTTATCAACAAAAAAAGCCTGGCCCTTTAGAATTTCTTCTAAAGACTCAGACTATATTTTAGCTAATTTCTTGTTGTTTAAAGGTTTTATTCAGCTTGGGCTACGTAATCAGAAATTTCTTTGAAATATGCTGTCTTTTCATCGGCTGAAAGCCAAGCAATATCAAAGGAATTCTTCGCTAGTAAAACGACATCTGCTTGCGTCATCTCATAGTTTTCCGTCATAGCGTAATAATCATCAGAAACATAACTTTGGAAATAAGCTGGGTCATCAGAGTTAACTGTGACTTTCACTCCTTGGCGCAATAGTTCTAAAATTTCCCGACCTTTCATATCATCGACAACAAAGCCATTAGAAACAGGACAACAAGTTAAACCAATTCCTTGTTCTTTTACAAAAGCTACTAGTTCCGGATTTTCAACAATATTCGTGCCGTGATCTAAGCGCTCAACTTGAATATCATGTAAGGCTTGACGAATATTTTCAATGGACTGCTCTTGATCGATGTCACAGTGCATTGTAATATGGAAGCCAGCTTCTTTCGCTGTTTTAAAAACTTTAGCAAACTTCGCCGGTGGATTGCCTTTTTCATCTGAATCTAGACCAATTCCTAAGATTAAGTCTTGGTAAGGTAGGGCTTGGACTAAGGTCTCTTCTGCTGACTGGGCAGACATGTCACGTAGAAAACACATGATTAAAGCCGATTTAATCCCTAATGTCGGACTTTCTTCGACTGCTCGGTAATAACCTTTAATCACCGTTTCAAAAGGAATCCCTCGAGTTGTGTGGGCTTGTGGATCAAAAAACAGCTCGGCATAACGAACATTATGTTCCTTGGCTTTTCGCAAATAGGCCATCGCTAGTTCGTAGAAATCCTCTTCTGTTTGTAAGACATTCATGGCTGGATAATAAACATTTAAAAATGATGGCAAGGAATCAAACTGATAGCTTTTGCGAACTTCTTCAATGGTTGTTTGACCGATATCAATGTTATTCTTTTTAGCTAGTTGAAGTTTTAGTTCTGGCTCCAAAGTTCCTTCTAAATGTAGATGAAGTTCGGCTTTTGGTAATCCTTTGATGAATTCATAGCTAATTTTCCCGTTTGTCATAGTTAATGAGCTCCTTTTAGTTTCGATATGAGTTATTTGATAAGTATATCATCACACATCCGAACTATAAGGTCAATAGATATTAAAATTGTTTGTTTTTACTACAAATATTGAATAATAACTGACAAATAAAACCTTTTTAACTGCAAATTAACACCTAACTTTCGCGGGAAAGTTAGATGTTAACGACTCTAGAGTAACAACTAGTTTTAACCTACTAGCTGACTAATAAAAAGTTGTCAAGATAACCTCTAAAAACTTAGGCTCACTTTTTATTAGTTGCTATGACTGAGAACTAGTTGTGAGTGAAAACTGACCTTCCAGTAAGAAAGGCAAAAAAAGCCCCTACTAATACAATCAATTGATTAGGGCTGTATAATTTTTGGTGTGGATGAAGAAATTCATTCACGCCTATTTTTACACAAAAAAATAGAAACATATGAACTTTCCAGTTAGAATAAAGTTGCTAAGACCAATTCAGGGAGGAAGATTCATA
>NZ_NGJU01000014.1 GCF_003987495.1 Vagococcus salmoninarum
AGATAAAGTCTCTTAGGTCCATAATCAAGATAAGTAATGTCCGTTGTGATTTTTTCTAATGGTTTCTTTGAATGAAATTTTCTGTCAATCAAGTTAGATGTTTTGAAATAAGCCGATCCTGGTCGATATGCTTTTTTTGTTTTAACTCGACAATTCCAACCGTAGGTTTGCATAATTCGTTGAACAACCTTGTGATTAACTTGCCTTTCTTTTCTAAGAAGAAAAGTAATTTTTCGATAACCATAAGTATAATTATGTTCGTTGCAGAGTTCTTTAATACGAGCAACTCGGCTATCTGTTTTGTCACTTCTCTTAGTCCAACGATAATATGTGCTTCTAGGAATATTAAAATAATCGCATAACCAAGTGATTGAAACCTTTCCTTTAAACGAATCAACTAATTCTATAAATGTTTCTGCTTCCACTTCCTTTCCAACTCTTTGTATTTTTTAAGACATCAATTTCCTGCTTTAAATACTTATTTTCCTGTTTCAATCGCTCTTCAGAACTTAGTTCCTCTCTTCCTTTACCATAACTGTATTGTTTACCTACTCCTTGTGAGAATCGATAAGATTCTCCTTTTCTGTACCATTGCCACCACGTGCTTACTTGTGTTTTATTTCTGACATTTAATTCTGTCATGATTTCTCTAGTTGTTTTTCCTTCCAACTTCATTCGTATAGCTGCTTCTTTAACTTCTAATGGGTATGAAATTCGTTTGACCATAAAAATACACCGCCGTTTTCTTCATTTTACACGAATTCAACGGGGGTGTTTTTATATTTGTCTCAACCTATGGGGTCAGTTCATAAAGTGAGCCTTCCTTTTTATTGTCTTATTAACTATTCTTGAAGCTGTTGGAAAATACTATTTGTCAATTCGATGTTATTAGAATCGGCTAAGTAATAATTAGCTAAAGTAATCACAGCGGTGGAACCATCGTAAGAGAAAACAACGGTTGGTTCGTAGCCGTTAAATAAGCCATGAGAGCGAATGAAACTTTCTTTGTGGTAAAGGCCTGCCGTATAGGAATAATAAAACATCGTCGGTGATTGAGTCCACATGTCTTGTAAAAGTTCTGGTGGGACGATTTTTTTATCGATAATTCCTTGATAAACAGTTAACAAATCAGCTACGGAACTATAGACATTACCTGTCCCAAGCTCAATGGCATATCGTTCATGGGAAATAGTAATAGCTTTTTTGTAGGGAGAACTGTAATCTACTGCTCGGTATGATACAGCTTGGTCTGGCCGCTGAGAGTAGTCAGTATAAAAACCAGTATGAGTTAATCCTAACTTATCAATAATTTCTTGTTGAAAAAAGTCTTGATAGCTTTGTTTACTTAAGCGACGGATGATCCCAGCTAACAAGACATAGTTAGTGGAAGAGTAACGCCATTTAGTTGGTGCTTCATAAGTTAGATTCGCAAGGGTATAATCTAGAGCAGCTTGTTCATCTTGGACACTTTCGTCAGTACCTTTACTATAATAACCTGAAGTCATTGAGAGTAAATCGCGAATAGTTAAAGTTTTAGCATTAGGTAAATCAGGGTAAAATTCTGCTACTGGCGTGCCTAATGTCAACAAGTCTTGTTCAACTAGTTTCATGATCAGTAAAGCTGTAAACTGCTTTTGAAGTGAAGCAATCATAAATTCAGAACTATGGGTATTTAACTTATTCTCTTTTTTATTAGCATAACCATAGCCTTTTTCTAAAACTAACTGGTTATTTTTAACGACAATAATGCTTCCAATAAAACCAGAGTCATTGATTTGTTGATCTATCTGACGACTTAAGTTTTGAAATTTGGGATCAATTGATTTTGGGTCTAAGTTCATTCTAGGTTTAAAGCGTTGGGCCTCTTCGATTTGATTTGTTGTCTGTTTTTGCAGCCCTTGATTGGCTTGAGAACTAGAGTTAATAATTTCCGAAGCACCAGCCTTTAAAATCCTTCCCTCTGGTTTGACTACTGGTAATTGAGAACTATGCTGCTGAAAATAAAAGTAGCTAAGAAGACTGCCAGAAATGACAATCAAAGCCATCATTAAAGTCAGTAAGCGTCTGCGCCGTTTACGGGCTTGTCTTTTTTTATTTAAACGTTTTCGACGAGTAGGGTTCATTTCAACTTAACCTCCTATGGACAAATAAACAACTAGGATAGTTATATCATTAATACGAGGAATAATAAATAGTTATCATACAACCTTACAAAACCGTAACTAAAAGCTGTTTTAAAAGGTAGGTTTAAGTTAAAAAGGAAGATAAAAGCTTAATAAAAAAGAGCAGATTTCTCTGCTCCAATCAATTTTTTGGCAATGTCTTAACGAATTAAAGTTAACTTAGCAACAACTTCTGCCCGGGCTGTTTGGGGAAACATATCAACGGATTGTAAGTAGTCAACTTTGTAACGTTTCGATAGTTCGACTAAATCACGAGCTAAAGTTGAAGGATTACAAGAAACATAGACGAGTTTCTTACTTGGGTATTTTAAGAGGGCGTCAATTAAAGTGCCATCTAAGCCAGTCCGTGGGGGATCAACAACAATCCCATCTGGTTTAAAACCTGATTCTAACCAACGAGGTAATAATTCTTCAGCGGTTCCAACTTCGTAATTACTATTTAAGATTTTTAGTCGGCGGGCGTTACTAATGGCATCATCAATGGCGGCGGGGATCGTGTCCATGCCACGGACTTCTTTGACTTGTTTAGCCACACTTAAACCAATCGTCCCAACGCCACAATAAGCGTCAACAATTCGGTCTTGAGGTTGTGGATTTAAAGCTTTACGGGCTTCAGCATAAAGAATCGCCGTTTGTTCTGGGTTTAATTGGAAGAAGGCTCGTGGTGAAAGATCAAAAACTAAGTCTTCCAGCTGTTCTTCAATACTTTCTTTCCCCCATAAGTGAATCGTTTCATCGCCCATAACGAGAGAGGTTTTTTTCGATTGGACATTTTGCATAATTGAAACAACATCAGGTATCTCTGTCTTAATATCAGCGATTAGTGGGTTTTTCTTCGGTAGTTTAGGGCTATTAGTAATAAAGACTACTTGGAGTTCACCAGTAGCAATGCCGACCCGAATCATCACAGTTTTGACGATGCCGCTGTTCTTTTCTTCGTTGTAAATCGGCACATTATGCTTTTCTAGTAAACTGACAATTTTATTTAAGGTAGTCATTGTGGCTGGTTGTTGAACTAAACAGTCTTTAATCGCCACTAAGTCATGAGAATCAGCTTGATATAAACCAGCTTCAACTTTTGCTGTTTCCCCATTTTGCCTAATTTGAAATTGGAGTTTATTCCGGTAATGCCAAGGCTTATCCATACCGATTGTCGGTAAAAACTTATATTTTTCAAAGCCAGCAGGTTTGTATTTAGTCATGGCTTGTTTAACAACGTCTTTTTTAAAGTCTAGTTGTGATTTATAAGCTAAATGTTGGAGCTGACAGCCACCACATTCTTCATAAACTGGACAAGGGGGTGTGACACGGTCACTTGCCGCCTTATGAATAGTTAGTAAGCGACTTTCTACGAAACGAGGCATGACTTTAGTCACTTCGACAGTGACGGATTCAGTTGGTAAGGCACCAGGAACGAAAACAATCGTTTTTTTGTAGTAGCCAATGCCTTCCCCGTTAATACCTAAACGTTTAATAGTTACTTTTAGTTGTTGTGCTAATTCGATTTGATGTTGAGTTGTCATAAGCTCACCTTTTCTTCTTTAATCAATAGTAGTATCTTACCATATTTTTTAGTTAGAAAGACTTATTTTACTGGATAAAAGGAAAAGTAAGTCTTAAGTGTCCTTTGGCTTTTAAAAAATCCAATGCTTATCATCCAGCGGCAATCTGTGCTATATTAAGAAGAGAGATTAATTAAAAGGTTGGTGTAATTTTATTGGAAACAATTCAGAAAATATCCTTAGAGAAAAATAATCGCTATAAAATTTGGCTAGCTTCTGGCAAAAGTTTTCTTGCCTCGGAAGATGCCTTAGTGAGTTACCGATTGTCAAAAGGGATGGAAATTAGTTCGGAAGTGATTGCTGGCGCCAAAAAGGCCAGTCAATTAGATCACGGTTACCAAATGGCATTGAACTATTTAAGTTATCAATTACGATCTCAAAAAGAAATTGAAGATTATTTAGATGGCAAAGAGATTGAACGAGGGAGTATTAATGACATTGTCATCCGGTTAAAAGGTCTTATGTTAATTGATGATGTGGTTTATGGTGAAAGCTATGTCCGAACTCAGATGCGCTTGTCAGATAAAGGGCCACGAGTAATTAGACAACAATTGAAAAAAAGAGGTTTAAAGGAGGAGGTGATTGATATCGCAATGGATCAGTATTTAGACGAAGAACAATTAAGAGTGGCTTTAGAAGCCGGCACCAAAGCTGAACGTAAATACAGCAAACATAGTCACTACGAGAAGGGTCAGAAGATTCGGCAATATTTAATGACGAAAGGCTTTAGTGGCGAAGTCATCACAATGACTCTTGAAGCGTTGGCATTAGAAAAAGATGATGAAGTCGAAGAAGATTTAGTCGCTATCCAAGGAGATAAATTATGGCGTAAAAATCAACGCTTTGATTTAAAGAAAAAGAAGCAAAAAGTCACGACGTCTTTGTATCAAAAAGGCTTTAGTTTTGATTTAATCAATGAATACATTAGTCAGAAAGAGTTAGAAGATGAGTAACGAATATCTTGAAGCTTTAGTAGCAAATTGGGATGAACAAAAAATTAGTGAGTTTCAAACCGAGTTTTTAGCCTGGTATGACCGAGAAAGACGGTTACTGCCATGGCGAGAGAGCAACAACCCTTATTATATTTGGGTGTCAGAAATCATGTTACAACAAACCCAAGTAGTGACAGTGATACCGTATTTTCATCGTTTTATGGAATGGTTTCCGACAATTGCTGATTTAGCTGACGCCCCAGAAGAAAAAATTTTAAAAGCTTGGGAAGGCTTAGGTTATTACTCACGGGTTCGTAATATGCAAATTGCCGCCCAACAGATTATGACGGAATTTAATGGGGAGATGCCTCAGACAATTTCCGAAATTAGTACTCTTAAAGGCATTGGCCCTTATACAGCTGGTGCTATTGGTAGTATTGCTTTTGGTTTACCGGAGCCTGCTATTGATGGCAATGTCATGCGAGTTTTTAGCCGTTTGTTTGAAATTTCTGATGATATAGCGAAAGCGTCTTCCCGGAAAACTTTTGATTTTGTTGTCCGTAAGTTAATCTCTCATGAGGACCCTAGTAGTTTTAACCAGGCAATTATGGATTTAGGCTCAGGTACTTGTACGCCAACGAGTCCGAAATGTGAGGAATGTCCTTTAAAAAGCTATTGTTTAAGTTTTGAAAATCAGCGGATGACGGATTTTCCAGTAAAATCTAAAAAAGCTAAAAGTAAGCCACTGTATTATTTAGCTAATGTGATTCAAAACCAAGAAGGTGCCTTTTTATTAGAACAACGGCCAAGCCAAGGACTACTTGCTAATCTCTGGACGTTTCCCTTAAGCGAAGTGCCAGTAGAAGAGTATCAAGGGATCAAAGAAAATTGGTTAAGTTATCAAGAAAGTCAGGCTAATCAACTGAGTTTAGATTTAGTAGCAGAAGAAGATGCCCAGTTAATAACATGGGCTAAAAACCATGTTATGAGTCAAGAAGTGATTTGGCAAAAACAACCAGTCGGTGAGATTACCCATATCTTTAGTCATTTAAAATGGCATGTGATGCCAGTCTATGGCAAAGTAGCAGAGTCTCAGGAAATTAACATAAGTCCGAGGCAAAAATGGGTAAACGTTTCAGACTTTGAAAAATACCCCTTTCCGAAACCCCAACAAAAACTAGTCCAGTTATTAGAAAATTATCAATATCTAAAGGAATAAAGGCTAGTTTTTAACTCAGAGTATTTATTACTGTCTATTAATAAAATTTATGATATAATAATTCTGATGCCGGTGTGAATCACACCCTAACGAAATGGCTGAATCATTTCTAAGAAAGTAGGGTACTTATGCGTGTTCCTAGAGAAGGGGAATTCATAACCATTCAAAGCTATAAACACGACGGCAATTTGCACAGAACTTGGCGAGATACCATGGTATTAAAAACAAGTGAACATTCGCTTATTGGAGTAAATGATCATACATTAGTCACTGAGTCAGATGGTCGGAGATGGGTAACTAGAGAGCCAGCTATTGTTTATTTTCATAATAAATATTGGTTCAATATTATTGCAATGATTAGAGAAAAAGGGGTTTCTTATTACTGTAACTTAGCTTCCCCTTATTTGCTGGATGAAGAGGCACTAAAGTATATCGACTATGATTTAGATATCAAAGTTTTTCCTGATGGTGAAAAGCGTTTACTTGATGTGGATGAGTATGAAGAGCACCGAAAAGAGATGAATTATCCCCCTGAAATTGATTTTATCTTAAAAGAAAATGTCAAAATTTTAGTTGATTGGATAAATAATCAAAAAGGGCCATTCTCACCAGAGTATGTTGAACTATGGTATGAACGTTACCAACAATTGTCGCGTAAGTAGTAGTAATATGAGTTCTGAAAATAAAAAACACTTCCTCTTAGAAGGAAGTGTTTTTTGTTAAGACTTAAAGTGCTTTTTCCATATTATGATGAGGAATATTAGCATCCATAAATTCAGGGCCAGTAATGTGATAGCCTAGCTTTTCGTAAAATCCAATGGCCGTATTTTGAGCACCAAGAACAATGGTTTGAATGCCACGATTTTTAGCAATCTCTTCAGTTTCAGTGATTAAGATTTTTCCGAGATTTTGTTTACGGGACTCTTTACTAACAGCCATTCGTTGCAGTTTAGCTGTTGTTGCTGATTTTAGTAATAGACGACAAGTTGCCACAGGCCGGTGAGTATCATAAAGGACAAAGTGGAGGCACTCAGCTTCATTTTCATATTCTAATTCAGCTGGGACCCCTTGTTCATCAATGAAAACTTTTTTTCGAATTGTTAGGGCGTCATCGTATATTAAATTATTAAGGTTATCAGTATAGTTAACAATCATATAAATCCTCCTTTTAAAATTATCTATGGCTATCATATAATAAGAAGGAAGGAAAAAGCAAGAAACTGAAAAAAAATTTCACTTATCAGTCTTAAGTGTGAGAGCATTCCAAGTGAAATAGGTTATAATATAACATAGTTAAAGTGTTTATTAATTAAAAAATAAAAAAACAAGGAGGTTAGACTAATGTTTGAAAGAATCAAAGAGTCAAAATTAATGTTTTGGTCGCTAGAATTATTAATAATTGCCACCTTAATTTTTGTCGGAACAAAGATTAATTTTATGTTTAAACCAATTGGTACCTTATTTACGACGTTATTTGCACCAATCTTAATTGCTGGCTTTTTCTACTATATGTTAAACCCATTAGTTAAATTATTAACAGGAAAAATGAAAGTAAAAAGAAATTTAGCCATTGTTTTAGTTTTTTTACTATTAATCGGAATTCTTGCAGTCATTATTGTCGGAGTTATTCCTAACTTAGTGAAGCAAGTAGGACAACTAGTTAACGGTTTACCAGAGCTGGTAAAAGGCATGGAAACTTGGGCCAATGAGATGTTAAGACACCCGTGGTTACAAAACGTTGATTATGAAGAGTATTTAGGCAAATTAGATCTCTCTTTTGGTGAAATCGGTAAAAACCTTATTAATGGTTTATCGACAAGTGTTGGTACGATAGTCTCATCAATTGCTAATACAACAATCATAATTGTCACGGTGCCCTTTATTTTGTTTTATATGCTAAAAGATGGTAAAAAATTTGTACCTGGAATTGAAAAATATTTTCCGAAAGCCCATAAAAATGAAATTGTGGAATTGCTACATAAAATGAGTGAGACGATTTCGGCTTATATTAGCGGTCAAGCCTTAGAGTGTTTATTCGTTGCAGTGGCAACCTTTATCGGCTATCAACTAATTGGTGTTCAATACGCCTTTTTATTCGGTTGTATTGCGGGAGCCACAAACATGATCCCTTATTTAGGACCTTACATTGGGTTAGCACCAGCTGTCTTAGTCACCGTTTTCGATTCACCATTTAAAGCACTCCTAGCTTGTGGTGTCGTATTAATCGTTCAACAAATTGATGGCAATGTTATTTACCCATTAGTAATTGGCAAAAGCCTTGATATCCACCCCTTAACAATTATTTTAATCTTATTAGTTGCTGGCAATATGGCAGGACTTTTAGGCATGATTTTAGGGGTACCATTTTACGCAGTCTGTAAGACAATTTTTGTCTATGTTTTCGATATTATTCAATTAAATCGAAAAAAAGAACTATTGGACATATCTAAACCCCTTAAATAAAAGCAAAATATTGAATAAACCCCACTTTTATGATACGATTTTAAGGTAATTAGTAAAAAATAGTATAAAAATTTAAGCAACAAAAAGGAGAGAACAGCGTATGAATGCTGACCCGGAGAGTCAGTCGTTAATACTTCAGTTATTAGTATTAGTCGTATTAACATTACTTAATGCATTCTTTGCAGCCGCAGAGATTGCTGTCGTTTCACTTAATAAAAATAGGGTGGAACAAAAAGCAGAACAAGGAGATAAGAAAGCCAAAAGATTATTTGATCTATTAGGTAATTCAAGTAACTTTTTATCAACCATACAAGTAGGGATAACCCTGGTAAACATTTTAGCAGGAGCTTCCTTAGCTGATTCATTAGCTCGAAAATTAGCACCGCTCTTTGGTGAGGCAACTTGGGCAATGCAACTAGCAAAAGTTTTAGTGTTGATTTTACTAACCTATGTATCAATCGTTTTTGGTGAACTGTATCCGAAGAGAATTGCTTTAAACAAATCTGAGGAAGTAGCAAGCTTTGCAGTCGGACCAATTCAAGTCATTGGGGTCATTGCAAAACCATTTGTTTGGTTGCTCTCAGCTTCAACAGATTTATTAAGTAAGTTAACACCGATGAAGTTTGACGACGAAGATAACAAAATGACTCGTGATGAGATGCGTTATATGTTGGAAAAAGAAGGAATTCTGGAATTAGATGAACTAGAGATGGTTCAAGGAGTTTTCTCTCTCGACACAACAGTTGCCCGTGAAGTAATGGTTCCGAGAACCGATTCATTTATGATTGACTTAAATGATCCAATAGCTGAAAATTTAGATTTAATTTTAAGTAACAGCTTCTCACGAGTACCAGTTTATGATGATGATAAAGATAAAGTAATCGGCGTCTTACACTTGAAACGCCTCTTAAAAGAAGCTTATGAAAAAGGCTTTGATAAGATTGATTTATTATCAATTTTACAAGAACCGTTATTCGTCCCAGAAACAATCTTTACTGATGATTTATTATACGAGTTAAAACGGACCCAAAACGCCATGGCAATCTTATTAGATGAATACGGCGGAATGGTTGGTGTCGTTACTTTAGAAGACTTATTAGAAGAAATCGTTGGCGAAATTGATGATGAATCCGATGAAGTTGAGAAACTGTATACTCAAATCGAAGAAAATGTTTATTACGTCCAAGGTAGAATGCCAATTGGCGAATTTAATGAAGAGTTTAATACAAACTTAGACATGAAAGACGTTGATACTATGGCGGGATATTTAATTACAGCCTTAGGGACAATCCCAGATAAAGACCAAAAATTATCTTATGAAGTTGACAATGTTACTTTGATTTCAGAAGAAATGGAAGGGTCTCGGGTATTACTATTAAAAGTAATTTTTGCAGAACCAGAAGTTGAAGTTGTTGAAGAAGAAAAAAAATTCTTTAATAACAAAAATAAAAACACCGAAGAAGAATAAGCAAAAAAGAACGTCCTTTAGCCAACGAGCTAAGGGACGTTCTTTTCTTATTCATTAGTAAAGTTAGTTGTGATTTCTAAAAAGGCCGGGCCATACTTTTCTAATTTAACGGCACCAACACCACTGATTTCACCTAATTGGCTTAGAGTATTAGGAACAGAGGCAGACATCTCCCGTAAAGTAGCATCATTGAAGACAATATATGCTGGCACTTTTTGTTGATCAGCAAATTCTCGTCTAAGAATCTGAAGTTTAGCAAAGAGGGCCGGGTTAACAACATCATCCGTTTGAGTGACGCGTTTTTTAGGGGCTTCATCTTTAGCCAAGCTCATCATTAAGTTAGCATCAGCTGTTAGTAACTCACGAGCGCGAAAACCTAGCTCTAAAACTGGGTATTGACCGTCACTTGTTTGTAAGTAGCCTTCAGCCAACATAAACTCAATCATTTGGCGGATCTGCCTTTCACTTGTTTCTTTCATAATTCCGTAAGTTGAAATTTTATCTAACCCTAAACTTTTGATTCGTTGTTGAGCACTCCCTCGTAAAACGTCAATAACCATCTTACTGCCAAAGTTTTCTCGAAGCCGCTTAACACAAGAAATAATCTTTTGGCTTTCAGTCGTCACATCAACTTTTTCAAAGTTAGTTAAACAATTACTACAATTGCCGCAGTAACTAGGTGAGGTTTCCCCAAAATATTTTAAGACGTATTGACGAAGACAGTCTTGGGTAAAACAATAGAAGGACATCCGTTTTAAGCGTTCTTGTTCATGCTTTTTAAAGACGTCTCGTTCTTCAGGTGTCAATTGATCGTTTTCAGCATTGTTATCAATAAAAAACTGATTAGTCACAACATCACGGCCACCGTATAATAAAACACATTCTGCGGCAGTGCCATCACGACCGGCACGACCAGCTTCTTGATAATAACTTTCCATGTTTTTAGGCATGTTGTAGTGAATCACGTAAGCCACATTGGACTTGTCGATCCCCATGCCAAAAGCATTCGTAGCGACCATGATTTTAGTTTGATCAGTGACAAAGTTTTCTTGGTTTTCTTGACGTTCAACCGTACTTAAACCAGCGTGGTAACGAGTGGCTTGGTAACCGGCTGCAACTAACTTCTCACAAACATCTTCAACATTTTTACGAGATTGGCAATAAATAATGCCGCTAGCTGACTCATGCTTTTCAACGTAATTTTTAACATAATTAAACTTATCTTTCGGTTTATCGACGGTATAACTTAAATTCTTCCGATCAAAGCCAGTTGTAATGCGAAAGGGCTGATTCAGTTGTAATAATTGACTAATGTCATCTTTGACTAATTCAGTAGCTGTCGCAGTAAAGGCACCAACGATTGGCCGCGTAGGTAAAGCACTTAAAAAATCATTGATTTGAAGGTAGCCTGGTCGAAAATCTTGTCCCCATTGAGAGACACAGTGAGCTTCATCGACACTGACAAAAGGAATTGTCACAGCCCGAGCAAAGTTTAAAAATCGAGGTGTACTCAGTTGCTCAGGGGCCACGTAAATTAGTTTGTATTGGTTGTTACGAGCATTGTCTAACACTCGTTGCTGTTGGCTACTAGTCAGGGAACTATTTAAAAAAGCCGCTGGAATACCGACTTGATTCAAAGCTGTCACTTGGTCTTTCATCAGTGAAATAAGTGGTGAAATCACCACCGTTAAGCCCTCAAGTAGTAAAGCAGGGATTTGGTAACACAGGGATTTACCGGCACCAGTCGGCATAATACCTAAGACATCTTGCTGGTTGAGTAGTGCGCTAATTATTTCATCTTGTCCTTCTCGAAAATCAGCATAACCAAAATAAGTTTGCAGGACAGAAAATTTATTTTCAGGCATAAATGATAAGAGCTCCTTTCACTAATTATCAGCTGTCATTATAACATAGAAATGAACTTCTCAAAGAATGAAAAAAGAAACTAGGGGGAAGCCCGCTAGTTTCTAAGGATGAAGTTATTGAAAGATTAAGTCTAACTAATCATTAAAGAGATCAGACATATCGCTGTATGCTAAGCCTTTGAGGTGGTTAATATCATCACCATAAGCTAAACCGATGCCACGAGTATCATCAAAGCCGATGCCGCTATAAAAGACATAATACTTCCCTTTTTCTTTAATAAAGGCACTACGATAAATCCCTTTACCATCCCACTGATCATCAACTTGAGAGGGATATAAGATCGGTTCTAAATTGTTCCATTCTTGGCCATCAGTTGAGGTAGCATGATACAAATTCATTTTATGGCGGTCGGTAATGTCAGCTTTATCTCCAAGAATTTTGAAGCCAACCATTAACATTTCATAGGTGTCACCAAATTTTTGGACATCTAAATGCCAGTGTTTCATACTGCTAGCGTTATCGCGATATGGGACTTGTAATTCTTTAGGTTTTGACCAAGTCTCACCAGTTTGACTTTCTTGATACCACAGACGATAACCGTTAGCGATGTACCAAACTTTGTAACCCTTTTGATCTTTAATAAAGGCTGGTGAAACCCAGTCACCTTGTTTGCGATCCGCTTGATAGAAGACTTCTTTAAGGGACCAGTGACTGCCTTCAGAACTCGTTGAACGGAAGATAGTCACTTGATTGTTGACATCATCAACATAGCGCCAAAAGACTTCTAAGCGTTGTTTTTCCTCGTTGTAAATAAGATGTGTATCAGAGTTATATTGTTTCGGTCGGTCGAAACTATCATTCTCAGTAGAAACCGGTTCATCTAAAGGATTGGTTAAGCCAAGTGGGGCTTCCCAAGTAATTAAATCATTACTAACTAAAATATGAGGATTTTCAAAATTAGCATCACCTTTAGGATAAGCTGTCACCGCCATCCAATACTTAAAGCCTTGCCACTTTTCAGGCATATTAACAACTGAAGGATGAGTTGCTTCGATTGTCTCATAAGCCATTGGTAACACTAGTCGTTCTTTAGCGTTAGCTAGTGTTGAAATTTCTTTCCCGTCAATCACTACTGTGTTTGGTAAAACTAACTTATTGTATTTCGTTTGATAATAAATATTAGCGACATAAGTAAAACTTAAGCCACTAGTTACCGTGATTAGAGCTAGTAGTAGATAGACTAGCTTTTGATACTTCATTTCTTTCTTCCTATATACCGTAATAAACCCAGTCACAGCTAAAGTCAAAGCAACAACACTGACTAAAGCGATGATAACAAAACGTAAACGCATGGAACTCCCCCTTTTGTTTATATTATAGCGTATTTTATAAATTAAGTTGATTTAGGTGTCAATATTGTAAGCTAATCTAAACTCAGTAAGCCTAGTTTCTCTTTCAGTTTCAGGACCCTTAAAACGTGTTGGTCAATTTGACCTTCTGTGATTTCTTTTTTTTCAACACTTTTAATGACAGCTGGGATCTGTTGACTATAAGAAGAGCTTAAAATTAAATCAGCCCCACTTTTAATTGCTGTCACTGCGGCAGCTTCTTGGCTCGTAAATTCTTTTAAGCCAAGCATGTCAAAATCATCAGTCATAATGACGCCTTCAAAACCTAAGTCATCACGAAGTAATTGGTAAACGTTTGGTGAAATCGAAGCCGGCTGTTTTTTATCATAAGCTTCAACGATGTTATGACTAATCAAAATCGAGTCTGTCCCAGCTTTAATCCCTGCTTTAAAAGGTGGTAATGAGTCTGCTTCTAGTTCGGCTTTAGTACGCCGATCGCGAACGATTTCTAGATGGGAATCCCGGTTGTCACCGTAGCCGGGAAAATGCTTTAAGGTACTGCCTAGTTGAAGTTCAGACATCAAAGTCACAACTTCTTGAATATAATTAGTTGTCGTCCTCACGTCTTTTCCTAAAGTTCGGGAATAAATAAAGGCTTTAGGGTCAGTAGAAACATCTGCCACAGGCGCTAAAGGTAGGGAGATACCCAATGAGTGTAAGGTCTCTGCCTTAGCTCGCCAGTCTTTTTTGATACTAGTCAAACCATCTTTATTATATAAGGCTTGCGGTGAGGGAAAAGGTTGTTTTAAAAAACCAGGTTCATAGCTTAAGCGCGAGACCGTACCACCTTCTTCATCGGCAGCAATAAATAAAGGAAACTTGGCCTTTTTTTGAAAGGTAGCAATTTTTTTAGTTAAGCTTTCAGGTGTTTCTTCGGCAATATCACGACTAAAAAGTAGGTAGCCACCTAAGTGATAAGTTGTTAAATCAGCTAAGGCGTTACTTTCAGGCACCCGGGCTAAAAATAATTGACCGATTTTTTCGGCTAAAGTCATCTTCTCAATGATAGTCATTAGTTGGGTCTCCTTTTTTAAAGCAATCGTGATCTCTGGTAGTAGTTGCTTCTGATTAAGCTGGTCGGGGAAAGCTGTGATGACTTTACCAATACTAGATTTAGTTGGTAGTGGTTCGGCTATTGGTTCACGATAAAAAAACCAACTTGTCAAAATAACTAAACCAGTAATTAGGCTAATTAAATAATACTTTCTTTTCTTGTTCATAGTTAGTCCCTTCTGAGATGCGAAAGTTAGAGCAAGTATATATTATCACAGCGAGGAGTGGAGTGGCAATTTGCGGCTTAAATAAGTCGAACCATTTAGGAAAGGTATTTATTCTAGGCTTTCTTCGTGCTATACTTAATAGTGATTAAAAAAATCAAGGAAATAATAACCTTTGATAATGAAAGTAAAGGAGACTCGCCAATGTAAACACTAAATGCGGGCTTTTGATTAAGAACAACTATAAATAAGAAATTTTGATACTTAAGGAGATTTATAATGGATAAAAAACAACAAGAAGCTGTCGATAGTCGTCGCACCTTTGCGATTATTTCCCATCCAGATGCGGGGAAAACAACGATTACAGAACAACTTTTATTATTTGGTGGCGCAATTCGCCAAGCAGGAACAGTTAAAGGTAAGAAGACCGGTAACTTTGCAAAATCTGACTGGATGGAAATTGAAAAACAAAGAGGAATCTCTGTAACTAGTTCAGTGATGCAGTTTGACTATGATGACAAACGGATTAATATCTTAGATACACCAGGCCATGAAGACTTCTCAGAAGATACTTACCGGACACTAATGGCTGTCGATGCTGCGGTCATGGTAGTCGATAGTGGTAAGGGGATTGAAGCGCAAACGAAGAAACTTTTCCAAGTCTGTCGGATGCGTGGCATACCAATCTTTACATTTATGAATAAGTTAGACCGTGATGGTCGTGAACCTTTAGATTTACTAGCAGAGTTAGAAGAAGTCTTAGAAATTGAATCGTACCCAATGAATTGGCCAATCGGCATGGGAAAAGGTTTAGAAGGCTTATATGATGTGTATCATCAGCGGGTAGAGTTACACCGTCCTGAAAAATATGGCACGGAAAAATTCATCCCCTTAAATGAAGCTGGGGATATTCCAGCTGATCATCCATTACATCAAGACTCAGTCTACAGTCAAGCGATGGAAGATGTTGAGTTACTAGTTGAAGCTGGTAATGAATTTTCGAAAGAAAAAATTGCTAGTGGCCAATTGACGCCAGTTTTCTTCGGTTCAGCCTTAACAAACTTTGGGGTTCAAACATTTTTAGAAACGTTCTTACAATTTGCGCCCCAACCATCGGCACATATTACGAAAGCTGAAGAAGAAATCAGTCCTTACGAAGAAGAGTTTTCAGGTTTCATCTTCAAAATCCAAGCGAATATGAACCCGGCCCATCGTGACCGGATTGCTTTTGTGAGAATTTGTTCTGGAACTTTCGAAAGAGGAATGGACGTTTTCTTACAACGAACCGGCAAGAAATTTAAATTAAGTAATTCTACCCAGTTTATGGCAGACAGTCGTGAAACGGTGGAAGAAGCCGTAGCTGGTGATATTATTGGTTTATACGATACCGGAAACTATCAAATTGGTGACACTTTATTTTCAGGGAAGCTCAATGTGGCATATGAAGAATTACCACAGTTTACCCCAGAGCTCTTTATGAAAGTCTCAGCTAAAAACGTTATGAAACAAAAATCATTCCATAAAGGGATGGCGCAATTAGTCCAAGAAGGGGCTATTCAGTTGTATAAAACGATTCTTACAGAAGATTATATTATTGGAGCTGTTGGTCAACTGCAGTTTGAAGTCTTCCAACACCGGATGTTGAATGAGTACAACACGGAATTGATCATGACCCCAATGGGAACTAAAACCGCTCGTTGGATTGATCAAGCAGATTTAGACGAGAGCATGAGTTCAAGTCGGAATATCTTAGTCAAAGACCGTTTCGACAATCCACTATTCTTATTCGAAAATCAATTCGCTATGCGTTGGTTCTCTGACAAGTACCCAGATGTGGAATTAAAAGCGTTACTATAAAAGGAAAGGGGCCGTGACAATAGTCGACGGCCCCTTTTCAAAACGAACGTTATTTGATTAACGGGTTCCAAAAGTCAAATACTACGATAATTTCAATAAATCCGCACAATCAAAAGAACTGATTGTTCGGATTTATTTCCAATTGCCGTTATTCTTAAGGCTTTAGCCTTTAGAAATAAGGGACAACGAAGTACTTGTATTTAAACGACTTTTGTCACACCTCCTTTTTACTAGTTTTTATTTTTGGTTTAAAGGATATTTCTGATATAAATTAACTTCTGGATTAGTAAAAAGATGCATGATACTACTAGCCAAATTAATACCGTAAAAATTGCCCCAGGCAGTTCGACCGTACATAAAACTACTAGCATACTCTTCCCAAGTTTGAAATTCACTTTGAATGTGACTATAAATCTTTTCTAAGTAGGTCATCAGCTCTGTGTCAGATAAGTAACCTAAACCGTGGAACGTTCGGGCTAAAAAGGCGCCACGTTCTAAATCCCAAGCCCATAACCCTTTAGGACGTTGATAAAGAGTTAGATCAGTATAGTTTTTCATTGTAGGGCTAAGATAAGGGAGGGCTTGATAAGTTTGATTGAATGGATCAGCGACCTTCTTATCGTAAGTTGGACTTTTATAAGTAATAGCAGCCCAGAACTCATTTTCAAAGCTTGAGGTGACGTGATAGCCATCGGTTCGAGCTAAACCGTTTAAAAGTTCTAAGACATGCTCCGGGCGGCCATCAAAGCCCCAACTATCAGCTAGCATTTTGAGCTTTTCAGTTGTTTCGACATCATCATAAGCCATTGTGAAATTGAGAACGCTGCTCCCTTCATTATGGAGAATGTAAATCCCACCACAAGGCAAGAGGTGACGTTTATCTGTTGGCGGTGGATTGTCTAAAACTCGTTGATGACGATCTAAGATATACAAGTCATTATAGATTTTCTTTTGCTCACCAACTGAATCAACACCTGTAAAAATACTTTTCCCAATACTTAGTAATCTGTTTAACATGTTAACACTCCTATGATTTTTTTTCTTAGCAGAATTTTAGCTAAACTATAAAATGTATATATGTACATATATTGTACCATAAATGTGTTACAATCGATAATTAGGAGGGATTTCATGGTAGAAAAATTTTATTATCGAAAAAGTAAGCATCTTTTAAATTTTTGTATATTTACAATGTTTACCTTTTTAGCAGTTTTTTTCTCATTTTATTTCATTAAGTTATATGGCTTTGCTAGTGACATGCTTTATTATTTAATAATGACTAGTGGCATGGCTTTCCTTGGTTTATATGGGATTGTGTATACCGTTAAATTAAGCCGCCAGCCTTTATTTGAAGTCGGTACTCAAGGAATCACTTACTACGTGAAAACTAAAAAAGTAACAGTGACGTGGTCACGAATCGAGACAGTTACCTTTGAAAAAAAGCAATTAGCAATCAAGTTAATTGTCGGTCCGCCACTTATTTTAGATTGTCGTGAATTAAGTAAAAAAGGAACAGAGGTCATGGCAGTTATTAATGATTTTAAACCTGAGGTAGTTAAAATTTTTAATAAGTGACTATTTAATATAAAAAAAGAGCCAAGGTACAGCCAGAAAAAAAATATTTTGGCTGTGCTTTTTTTTTATTACTGGAGGGCACTTTATTTAATGAAGGAAACAGTTAGTCAACTCACAGCCAAAAATGAGTAACTCACAGAATAATCACATTGGAAGCGATTAACTTATGATAAAGTTTTGACATAAGTTACAAAAAAATGTGACTTATTTCTTACATAATTAGGAAAACTATGATATGATATTCCTGTGAGAAATCAAGTTTTACTGAAAGGTAAAATGAAGATTATTTTAATAAAAACGGTTGGGCGTAAGCTTTCAAGGAACGAGGTTTTTTCTGGGGTGAGAAAAAGCACGGGACGGTACTACGCTTATTTTCTATACACATAAGCGTATTCTGTTGAATATGATTATGTGTTTTTTTGTTACTTAAAAGTAATCGTAGTTGAAAGTTAACGGCAGTTGCTAGAAGAAAAGGAGGTGACAACATGATTGAAACGTTGTCAAAAATTAAAGAAGCAGAAGCAGTGATCAGTGCTGAAAAAGAGCAGTTTAAAACGGATTTAGCAAACTTAAGTAGCAACTTACAAAAGGAATTGACTACTCAAAAAAGTCAGATTGAAGATGATATCCAAAATTATCGTCAAGCTCAAGAAAAAGAAGCTCAAGCTTATTTTAACCAAGTGAAGGAAGAAAACAGTTTGAGGTTTAAGACAACTTCTTCAAGTTTAGATCAAAGCTTTGTTGAGAAGCAGACTAAAGTTGTTGGAGCTGTGTTGAAAGAGGTGAAAGAGATTTATGGCCGTTTCTAAAATGGAGAAGGTGACCCTGATTTCCTATCGTGAAAATGAAGGTCACTTATTGCAGTTACTCCAAGAGTTACAAAATATTGAAATGCTTGATAGTTTAAAAGACTTAACTCCCGAAGAAGTTGAGTTAGCCCAGTCTCTAGAAGGCACGATAACAAACAGTCAAAGCTCAGAAATGGAAGACTTAGAATTACAACTGTCAGCGGTTCGCAAAAGCATTGAATTTTTAGTCGACAGTTCTGCGGGGAAACCTTCAGTTATATTTAAAGAGGAGCAAACGTTAAGTGAGTTCGAAAATGCTGTCGATTTTACTGAAATTTCAGTCCTATTGGCGGAAGTGGCAGAACTGGGACAGCAAAAAACTGCCCTATTAAAAGCACAACAAGCCTTGCAATTAGCAGAAACGGATTTAAGTAAATGGCAATACTTAGACGTTCATCCAAATGCTTTAAAGACATCGGACTTTGTTTTAACACGTATGGGTTATTTCTCAGCCAGTGTTAGAGATAAGTTGTTAGCTGATTTAGGAGCAACGAAGCAAACCGTCCTGGAGTTACCTTATGAAAATCAGTCTCATAGCTATGCCTATTTAGTTTATTTAGCAGAGTCAGCTGAGGAAGTTGAACAACTGTTAACTAAGTATAGTTTTCAAACAGTCCCTTATAACTATGACTTAGCGCCTCAAGAACAGTATCAGCAAGTTAAAGCAGAATTAGCTACTAATGTCGATAAACTAGCTAATTTAAGCGAATATACCCGTGGTTTAAAAGGTCAGTTGTTAGCTTTACAAAAAGCCGAAGAAGTTTTATTAGCTAAACTTACGCGCTTTCAAGCGACAACGAAGATTGCTCTCTATCAAGAATTACTTGTGTTACGAGGGTGGATTGAAACCGACCGTAAAGAGCAGTTTAGCCAAATGATTAGCCAATTATCGACGAAAGCAAACCCAATTGTCCTAACTTATGAGGAAGCTCAAGGGACCGAAGATGTGCCGACCTTATTAAAAAATAATAAGCTAGTAGCCCCTTTTGAATCTTTAACTGAGATGTACAGCTTACCTAAATACGGTGAATTAGACCCAACTCCCTTTTTGATGCCCTTTTACATGGTCTTTTTCGGGATGATGGTTGCTGATTTAGGCTATGGCATCTTGATGTTAGTTGGGACGATCTTAGCTAAACGGTTTGTGACATTGCGAAAATCAACTCGTAAGTTCGTTGATTTTTTCCAAATTCTATCAGTACCAGTGATGATCTGGGGCTTGATTTACGGTTCCTTTTTTGGAATGAGTTTACCTTTCCATCTATTATCAACGACTGAAGACATGAACGCGATCTTACTTTTATCAGTTATCTTTGGGTTTATCCAGTTGTTAACTGGTTTGTTAATTAATGGCGTCCAGTTAGTCAAACAAAAGAAATACTTAGAAAGTATTAGTTCTGGCTTTGCTTGGCAAGGGATTCTTTTAGCGGTGGGGGCAATGGTCTTAGCTAAGTTGGTTTTAAACAACGAGACCCTCTTTACAGTTGGGATTGTCTTATTTATTGCTAGTGGGTTATCAATTATGATTATTCCAGCCTTTACGAGTAAATCCAAAGGTGCTGGTTTAGCATCAGGGATGTACGACTTCTATGGCATCACTGGTTATATCGGTGACTTAGTTAGTTACACTCGTTTAATGGCTTTAGGAATTTCTGGCGGCAGTATTGCGGCGGCTTTTAACATGTTAGTTAGCTTTATGCCACCCCTAGCTAAATTTTCAGTAGGAATCATTTTAATTGTGATTTTACACGCTTTAAATATCTTTTTAAGTTTACTAAGTGCCTATGTCCATGGCGCTAGATTACAATATGTTGAATTTTTCGGGAAGTTCTTTGAAGGTGGCGGACGTAAATTTAGCCCCTTGAAACCCCAAGAAAAATACATGGATTTTAAAATTAATGATGACAAATAATGAATTGAAAATTAGGAGGAAATTAGATGTTTAGTTACTTAGTAGAGAATAATGGTGGAATCGTGTTCGCGATTTTAGGAATGGCAATTGCAACAATCTTTTCAGGAATTGGTTCAGCCAAAGGTGTTGGTATGACCGGTGAAGCGGCAGCAATTTTAACGACTGAGCAGCCTGAAAAATTTGGTCGCGCGTTGATTTTACAATTATTACCAGGAACACAAGGACTTTACGGTTTCGTAATTGCCTTCTTAATCTTAGGTAAAATCAACCCAGATATGTCAATGGTTCAAGGATTAGCTTTATTAGGAGCATCATTACCAATCGCTTTCACAGGTCTTTTCTCAGGAATTGCCCAAGGTCGTGTGGCCTCAGCTGGGATTCAAATCTTAGCTAAAAAACCGGAACATGCAACGAAAGGGATTATTTACGCAGCCATGGTTGAAACTTATGCGATTTTAGGTTTCGTTATTTCAATTATGTTAGTTATCCAAAACTAAGAGAGAGTAGGCATGAATCATGAGTGAACAACAGATCCAGGCAACGCAAGACATGGTTGACGCGATTCTCGCTAAAGGTCATTCAGCAAATCACGACTATTTCTCAAAAGAAAAAGCTAAATTAGAATCAGAGTTTGCTGCTGAAATGGCTAAGTTAGAGACTGTTAAAGTGGAACAGTGTCAACGGATTAGCAAAAATTTAAAACATGAGTATGATCAAAAAGCCCAACGAGAAGTCTTATTAACAAATCAAAAGATTGTTCAAGAGAAACAAAATTACCTTGAGCAAGTCTTTCAAAAGAGTCTGACTGAGCTGAAAGCTTGGACAAAAGCTGACTACGAGGAACATATGACCGCTATTTTCATTAATAATGAACTAGTTGGCGAAGTGGAAGTCATCGTGGCAGAATACTCTCAAGGCTTTTTAACGGCTGAAGAGTTAAGCAAATTAAGTCAGAGTCAGGAAAAAGTAACATACCGTTTAAGCACTGACACAATTCCAAATGAAGGTGGTTTTATTTTAGCCCAAGGAGGAATTGAGTATAACTTCTTATTCTCAAGTATTTTAGCCCAAGTGCGAGATGAAAAGGAATTTGAGTTAGCCGAAGCGTTATTTACAGATGGGAGTGATTAAATGAAGGACACTTTATATAATCAAATTAACCCCTTAGTGCGAATTGAGGAAGGCAGTTTATTAAAACAAGAAGATTTCCAAAAACTACTGAACGCCTCAACCTTTGCTGAGGGCACAGAAGCTCTTAGAAATACGGTTTATGGCCAGTTTATTGAGGAATCCGATTTTAGTGAAAAGTTTGAATACTATTTACGGCAAGAACAGGTCCGGTTGTATCGCAAACTATATCAACTAGCACCTGAAAAGGCCGTCATTGATATTTATACAATGCGCTACACGTATCACAATTTAAAATTATTAACGAAGGCCCACTATACGAAACAAAACTTAGATGAATATGTGATTGAAGATGGTCAGTATTCTCTTGAGAGTTTAAAAAGTGCCATCGCTAACCAAAGCTCAACTTCAGTTAAAGGGCTACTAATGGCTAGTATTTTAGAAGTTACGAGCTATTTAGCGGAGTACGATAAGCCACGAGCGATTGATATTATTTATGATCGTTTCTACATGGAAAATCAACGACAAGCAGCGGAGTCATTGAAATACCCAGAACTATTACAAGAAGTGATCGCCTTTATTGATTTGACAAATATCTCAACAGTGATTCGAGGGATTAATCAAAAACAAGGGGAGAACTTTTTAAATACGGTTATCTCTGATTTTGGCTCATTGAACAGTCAAGAACTAGCTAGTTTTGCCGATCGGAGTTTAGCTGAGTTTACCGATTACTTGTTAAGTAGCCCCTATAAAGAAGTGGCGACTGATTTAATGGATAGCCAGACTGGTGAAATTAGTTCGATCTTTATTGAGCGGGAAAGAGATAACTTCTTAACTAAGTTATTTATCCCAGCGAAAGTTCAAGCCTTTGGTCCATTACCCTTATTAGCTTTATTAAATGCTAAAGACATTGAAGTCAAAAACATTCAATTAATTTTAGTCGGGCTAAAAAATAATTTTCCAGCAGAAGCGATTGCCGAAAGGATGAGAAAAAATTATGGCTTATAAGATTGGTGTTGTTGGTAATAAAGAATCAGTCATGCCTTTTAAACTCATCGGCTTTGATGTGGCTTACGCGGAAATCGAAAGTGACGCTCGTCAAGCCATTGATCGCATGGCTCAAGCAGACTATGGCATTATTTATGTCAGTGATCGCTTATTAATTAATATGTCAGATGTAGTTGAACATTATAAGAGTTTTGTGAGACCAGCGATTATTAGTATCCCCACTCATGAAGGTAGCAATGGCTACGGTCAAAAGAAAATTCAAGAGTATGTGGAAAAAGCCGTTGGCCAAAATATTTTATAATCAGTTTTAAGAACGAGGAAGGGTGAAACTGTTGCAAAATGGTAAAATTATAAAAGTCTCCGGACCGTTAGTCTTAGCTGAAGGGATGTCAGATGCAAGTATTCAAGATATCTGTCATGTTGGTGAGTTAGGTTTAGTTGGTGAGATTATTGAAATGCGTAATGATGTGGCCTCGATTCAAGTCTATGAAGAAACGTCTGGCATTGGGCCAGGAGAAAAAGTCATCACAACAGGAGAACCCCTAGTAGTTGAGTTGGCTCCTGGGGTTGTCTCACAGATGTTTGATGGGATTCAACGACCTTTAGATACGTTCCGAGAAGTCACAAAAAGTAACTATTTACAACGTGGGGTCCATATCCCAGCATTAAACCGAGAGAAAAAATGGCAGTTCGTTCCAACTGTCTCAGTTGGAGATGAGCTTTCAGCAGGTGATATTATTGGTACGGTTGACGAGACAAAATCAATCGTCCATAAAGTCATGGTACCAAATGGTCAAGCTGGTAAAGTGTTAGAAATCAAAGCCGGCGAGTTCACGATTGAAGAAATCGTCTGTGTGTTAGAAACAGCTCAAGGCCAAGTTGAATTAGCGATGTTGCAAAAATGGCCTGTTCGTCGCGCACGGCCAATATTAGAAAAAGTTAGTCCAACGGAGCCATTAATTACTGGTCAACGAGTGATCGATACGTTTTTCCCAGTGGCTAAAGGTGGGGCGGCGGCAGTTCCTGGTCCTTTCGGAGCCGGAAAAACCGTAGTTCAACACCAGATTGCTAAATGGAGTGACGTTGATTTAGTTGTCTATGTTGGTTGTGGTGAACGGGGCAATGAAATGACCGATGTTATTAATGAATTCCCAGAGTTAGTTGATCCAAATACTGGTGAGTCATTGATGGAGCGGACGGTTTTAATTGCCAACACGTCAAATATGCCAGTTGCCGCTCGGGAAGCCTCAATTTACACAGGGATAACGATTGCCGAATATTTCCGTGATATGGGTTATTCTGTTGCCATTATGGCTGATTCAACTTCACGTTGGGCCGAAGCTTTACGAGAAATGAGTGGCCGTTTAGAAGAAATGCCTGGCGATGAAGGGTACCCAGCCTACTTAGGTAGTCGTTTAGCCGAGTATTACGAGCGGGCAGGTAAAGTGATTGCTTTAGGTGGCGAAGGTCGTGAAGGAAGTATTACAGCGATTGGTGCAGTTTCGCCCCCAGGTGGTGACACATCTGAGCCAGTTACCCAAAATACGTTACGAATTGTTAAAGTGTTCTGGGGCTTAGATTCTGTTTTAGCCCAAAAACGCCATTTCCCATCAATTAACTGGTTATCATCTTATTCGTTGTATTTAACTGAAATGGGTAAAAAGCTCGATGAGATGTTACAAAGTGATTGGTCAGGCATGGTTACAAGAGCGATGCGAATCTTACAAGAAGAATCAAAATTAGAAGAAATTGTCCGACTAGTCGGAATTGATACTTTATCAGAAAAAGACCGCTTAACTTTAGATGTGGCAAAATCAATTCGTGAAGATTACTTACAACAAAACGCTTTTGATGATGTGGACACCTTCACTTCCCGGGAGAAGCAGTTTAAAATGTTAGATTTAATTTTAAGCTTTGGCACAGAAGGACAACGAGCTTTAGAATTAGGCGCTTACTACCATGAGATTATGGCTGGGACAAAAGTCTTAAGAGACCGGATTGCCCGTTCTAAATACATTCCTGAAGATAGTCTGAGTCAGATGGATGAAATCAAAGCTAATCTGAAAGTAGCGATTCAACAAGTGTTAGAAGAAGGAGGTTCAACGACTGATGCGTAAAGAATATCGAACAATTAGTGAAGCCGTCGGACCACTAATGTTAGTTGAAAAAGTCAGCGACGTTAAATTTGACGAGTTAGTCGAAATTCGCATGCAAAATGGCGAAACTCGTCGTGGTCAAGTATTAGAAATTCAAGAAGACAAAGCCTTAGTTCAACTTTTCGAAGGAACTAGCGGGATTAATATTCGTGATACGAAAGTTAAATTTCTAGGTCGTCCTTTGACTTTAGGTGTTTCTGAAGGGATGGTCGGCCGAGTCTTTGATGGTTTAGGTCGTCCGAAAGATGGTGGCTCACCGATTTTAGCTGAGTCCAACTTAGATGTTAATGGTGAAGCCATTAATCCGATGTCACGGGATTATCCCGATGAGTTTATCCAAACAGGAATTTCAGCCATCGACCATCTGAACACCTTAGTCCGTGGTCAAAAATTACCAATCTTTTCTGGCTCAGGCTTACCTCATAAAGAGTTAGCTGCCCAAATTGCCCGTCAAGCGAAAGTGTTAAACGATGATGAAAAATTTGCCGTAGTCTTCGCCGCGATTGGGATTACTTTTGAAGAAGCGGAATTCTTTATGAATGACTTTAAAGAAACTGGGGCAATTGATCGGTCAGTGATGTTTGTTAACTTAGCTAATGACCCAGCGATTGAGCGGATTGCCACACCAAAAATGGCTTTAACGACAGCTGAATATTTAGCTTACGAAAAAGGCATGCACGTTTTAGTGATTATGACAGATATGACTAACTACTGTGAAGCTTTACGAGAAGTTTCCGCGGCTCGCCGGGAAGTGCCAGGACGTCGTGGTTACCCAGGTTACTTATACACTAACTTAGCAACCTTGTACGAACGAGCTGGCCGAATAGAAGGTTTACCAGGTTCCGTGACACAAATTCCGATTTTAACAATGCCAGAAGACGATAAAACCCATCCAATTCCAGATTTAACAGGTTATATTACGGAAGGGCAAATTATTTTATCTGGTGAACTTTATAAGAGTGGGATTCAACCACCGATTGATGTTCTACCTTCTTTATCTCGTTTGAAAGATAAAGGAACAGGTGAAGGTAAAACTCGGGAAGACCATGCGGCTACAATGAACCAATTATTTGCAGCTTATGCTCAAGGTAAACAAGCGAAAGAACTAGCAGTTGTTTTAGGGGAAGCCGCCTTAAGCGATGAAGATAAAATTTACGCTAAGTTTGCTGAACGGTTTGAATTTGAATATGTCAATCAAGGCTTTAATACGAATCGTTCGATAGAAGAGACCTTAACTCTAGGTTGGGACTTGCTAGCAATGTTACCACGGACGGAATTAAAACGGATTAAAGACGACATGTTAGATAAATATCTTCCTGAAAGGGTGTGATTTTAGATGGCACGTTTGAATGTTAATCCCACTCGGATGGAGTTAACTAAGCTGAAAAGCCGCTTGTCAACCGCTGTTCGAGGACACAAACTTTTAAAAGACAAACAAGATGAATTGATGCGTCGCTTTATTCTCTTAGCAAAAGAAACGAATGTCTTACGAGGTCAAGTTGAAGCTGAACTAACAGCTTCAATGCGAGCCTTTGTTTTAGCCACAGCCTCGATTCATGAAGCTTATATCGAAGAGCTATTCGCAGTTCCAGCTGATGAAGTCACTCTAGATATTGTTTCTGCCAATGTTATGAGTGTGGAAATTCCTAAAATGAGTTTTCATTATGATGAAGAATTAAGAGACAATCCGTTAAGTTATGGTTATTTAAATTCAAATGGCGAACTAGATGTCTCGATTGATAAGACGATTGCTGTCTTACCAGAATTGTTAGCTTTGACAGAAAAAGAAAAAACTTGTCAATTAATGGCTGATGAAATTGAGAAGACTCGTCGGCGAGTCAATGCCTTAGAACATTTAACAATTCCCCAACTGGAAGAAACCATTTACTTCATTAAAATGAAACTAGAAGAGAACGAACGAGCAAATATTACACGTTTGATTAAAGTTAAAAATATGAAGAAATAAAATAAAAAGAATGCTGTGATTCCTTAAGGAATTCAGCATTCTTTTTTTATGAGTGACTCCATTTTTGAGGGGCAATTAATTCAATGTGGCGAATGTTAGCGTAGGGGATTTTTTCTTCGGCTACATAAATTCCTTGACTATCATAGCCTTGAATATTACCAGTTAAGTCAGGCTGGTAGCGACCTTCTGCATCGACTTCGCTTTTTTGGAGAGCAATCTTTGAACTTTTTAGAATCGCTTCTTGCAACAGTTCTTGAATGTCTGCGCTAGTTAACTGGGCTTTTTGCGGAACGTGGCGCTGGGATTGAGCCACAGATTTTTCAATGGCAGTCGTGTGTTCCGATAAATAAAAGCCTGCCCATTTTTTCATTCCTCGGTCGTGATAGTCATTAAAAAAAATCTCTTGTCGGTCTACCATTAGTTATCTACTCCTTTTCAGTTAAACTGGCTCGGCTATCAAAGACCGTCTAAACCGCCAGCATGGCCACCGACTAAAGTGCTACGTTTAATCGCTGTTCCCCCTGGCATTAAAGAATTAGCGTGAACGAGGGCGGTAAAGCCATATTTTTGGCGAATCTTATCGACTAAATACTCAAGGCGGTGAGCGTTTAATTGTTCCTGGCTGTCGGTAAACAAATCTAGTTGAATATTAGTATGATAGACTAGTTTCGTATAACTTAATCCTAGGTGGCGTAAAGTTTGACCACGCCAATGTTTATTAAAGAGAATTAAACAATAATTAGCGAGTTCTAAAGAATTATTAGTCATGGGGATTTTCATTTGACGGGAAAAACTCGCTTTACCTTCATAGTCAGGTTCAGCAAAACCAACAAATAAGCTGAGACATTCGGTTTGACAATGGTGTCTGCGCAAGCGAGTGGCCACTTGATCAGCCATTTCACGTAAGATAACTTCGATTTCAGATTGTTTAGTATAATCTCTCATTAAGACTTGGGAGTTACTGTAAGACTTTTCAAGGGGCTGATAAGTCTCATTTAACTGGCTACGGTCAATTCCCCAAGCGTGAGCGTATAACTGTTCACCAATCATCCCTAAGCGTTCTTTAAGGCGGTAGCGATCACTGTGAGCTAAATCATAAACAGAGTTGATCCCTAGTTTATTAAGACGGAGGGCCGTCCGTGTACCAATTCCCCACATGTCGGTTAAGTTTTCGATTTTCCAAATAGTTTTGGCAACATCTTGGTAATGCCATTGAGCAATAAAGTCAGCGTTGTGTTTTGCTTCAATATCTAAGGCTAGTTTAGCTAATAGAGGATTATCGCCAATGCCAATCGTACAGTGAAGGCCAGTTTCAGCGAAAATTAAGCTTTTAATCAAATGAGCAACGTCGTAAGGGGTCTTGCCAAAAAGCTGATAACTTTTAGTTAAATCAACAAAAAATTCATCGATTGAGTAAGCGTAAAAGTCTTCATCGGCCACATGGCGACGAATGATTTCAGCAATTTCCATGTTCTTTTGGATGTAATAAGTCATCCGAGGTGGAACGACGTATAAATCGGGATGGTCAGGTAAATCAAATTTACGAGTGACATTAGAAATCCCTAGTTCTTTTTTGGCAGCTGGCGAAGCGGCTAAAACTAGACCGCCATTACTTTCGGCATTGCTCATCACAACGAGCAAGGTGGTTAAAGGATCTAAGTTCCGATGGAGGCATTCCACTGAGGCGTAAAAAGACTTCATATCAATGCACAAAATCACCTGACTAGGTTCATTTTCGTAGTTATAGTACATTAGACAGACCTCCTTTATAATCTAAGTCTGATTACATTGTACGAACGTACGTTCTTTTTGTAAAGGGGAACAGGTGATTTTTAGGCAAAATAAAAAACGAGAAAGGTTTAGTTTCTCGTCTTTTATTGACTCATAAGCGATTATTAAGCTTTAACAGCATTAGGTAAGCTAATTTCTATTGGAATAGAAATTTCAACGATACCGTCTAGTTGGATCACACTAAGGCTTTCTTTATCGCTAGGGTCTTTAACTAAGCGTCTAAGAACAGTGTTAACTTCCTCTTTTTTGATATTGCGTTGCTTATTCGTAATTAAAATTTCTTTATGAGTAGGAGCTTCCGTATAAATAACAGAAGATTTGCCCAAAGTGAAGACTTTAATATAGTGAGCATCGGTACTTGCTAACTGTTTGTTAACTAAATCTGGGTAGCTATTTGTTACGTCGATCAGTTTCATTTCTTTTCACCTCGCAAACTGACATAATGGATTGATTAACATTTGTCGATGTTTAAGATTATCTTAAGTCTATTATAACTTTTTTATGTGAATTTTTCAAAGATATCTACTTATTTTCTTATAAAAAAAAGAACTGCTCGGAAAATATCGAACAGTTCTTTTATTTTTGTTATTTATCAACTATTATTTCGGCGTGAGCAACCGTTATTTCAGCATCTTCCGCTAAGTTAGCGACTAAAGTTTTGATTTCCGGATGGTCAAGGTAGAAGTCGGCGATGTTATCTTCAATTTCTTCTTGAATGACTCGTCTTAAAGGGCGAGCCCCCATAGCTGGATCATAACCGAGTTCAACTAATTTTTCTTTGACAGGTTGATCAACGGTAATATGTAAACCTTGCTCACTTAACATGTGATTAACATCGGCTAACATTAAGTCGACAATTTCTAAAAGATTTTCTTTAGAGAGAGCTTTAAATTCGACGATGCTATCAAAACGATTTAAAAATTCTGGTTTGAAATAATTATCTAGTTGACCAAGAACAGCTTTAGTTGTCCCTTCACGGATGGCACTGAAGCCAACGTTCGCTTCAACGTTGCTCGTACCAGCGTTACTGGTCATAATGATTAAAGTATCTTTGAAGCTGACGGTCCGCCCTTGAGAATCAGTTAAGCGACCATCATCTAGAATTTGTAAAAACATATGCAGAACATCAGGATGGGCTTTTTCAACTTCGTCTAACAGAATTAAACTGTATGGGGTACGGCGAACTTGTTCCGTTAATTGACCAGCATCATCATAGCCAACATAACCAGGAGGAGAACCAATCAATTTTGCCACACTGTGTTTTTCCATAAATTCACTCATATCAAAACGAATCATCGCTTCAGGAGAGCCGAACATTTCCGTCGCTAATTGTTTAGCTAATTCAGTCTTACCGACACCAGTCGGACCAACAAATAAGAAAGAACCAATCGGGCGATTCTTTTTGTTAAGCCCAATCCGATTCCGGCGAATGGCTTTCGCCACCTTATCAACGGCTTCGTTTTGACCAATCACCTGAGATTTTAAATCAACGGCTAGATTTTTCAGTTGGGTTTGTTCTTTTTCTTTTAAATCGCCAACAGGAATGCCAGTCTGTCTTTCGACAACTTCTTCCATATCTTTTTCCGTCACGATTGGCATATCTTCCTCAGTGACTTGCTTTTCTTTTAGCTCAGTTAATTTCGTTACTTGATCACGATAGTAGGCGGCTTTTTCGTAATCTTCTTCAAGGGAGGCTTGTTGCTTGTGCACTTCGGCTTGCTGTAATTTTTCTTCTAAGACTTTAGGGTCCATTGTTTGAATCGTTAAATTTTTCTTAGAACCAGTTTCATCTAGTAAATCAATGGCTTTATCTGGTAAGAAACGGTCTTGAATGTAACGACTAGAGAGGCTAACAGCACTTTCGATAGCTTCTTCAGTGTACTTGACGTGATGATAGTCTTCGTAGCGCTTTTGAATCCCTTGTAAAATCTTGATTGTTTCCTCTTCCGTCGGTTCATCGACTTGAACAGGTTGTAAACGACGTTCTAAGGCGGCATCTTTTTCAATAATCCGATACTCATTTAAAGTCGTGGCGCCAACCATTTGAAATTCACCACGAGCCAAGGCGGGTTTTAAAATATTACCAGCGTCCATATTTCCTTCACCGGAACTACCAGCCCCGACTAACTCATGAACTTCATCAATGAATAAAATAATTCGTTGGTCGTTTTGGACTTCCGTCATTAATTGTTGCATCCGTTCTTCGAATTGCCCGCGGATGCCTGTGCCTTGGACTAAAGAAACCACATCTAATTGAATGACTTCTTTGTCTCGAAGTTTTTGAGGAACGTCACTATTAGCGATCATCAAAGCTAGACCTTCAGCGACAGCTGTTTTACCGACACCAGGTTCACCGATTAAAACAGGATTGTTTTTTGTTCGGCGGTTTAAAATTTCAATCACCCGGGTAATTTCTTGATCGCGACCAATCACTGGATCAATTTTACCTTGCCGGGCTTGTTCGGTTAAATTTAAACCATATTCTTGTAATAAAGAACGGCCTTGTTGTTGTCTTGGCTGTTGAGGTGGAAGGTTACCACCTTGATTTTGAGTTGGTGGTGTTCCTTGATTAGTGGCCATTTGTTGTGACATTGCCTTGAACCAATCATCAATGGAACTAAAGCCATAGGGATCTTGCTTACTGCCTTGTAACGGCTTTCCTTGTTGGTAGTTTTTAAGTTCTTGATAACACGTTTGGCAGTAATCAATTTGTTTGCGCTCGCCACCGAGATTAGCATATAAATGGATTGTAGCATCATTTTTTTGACATTTTTGACATAACATTCAGATCACATCCTTAATTAGTAAGTTGTCAAAGTAGTCATTGACCTATTTTGACCTTTGGTTTTAGTATACCATTTTTAAGGAGTCAATCAAGAAATATGACTAGGGCGGAAAGTTCTCATCTCAGAAGGGTTATATCAAGAACCGCTCTCTTTTTTGTGGTAAACTAGATAGAAGAAGAGGTGATAATGTGAGTGAAAATCCGTACACAGCTAAAATTGATCAATTAGTTGCTGGTCTTTTGAATGAAATTGTCATTGAACATGCTGAATTTATGTTATTTCGTGAGGCTTGGCTCGTTCATTCCCAACGAAAGTCGATTATTGGTGAAGCGACTTTAGGTGGCGGAGTGACTTATAGGTTTCTGAAAGAATCATAAAAATAGAACATAATTTACAGAAAGTTCACAATGTAATATAAAAATGTTGTAACTAAGCCAAAAAAATGGTAATGTTTAGAATTGAAAGGGTAAATAATTAAGGTCTAAATTTAGTCCATTTTAACCTTAATATACCCTGATAAATAAAACCCACTTAAAGGAGAACGATTCTTATGGAAAAAAAAGATTTTCACATTGTAGCTGATACAGGTATCCACGCACGTCCAGCAACACTATTGGTTCAAACTGCTAGTAAATTTAACTCAGATGTTAACTTAGAGTATAAAGGTAAGTCTGTAAACCTTAAATCTATTATGGGTGTTATGTCATTAGGAGTTGGTCAAGGAGCTGACGTAGTAATCACTACTGAAGGCGCTGACGAAGCTGATGCTATGGCAGCGATTGTTGATACAATGACAAAAGAAGGATTATCTGAATAATGGTAGAAATGTTAAAAGGGATCGCGGCTAGTGATGGTGTTGCTATTGCAAAAGCTTATTTGTTAGTGCAACCTGATTTGTCATTTTCTAAAATAACTGTTGAAGATTCAGAAGGCGAAATCGCCCGCTTAGAAAAAGCGTTAGCGAAATCAACAGAAGAACTTCAAGCCATTCGGACAAAAGCAGCTGAAGCCTTAGGAGAAGAAGAAGCGCAAGTTTTTGACGCTCACTTAATGGTCTTAGCTGACCCAGAGATGATTGGTAGTATTGAAACAAGTATCCGCGACAATAAAAATAATGCAGAGTCTGGCTTAAAAGAAGTCACTGATATGTTTATTGGCATGTTCGAAGCAATGGATGACAATCCATACATGCAAGAACGAGCAGCAGATATTAAAGATGTTACAAAACGTGTCTTAAGTCATTTGTTAGGCGTTAAATTACCAAACCCATCAATGATTGATGAAGAAGTAATTGTCGTTGCCCATGACTTAACACCAAGTGATACAGCTCAATTAGATCGTCGTTACGTTAAAGCCTTTGTTACTGACATTGGTGGACGGACGTCTCACTCAGCAATTATGGCTCGTTCTCTTGAAATTCCGGCAATTGTTGGAACAATGGAAATCACAGCTAAAGTTGTTGAAGGGGATATGTTAGCGGTTAACGGTATTGATGGTGATGTTTACATTCATCCAACAGATGAACAAAAACAAGCAGTTCAAGCCAAAGGTGCTGAATATGATGAACTTAAAGTAGAATGGGAAAAGCTGAAAGATGCTGAAACTGTGACTGCTGACGGTAAACATATTGAATTAGCAGCTAATATCGGAACACCTAAAGACCTTGACGGTGTTAGAAATAATGGTGCGGAAGCCATCGGTTTATACCGAACTGAATTCCTGTATATGGACTCACCTGACTTTCCAACTGAAGAGGCACAGTACGAAGCTTATAAAGCAGTATTAGAAGGTATGAACGGTAAGCCAGTTGTTGTCCGCACAATGGACATCGGTGGCGATAAAGAGTTATCTTACTTAACACTGCCTCATGAAATGAATCCATTTTTAGGTTACCGTGCAATTCGGATTTGTTTAGCTGAAGATGAAATGTTCCGAACACAATTGCGTGCACTTCTACGTGCGTCAGTTCACGGACCATTACGCATCATGTTCCCAATGATTGCTACACTTCAAGAATTTAGAAGTGCTAAAGCATTGTTAGAAGATGAAAAAGCTAAATTAGTCGCTGAAGGTATTGCTGTATCTGAAGAAATTCAAGTAGGTATCATGATCGAAATTCCAGCTGCGGCTGTAATTGCTGATAAATTCGCTAAAGAAGTTGACTTCTTCAGTGTAGGTACTAATGATTTAATTCAATACACAATGGCAGCTGACCGAATGAATGAACGTGTCTCTTACCTTTACCAACCATATAACCCAGCTATCTTACGTTTACTTAAAAACGTCATTGACGCAGCTCACGCTGAAGGCAAATGGGCAGGGATGTGTGGAGAAATGGCTGGGGATCAAACAGCTGTTCCTTTACTAGTCGGTTTAGGCTTAGATGAGTTTTCAATGAGCGCAACGAGTATCTTAAAAACTCGTAGCTTGATGAAACGTTTAGATACAACGAAAATGGCTGAGTTAGCGGAGAAAGCAATCAATGATTGTGATACTGCTGATGAAGTTGTTGCCTTAGTAGCTGAATACACAAAATAATAATCACTAAGACCATTTCTTTTTAGAAATGGTCTTTTTTGTTGTCTTTTTTTAACGATACGTTAATTAATAGATAAGTTTATTCAATTAATCTATAAGGTGAATTATGGTATAATATCACAAGACTAACAAAAGTTCAGACTTTAGATTGAGTGACAAGAAGTCTTGATATGTTATAGTAAATATAATTACTGAACTAAAGTGAAAAAAATGGAATGAACGGTCCAACTATTGGAGGGAACATCATGAAAGTATTACTGTATTTTGAAGGTGAATCTATCCTTGCAAAATCGGGAATCGGTCGGGCTCTAGAGCATCAAAAACGAGCATTGACAGAAATGGGCATCGACTATACGACAGATCCCTTAGCCACTGATTATGATATTTTACATATCAACACTTACGGCATAAATAGTCGTTCGATGATAAAAAAAGCTCGAAAACTCGGGAAAAAAGTTATTTATCATGCTCATACTACGGAAGAGGATTTTAGAGATTCATTTATTGGCTCTAATCAATTATCGCCCTTAGTCAAAAAATATTTAATTGGGTTATATTCACGGGCAGATTGTTTAATTACTCCGACCCCTTATTCAAAAAGTTTGTTAGAAAATTACGGCATTGAGCTACCAATTAAAGCCATATCTAATGGCATTGATTTGGATAAATATCAACGAAACCCAGACAAAGAAGCTCTGTTTAGACAACATTTTCAAATCAAGGAAGCAGAAAAAGTGATTATCTGTGTTGGTTTATATTTTGAACGAAAAGGGATTACCGATTTTATTAAAATCGCTGAAGCTCTACCAGAGTACCGATTTATCTGGTTTGGTCACACGCCATTAATTTCAATTCCTAACCACGTTAGAAAATTAGTTTTAGACAAACATCCAGAAAACGTTGAATTTCCCGGTTATATCAAAGGGGATGTCATCGAAGGTGCCTTTTCCGCTAGTGATCTATTTTTCTTTCCTTCTTATGAAGAAACGGAAGGCATCGTTGTTTTAGAAGCCTTAGCCAGTCAACAAAATGTCTTAGTTAGAGACATTCCCGTTTATGATAAATGGTTAGAAGATGGTGTTAACTGTTATAAGGGTCAAAACAATCATGAATTTATTACTAAAATTCAACAAATCATTAATCAAGAATTACCAAGTACGAAAGAAAAAGCTTTAGCAGTAGCCGAAGAACGGAGCATTACTGAAGTTGGAAAATTATTGAAGGCAGTTTACGAAGAGGTCTTATCCCAAAAGGAACTGGAAAAAACAGAATCAGAGTATTCTTATCAACAAAATTAGTTCCGGGAGTTACGGAGGAATAAAAAGTGAAAATTGGTTTTTTTACAGATACTTATTTCCCACAAGTCAGTGGGGTCGCAACATCAATTAAAACATTAAAAGAAGAGTTAGAAAAGCGGGGACATGACGTTTTTATTTTTACGACCTCAGATCCGAAAGCTGATGAAGCTGAGCTAGGAATTATTAGGATGCCTAGTATCCCCTTCATTTCTTTTAAAGATCGCCGGGTCGTTGTTAGTGGGATGATCGATGCCTATGAAAAGGCTAAAAAATATCATTTAGATATTATTCATACCCATACCGAATTTGGCACAGGTTGGTTAGGGAAGTATATTGCCAAACGGTTGAAAATACCTGTCGTTCACACTTATCATACGATGTATGAAGACTACTTACATTATATCGCTCATGGGAAGCTGATCCGTCCTTATCACGTCAAACAAGCCTCACGAGCCTTTTGTCGGAATGCTAGTGGAATTGTCTGTCCTAGTGAACGAGTCGTCACAAAGTTAGAACAGTACAATGTTCAAGCCCCCTTATCGATTATTCCAACTGGGGTTAATTTAAGCCAGTTTGAGGAATCAGCGACACAGGATAACCAAATTAGCATTAGAGAAGAACATGGCTTAAGTCAAGAGGATGTCATCTTGCTTTCACTTAGCCGACTTTCTTATGAGAAAAATATTCACACGCTAATTAAAGGTTTGCCAGAGATTGTTGCGGCAATTCCTCAAGCCAAGCTGTTGATTGTCGGGAATGGACCATACTTACCTGAATTAGAAGCCTTAAGAGCGACCTTAAATTTAACGGAAGCGATTATTTTTGTCGGAGAAGTTAACCATGATCAAGTTGGCCGCTATTACCGCCAGGCAGATTACTTTGTCAATGCTTCGGATTCAGAATCACAAGGCTTAACTTATATTGAAGCTTTAGCAGCAAGTACTAAATTAGTTGTTAAACATAACGATTATTTGGCTCAATTAATTGTCGATCCGTCCTTAGGGAAGACTTTTACGGAAGACGAAGACTTTGCCTCAGCCTTTATTGAGTATTATCAAAGTCAGCCAGTGGATAATCCCGTCTTGCGACAAGAAAAATTATACGAAATATCTAGTGAAAACTTTGGGGCTAAGATTGAAAGATTTTATGAAGAAGCTCAGAGCTATTTCGAGACTCACGTCAGAGATGTGATTGAAGAAAGTTTAGAAGATAAGCAAAATGATGAAAAGCTATTATTACCTTTAAAATTATTTAAGAAAAAAGACTAGACTTGCAGAAAGGGCCAATTAGATGAATAAAAAGAATCGGCGTTACCTCTACCTAGCCCTCATTGCTGGGCTAGTCGTCCTTTTTTACGAAATGGGCCAAGTCAATGGTCAAGCCTTAATTCACGAATTAAGAGACATTAACTTTTTTTGGCTAGCTGTGGCTGTGCTCTGCATGCTTTGCCACTGGGTCATTGAAGCCAAAATTATCCAAACGATGTTAAAACGGCAAATGAGCCGTTTTTCTTTTAAAAATGCTTTACGAATCCCTTTAATCGAACATTTATTTAACTCGATTACGCCTTTCTCAACTGGGGGGCAACCAGCCCAATTAGTCGCTTTAATCAAATCAGGTGTTGATCCTGGGGTTAGTGGGTCGGTGTGCTTAATGAAGTTTGTGACGTATCAAATTATGATTGTCTTGAATTTTTTAGGCTGTCTTGTGTTTGGTTTTAAACTTATTTCTGGCGAGCTAGCTCATTTATCTTATTTAGTCCTCCTAGGATTTGTCATAAATGTTATCGTCGTTCTAAGTTTACTGATGCTGATGTATTGCTACCCAGTCACCAACTGGTTAGTTGCCACAGGAATGAAACTAGTAAAAAAAGTTATTTCAGTTGAAAAAGCTAATAAAATTGAAGCAAAACTGTTAGAAAAAATGACTAACTTTTACGCTGAAAGTCATTACATGCGGAAAGAAAAATCAGTGATGGTTAAAACCTTTGTTTTGACCTTTTTACAACTTATTTGTTATTATATCGTCCCTTATTTCATATTACTAAGCTTAGGTGTCAAAACGGCAAATGCCTTACAAGTGATGATTTTTCACGCCTTTATCGTCTTAATCATTTCGCTGTTTCCGATTCCTGGGGGAACTGGTGGGGCAGAATATACCTTTAAACTCCTTTTTGGTGGCTTCTTAGTCGTACAAACTAAATTGGTGTTAGGAATAATTTTGTGGCGCTTAGTGACGAATTACTTAGGGATTTTTCTAGGTGTGATCGCTTTAGGCGTTCAACCTGATCAAAGTGTTAAAGTTAAAGAACGAGAAGAAAAAATAACCTTGGAAAAAGTCAGCCTCAATTAGTCGGGGCAGGCTTCTTTTTTTTGCAAAGAAAAGGAAGAAGGGTATAATAAAATTAACGATTAATAAAGGAGTGGCAAGATGAAAAAAATTGGTTTTATTGGAACTGGCGTAATGGGATCAGCAATTGTAAAACATTTATTAGCGGCAGGTTATCAGGTGAATGTGTATAATCGAACAAAAGCTAAAACAGCTGAGTTAGTTGAGCTAGGTGCCTTATGGCAAGATAGCCCTCAAGCCATTACCGCAGCAAGTGAGATTATTTTTACAATGGTCGGTTATCCTCAAGACGTTGAAGAAACATATTATGGCGAAAAAGGCATTTTTGGAACCGAAGTAGCAAATAAAACATTGATTGATATGACTACAAGTACCCCTTCTTTAGCAGAAAAGATCGCTAAAACCGCTAATGAAAAAGGTGCCTTCAGTTTAGATGCCCCTGTTTCAGGTGGCGACTTAGGGGCTAAAAATGGGACTCTAACAACGATGGTTGGTGGGGAAGAGGCAGTCTTTGCAACAGTCGAGGATTTACTACAAGTCTTTAGTTCAAAAGTGAAGCGTCAAGGGCTAGCGGGAGCAGGTCAACATACTAAAATGGCGAATCAAATTATGATTGCTGGGACAATGACAGGGATGACTGAGTTGTTAGTTTATGCAGATAAAGCTGGTTTAGACTTGGAAAGTGTGATTGAAACAGTCGGTGGCGGCAGCGCGGCAAACTGGTCATTAGCAAACTATGCACCGCGAATTTTACGGGAAGATTTTACACCAGGTTTTTTTGTTAAACATTTCTTAAAAGATTTAAATATAGCCTTAAATGAATCAGAAAAATTAGGACTGAAGCTGCCAGCTACTGAGCGAGCCAGAGAACTCTATGAAAAGCTTGTTACAGAGGGCTTTGAGAATGATGGTACTCAAGGGTTGATCAAACTTTGGTGGCCAGAAGGTCGTAAATCAAATTAAAATTTAATGAAGAGATAAACAAATTATGAAAAAAAATAAAAAAAATGGTTATTTTCGGTGCATGTTATAAAAGAGTCTGATACAATGTAACAGAAAGTGAAATTGAAGGAGGCTTGCCCTATGAAACATTCACAATTGGTTGCAATTATTAAAAGATTGGAAGCCATGACTGAAGCGACAGATAACGAAATCCAAGTTCGTCGTTTTGAGCGTGAAGGAAATGAAAGATGTATCGTGACTTATGACTCAGCTAATGAGATGTTTGAATTGACGGAATCAGATACGCAACAAGTTTATCAATTTGATGATATTGATTTAGTTGCTATGGAAATTTACGAATTATTACAAGCCTAATAAGGACTTAAACAACCCCAAGAAGAACATCTTCTTGGGGTTTTATTTTGTCACTATGTTAAACTAGACATAAGAAAAATAGAAAAAGGATGATGAGCGTGAGCGAACCGATTGAATTTCCCTTGAACTTTGCAAGGTACCTAGAAATGGGGAAAGCTGCCTTGGCAGAAAATAAGTTAGAATTAGCACGAGATAATTTTTTCGATGCCTATAATTTGGAAGAAAGTTTCGAAGCGAATTATTTGCTAGTCCAAGTTCTAGTAGCCTTAGGAGAATTTCCAAGTGCAAAAAAAATTGCTAATGAGATGAAAGCTAGCTATTTAGCAAGTGAGGAACAGATCGCTTTATTTTTACAAGTTCTTTTAGGGAACCAAGAGTTTATTCTTGCTCGGAAAGTCATCCAGTCAGTTGTTGAAAAGACTAAAATTAAAGAAACGTACTTGGAAACTGTCAGTCAGCGAGAAACAGTATTCATGACGTATCAACAAAAAGAGTTATTAAAAAAGCAAGGGGACATTAACCAACAATTAGCAGGTGATTTTATTAAGCAAGCCCAAGGGCTACGCCAACTAGAAACGTTACCCCTCAGTTTATATTTAGGGCAAAGTCAGCAACTAATTACAAATAAGGCATTTCCTTTAGTTTTACGAAATTCTTTATTAGAAAGCCTAGCTGAATTAGGGGAATCAATTGAGTTAGTGATTTTTGATATAATGTCGAAAGAGCATGTCGTTAATACTAGTGAGATTGGAACAGTTCAGCAACAAAAAAGTTATCAAGGCAGTCTGGCAGCAGTTCAATTAGCCTTTGAGCAAAGTGAGTCTGATTTGTTTAGAGAACTATTAGAGGAGCTAAGATTACATTTTACGTGCTTGTATCCGCTAGCTGATACTTTTGTCAGTGATGGTGCTAAGTGGGGCGACCTTGTTATTGCTAATTATTTAGGGCAGGAGCATCAACTAAGTGGCGAAGAATTACTGACTTATCAAAAACTCCAAAACTTAATCAAGAGAGAACAGATGGAAATGCTAGTCTACTTTTAGAGAAAGAGCAAATCCTTTAAAAATGTTTACATTTTGGAAGTGATGGTGTACTATTGTAAGGTATGCAATTGATAAGAATTGTGAAAATTAGATATTTCTGGAGGGAATCATAACATGACAGCCAAGTGGGAAAAGAAAGGCACCAACGATGGTGTATTAACATTTGAAATTGAGAAAGAAATTATTGAGAAAGGGTTAACAACAACCTTTGATCGTGTGAAAAAAAACCTTAGTGCACCAGGTTTCCGTAAAGGTAAAATCTCGCGCCAATTATTCAACAAAATGTACGGCGAAGGATCACTTTATGAAGATACATTAAATGCTTTATTACCAGAAGCTTACGATAAAGCCGTTAAGGAAGCTGGGATCGATCCAGTTGCTCAACCAAAAATCGACGTTACAAGCATGGAACAAGGTGCTGATTGGGTAATTACAGCTGAAGTTGTTGTTAAACCTGAAGTTAAATTAGGGGAATACAAAAACTTAACTGTTGCTAAACAAGAGCGCGAAGTAACGGATGCTGATGTTGAAGAAGCAATTACAGCTAAACAAGCGTCATTAGCAGAACTAGTTATTAAAGAAGATGCAGCAGTTGAAGGCGATACTGTTGTTATCGACTACAAAGGTCTTAAAGACGGTGTGGCTTTTGACGGCGGCACAGCTGAAAACCATTCATTAGAATTAGGTTCAGGTTCTTTCATTCCAGGATTTGAAGAACAATTAGTTGGCGCTAAAGCTGGCGAAGAAGTGGAAGTTAAATTAACTTTCCCTGAAGAATACCACTCAGAAGATTTGGCTGGCCAAGCAGTTGTCTTTGAAGTTAAATTACATGAAGTTAAAGGTAAAGAACTACCAAAACTTGATGATGAATTTGCTAAAGATGCTGACGAAGACGTTGAAACATTAGACGAATTAAAAGCTAAAATCCGTAAAGAATTAGAAGAAAGCAAAGTTTCTGCTGCTGACGAAGCAATTCAAGAATTAGCAATCCAACAAGCTGTTGAGAATGCTGAAATCGTTGATTTACCAGGAGAAATGGTTCATGATGAAGTTCACCGTTCAATGGATGAATTCTTAGGTAACATGAAACGTCAAGGAATCGAACCTGAAATGTATTACCAATTAACAGGTACGACTGAAGCTGACTTACATGTCCAATTTGAAGGGGAAGCTGAGACACGAGTTAAAACTAACTTAGTGATTGAAGCAGTTGCTGCTGCAGAGTCATTTGAAGCAACAGAAGAAGACCTTGAAAAAGAAATCGAAACATTAGCTGAAGCTTACAAAATGGAAAAAGATGCTGTCCGTAACGTATTGACAGACGACATGTTAAAACATGACATCGTTCTTAAAAAAGCTTTAGATGTTATTACTGAAACAGCTAAAGAAGCTTAATTAAAGCAAGTAACTAAGAAAGAGCGAAGGTTTTCCTTTGCTCTTTCTTGTCTTTTTTAATAGAATAATTCATTCTATGCACGTAAATTAGACTTGTGTGTTACTATGATTACTATGCTAAACAAGAAGTCCGGAATTAAAGCGGTTTAAATCCCTTTAGTTCCTAACCTAATAGGAGGGTTTTGTATGTACGACAATACAGACGATAGTGGCACAGTACGTTGCTCATTTTGTGGTAAATCTCAAGAAGAAGTCAAAAAAATAGTAGCTGGACCAGGTGTGTATATTTGTAATGAATGTATCGACTTGTGTAAAGACATTATTGATGAAGAATTTCATGAAGATGCAATTCACGACTTTTTAGATGTTCCAAAACCAAACGAGATTTTAAATGCCCTTGATGAATATGTAATTGGTCAAGATCGCGCTAAAAAAGTATTATCTGTGGCTGTTTACAATCATTACAAACGTGTAGGCAACATGGAAGAATCAGATGATGGTGTTGAATTACAAAAAAGTAATATTTGTTTAATCGGACCAACTGGTTCAGGAAAAACTTTCCTTGCTCAAACACTTGCTCGGACGTTAAACGTACCATTTGCCATTGCAGATGCCACTAGTTTAACTGAAGCTGGTTACGTCGGTGAAGATGTCGAAAACATTTTACTTAAATTGTTACAATCTGCAGACTTCAATGTGGAACGCGCAGAAAAAGGCATTATTTACATTGATGAAATTGATAAGATTGCCCGTAAAAGTGAAAATGTCTCAATTACTCGAGATGTTTCTGGTGAAGGGGTTCAACAAGCTTTGTTGAAAATCTTAGAAGGAACAACAGCTAGCGTACCGCCACAAGGTGGTCGTAAACACCCACAACAAGAGTTTATTCAAATTGATACTACTAACATCTTGTTTATCGTTGGTGGGGCCTTCGATGGCATTGAGACAATTGTTAAAGAGCGTTTAGGAGAAAAAGTTATTGGATTTGGTAAGAAGAGTTCAAAACTTGATGATGATAAGAGCTTAATGCAAGAAATCATCCCTGAAGACTTACTAAAATTCGGCCTGATTCCAGAGTTTATCGGACGCTTACCAGTGACTGCTGCTCTAGAAAAATTAACAGTTGCCGACTTAGTCAGAATCTTAACAGAGCCTAAGAATGCCTTAGTTAAGCAATATAAAAAATTACTTGCCCTAGATAATTCAGAGTTGGAATTCCAACCTGAAGCGTTACAAGCGATTGCGAACCAAGCAATCGAGCGTAATACTGGTGCTCGTGGCTTACGTTCAATCATCGAACACTTAATGATGGATGTCATGTATGAAATTCCGATGCGTGAAGAGATCAAAAAAGTAATCATGACTGAAGATACGGTAGTCAACGATGGTAAACCAACCTTAGTCTTAGAAGACGGTAAAAAAGTCAGTTAAACAAATAAGCAGGGCTGTGGCGTAAAGTCACAGCTCTGCTTTTATCTAACAGAGAATCCTAGTTAGTTTTATGATATTGTGGTAAAATAAATAATGAATTGCGTCATATGACTGTATGGTGTAAATTAGCTGATGAACAAATAAATTCTTGAGCCATCTAGCTAAAATAGGAGTGAAGTAATGAAAGTAAATAATGCAGAAATTTTAATTAGTGCTGTGTCACCTAAACAATACCCGGAAGAAGACTTACCAGAGATTGCCTTAGCAGGTCGTTCAAACGTTGGTAAATCATCTTTCATTAATACCTTAATTGACCGTAAGAATTTAGCACGAACGTCAAGTAAACCTGGAAAAACCCAAACGTTAAATTTCTATTTAATTGAAAATAAGTTTCGTTTTGTCGATGTACCAGGTTATGGTTATGCCAAAGTCTCAAAAACAGAACGGGCTAAATGGGGAGAAATGATTGAAACGTACATTACTCAACGGAACCAATTACGAGCGGTGATTTGTGTCGTTGATTTACGTCATAAGCCTAGTGTTGAAGATGTTCAAATGTACCAATTTCTAAAGTTTTATCAAATTCCCGCAATTGTTGTGGCGACTAAAGCTGACAAAATTCCTAAAGGTAAATGGAATAAACATGAGTCGATTGTTAAGAAAGCTTTAGAATTTGATAAACATGATGGCTTTATTATGTTTTCTTCTGAAACTAAAAAAGGAAAAGAAGAAGCCTGGGAAGCGATCGAATTGTACTTAGAATTAGAAAATGAGTAAAGTTGAGGGATGAATCTGATGGAATTTAATGAGTATCAATCATTAGCTAACCGCACCTTACATGGTAATGAGCAAGTTTTAACAAACTGTGCTTTAGGGTTAGCTAGCGAAGCCGGCCAAGTCTTAGAAGTTATCCGAAATTATACATTTGAAAATCATCAAATGGACCAAGAGGAGTTAATTAAAGAGATGGGGGATGTTCTGTGGTACTTGTCCCAAATTGCCGAATGGGCAAACATTCCATTTGAAGAAGTCGCTAAGCAAAATATTGATATGTTGCAGCAACGTTATCCAGAACGTTACGCCTTAGTAGAAAAAAAATAAGAGCAGCTCCCCTCGGGGACTGTTCTTATTTTTTTAGTAATTTAAATAGGAAAGGCGTCGTAAAAATCAAGCAACCAGCAAAAGTTAACAAGTCGTCTCTATGGTTACTAGTCTTAGGCAAGTTCAAACCTTGCTTTTTTTTGCTTGGTTTGTCTGAAGAGCTAGTAGGTTCAGTTTTTGTTGGTGTTTTAGTTGAATCCGTCGTTGTTTCCCTAGTGGATTCAGTGCTTGATGTCGTAGATTCTTCAGCTTGAGAGCTAGTCTCGGAACTAAAAGCTTCGGTCTTTTCTGTCTGCTCAGAACTTTTAGGAACTTGATCTGGATTAGTCGTTGAATTTTCAGTAGTTGAGATTGTTCCTTCAGGGACTGAACTAGTTTCCGTTGTTTCAGGTTCTTCTGTGTTAGCAGGCGGTTGATTTTTCTTCATATAGTGAATAGGGAAGACGTAATCTTTTTCTAAAATTTCAAGTTCATCGACTAACAGCACATCAGCCAAAGTATAGTCTTCAATCTCTTTAAGGTCAATCGGGACTGTCGTACCATGTTCACCACTGTGAGTAACTGATGGCACGATGTCTTCTTGGGTATCCACATCAACATATCTGATTTTAATATTACCAGTTGACGGCAAAGGCTCTTCTTCAGAACTTTCAGGCTCTTCAGTAGAAGTTGAGGGTTCAGTCGTAGTATCAGCTAAGACTGGTCTACTGCTAACTAAAAGCAGGCCACAAGTAAAGATTAAGGCAACTGCAAACTTTTTCATGACTCTAACCTCCTAGTCGTATTATTTATCTTCATTATACGAGGTTAAAATTACATTAATGTTACAGTTATCCTAAAAATAATTATGAAAGATGACAACAAGTCGGCTGGCACTTGGTATGATGGTCTTTGATAAGTAATATATGATCTTTAAACTAAGAATTTATTCCATGAAAAAGGCATTTTCTTGTTCTTTTAATAAGTTTTCTAAGTAGGCAATCTCTTGTGCCAGCTTGGCACCAACATTAGTATCTTTGACGTGCTTTCTTCTGACTAAGCGATCAACGACTCGTTTAGTAGAGGCGATATCAGAAAAGTTAGCAATCGCATTAGCTTTTGTTTCAAAGGGTTGGTGGGCGACGAGCTGCATGCCGTAAGAATTATAAATTAACGTATAGCCAGCAATCCCTGTAGTTGATTGGTAAGGTTTTGAAAAACCACCATCGATGACAATCATTTTGCCTTTTGCTTTGATCGGCGTTTCCCCTTTGATTTCTTTGATCGGAGTGTGTCCATTAATAATATGGCCATCTTGAGGAGTTAAGCCAAACTCTTTTAAAATCAAGTGACACGTATCGACAGAGTTACGTAAAGAATAATAAGGGTTTTTTACTTCAGTGTGAGTACTTTTATCATTAATAAAGTAACGTTCAAACGTTGTCATTTCATTTTTTCCGAAAAGTGAGGAGCATTCCCCAGTCCATAAGTACCAAACTAAGTCCGTAGCTAAATCCGTCTGAACAGCTGGTGAAGCGTGGGCTTTCCGTAGAGCTTTTTCGAAAGTATCCAGTAAAGCGCGACCTTTCAATTCTTGGCCTTTAATCTCTAACGCCTTAAAGTCCCCCTCAGCGGTTAAAGGAATACAACCATGAATAAGTAAGTTGTTATTATAGCAAAGATAAATACTGCCTTTAGCCATTAAGAAATCAACATGGCGTTTTAATTTTTCAGAATTACTAAAGACAGTCACTAAGTGTTCTAAAATTCCGACTTCAGCTGGCGTCAACTGATCAGGGGCTTGAGGATCAATCGTTTCGAAAGCGGGGTTACTCAACTGGAAAGTTTGACCTTTAAGTTGAATGGTGCCTTCTTTAAAATTAATCTTGTCTAAGAGTAACCGGTGCTCCATTTTAAACTCTGGACGGCGTTTAATTAATTGAGACTCTAATTTAAACTGAATGATTGCCACCGCTTGTTGCATTTGTGTAATTTGTAAGATTTCTTTATTGGTTAAAGAATGATTTTTTTCAAGTTTCGGTCGAAAGCTTGGATTATCTTGGTAATGCTCTTCAGCGAAGGTTTGTAAAGGCCGTAAGTTAATGCCGTAAACATCTTCAATGATATCTAAGTTGCTATAACGAGCCGAAATTCGTAAGACGTTCATCACTGAAAGAGGGGAGCCTGAGTAAGCACCAATCCAAGTGATGTCGTGATTCCCCCATTGGATATCAAGGGAGTGGCTTTGAATCAAGGTGTCGATAATTTTGTCAGGAGCAGGTCCCCGATCATAAATATCACCAACGACATGTAAGTGATCGACGATTAATTGTTGAATAGTATAGGCTAAGCCGGTAATTAAACTATCGGCTTGATTAAGTCTAATAACTTCCGTTAAAATTTCAGCAAAATAGGATTCTTTATTTTTATCTAACTTATCACGGTAAAGTAATTCTTCCGAAATATAAGCGAAATGTCTTGGGAGAGCTTTGCGAACTTTTGAGCGTGTGTATTTAATAGCAACAAAATCAATTAAATCGATTAATTGCAAAATTGTTGTTTGGTACCAGTTGTTTAAATCAGTTGAAGAATCATAGTTAAGATGCTTCTTAGCTAACATGTCCTCAGGATAGTAGACAAGAAAGGTAAGTTCTTCTTTTTCTTGCCGTGTTAAGTCATTATTAAAAAGCAAATTGATTTTCTCTTTGACATTGCCAGAAGCATTTCTAAGGACGTGCTGAAAGGCTTCATACTCGCCGTGAAGGTCGCTAATGAAGTGTTCTGTCCCTTTAGGCAAATTCATAATCGCTTTCAGATTAATAATTTCAGCGATAATTTCGTTGTTAGTAAGTTGTTCTTTTATCATAAGTCACCTCGACTAGACCAATTTTTATAATACTAGATTAATCATATTGTTTTTAAAGAATAAAGTCAACAATACCAATTTTAAATAAAGAGGGAATAATCAATGGGAAGAATAGTTGAGAAAAGAATTTGATAAATCAAGGAATTATCAGTATAATAATAAGTTGTAAAAGTCCGACTGGATTTAGTGATGTGTAATTTAAGGAGAGAAAAGATGAGAAATCCAATGATGAGTATGCCTGTAGTAAAAGAAGAGATTGTTAAATTTATGCGGGAAAGCCAAAAACCTTTAAGTGGGGATTTAGGACGTTTACAAAGGCAGGCAAATGAAGATGGTGTACCGATTATCCCTCATGAAACAGTCGTCTTTATGCAATTTTTATTAGGGCAATTAAAACCAACAACGATTTTAGAAATCGGCACAGCGATTGGTTTTTCAGCGAGCTTAATGACTAAGTATCTACCAGAAGATGGACACATAACGACAATTGATCGTTTTGATGTCATGATAAAAAAAGCCAAAGCTAATTTTGAAAAACTAGGATTAGAAAAGCAAGTAACCTTGCTAGAAGGCCAGGCTGCGGATATTTTACCAACGTTAGAAGGGCCTTATGATTTTATTTTTATGGATAGTGCTAAGTCTAAATACATTGAATTTTTACCAGAATGTTTAAGAGTTTTAAAAGTTGGTGGGGTTTTAATGATTGATGATGTCCTACAAGGGGGCACTATTTTACAGCCAATCGAAGAGATCCATCGTAGTCAAAGAGCAATTCACCGTAAGTTAAATGAATTATTTGAGACTGTGATGACTCACCCTGATTTAACTGTTAGTTTAGTCCCTTTAGGGGATGGGGTTTTATTAATCACTAAAGAAAAAGCTGAAATTAACTTATAATTAATAATAAAAAAGCTCTAAGCCTGATAAAAGGCTTAGAGCTTTTTTTGGAAGACGCAGCTGAAAAGCTGAGCCAACAAGATAGTAAGACGTCACAGGAGGGATTCGAACCCCCGACCGTCCGCTTAGAAGGCGGATGCTCTATCCTACTGAGCTACTGTGACAAATTTAGCAACAAAGCTTATTATATGGAATAAACTTGAAAAAGTCAACAATCTTTTTAGGAATAAATTTATCTATCATATTTTTTATTTTAAACTCGTGTAAAAAAAAAGAAAAGCAGTTATAAAAGGAGGGCAAAAAAACAGGATGATTGTTAACAAGCTGTTTATCGAGTTTTATGAACAAGAAAGCCTTTCCCTAGGGGATTATTAGCCATTGTTTTAAGTAGACAAACAAAAAAAATCAAGATATACTAATTTTGTTGGAAAATGTGCTGGGGAAAGCCACTAATCAACACAAAATATGGGAAGAGGTAAACAACAATGGGGAAAATAGATCCACGAGTTATAAAAACAAGAAGTAAGCTGAAGAAGGCCTTTTTGACATTGTTATCAACACATCGTCTTGGGGAAATGAATGTTAAAGATTTGACGCAAACTGCTGATGTCACTAGAGGAACTTTCTACTTGCACTACAAAGACAAAGAAACCTTTATTCAAATTATGATGGAAGAATTAATAACAGAGTATTTTGAGGCGGTTATTTATAAAAAAGGGGTAGAAGAAGAGGGAACAACACCGATTATCTCACTACTTGCTACATTTGAATATGTCGGTCATCATCCTGATTTCTTTAAAGTGCTTCTTAGTGAGCAAGATGCCCTAGTGTATCAAGAAGTCTTTAGTGATAAACTTTATGAAGTCATTCAAGAGCACCAAAGAGCTGGCCAAGTAAATATAAAAAATAACGTCCCGAAAGAGTTACTAATGAGTTTCTTAATGTACGGTATGTTAGGTTATATTAACAGTTGGTTAATTAACGGAAAAATTTACGCTAATCATTTTATGGCAAGTAACCTTGAAAAAATGTTATCATCAACTTTGATTGAAGAAGCAGGCTTAGCAGACTTTTTTGTGACAGATGTTACTGAATTAGAAGTCGTTGCAAGTGAATAAATGATTAAATAAGCGAGAGCGGTCAAAAGTTTATTGACTTAGCTCTCGTTTTTTGATATGATACTAATGTTGTAATTGTGGGCACCACAGCTACAACCGCACGAAGTAAGTAAGTAAGAACAAGAGATTGTCGCTTATGACGGCGAGTCTAAGTAAAATATAAGGAGGTGCTTAACAGCATGTACGCAATTGTTAAAACAGGTGGTAAGCAAGTAAAAGTAGAAGTAGGTCAAGCAATTTACGTTGAAAAATTAGACGTAGAAGCAGGTGGCAAAGTAGTATTTGACGAAGTGATTTTAGTCGGTGGCGAAACAACGAAAGTTGGAACACCAACAATCGCCGGAGCAACTGTTGAAGGAACTGTTGAAAAACAGGGAAAACAAAAGAAAGTTGTTACTTTCAAATACAAACCTAAAAAACATACTCACCGTAAACAAGGACATCGTCAACCGTATACAAAAGTTGTCATCGATGCCATTAATGCATAAGCTTAATTACAATGAGAGAAGGCAGTAAAATGATTAAAGGTACATTTAAGCGTGATGAAGATGGTAGGCTTATTTCTTTTGAAGTTAGTGGACACTCAAACGCAAGTACTCATGGTAGTGATGTTATCTGTGCAGGTGTTTCAGCTTTAACTTTTAATGCTGTGAACAGTGTTAAAGCCTTAGCGGGATTTACCCCAATTCTTGATGTTGATCATGAAGCGGAAGGGTATCTTTATTTTGAAACGATTGCTGATATTACTCAAGAACAATCAAATATTGCTCAAATTTTATTAGAGAGCTTATTATTAGGTTTACAAAGTATCCAAACAGAACATTCAGAATTTATGACTATAAAGACTGTAACGAAAAACCGAGGAGGTGCGACCCAATGTTAAAAATGAATTTACAATTCTTCGCGACTAAAAAAGGTGGTGGTTCTACTGCCAATGGCCGTGATTCACAATCTAAACGTCTAGGCGCTAAACGTGCTGATGGACAAACTGTTACTGGAGGTTCTATTTTATACCGTCAACGCGGAACTAAAATTTACCCTGGTGCTAACGTAGGTATTGGTGGAGACGATACATTATACGCTAAAGTTGATGGCGTTGTCCGTTTCGAACGTAAAGGACGCGACAAAAAACAAGTGTCAGTTTACCCAGCAGTAGCACAATAATTAAACTATAAAGCTTCTTATCTCGATCTTATTCGAGGTAAGAAGCTTTTTTGTTCGCTAAATAAAGTGTCCATCATGAATGAAGACTGGTATAATAGTAGGAAAAGTTAATGGTTGAAAACGTAGAAGGTGGTCGAAGGTGTTGAATAAAAAGTATGTTAGTTTATTCTTTTATGGTCTAGTACTCAGTTCGATAATAGGTGGCATCTCATTTTTATTTTTATTTATTGAAAGAGTTTTGACAAGTTTTATTTGGGAGGAAGTCCCGTTATATTTTAACAATCGAATAGCTGGCTTAGTAGTTATATGTTTAACTGGCAGCTTGTTAGTCGGCGGCATTAGAAAACTATGGCCAGGAGTTCCACGAACAGCTCATGAAACATTAGATGAGTTTAAAGCAAATCAAACTTTAGATTATCGATTAGTTATTCATAGTCTAGTCTCAGCCTTAATTATTTTAAGTTTCGGGGCAGGTGTTGGGCCAGAAGCGACTTTATTAGGGGCAGTTATCTCCTTATCAATTGTTCAAGCGGACAAGATGCGTTACTTCTATTTTAATTATACTGAACTTAACCAACTTGATCGAAAAACAAAATATTATCGCTTATTAAATCCTTTTAACTATCATCTAACTTATGATCAAAGTCGTTATTTATCTAATAATGAAAAAATAATTAAAAAAATCCTTTTAGTTTTATGTATTTTCAATGGCTTAATAAGCTTCGTTCTATTGCTGAGAGCAACGAATCAACCAGGATTTATTACTAAATTAGGTGAGTCCCAGTGGTTTGTGACAGACTTATGGCTAATCTTGCCAGTTGCTGCTTTTGCAATTGTTTATAAAAAAGCCTATGAATTAATGAATCAGTTAATTCAGAAATTAATGTTACCTTTTAAAAAATCGGTCATGATTCAAGCTTTAATTGGTGGGCTAAGTATCTTTTTGATTGCTTACTACACACCGAGATTATTATTTTCAGGTCAACAAGCGATCGAAGTGCTAGTTACCCAAGAGATAGCGACTTCTTTTTTAATCCTTAGTGGATTAGGCGTTATTAAGTTGATTTTTTTAGAAGTTTGTTTACACACAGGTTGGATTGGCGGGAATATCTTTCCGATATTTTTGGCTGCGATTTTACAAGGCTTTGGTATTGCCGTATTACTGCCTAATTATGATCCGTTGTTCGTCGTTGCCATTGTCAGTACTTGTTTGTCGTTAGTGATGATTGACAGTCCTGTAGTTACGGGAATCTTCATTTTATTATTTTTCCCTTTGAACTTAGCGCCCGTGATCATTAGTTTAGTTTTAAGTTATGTTGGTGTTAAGAAAATCCAAAGGAAGGTTAGGGAAAAGGGCCTAGCTTAATCGACAGTTGGTAAATTTGCGTTCATTATATTAACACGTTATAATTAAATACTTGATGTCCTTAAGAAGGATAAAACTGAAGATAACTTATGAGGTGTAGTGATGAATAAACAACTAAACAAAATAGTGTATACAATCGTAGATGGGTTTTTAATTATTCTAGGAGCATTGTTATTAATTTTAATGATTCAGCAAATTTGGCAGATTGGTCATTACGTGATTTTTGGTAACCCAGAAAATGTTGAAGTGATTGTCGGTAAAGTCTTAGCTTTCTTTTTAGTGTTTGAGTTTTTAACAATGATTATTCGTTATTTACAAGAAGGTCATCATATACCGATTAGATACTTAATTTATATTTGTATTACCGCAATTTTACGACATGAAATTGGGAATCATACGACATCTGGCGATACACTGCTAGTGGCTTTGGCTATTTTAGTTCTCGTTTTAACCTTATTTATTATTAAAAAATCTAATTATTATGGCAACGAAGATTCAGAAAAAGAATATCATATTTAACAAAAACAGTTAACTTGAATTTTAAGTTAACTGTTTTTTGTTAAAGAAAGTTCAGTTAAAGTATTTACTATCAATCTGTTTAACTAAGCCTTTAATGAAAGGGAGGAGCTTTAGTTTAAATTCAATTGAATATTTGATATAATAGTAGCAATGTTAAGAATAATGGAAGAGGGTAAATAGATGATAAACCGGATTGAAAAAATTAGAGCAGCAATGAAACAAGCTGAGTTACCAGCTTTATTAATTACAAGTCCTTATAATTTAAGATATGCGACTGGGTTCACGGGTTCTACAGGTTTAGCTGTCATTACATTAGAAAAGGCTTATTTCGTAACGGACTTCCGTTATACTAGCCAAGCGGCCACTCAATGTGTCGGTTATGAAGTTGTCCAAAATTTAGGACCAATATTCGAAGAAGTTGCTGAGATTGTTGAAAATGAGCAATTATCAGGCCTTGGTTTTGAAGAAGCCTTTATGTCATTTAGTACTCATAGCACTTTAACTGAACTTGTGGCAGCCCCATTATTACCAGTTGCTGGTTTGATTGAAGAATTACGTGAAGTTAAAGAAGAATCAGAAATTGCGATTATTCGGAAAGCTTGTGAAATTGCTGATGCAGCCTTTATGCATATTTTAACTTATATCAAAGTTGGTATGACGGAAATACAAGTTGCTAATGAATTAGATTTCCATATGCGTTCATTAGGAGCCACAGGGGTTTCATTTGAGACGATTGTTGCTAGTGGCTTACGTTCAGCCATGCCTCATGGTGTAGCTAGTGACAAAGTCATTGAAATCGGCGACATGATTACTTTAGACTTCGGTTGTTATTACCAAGGGTATGTTTCTGATATGACACGGACAATTGCTTTAGGGGACCCTGGCGCAGAGTTGAAAGAGTTACATCAGTTAGTTTTAGATGCCCAACTTAAAGTCTTAGCTGCTGCTAAACCTGGCATGAGTGGGGTTGAGTTAGATGCAGTTGCTCGTGATTATTTTGCTTCTAAAGGTCACGCTGAAGCTTTTGGCCATTCCACAGGACACGGCATTGGGTTAGAAGTTCATGAAGGGCCAAGTGTCTCACGTTTAGCTGAGAAAAAGTTTGTTGAAAACAACGTGATTACGAATGAACCAGGTTTGTATTATCCTGAAATCGGTGGAATTCGGATCGAAGATGATATGTTAGTAACGGCATCAGGAGTGGAAGTATTGACTCACTCACCAAAAGAATTAATTATTTTAACTGGCAATTAACTAGTTATGCTACTTATAGATAGAAGCTTTGCGATTTTTAATGACAAGACGGGGCTTTTAATGATAAACTAGGCATGAGTACGATGATGGGAGGTAACTGATGATTTCTGTCAATGCTTTTGAAAAAGGCTTAACGATTGAAGTTGCTGGTGAGATTTATCGCATCCTTGAGGTAGAACATGTTAAACCTAGTAAAGGCTCGGCCTTTGTTCAAACTAAGTTGCAAAACTTAAGGACAAGTGAGAGTCAAAAAATGACCTTTCCAGTAGATGAGAAAGTTGCTAAAGGGCAAATTATTCAGCGTGAAGTGCAATACTTGTATGGAAATGGGAGTAGTCATGTCTTTATGGACACCGAAACCTATGAACAAGTGGAGTTACCAACTAAACAAATCGTGGTAGAGTTAAATTACTTATTAGAAAACAGTCTCTGTCAACTGATGTTGGTAGGTACTGAAACACTTGGGGTAATTTTACCTAAGACCGTTGAACTAACAGTAAAAGAAACAGAACCAGGTATTCGTGGCAACACATCAGGAAGTAGTTTAAAAGCTGCCCTGATGAATACGGGGTTCATCGCCCAAGTGCCATTCTTTGTAAATACGGATGACAAATTATTAATAAATACAGATGATGGCTCATATGTGTCTCGAGCTTGATCAAAGGATCAGAAGGAGGTTTCCAAATGACTGAAGAAACAACATTTGTAATCGAAAACGGACAAGAAAACTTAGGTGGCGAGATTGTCATTGCGCCAGAAGTAATTGAAGTAATTATCGGAATTGCCGCCTCTAAAGTTGAAGGTGTTTATGGCATGCGTGGAAATTTAGCGTCTAATGTCAATCAATTGCTTGGAAGAGCAGCTCACGGTAAAGGTGTTTATTTAAAAAATGACGATGATGGTTTAATCGTTGACTTGTACTGTTACTTAAACTACGGTGTAGCTGTGCCGAAAGTTGCCTTAGACATGCAAGAAAAAGTGAAACAACAAGTTCTTTATATGACAGATATCAACTTATCAGAAGTTAATATTCACGTTGTTGGAGTAGTCACAGAAAAGTTAGCAAGCCCAAGTCTAGAAGACTTATTTGATGCAGAAGAGGATGAATAGTGTGGAATTAACTCGACATGAGATAAGAGAAAAAGCATTACAATCGTTGTATCCATTTGATTTCAACGAAGAAATTACTAAAGAAGAAGCAATTAGTTACGCTTTTGAGTATAATAACTCCGACTTAGTTAGTGAGGATGGGGAAGCCTTTGTACCTGGCTATCTTGATACTTTAGTTACAGGGGTTTGTGCTCATCGCGAGGAGTTAGACGAACTCATTAAAAACAATTTAAAAAAATTCACTTTAGCGAGAATTGCTAAACCAGATTTAATTATTTTACGAATGGCAATTTTTGAGATTAAGTATGTCCCAGAAGTTCCTGCCAAAGTCGCTCTAAACGAAGCTCTCGAGTTAACTAAAAAATATAGTGATGATGAGTCCCGGAAATTTGTAAATGGTGTCTTATCAAATATTATTAAACAATTAAGCTCAGCGGAATAGACTTCTATTCCCCTGAGTTTTTCTTTGTCATACTAGCTAGTCAATTCTACCTTGTCAGGGGAAACTATGCTAGAATAAAAGCAGTGATTAATTATAAATCTAAGGGGGAATTTAGTAGTGGGAGAAATTATCGATGGCCGTGCTTTAGCTGATAAAATGCAAGAAGAGATGAGAGTAGAAGTTGAGAAGATGACAGTCAAACCAGGTTTGGTTGTGATCATCATTGGGGAAAATCCTGCCAGTCAAACTTACGTTAGGAATAAAGAATTAACAGCTAAGAAGATTGGGATTAATTCTGTAGTCGAAAAGCTGCCAGAAATAACGACAGAAGCAGAGCTAATCGCTTTAGTCGAAAGTTATAACGAAAATCCTGAGTTTCACGGTATCTTAGTTCAGCTACCATTGCCTAAACACATTAATGAGGAAAAAGTCTTGTTAGCAATTGCAGCTGAAAAAGACGTCGATGGCTTCCATCCTTTAAATATGGGCCAACTCTTTAGTGGTGAGCCGAATTTAATTCCTTGTACACCTTATGGCATCATGAAAATGTTCGATGCGTACGACGTTGATTTAACTGGTAAGCACGCCGTCGTTGTTGGTCGAAGTAACATTGTCGGAAAACCGATGGCCCAACTCCTTTTAATGGCTAATGCCACAGTAACTATTACCCATTCCAAAACAGTTGACCTAGAAAAAATTACTCAACAGGCGGATATTTTAGTCGTTGCCATTGGTCGAGGTCACTACATAACTAAAAAACATGTGAAACCTGGGGCAGTTGTGATTGATGTCGGCATGAATCGAAGCCCAGCTGGCAAATTAATTGGTGATGTTGCCTTTGATGAAGTCAAAGAGGTCGCTAGTTTAATTACCCCTGTGCCTAAAGGTGTCGGTCCAATGACAATCACGATGTTAATGGAACAAACGATAGCTAATGCTCGAAAATAGAAGATAAAGAGGTGACAGGCGCTGTGTCAGAACAATACTTAACGGTAACTGCCTTAACTAAGTACTTAAAACGCAAATTTGAAGCTGACCCATACTTGGAGCGGGTTTATTTAACTGGTGAAATATCTAACTTTAGACCTCGAGCCAATGCTCATCAATACTTTAGTTTAAAAGATAACCAAGCTAAAATCTCCGCGATAATGTTTAAAGGGGCCTTTCAAAAGTTGAAATTTCAACCAAAAGAGGGGATGAAAGTCCTAGTTGTTGGACGGATTTCGCTCTATGAAGCAAGTGGTAATTATCAAATTTATATTGAACATATGGAACCAGATGGCGTTGGGGCTTTGTATCAAGCCCTAGCTGAAATGAAAGAGAAATTAGCTAAAGAAGGCTTATTTGAAAGTCCGAAGCAGCTATTACCGAAATACCCTAAGAAAATCGCCGTCATCACTAGTCCTAGTGGGGCAGTCATTCGCGATATTATCACAACGGTGCAACGGCGTTATCCGATTGCTCAATTAGTTCTCTACCCGACCTTAGTCCAAGGGGATAAAGCGGCAGCTGATATTTGTCGTAACATTCAACGAGTGGAAGAGCAGGGGGATTATGATACGTTGATTGTCGCTCGGGGTGGCGGTTCGATTGAAGATCTCTGGCCTTTTAACGAGGAAAGTGTTGCTCGAGCAATCTTTCATGCTAAAACACCAGTGATTTCTTCTGTCGGTCATGAAACAGACGTGACGATTGCTGACTTAGTAGCTGATGTCCGTGCAGCGACACCTACGGCAGCAGCTGAATTAGCGGTACCAGTTTTTAATGATGAGCTACTAAAAATCAAAGAAAAAGAAAACCGCCTAATTAAAAGCTATTCTTATCACCTTAGTCGTCAAAAGCAACGACACCAACATTTGTTAAACTCTTTTATCTTTACTAATCCGGAACGTTTGTATGAAGGATTTTCAATCAAACTGGATTTATTAAAAGGTAAATTTCAACAAAGTGGTTTGAATCTAGTCAATAATAAGTCCCGCTATTTTAATGAAGTCAGTCATCAACTACAATTACAAAGCCCGATTAATCGGGTGCAATCAGAGCAGCAAAAAATATCTAACTTACAACAACTACTAAGTAATGAAATAGTCCGTTTAGTTAATAATCGTCACAAGGAGTTTGATCAACTCCTTCAATCATTAGACTTACTAAGCCCCTTAAAAACTATGGGACGAGGCTATACTTATGTGACAGAAAAAGAGCAAGTATTGGGCTCTACGAAGGACTTACAAGTCGATCAAACCTTAAAACTACATTTTATCGATGGTGAAGCAGATGTGCTAGTTACCGATGTGCGAGCAAACAAAGGGGAGGAAAAATAAGATGGCAAAAGAAAAAGAGTTAACTTTCGAAGAATCAATGGGCGCTTTAGAAACAATTGTCAAAGAATTAGAACAAGGGGATGTGCCCTTAGAAAAAGCTTTAGAGCAATTTCAAAAAGGCATTGAATTAAGTAAAGTGTGTCAAGAGACCTTAACGAAAGCTGAAAAAACCTTGACTAAAATTATGACGGAAAATGATGAAGCGGTTGTTTTTGAAGAAGGCGAAGGGTAGTCATGGAAAAAGACTTACAACTTTTTCAAAGGGAACAGTTACCGAAAATCAAAAAAGAAATCCAAGACTTTTTAAGAGCAACTGCAACTGAAGATCGTTTACTTGAGAGTATGTTGTACTCGCTTGAAGCAGGTGGGAAACATGTCCGCCCCTTACTTTTACTTGCTACTTTAGATTTTTTTCAAGAACCACTTCAGCAAGGACACTACCAAGTGGCTGGTGCTTTAGAGATGATCCATACGTACTCATTAATTCATGATGATTTACCAGCCATGGACAATGATGATTTACGACGTGGCAAGCCGACGAATCATGTTGTTTTCGGTGAAGGCCAAGCAATTTTAGCTGGTGACGGCTTATTGACAGAAGCTTTCCATTTGATTAGTAACAGCCCTCTTTCAGCAGAAGATAAAGTCTGGTTAATGAGGGAATTAGCTAAGGGAGCAGGAACTAGTGGGATGATCGCTGGTCAAGTTGCCGATATTGAAGGAGAGCAAAAAGAGTTAACGTTAGCAGAACTTCAAAGAGTCCACAGTCGCAAAACCGGGGCCTTGATTGAATACGCAGTGATCTCTGGGACTTATTTAACTAAGCAATCAGTTGAAATTGCGGAAGCCATGAAAGCATATGGTCGTCATTTTGGCATGGCATTTCAAATTAAAGATGATTTGTTAGATGTGATTGGTGATGAAAATCTTATCGGCAAAAAGACGGGGATGGATGCAGTAAGGCATAAAAGCACTTATACATCTTTATTAGGACTTGAAGGAGCCCAAGCTGCTTTAAGCAGCCATTACCAGCAAGGGATGGCGGCAATTGCCCAAGTCAAAACAATTAAAGGACGTCAAGGTGAAGAAACGTTGTTAGAAGCGTTATTAGGAACATTAATGACTGTCTAAAGGAAGAAGAGGACTATGAAAAAAGAACGAGTAGACGTCTTAGCTTTTAATCAAGGCTTGTGTGAGACGAGAGAGAAAGCTAAACGGAGTGTCATGGCAGGTTTAGTTTACGATAGTAATAACGAGCGGATGGATAAGCCAGGAGAAAAAATCTCTGTGGAGACGGAGTTGCATTTAAAAGGGGAAGGGTTGAAGTATGTTTCCCGAGGTGGCTTAAAATTAGAAAAAGCCTTAGAAGTTTTTGATTTCAACGTCACAGATAAAATTTTATTAGATATTGGTTCCTCCACTGGTGGTTTCACTGATGCTGCCTTACAAAATGGCGCTAAAATGAGTTATGCACTTGATGTTGGCTACAATCAACTCGCTTGGAAACTACGGCAAGATGAGCGGGTAGTTGTCATGGAGAAAGTTAATTTCAGATATTCGAAACCGGAAGATTTTACGGAAGGTTTGCCAGATATTGCCACGATTGATGTTTCTTTTATTTCTTTAAAACTCATCTTACCAGTCTTAAAAACGATTATTCGTGATGGCGGTGATGTCATGGCGTTAATTAAACCACAATTCGAAGCAGGCAAAGAGTTAGTCGGTAAAAATGGTGTCATTCGTGACCCCCAAGTCCATCAATTAGTCATTGAAAAGATTTTAACTTTCGCAGTGATGGAAGGTTACCAAGTGGTTGGAATTGATTACTCACCGATCAAAGGTGGCGAAGGCAATATCGAGTTCATCGCTCATTTAAAATGGTCGGAACAAAAATCACCAGAAGTCGTCGATGTTCCTTTGTTAGCAGAAGAAATTGTGAGTAAAGCCCATCGTGAATTAAAAGTCAAAGCTGACTAACAGCCTGAAGGAGGTAACTATGAAAAAAGTAGAACGTCAACGCTTGATTAGAAAAATTATTAAAGATTACCCAGTCAAAAAACAAGAAGAGTTTGTTGAATTATTGAATCAAAAAGGTGTCGATGTCACTCAAGCGACAATCTCACGGGATATTAAAGACTTGAAGTTAGTTAAAGTCAGTAATGAGGACGGTTCTTTTTATTATAGTACTTCCCTAGGAAAAACCGCAGCTGACAGTGACAAGCTCAATAAAATGTTACAAGTCTCAGTTTTGCATTTTGATGTGATGGATAAAAACCTAGTCTTAAAAACGATTCCCGGAAGTGCGACCGCTTTAGGCATGCTTGTGGAGAAAGTTTATGATAAGGAATTATTTACTGTCTTAACGACAGACGATAAAGTGTTAATGATTTTTAAAACAGAGCTTAGTGCGGAAACTCTTGAACAGAGTTTAGCGACACTAATTTATGGTTAGGAGGTTTGCTGATGTTACAAGAACTATCAATTCAAAATTTTGCGATAATCTCTAACTTAGATGTCTCTTTTAAAGAAGGGATGACGGTCTTAACAGGTGAAACCGGCGCTGGTAAATCGATAATTATTGACGCTGTTGGTTTATTAGTCGGCGGGCGAGGCTCAAGTGACTATATTCGCCAAGGCGCTCAAAAGTGTACGTTACAAGGCCAATTTAGCGTGACGCTAAACCCTAATTTAAGCCGATTGCTGACAGAGTTAGCAATCGAATTAGATGACAATGTGTTAATTGTTTCCCGGGAAATCCACCGAAGCGGTAAGAATGCTTGTCGCATCAATGGAACCTTAATCAATACCGGTAAATTAAGAGAAATTGGCACCTATTTAGTTGATATCCACGGTCAAAATGAGCATCAGGAATTAATGCATGCCGACAGTCATTTAAATTTAGTGGATCAGTTTGGTGGGGAAGAGTTAAAACGACTCTTAGTCAATTATCAACTTGCATACAACCAGTACCGGCAAACGTTACAACAAATTAAAGCGAAACGAACAAATGAAAAAGCTTTTGTGCAACGCTTAGACATGTTGAAATTTCAATGTGATGAAATTGCCAGTGGGGAATTAACCGTTGGCGAAGAGGTCACTTTAATTGAAGAGCGAAATCGGTTAAGTAATTTTCAGAAAATTGCTGATGCTTTAAGTAATAGTTATGAAGCCATCGTTGGTGGAGAAGACAGTAGTCTGGACCGAGTGGGGATGGGGATGAATGAATTAATTGAAATTGAAGACATTGACACAGAGTACAGTGACATTTCTGAAGTTTTGAAAAACAGTTATTACCAACTCCAAGAAGTTAGTTCAACTATTTCCCGTAGTCTAGATGCTTTAGAAATGGACGAAGGCCGCTTAGATGAAGTCGAAACCCGTTTAGCAGTTATTCGTCAGTTGAAGCGCAAATACGGTGAAACAGAAGAGATTATTTTAGCTTATTACGAAGAGATTAGTGAAGAATTAGCAGCTGCTGATCAATTAGAAAATCGCAGCGAGCATTTAGAACAACTTCTAGGTGAACAAAAAACAGTCTTAGATATTGAAAGTCAAAAGCTGACGAGTAAACGTAAGCAAATTAGTAAAAAGTTAGAACAGGCAATTTTGGGCCAATTAAAAGAATTATATATGGATAAAACCGAGTTCGAAGTCCGTTTTGCCGAAAGTGGTTCAGACAATTACAGTGAAACAGGTGTCGATCAGTTAGAATTTTACATCACGACCAATCCTGGGGAGCCTTTGAAACCCTTAGTTAAAGTTGTGTCTGGTGGCGAATTATCACGAGTGATGTTAGCCTTAAAAACAATCTTTTCTCAAAGCCAAGGCATTACGAGTATTGTTTTTGATGAAGTCGACACTGGAGTGAGTGGCCGAGTGGCTCAAGCAATCGCCAATAAAATTCATCAAGTAGCAGAAAATTCCCAAGTCTTATGTATTACGCATCTGCCTCAAGTGGCAGCAGTAGCTGATATTCAATACTTTATTGAAAAAACTGTGACAAACCAGCGAACAGAGACTTCTTTAAGACAGTTAGATGCTGAGGAACGGGTCTTAGAAGTTGCTAGAATGTTATCAGGTGATGCCATTACGACGTTAACAAAAGAACATGCTCGTGAGTTATTACAATTAGCAAAAAAATAAAGAGTTAAGTCAGATTATGACTTAACTCTTTTTAAAATAAGATGGCAATACTACCAATGACAGTTCCACCAACGATTGCAATAATCATTAGCCAGACAACGACTTTAGTAATTTTTGAAAATGTACTTGTTTTTTTATTTCCCACGAGAACAAACCTCCTTTTGAAATGAGACTGTGTAACGAGCTACTTGGTGCAAAGAGTGAGTCGATACAAGGATTAACTCATTAGTCAATAGTCATAGTTTACACCTTTTACTACTATGAAAGCAAGGTTTTACTAGAAAAATTTCTTCTTTCGTAAATACCAAAAAGTTAATAAACTAAAAGTGACAGTTAAAATAATCAACCACCAAAAAGCGTTCTTCTCAGTAGCAAAAGGTAACTCAACGTTCATGCCGTAAATGCCGCCGATAATCGTCGGAATCGTTAAAACAATCGTAATCACTGTTAAGACTTTCATAACAATGTTCATATTATTGGAAACGATGGCCGAAAACAAATTACTTAATTGAGCCAGTAGTTCGGTTTGGATTTTACCAGAGGCAATCGCTTGTTTCGTTTCTACGATGATGTCGTAGAGTGCCCCTTGACTCGCTTCGGAAGACATAATTAGTAAAGAGGTGCGAGCATTTTCTAAAACGTGTAAATTTTGTTCTAAGGCGGAATCAAAGTAAACTAAGCTTTTTTGCATGTCCATCAATTGGAAAAGTTGTTGATTTTCCGTTGCTTGGTGTAACTCGCTTTCGAGATGATCTGTTTTTAGTTTAATCGATTTTAAATAGTAATTAAACAAATCTGAAAAATGCCAGGCTAGCTGGATGGCAATCTTTTCAGGTGTCTTGATGTTAGTTTTAAAGGCTTTGCCTTTGACTAAATTTGGAAGCAAATCTAGTGGCACGTTGCAGCTTGTAATTAATTTGTCTTGGGTCAAAATTAAACTAAAAGGCAAGGCTTCAATTTGTTCAAAGCCACTAGGGCTAATCACGGTCTGGGGAAATTGTAATAATAGCAATAAAGGTGTTTCAATCGAGTCTTGTTTAAAGCCTTCATGGCGGGAAATTTCTTGATTATCTAAAACCGCTGATAAGTAGTCACTTGGGAAGTGGTAATGATTGGTCGTTTCTAAAATCTCTTTAGTCGTAGGTGATTCGATATGAATCCAATCAGCATCCTGCTCCTCAGAGACGGTCTTTAGTTGGTTTTCTTTGGTTAAGGTAAAGTAAGTTATCAAAATAAGCTCATCCTTTCACTAAAACTAGTTAACTAAAAGGTTACACAATCTTTCGACAATAAGCAACTTCTTATTGCCAAAAGCACTTCTTTTAACTATAATTATTAATTGGTTAAAAACAATAAAAGGATAATTACAAACTAGCGAAGATTACATAGAGGTTAGCAGTCAGAAGTTCGTAATAAATGTCGTGGAAACACAACTAAATTTAAACTGTCTGACATCTGAATGTAACGATTAAAGTGTATAGTTAGTTGTAGTTAGAGAATAGGAAGGATTAGTAGAATGAAAGCTATACCAATCATCATGTTTTTTTGGTACATATTTCCAATAGTATTGCTATTTGCCTGTAACTTTATTGTACAGTCCCTATCTTTAGCAAAAAAATATAAAGTAAAATCTCCAGACATAGCGACTCCTTTCTTATTGATGGGAATCCACGAGTTGTCTACGGACGCCTTTCAAGTCTCGGCTGTTCCGTATGTGATGATTATGATATTGCTACTTGGTATCGCAATAGCAGTGGCTCATGCTTACTACTATGGTGACATCCAATACAAACGTTTTTTCAAAATGTTTTGGCGTGTAGTCTTCTTAATCACACTCTTATTATACATTCTTTTGATAATCTTAAACGTTAGTCATTATATGTAAAAATGTAAAATAAAAAGCGACTTAGTCTATTCTAATGTTGCTTTTTTTTAATGCATGTCGCTCAAAAACACATAAATTTAGACCTTTTCCAGAAAAATACATTTTTTTTGCCTAGAATGTGGTAGAAAGTGGGGGAATGTGGTAGACTAAATATACTATGTGGGTGAGTGAGGTGTCTGACATGTTTATGGGAGAATTTAAACATAATATTGATGCTAAAGGTCGACTAATCATGCCAGCGAAATTTCGTGACGAACTTGGAGAAAAGTTTGTCGTGACTCGAGGGATGGACGGCTGTTTATTTGGTTATCCGCAAAGTGCTTGGGCAGTTTTAGAAGAAAAATTAAAAGAAATGCCCTTATCTAAAAAAGACGCAAGAACATTTGTCCGCTTTTTCTATTCAGCGGCAACAGAATGTGAAATTGATAAACAAGGTAGAATTAATTTACCACCAGCTTTAAGAAGTCATGGTGGCTTAGAAAAAGAATGTGTCGTCATCGGTGTTTCTGATCGGATTGAAATTTGGAGTCAAAGTAAGTGGGACGCCTTTTCAATTGAAGCAGAAGAGAATTTTGATGAACTAGCAGAAACAATGATTGATTTTGGCTTTTAATGACTTAGGAAAGGAATGACAGAATGACTGAAGAATTTTCACATGTAACAGTCCTCTTAAATGAAACGGTAGATGAGTTAAATATTAAGCCGTCAGGTGTTTATGTCGATTGTACTTTAGGTGGCGCAGGCCACAGTGAGTATCTGTTATCCCAATTAGATGAAACAGGTCACTTATATGCCTTTGATCAAGATCAAACAGCAATTGATTTTGCTGAAAAAAAATTAGCGCCTTATGTTGAAAAAAACATGGTGACCTTTATTAAATCAAATTTTAAAAACTTAAAAACAGAATTAAATCAATTAGGCGTAACAGAAGTCGATGGTATCTTATATGATTTAGGAGTTTCTTCTCCTCAATTAGACGAAGCCGAGCGGGGTTTCAGTTACCATCAAGATGCTCCTTTAGACATGCGCATGGATCAAGAAGCTGAACTAACAGCTAAAGAGTTAATTAACACTTATGATTATCATGAATTAGTTAAAATCTTTTATCGTTACGGTGAAGAAAAATTTTCTAAACAAATCGCAAGAGAAATTGAAAAACGCCGCCAAGAAAAAGAAATTACGACAACTGGGGAGTTAGTTGAAATTATTAAAGATGTGATTCCAGCCCCAGCTAGACGAAAAGGTGGACATCCTGCTAAGCGGGTTTTCCAAGCAGTCAGAATTGCTGTTAATGATGAACTAGGTGTTATTGAAGAATCTTTAGAACAAGCGATCGAAATGTTGAGCTTAAATGGACGTGTGAGTGTTATTACGTTCCATTCTTTAGAAGATCGGATCGTTAAAACGATGTTTAAAGAATACAGTCAACCTAAAGACACACCGCCAGGCTTACCAGTCTTGCCAGAAGAATTTGAACCGCTACTAAAATTAGTTAATCGTAAACCAATTGTTGCCTCGGAAGAGGAATTAACAGAAAATAATCGTGCTCGAAGTGCGAAATTAAGAGTGGCTGAAAAGCAGAAGCCTTGAAAGGGAGGGGAAGAACAGGTGGCAGAATTAAAAGAATTCCAACAGTATGATATTAGTATACCTCAAGAAATCGAACCAGTTAGAGAAGAACAACCTGTTTTGACCTACCCTAAGAAGAAATTGCAAAATATTTCCAGGGCCGAGAAAGTTATTGTCGCTTTAATGGTAGTTGCCTTTTTGACAATTGCCGTCGTAACAGTCAAACTAACAACGACTATTTCCCAAGCAGAAGAAGATATTTCAGTTATCTTACAAGATATCACTGAGCAAGAAAGTCGGGCAGCAAAATTAGAACAAGAAAAAAGTGAATTGTCTCGGACTGAAAGAATTAAACAGGCGGCTGAAAAAGCCGGTTTAACAGTCGAAGATGAGAATATAAGGAACGTGAAAAAATGAATCAGAAGAAATGGCGAAATTACATTCAAAGTAAGGGCTTAGACCCAAAAATGAATCGGAAAAAATTTGGTTCAATTCTCTTTGGAACTACTATCCTTGTTTTTCTAGTCTTCGTTATCAGATTTGTTTACATCGTCGGAGTTGGGAAAGTCGGGACAACCTTACTAGATGAAAAAACTCAAGATTTATATCAAGGTAGTAGCGTAGTCAAAGCAAAACGAGGAACCATTTATGATCGAAATGGGGAGCCAATTGCAGAGGACGCTACTTCTTATTCGTTATATGTGATACTAGACGAAAGCTATGTCGGTTTATACGACCGAAAAACAAAAGAACCAGAAATCCTTTACTTAGAGAAGAGTAAAAAAGAGGCAGTAGCGGATGTTTTAAATTCTCATTTGAAGATACCTAAAGATGAAGCGATGACAGCCATGAACCCAGGGAAAAATGAGAGTGGGAATGATATCACTCAAGTTGAATTTGGGAATAAAGGCAACCAAATATCTTTAGAAACTAAAAATAAAATTGAAGAAGACTTAAAAAAACAAGACATTAGAGGGATTTATTTTACGGAACATCCTGACCGTATTTATAAAAATGGGATATTCTCTCCTTATTTAGTTGGTTACGTGCGCCGTGCCGATGAAGACGACGAGTCAAAAGGACTTGTTGGACAAATGGGTGTGGAACAAACTTTTAATGAAAAATTAAGCGGGACTGACGGTAAGATTCGTTATCAAAAAGATAACAAACAAAATCCTTTACCAGGTAGTACAGTGGTTGAAAAAGAAGCCATTGATGGCGAAGATATTTATTTAACGATTGATCGAGGCATGCAAGCTCGCATGGAAGATTTACTTGATGAGATTTTTGAAGAATTTGAGCCAGAAGATATGACAGCGACTTTAATGGAAGCGAAAACTGGTAATATCTTAGCGGCCTCACAACGACCAGCCTTCAATCCAGAAACCTTAGAAGGCTTAGATAATAAAGGCCAATGGCAAAACTTACTACTAGAACTGCCTTTTGAACCTGGTTCTACAATGAAAGTTTTTACTGTAGCGGCAGCCATTGAAACAGGGAATTTCAATCCTAATGCAACCTTTACTTCAGGTAGTATTCAAGTCGATGACCGAAAAATTAGTGACCATAACCCTGATGGCATCGGCACAATTACTTACCGTCAAGCCTTAGCTTGGTCAAGTAACGTTGGGATGGTTAAGTTACAACAAGCCATGGGACCAAACTGGCAAGATTACATGCACCGCTTTAAATTTGGCGAAAAAACGAATGTGGATTTGCCAAATGAAAAAGAAGGTAATATTCAAAATGAAACGACTGTAGATAGAGCGATGACTTCATACGGTCAAGCGATGGCGACAACGCCCCTTCAAATGTTACAAGGTTTTACAGCCTTGACTAATGAAGGGAAAATGTTGAAACCAAACTTTATTAGCAAATTCGTTGAAGCCGATGGAACAGAAACTAAAATCCAACCAGAAATTGTTGGTGAACCAATTAAAGCGAGCACTGCTAATCAAGTCCTTGATATGATGACAGATGTGGTTGATGACCCGACATACGGAACAGGTAAAGCTTATGCCTTAGATGGCTATAAAGTAGCTGCCAAAACCGGGACGGCAGAAATCAATGAAAAAGGGAATTACCTTAAGGATCAGTATTTGTATTCAGTTGTTCAAATCGCACCGGCGGAAAATCCTGAGTACATTATGTACGTGACGATTAGAAAACCGCCAATTGGTAAGTCAGCTTCAGAAATGTTATCAAAAGTCTCTAACTCACTACTTGAGCGAGCGTTGAACATCGACGTGACGAATCAGCTTGTTGAGACAACAGAAGAATAAACTAATAAGTAGCAGTTACTTAAATATAGGAGATAATTTATTATGGAATGGACTCAAATGTTTTTACCAATTGCCTTAAGTTTTGCAATTACTTTGTCAATCATGCCTTTTTTTATCGGCTATTTTCAAATGAAAAAACAAGGTCAATCGATTCGTGAAGAAGGACCTACTTGGCATAATCAAAAAGCCGGCACCCCAACTATGGGGGGCTTAGTCTTTTTGATTAGCACAGTCTTAGGGTCACTTGTTTTTGCTTTTTGGAAAAAAACGCTGACTCCTGAATTTGGGATTGTTATCTTTATTCTTGTCCTTTACGGCGGACTAGGCTTTTTAGATGACTTTATTAAAATCTTCAAAAAAAGAAACATGGGCTTGAACTCGAAACAAAAATTAATTGGCCAAGTCTTAGGTGGAATCATTTTTTATGTCGTTTTTCGAATGGTTGGTTTTCCTAATACCTTAAAATTACCACTTTTAGGTGAACTTAATTTAGGCATTGTTTATGGTCTGTTTATCATCATTTGGTTAGTCGGCTTTTCAAATGCCGTTAACTTAACAGATGGGTTGGACGGATTAGTTGCTGGTCTGGGGATGATTTCCTTTGGGACTTATGCTATTATTGCTTGGAATCAACAACAATATGACATCTTAATTATCTGTCTATCGACTTTTGGTGGTTTACTAGGTTTCTTCTTGTTTAATAAAAAACCAGCTAAAATATTTATGGGGGACGTTGGTTCCTTAGCTTTAGGTGGGATGTTAGCAGCTATTTCAATTTTATTGCGACAAGAATGGACATTATTGTTGATTGGTCTGGTTTATGTCATTGAAACTGCAAGTGTGATGCTTCAAGTTGGCTCATTCAAACTAACTGGGAAACGCATCTTTAAAATGAGTCCGATTCACCACCACTTTGAAATGAGTGGTTGGAGTGAATGGAAAATTGATATTGTTTTTTGGATAATAGGATTACTAATGTCAATTCTTACGTTAATAATTTTATATTAAGGAGAAGTTGCCACGATGAAAACTGTAACGAACTATGAAAATAAAAAAATACTAGTCTTAGGCTTAGCGAGGAGCGGTGTAAGTGCAGCCAAATTGCTACAGCAATTAGGCGCACTCGTGACTGTGAATGATGCTAAGGAATTTTCTGAAAATCCAGAAGCCCAAGACTTATTATCTTTAGGCATTCGTGTCGTTACAGGGAGTCATCCTGTGGAACTATTAGATGAGGAGTTTACCCTGATTGTCAAAAATCCGGGAATTCCTTATTCTAATCCTATTCTCGAAAAAGCAATGGCTTTAAATTTACCGATAATTACTGATGTTGAATTAGCTTACCAAATCTCCGAGGCAATGGTCATCGGAATTACTGGAACGAATGGTAAAACAACAACAACAACAATGTTGGGCGATATTTTAAACAACAGTCCAGTTGTAGGCAAAGGTTTATTAGCTGGTAATATTGGTTCACCGGCTAGTACGGTGGCTCAACAAGGGACAGCGGAAGACATCTTAGTGACTGAATTATCAAGTTTTCAGTTAATGGGAATTCAAGAGTTCCATCCTCATATTAGTATCATTACTAATTTATTTGAGGCCCATTTAGATTACCATGGAACGAGAGCTGAATACGTTCAAGCGAAATGGAACATTCAAAAGCAGATGACTCAAGGGGATTATTTAATTATCAACGCTGATCAACAAGAACTGATTGCCTTAAGTCAGACAACTAAAGCCCAAGTTATCGGGTTTTCGACTAAAGAAGTCCTTGAAAATGGTGCCTATCTACAAAATGAAATGATTTATTTTCAAGGGGAACCTGTTATAGCAGCAACTGACATTGGTGTGCCAGGGGCTCATAACATTGAAAATGCTATGGCAGCAATCATTGCAGCCAAACTTCTCAAAGTTAGTAATCAGACAATTAAAGAGACGTTGTCAAATTTTTCTGGTGTTGAACATCGAACGGAGTTTGTGACGGAAAAAGCCGGACGTAAGTTTTACAATGATTCTAAAGCGACGAATAGTTTAGCCACTGAGATGGCTTTAAGTGGGTTTGATAATTCAAAAGTGATTTTGTTAGCAGGGGGCTTAGACCGTGGTAACGAATTTACTTCTCTCGTACCAGCCATCAAAGGCTTAAAAGGGATTGTGTTGTACGGTCAAAGTCGTCAAAAATTAGTTGTTGCGGCCAAGGAAGCAGCGATTGAAAAAATTAGCATCGTCGAAAATATTCAAGAAGCAGTCGCTGAAGCAGTGGCCTTCTCAAGTAGTGGCGATATTGTGTTATTATCACCTGCTTGTGCCAGCTGGGATCAATTTGAAAACTTTGAAATTAGAGGCCAAGCCTTTAAAGAAGCAGTAACAAAAATAAACTTATAGAAACGAGAATGGATTATGAGAGTATTAGTATCGGGTGGTGGCACTGGTGGTCATATTTATCCAGCAATATCCCTAGTCAATCATTTAAAATTAAGTGACGCCAATGCTGAATTTTTATACGTGGGAACTGAAAAAGGCTTAGAAAGCACAATTGTCCCTGAGTATGACATTCCTTTTAAAACAATTGAAATCCAAGGATTCAGACGTTCCTTGTCAGTAGCAAATTTTAAAACAGCCTATTTATTTATGAAAAGTATCGGCGACTCTAAAAAATTGTTGAAAGAATTTAAACCTGATGTCGTAATTGGGACCGGGGGCTATGTTTGTGGGGCAGTTGTTTATGCGGCTCATAAACTAGGTATTCCAACAATTATCCACGAACAAAACAGTGTGCCGGGAATAACGAATAAATTTTTAGCTAAATACGTTGATAAAATTGCCATTTGTTTTCCTGATGCTGCCCAATATTTTCCGCAAGAGAAAGTTGTTTTGACGGGAAACCCCCGAGCTCAAGAAGTTGTTAACATTGAGAAAACAGCTGTTTTAGAAAGTTATGGGTTAAAACAAGGCAAACCGACAGTTTTAGTATTTGGTGGCAGTCAAGGGGCTTTAACGTTAACTAATGCCATGAAAGAAAGTTTAGTTGAATTAGCTAAGCGCGACTACCAGATTGTTTATGGAACAGGGCAACGCTATTACGAAGACATTCAACGCTTCTTGATCGAGCAACAAATTGAGGCAGAAAACATTGCTATTTTACCTTATATCGATAATATGGCGATGCTTTTAAAAAATATTGACTTAGTAGTTAGTCGGGCAGGAGCAACTAGCTTAGCGGAAATTACGGCCTTAGGCTTACCGAGTATTTTAATTCCTAGTCCAAATGTAACGAATGATCATCAAACTAAAAACGCTCAAAGTTTAGTAAAATCTGGGGCGACCAGTTTGTTAAAAGATAGTGAATTGACAAGTTTAAGCTTAGTCAGAGAGTTAGACAACTTGATGCTAAACTCAGATAAATTGGAACAGATGGCACTGTCGGCTAAAGGGGAAGGAATCCCTGATGCCAGTGATCGTCTCGAAGCAGTAATCGATAACTTAACGAAGTGAAAAGGAGGTAAGCATCATGACAAAAGACGACCAGCCATCAAGTGAGCAAGACTCAAATGAGACCCGCGAGGAGATGCTTACACCTTGGCAACGAGAAAATATTAGATACTTAGAACAACATGGTGATCGCCCTCAGTGGCAAGATGTTGAAGAAGAGTTAGAAGCAGATCAGGAACTTGAAGAAGAACTCCTTGAAGAGGAAGAAAGCCCTGAAATAGTAGAAGAAATTGAAACGGATGAGTCAAGAGAAGAACAAGATAAGAAAGTTTTAAAAGACTTACCTAAATCTCGGTCTTTTGCTGATAAACTACCTAAAATGAAAGTCCAAAGACAACAACGGCTTAAAAAACGGTTAACGTTGTTAGTTTCTCTTTTTGGCATAGCCGCTTTAGGGATGATTTATTATGTCTCGCCTTTAAGTAAAGTTAACCGTTTGGAAATAGTTGGTAACCAAAAAGTTGAGGCTAGTTTAATTGCTAAAGCAACGAAACTTAGTGACAAGGACGGCATTTGGTCGGCCTATTTTGATAAGTCAGTGTTGGCAAAAGTAAAAGCAAGCCATCCTCGCATAAAAGATGTTGAAGTTCATCTGTCTAAAATAAACAATTTAAAAATTGTCGTCACTGAATTTTCTGAAATTGCCTATGCTAAGGAAGGTAAAGTATTTCACCCAGTCTTAGAAAATGGCGTTATTTTAACTAACGAAACAGTTGAACAAGCAGATGATCAATTTTTAGTTTTAATTAATTTTACGCCAGGAGTTAGTTTAGAAAACTTAATGGCAAATATTAATAAAGTTGATGAGGTTGTGAAAAATAACATTAAAGAAATCAGTAGCACACCTTCAAAAAATAATGAGTATTTAGTCACGATGACAATGAAAGATGGGAACCAAATCATTGCATCAACGAAAGATTACCAAGACAAAATTAATTATTATCCTCAAGTTGCCTCAGAAATGAGTGAAAAAGGAGTCGTAGACATGGAGGCAGGAATATTTTCTACGTCTTTTGATGAAATAAAGAAACAAAAAGCCGAAGAAAAAGCCAAAAATGACTATGAAGCATGGTTAAAACAGCTTGAAGATGAAAATAAAGAAAAAAATAACGAATAATTATGTATTCTTCTTTTGTAAAGTCTGCGATTTATGGTAGAATTGTAAGAAGATAGTTATTTAGAAATTAAAATATAAAAATATGATTTTCTCATGAACGAAATTGCAATTTAAAATAGGAGGGATTACCTTTCATGGCAAAAACAGGGATTTACGTTGGCCTAGATATTGGTACAACATCAGTTAAGGTTGTTGTAGCTGAATACATAGAAGGACAAATAAATATTATTGGTGTAGGAAATGCTAAAGCTGAAGGGTTAAGTCGCGGTATCGTGATTGATATTGATAAAGCTGTTAATTCAATTAAACGAGCGATTAGCCAAGCAGAAGAAAAATCAGGCATTCAAATTAGAAAAGTTAATGTTGGTTTACCAGCTAACTTACTAGAAGTTGAAAAATGTGAGGGCATGATCGCCGTTAGTACTGAATCAAAAGAAATTACCGATGCAGATGTTCGCAACGTTGCCTCAGCGGCAATTGTTCGTTCGACACCGCCAGAACGTCAAATCATTACTTTAATTCCACAAGAATATAAAGTTGATGGTTTTGATGGCATCAAAGATCCACGAGGTATGATTGGTGTTCGTTTGGATATGAATGGTCTAGTCTTTACTGGTCCTAAAACTATTATTCACAACATTAAAAAATGTGTTGAAAAAGCTGGCTTACAATTAGCTGAAATTGTGATTACCCCCTTAGCCTTAACAGAGTCTATTTTATCAGATGGTGAAAAAGATTTTGGGACGATTGTCATCGACATGGGTGGTGGTCAAACAACGACTGCTGTAATGTACGAAAACGAATTAAAATTTACACATGTTGAACAAGAGGGCGGAGAGTTTGTGACAAAAGACATCTCAGTCGTCTTAAATACGTCACTAAATAACGCTGAAGCACTAAAAATCAACTATGGTGATGCCTACCCAGAGAGAACTTCTTCTCATGAAGAATTTCCTGTTGATGTCATTGGTCAAAATGATCCAATCAAAGTAGATGAGCGTTACTTGTCTGAAATTATTGAAGCCCGCATGGAACAAATTTTCACTAAAGCAAAAGTTGCTTTAGAAGAAATTGACGCTTTAGGCTTACCTGGTGGAATTATCTTATCAGGTGGGAATGCTAGCATTCCTGGGATTGTAGAGTTGGCAAGTGATATTTTCGGCGCTCATGTTAAGTTACATGTACCGAATCATATGGGCTTAAGAAACCCAATCTTTGCTAATGCAATTAGCATTGTTGAGTATGGTGCTCAATTGAATGAGATCTATCATATTTCTAAAGTAGCCGTAACGGGTGGCAAACTTTCTGTCAGTCAGTCGAATGACGAAGTCCACTACGAGAAAGCTTATCCAAAAGAACAAGAAGTTAAACAAGAACAAGCAGTCGTTTATGACGACTACACTGGCGATGAGCCAAAAGGCGAGAATGTGAAGGATAAGCTTAAAGGTTTCCTTTCTAATATTTTTGACTAATAAAAAAATAGGAGGACTAAAACGAGATGGAATTTTCAATTGATAATAATATTGATAACGGCGCAGTAATTAAAGTAATCGGAGTTGGTGGCGGTGGTGGTAATGCTGTCAATCGCATGATCGATGAAAACGTTAAAGGCGTGGAGTTTATCGTTGCGAACACAGATGTTCAAGCACTAAAAGATAGCAAAGCTGAAACAGTTATTCAATTAGGACCTAAGTACACAAGAGGCCTAGGTGCTGGTTCACAACCGGAAGTTGGCCAAAAAGCCGCGGAAGAAAGTGAGTCAATCTTAGCCGATGCTATGAGTGGTGCTGATATGATTTTCATTACTGCTGGTATGGGTGGTGGAACTGGTACAGGAGCTGCTCCAGAAGTAGCCCGTATCGCTAAACAACTTGGAGCTTTAACAGTCGGAGTTGTGACACGTCCCTTTAGTTTTGAAGGACCAAAACGTGGCCGTTACGCTGCTGAAGGAATTTCTCAATTAAAAGAAAACGTGGATACATTACTAATTATTTCAAACAACCGTCTATTAGAGATTGTTGACAAAAAAACACCAATCTTAGAAGCCTTCCGTGAAGCTGATAACGTTTTACGCCAAGGGGTACAAGGAATTTCAGATTTAATTACTGCACCTGGTTACGTTAACTTGGACTTCGCTGATGTTAAAACAGTTATGGAAAACCAAGGAACAGCCTTAATGGGAATCGGTTCTGCTAGTGGTGAGGATCGTGTGATCCAAGCAACGAAACAAGCTATTTCTTCACCATTACTTGAAACATCAATTGATGGCGCAGAACAAGTCTTACTTAATATTACTGGTGGCCTTGATATGACTTTATTTGAAGCCCAAGATGCTTCTGACATTGTCACAAGTGCAGCTAATAGTGATGTCAACATCATTTTAGGAACTTCAATTAATGAAGACTTGAAAGATGAAATCATCGTAACTGTTATTGCAACAGGGATTGATCCAACTAAAAATGAAAAAAAAAAGGGACGCACCGTCGCTAGACAAGCAAGCCCACAACAAGCGACTACAGCACCGTCCCATGTCGTAGCACCAACACCAAGACCAACGATGGACATCGAACCGGTTAAACCAGAGTCAGAAGACGAAAGTGCTTTTGGAGACTGGGATATTCGCAGAGAACCAAGCCAACGTGGTAATTTTGAAGAAACACAATTTGAAAAATTAGAGAAAAAAGATTTCGACACTTTTTCAAAAGACCCAGAGCCATCAAACAATGATGACGATGAGTTAAATACACCGGCATTTTTCCGACGTAAACGCTAAAAGGAGTTATGAGTCATGCTTGAGAGCAATCTTAATCAAATAAGAGCAACAATCTCTCAAGCTTGTACTTTAGCTAAGCGAGATCAAGAGACAGTTAAACTAGTTGCAGTTACTAAGACGGTCTCGATTGAAAAAATGTTACCTTTGATTTCAGCAGGTATTAATGAGTTTGGTAAAAATCGTGTTGAAAGTTTGCTAGAGAAACAAAGGCTGCTACAAGATCATGAGATTGTGTGGCACTTTATTGGCCGTCTCCAACGTCGAAAAGTCAAAGAGGTAATTAATCAGATTGATTACTTCCATGCTTTAGACAAAGAATCATTAGCCATGGAGATCCAAAAACGTGGAACAAGAACAATTAAATGTTTTGTACAAGTCAATGTTTCTGAAGAAGCAAGTAAACAAGGCTGTCTTTTAGAAGACACAATCAAATTTATTGTTAATTTAGAAAGATTTGATAGAATTAAAGTAGTTGGTTTAATGACTATGGCTCCGTATGATGCAAGTGATGAAGAAATCGTAAGATATTTTGAAACATTGGCTAAAAAAAAGGAAGAAATTGTTAAGTTAAACTTGAGTCACGCTCCCTGTACAGAACTTAGTATGGGAATGAGTCAAGATTATCCCTTAGCGATTGAATCTGGTGCTACATTAATTAGAATAGGTACTGCTTTTTTTAAAGAATAGAAAATAAAAGGGTGAGTTAGGATGAATATGTCAACAGCAGCTGAGAAAATACAAAAATTTTTCGGACTTAGTGATAGTGATGCATTAGAAGAATCATATTCGGATAATGCATATGTTGAAAAACCAAAAAATAGTTATTCAAGCCAAAGCCGTTCATATTTTCAAGATGAAGGGAAAGCAGAGAATACCTATTCGAACAACACTATGAAGACAAGTCAAAAGCAACCTAGAGTTGAAAAAGTTGAACAACAGCAGGAAGTGATTCCTAAGGTTGAAAAAACGGCTCCGTTGGAAAACGTTAGAATGCCTAAAAAAGTAGTGCAAATGAGCAAGAAAGAATCAATGCTCCAAAGAGATGTGGCAGGTGAAGACAAAGTGAAAAAGATTTCGATTTTAGAACCACGAACATATACTGAATCTAAAAATATTGCAAAATGTATTTTCAGAAATGAAATAGTCATTATTAATTTCCATCTTGTTGAAGAAACACAAGCCCGTCGGATAGTCGATTTCTTGACAGGAACAGTTTATGCTCTTGATGGGGATATCCAACGGTTAGGAAATGAAATATTCATTTGTACTCCTCCAAATACGGAAATTGATAGTGAAACAGCCAAAAGCCTATTAAGTACTCAGTTTAAAGAATACTAGAAGGACGTGTTAGTTTGATAGGAAGTTTAATGTATTTAATATATAAAATTGTTGGTATTTACTCCGGCGCATTAATGATTTATGCATTATTATCATGGTTTCCAGGTGGTTATCAATCAGCCATCGGCCAATTTCTTGGAAGAATCTGTGAGCCTTACATAAAAATCTTTGATCGCTTGAATTTAAGGTTTGGCGGGATTGACTTTACTATTTTAGCAGCAATTTTAGCTTTAAACTTTGGTGTTAAAATACTGTCACAAGTAATGTTTAGATTTATGATGTTTTAGTAAATTATATTATTGAAAGGATGTGTATCTATGAATGCAAATGTTTACCAACATTTTCGCAAAGATGAACATCCTTTTGTTGATATGATTGGTGGTTGGATTGAACAAGTTGAAAGTCAGTACGCTCCGTACTTAACTGACTTTTTAGATCCTCGACAGGCGTTCATTTTAGAATCTATTATCGGAAGTGATAGCGAATTAGTCTATTCTTTCTATGGTGGGTACGAAAGTGCTGAAAGACGCCGAGCCTTAATTTATCCAGCATACTATGAGCCGACAGAGGAAGATTATCAAGTAGAACTGTATGAAATTCAGTACCCAGTTAAATTTGGTAGTTTGTCTCATGGAAAAATTTTAGGAACTTTGTTAAGTTCTGGAATTCGTCGAGAATTTTTCGGCGATATCATTTCTGATGGCGAACGTTGGCAGTTTTTTATTAATCATGAAGTTGCTAATTTTGTTATCAGTCAATTAGATAAAATTGGTAGTATGTCTGTGAAAGTTAAGCAAATTAATTATACTGATATTTTAGTAGCTAAAGATAGCTGGGAATTTGAAACTGACACGGTTACGTCATTACGTGTAGACAACATCATTTCGGCTGTTTTTAATATCTCAAGACAACGTTCAAAACTCTTAGTTGATTCCGGGAAAGTAAAAGTCAATTGGGTTGAAATTCAACGAAGTGATTTTATGTTAGCTTTGTTAGACATTATATCAATCCGTGGCTTTGGCCGAATCCAGTTACGAACGATTGAAGGAAAAACTAAAAAAGATAAACACCGAGTACAGCTTGCTGTTCTCAGAAAATAAAAATGTTGAGGTGAATGATATGGCTTTAAGTCCATTAGATATTAAAAATAAATCCTTCCCAACGAAAATGAGAGGGTATAATCAAGAAGAAGTAGATGATTTTTTAGATCAAGTAATTGCTGACTATGAAGATGCTCTTAGAGATAAGCGAGAACTTGAAAAAAACTTGAAACATGCTGATGAAAAATTAACATATTTTAATGAATTAAAAGATGCTTTAAACCAATCAATCATTGTTGCTCAAGATACAGCTGATAAACTTAAAAATACAGCAGTCAAAGAATCTGATGTCTTAGTTTCTTCAGCCGGTGCTGATGCGAAAGCGATTTTAACTAAAGCTCAAGAAGAAGCTGATCGAACAACTCGTGAAGCAAATCAAAAAGCAGAAGAGATTATGCGTAATGCGACTCAAAACGCTAGTCAACTTGCCCATGAAACTGACGACTTGAAAAAGAAAACAAGAGAATTCCATAGAAGCTTAGCTTTATTACTTGAGTCTCAGTTAGAGATTGTTAAGAGTAAAGATTGGGATAACTTGCTACAACCTTTTGCTAACTACATTGGTGATGATCATTCAGCAGTTAGAGAGCTTTTGGAAAAAGAAGTTGACAACAAACAAGAAGTTAGTGTAGAATCTGAAGGACATACTCAAGCAATTGAAATTTCTGACTTAGTTGAACAAAGTAACGTTTCAGAAAGCCCAGAAGAGAGTATTGAAGAGATTCGCAAAAGTATGACAGCTGATGATAAATCAGATCGTAAAGACCGTAAAAGTCGTCGCGATCGTTAAAAGTGAGAAATAGAAAAGTTAATCATTAAACTTAACAGCGAGCCAATGAAAGTGAAAGTTTGGTAGTCCATGATGATTAAAAAGATCCTTCTCTAATACTTTAGTTATGAACTTAAGTAATAACTAACGCCTAATTCCCGTTACGAATCTTGAGAGGGAATTTAAGCAATTAAATTCTAAATCTGGGTGGTAACACGAGCACTTCGTCCCTATTAGGGGCGAAGTGTTTTTCTATTGACTCACAACTCAGTTCGAAGGGTAACACTGACTAAACATGTTTTAAATTAAACTTATTAATATAAATAAAGGGGCAAACGGATTATGAAAATGAAAGAAACATTGCAATTAGGTAAAACAGATTTCCCAATGCGTGGTAATTTACCAGTAAGAGAAGTTGAATGGCAAAAAGATTGGGAAGAGAAACAAATTTATGAAGAACGTCAAAAAATTAATGAAGGCAAACCGACCTTTATTTTACATGATGGCCCTCCATACGCCAATGGGAACATCCATCTTGGTCATGCTTTAAACAAGATTAGTAAAGATATTATTGTCCGTTCAAAATCAATGTCTGGTTTCCGTTCGCCTTACGTGCCTGGTTGGGACACTCATGGTTTACCAATCGAGCAAGTTTTAGCTAATAAAGGGGTTAAACGGAAAGAATTAACTCGCGCAGAATACTTAAAAAAATGTGAAGAGTATGCCTTAACGCAAGTCGACACTCAACGTGAAGATTTTAAACGTTTAGGAGTTGCTGGTGAATGGGATAACCCATACATTACATTAACGCCTGACTACGAAGCCGCTCAAATTCGCGTCTTTGGTAAAATGGCTGAAAAAGGTTATATTTATAAAGGTTTAAAACCAATTTATTGGTCACCATCAAGTGAATCATCATTAGCCGAAGCAGAAATTGAATACAAAGATGTTAAATCAGCTTCAATCTATGTGGCTTTCCCAGTTAAAGATGGTAAAGGTAAATTAGATACTGATACGTCATTTGTCATTTGGACAACAACTCCTTGGACGTTACCATCAAACTTAGGGATTTCAGTTAACCCAGAATACACGTATTTAGTCATTAAAGCTGATGGCCGTAAATTTGTTGTGGCGAAAGATTTACTAGAAACGGTATCTCAAGCGATTGAGTGGCAAGAAGTTGAGGTCTTATCTGAAATTGCCGGGACAGAACTTGAAAACATGACAGCTCAACACCCATTTTATGACCGTGAGTCACTATTAATGTTAGGGGATCACGTAACCTTAGACGCTGGTACTGGACTTGTTCATACGGCACCAGGCCATGGTGAAGATGACTACATCGTCAGCAAACGTTATGGCATCGAGCCTTTATCACCAGTCGATAACCGTGGTGTTTATACAGCAGAAGCGCCTGGTTTTGAAGGGATTTTCTACGATAAAGCTAACCCGATGATTACTGAATTACTAAGTGAAAAAGGGGCACTCTTAAAACTAGACTTCTTCACTCATAGTTACCCACATGACTGGCGGACTAAAAAACCAGTGATTTATCGTGCAACGCCTCAGTGGTTTGCATCGATTGATAAATTTAGAGAGAAAATTTTAAGTGAAGTAGAAGCTGTTGACTGGGTAATTCCTTGGGGGAAAACACGTCTTTATAACATGGTTCGTGACCGTGGCGATTGGGTGATTTCCCGTCAAAGAGCCTGGGGTGTGCCATTGCCAATTTTCTACGCTGAAAATGATGAGCCAATTTTAACAACTGAAACGATTGAACATGTAGCGAATATTTTTGAAAAAGAAGGCTCTCGCGTTTGGTACGAGCGGGATGCGAAAGATTTATTACCAGCTGGCTTCAGCCACGAAGGTAGTCCAAATGGTGAATTCCGCAAAGAAACTGATATTATGGACGTTTGGTTTGATTCAGGATCTTCTCATGAAGCTGTCTTACGTGGCCGTGATAATTTATCATTTCCAGCAGATATGTATTTAGAAGGGTCTGACCAATACCGTGGCTGGTTTAACTCAAGTATTACGACAAGTGTGGCAATTAACGGTGTAGCGCCATACAAAGCAGTTTTATCACAAGGCTTTACTTTAGATCCTCAAGGCCGTAAACAAAGTAAGTCACTTGGTAACACAATTGAACCAAGTAAAGTTATCAACCAAATGGGTGCCGATATTCTTCGTTTATGGGTAGCTAGTGTTGATTACGAATCAGATGTTAAAGTCGATATGAATACGATGAATCAAATTTCTGAAATGTACCGAAAAATCAGAAATACAATGCGTTTCTTATTAGCCAACACAACGGATTTTGTGCCAGCAGAACATGCTGTTGCTTACGATGATTTACGTTCAGTTGATAAATTTATGACTATCCGTTTAAATGAAATTACAAAACAAAGTCGTGAAAAAGGATATGATAAGTACTCATTCTCAACAGTCTACAAAACAGTAGTTAATTTCTGTACTCAAGAATTATCATCATTCTACTTAGACTTTGCGAAAGACGTCGTTTACATCGAAGCAGAAGATAATTACGAACGTCGTTGCATGCAGACTGTTTTCTATGATATTTTAGTAACCTTAACAAAACTATTAACACCAATCTTACCTCATACAACGGAAGAGATTTGGAGTCACTTAAAAGAAACAGAAGCTTACGTCCAATTAGCAGAATTACCTAGTTATCAAGAATTCCCTAACCAAGCAGAGTTAACAGACATGTGGTCAGCCTTTATGGAATTAAGAGACAACGCATTGAAAACTCTTGAAGAAGCCCGGAATGAAAAATTAATTGGCAAATCATTTGAAGCGAAATTAACGATTTACCCAAGTGAACCAGTTAAGGTTTTAATTGGTAGCTTAAACTCAAACTTAGAACAATTGTTGATTGTTTCTCAAGTAGAAGTTGCGGCTGTGGGAACTGTTCCGCCAGCTGGCGCCCATGATTTCACTAATATGGCTATTTTAGTTGAAAAAGCCCTTGGTGAAACGTGTGACCGTTGTCGCGCAGTTAAAGAAGACGTTGGTAGTCACGCTAAATTACCAACACTTTGTCAGCGGTGTGCTGAAATTGTTGAAACTAACTTCCCAGAAGCTGTAGCAGAAGGCTTCGAATAAAAAGCAAGCAAAAAAACCTCCGAGTTCATCGGAGGTTTTTCTTTGTTTTAAGATAGTTGACCATTGTCACGGTACCACTCGTCTGGATGCCAGATCCAATCGAAGCCATCTTTGGCTAATAAGTCAAAAGCACAGTCAGGTCCCATTGTTCCACTAGCATACTTAGGAATGTCAGTTTGATCTTTATCCCATGTTTGACGTATAACGTCCACTAGACGCCATGATTGAGCCACTTCGTCCCAATGTGTAAAGTTAGTGCTATCACCCTTCAAACAGTCTAAGATTAGCTTCTCGTAAGCTTCTGGACTATTATCTAAAGACTCAGCAGAGTGACGGTAATCTAATTTGATTGGATCAATGTTAAAGCCATCACCAATTTCTTTGCCATTAACAGTTAAAGAGAAGCCTTCAGTCGGTTGAATATAAATCGTTAAGACATTTCTCGGTAATTCTTCAGCGTCACAAGCGGAATCATGTTGATTACGGAAGACATTAATCGGCGATGGTTTAAAGACAATATTAATACGTGAGCCTTTTTCTGTTAACTGTTTACCAGTTCTAACGTAAAAGGGTACCCCACGCCAACGGAAGTTATCAATCATAAATTTCCCAGCGACAAAAGTTTCTGTTTGTGAAGCAGGATCGACATTGACTTCTTGACGGTAAGGTAAGAAGTTGCGGTTAGCTAATTGACCGGCATCGTATTGGCCACGAACGAAGTTTTCTTGGGCCTCAGCTTCAGAATAAATGCGGATTGAGTTCAAGGCTTTAATTTTTTCATCACGAATCGTCGTTTCAGAGAAAATCGCAGGTGGTTCCATCGCTAATAATGAAACGACTTGTAAGATATGATTTTGAACCATGTCTTTTAAAGCCCCACTTTGATCATAGTAGCCTCCTCGTTCTTCAACACCAAGGGCCTCAGATAAAGTGACTTGAATATTGTCAATGTATTTATTGTTCCATAAAGATTCAAAAATGTTATTGCCAAAGCGGACAGCAGAAATATTTTGAATCATCTCTTTACCTAAGTAATGATCAATTCTAAAGATTTGATCTTCTTTAAAGACAGCCCGGATTTCATTGTTTAAAGTTTCAGCCGTTTGATAGTCCGTTCCAAAAGGTTTTTCAATAATTAAGCGGTTAAAACCATCCGTGGTCATAATACCTTCTGATTTAATATGTTCAGTAATTGTTCCAAAGAAGTTTGGTGCCATCGCTAGATAGAAAATACGATTGTTTTGTAAGTGATACTTAGTATCTAGTTTAGTTGATAGCTCTTTTAAGTTAATATAGTGGGCAGTATCCGTCACATTATGTGCTTGATAATAGAAGTGACTAGTGAAATCAGCAAGCTCAGCTGGGGTTGGTTCTAAGTCTAAAATTGTTTCACCAACGATTTCACGGTAATACTCATCGGTCCATTCACGACGGGCAGTGCCAATAACGGCAAACTGCTCTTTTAAAAAGCCTTTTTTATAGAGTCTGAAAAGGGAAGGATAGAGCTTTCTTTTGGCTAAATCGCCAGTTCCTCCAAAAATTGTAAATAATGCTACTTGTTCATTCGACATGATAAGTCCCCTAACTTTCTTTATTTGATCAGGATAACCTCAGAAAAATTCTAGGTTAGTTAAATACAACAGTTTTATTCTACTAGTTTAAATGCTGTGAATCAAGGAGAAGGGAGTCATTAGTTTAAGATAAAGGAAAAACCTCGCTTAAACGAGGTTAACTTAAATCACTGACAAAAATATTATGGGCAGCTTTAAAGCTCACATGATATTTTTTACCAGCAGCATTAACTAAAGTCAAAGGCCCTTCATAGGCGCCAATCTTTTTGACAGTGACAATTTCATTGATGCCTAAGTCAATACTAGCTAAATAATCTAGAAGCTCCGTTTCATCGATGACCCGGGCAATTTTAACTTCCTCATCCAGGCTACATTGATTAAGAGATTTCATTTTCCGTTCTTGAATCATCTGGTTATTGCCAGGGATCACTCCGCCATGAGGGCAGACATCAGGGAAGCCTAGGTAAGCTTCGATTCGATTTGCTAATTCTTCAGAAGTCACATGCTCCAAAACCTCAGCTTCTTCATGAACTTCATTCCAAGCGTAATCCAAATGTTCGACTAAAAAGACTTCCCAGAGGCGGTGTTTTCTAACTAAGGTGCTAGCATGTTGTAAACCAGCATCGGTTAATTGGACGCCTTGATAGGGAGAGTGTTTAACAAAGCCGTCTTTTTCTAATTTAGAGATCATTTCACTGACAGAGGCTGCAGAAACATTTAGGCCTGCGACGATTGATTTATTATTGATTTTTTTACTGTACCCACCTAATTCAAAAATGAGTTTTAAGTAGTCTTCTTTATTCGGTGTCATAATACGAGGCCTCACTTTCTCATTTACTATTCTATCAGATTTAACACGCTTCTCGCAATCTTAATGAAACAGTCTTTCTTAAGAAGAACGCTTCCATTTTTTAAAAAATAAAACAATCTTTAAAGATGATTTATTTACTTGTATCTATTTTTTGTCTAGTTTAGAATAGTAAGTATTGAATAAATCCAAAGATAGGGGCTTAGTTACTTATGGCAAAGAAATTTACTGAAAAGCATGAAGTCATGTTTTACGAATGTGACGTTACCGGCAAACTAACATTACCAATGGTTTTAAACATTGTGATCAATACGTCTGAATCACAAAGTGAGGCTTTAGCAAGAGGCTCACACTATATTAATAGCCTAGGCTTAGGTTGGGTGATTACTCAACATGAAATGCGGGTCAGTCGTTTACCAAAAGCTGGTGAAACAATCGCAGTAACAACTGCGGCAACGACTTACAACAAGTACTTTTGTTACCGTGATTTTTGGATTCATGACGCTGAAGGTAAGGAGTGTGTGGCGATTACCTCAACCTTTGTTTTAATGGATCTAACGACGCGTAAGATGGTTAGTGTGCCATTTGAAGTTATCGAACCTTACGAAAGTGAAAAAATTACTAAGTTACAACGAGGAACTAAAATGTTACCAAAAACTACCGGCGAGAGTCGGCCTTACCGGGTCCGCTTTAATGACATTGATGGTAATCAACACGTTAATAATGCTCGCTACTTAGATTGGATGGTCGATTGTTTAGACTACGATTTCTTAACGAGTCATCAACCAACAGTCGTTAATATTCGCTTCGATAAAGAATTAAACTATAGTGAAATGATCGACAGTCAATGGGGCTTTGTTCCTGAAATTGCTGAGACAATTAGTCATCATCAAATCTATTCAGGTGAGACCTTATGTGCCGAAGCCAATATTAGTTGGCAATAATTAAATAATTTCTAAAAGCTGTCTCATCTGAGACAGCTTTTTTCTTTACACCTTCTTAACATCAGAACAATTTATCTTAACACTATCTTAATAAGAAAAAGCTTATCCTAAAGATAGCATAAGATAAGGAGTCGAAAGATGAATATAATTATTATAATTTGTGGGCTAATCGGTTTGTTTTTATTTATGTATTTATTATATGTCTTATTTTGGGGGGATTTACAATGACAGCAATCTTTTTATATCAAGGCTTATTTTTGATAACGTTAATTTTAATCAGCCTACCTTTAGGAAAATATGTCTTTAAAGTAATGGCAGGGGAAAAAGTTTTCACAACTAAATTGTTTTCCCCCATTGAAAAAAGTATTTATCGCATGATTGGTAAGGAAAGCCAACAAGAAATGAGTGGCAAACGCTACGGATTATCACTGATTAGCTTTACGTTAATTAGTTTTGTGACAGTCTTTGTGATGTTAGTGCTACAAGGGATATTACCAGTTAACCCTGGCGATGTTTCAGGAACGAGTCTGAGTTTAGCCTTTAATACAGCTTGGAGTTTTGTAACAAATACAAACTGGCAAGCTTACGCCGGTGAGACAGCTGTTTCCCCTTTAATTCAAGGTCTAGGCTTAACAGTTCAAAATTTCTTATCAGCAGCAGTTGGCATATCTGTGTTATTTGTTTTACTCCGGGGCTTTATGGCAAAAAGTGCTACTAGTATTGGTAATTTTTGGCAAGATTTAACTCGTTCCACGGTGTATTTTCTGTTGCCACTATCTTTTATTGTCGCCTTAATCTTAGTCTCACAAGGCGTAGTCCAAAGTTTGGCAGGGCCTGTCAGTTATCAAAGTCTAGAAAGTAGTCAAGAAAGCTGGTTATTTTTAGGAACTGCGGCTAGTCAAGTTGCGATTAAGCAACTAGGAACTAATGGCGGTGGCTATTTTGGTGGAAATTCAACCCACCCTTTTGAAAATCCAACGTTACTAAGTAATATTGTCGAAAATTTTGCGATTTTATTAATTCCAATGACTTTATTAATTTCTTTTGGTTATTTTGTTAAAGACCATAAGCAAGGTCGGACGATCATTGTTGTGACACTAATCATCTTTGTCTTAGCCTTAGTAGGTGTCACGATGAGTGAAATGAACCATCAACAATTACAACCAGAAATTAGTCAAATGGGCAATCTTGAAGGGAAAGAAACCCGTTTTGGCATCGGTTGGTCGGCTTTGTGGGCAGTTAGTACAACGGCTGCCTCAAATGGTTCTGTGAATGCTATGATGGATAGTTTTACGCCAATTGGCGGACTGATTCCGATGTTTTTAATGCAGTTAGGAGAAATTGTTTTTGGTGGGGCAGGCAGTGGCTTATACGGCATGATTGCTTTTGTCTTACTAACGGTATTTATTGCGGGGCTATTAGTCGGACGAACCCCTGAGTATTTAGGTAAGAAAATTGAACCATTTGATATGAAAATGGTCTGTCTAGTGATCTTAACACCACCTTTAATGACGTTATTAGGGACGATGGTTTTTGTCCTGTGGCCACAAGCCCCGAGCATGTTAACTAACAGTGGCGCTCATGGCTTTTCAGAAGTCTTATATGCCTTTTCGTCATTAGCTAATAATAATGGCAGTGCCTTTGCAGGTTTAGAAGCCAATACGACGTTCTTAAATATAATTGGCGGTTTCGTGATGCTAATTGTCCGTTTTGTACCAATGTTGGCAATTATTTTTCTAGGTGCTAACTTAAGTAAAAAACAAACTGTTGCAATTAGTGAAGGCACACTTTCAACTACTAATGGCACATTTACAGCGATGCTATTAATCGTGATCTTTTTAATTGGTGCCTTGAGTTTTTTACCAGCCTTAGGGTTAGGTCCAATTGCAGAGTTTTTTGTGACAAAATAATCAGTTAGGCTATTAAATAGAAATCAGGTGGAGACGATGAAAGAAAAAATTTCAAAAAAAAATATGTTAATGGATGCCTTGAAACAAGCCTTGGCAAAATTGTCCTTTAAAACCCAACTAGCTAATCCAGTCATGTTTGTTGTTTATTTAGGAGCCATGATGACAACCCTCCTTTATGTCTTAACCTTTTGGGGTATAGGTGATACATCAAGTTGGTTTACTTTAGCAATTGCTATGATATTATGGGCTACAGTCTTATTTGCTAACTTTGCAGAAGCGATTGCCGAAGGACGGGGTAGAGCCCAAGCGGATAGCTTAAAAAGTGCACGGAAAGAAGTCTATGCTAAAAGAGTTAAGTCAAAAGAGGAACTGACCCTTTTTGAAATGGTTAATTCAACAAACTTAAAACGTGGTGATCTAGTTTATGTCGTGGCGGGCGAACAAGTTCCCATGGACGGCGATGTTATTTTCGGGGCAGCCTCTGTTGATGAAAGTGCCATAACGGGTGAATCAGCGCCAGTTATTCGTGAATCTGGCGGCGACCGCAGTGCCGTGACAGGAGGCACAACTGTTGTTTCAGATGAATTAGTCATTCAAGTAACTGCCGAAAGCGGCGAAAGTTTTTTAGATAAAATGATTGCCATGGTCGAAGGCTCAGCCCGTAAAAAAACACCAAATGAAATTTCCTTACAAATCTTACTAATTACCTTAACTTTAATTTTTTTAGTTGTGTCAATGACCTTATTGCCGTATACCCAATTTGCTAGTAAATTAACTGGAACGGGTGAATCATTATCAGTGACAATTATTATTGCTCTCATCGTCTGTCTAGCACCGACAACTATCGGAGCGTTGTTATCTTCGATTGGAATTGCCGGTATGAGTCGCTTAAATCAAGCTAATGTTCTCGCAATGAGTGGACGAGCGATTGAAGCAGCCGGGGATGTTGATATTTTAATGTTAGATAAAACTGGCACGATTACTTTAGGCAATCGGAAAGCAAGTGCCTTTTATCCTGTTAAAGGGGCTTCGGAAAAGGATTTAGCTGATGCGGCTCAGTTAGCTTCCTTAGCAGATGAAACAGCTGAGGGCCGGAGCATCGTAGTTTTAGCCAAAGAACTATTTGATATTCGTGGCCGTAATTTAAAAGATTCAGAAGTGACATTTATTGATTTCTCTGCTAAAACGCGAATGAGTGGCATCGATTATCAAGGTGCTGAAATCCGTAAGGGGGCAGCTGATACGATTAAAAGCTATGTTGAAGACTATGGGGAAAGTTACACGGAAGAATGCCACAAACTAGTTACGAAAATTGCTAATTTAGGCGGAACGCCCTTAGTTGTGACTAAAAATCATCAAGTCTTAGGAGTCGTTTATTTAAAAGATATAGTTAAACAAGGAGTCAAAGAACGCTTTGATGACATGCGGAAAATGGGCATCAAAACCATTATGATCACAGGGGACAACCCGCTGACAGCCGCTGCCATTGCCGCCGAAGCTGGTGTCGATGATTTTTTAGCCGAAGCTACGCCAGAAGCGAAGTTAAACTTAATTCGCCAGTATCAAAAGGCTGGCCATTTAGTTGCGATGACTGGTGATGGGACTAATGATGCTCCCGCTTTAGCCCAAGCCGATGTGGCAGTTGCAATGAATACAGGAACCCAAGCAGCTAAAGAAGCTGGGAATATGATTGATTTAGATTCAAGTCCAACTAAACTCATCGATATTGTCCGCATAGGCAAACAGCTCTTAATGACTCGTGGTGCCTTAACGACCTTTAGTATTGCAAATGACGTTGCTAAATACTTTGCGATTATTCCAGTCTTGTTTTATGGCATCTACCCAGAATTAATTAGTTTAAACATTATGGCGTTAACTAGTCCAACAAGTGCAATTTTAGCGGCGATTATTTATAACGCCTTAATTATTATTGCCTTAATCCCTTTATCGTTGAAAGGCGTCCCTTATAAAGAATTACCAGCTAGTCAAATGCTACGTCACAATTTATTAGTTTATGGATTAGGCGGCTTAATTGCCCCCTTTATCGCTATTAAATTAATTGATGTTTGTCTGACCTTAGTTGGGTTAGTTTAGGAGGAAGTGTAAATTGAAAAAACTTATCGAAATTATTAAAGCATCCTTAATGATGTTAGGCTTAATGACCTTTCTTTGCGGATTACTCTACACGCTGACTGTGACGGGAATTGCTCAAGTATTTTTTCCAGATTTAGCTAATGGTAGCCAAATTTCAGTAATTGATCAAGGTGGCAAGTCGGTAATAGTTGGCTCTGAGTTGATTGGTCAAGAGTTTACAGCCCCTCAGTTTCTACAAGGACGACCAAAGGCTGGACCGAGTAATTTATCACCAGTCAGTCCTGAACAACAAGGGATTATTGCTGAACGGATCAAAACGTTGCTGAAAGAAAATGGTTCTAAAGAAGAGATTCCGAGTGAATTAGTTTTAGCTTCTGGAAGTGGCTTAGATCCAGAGATTAGTCGACTTGCAGCCGATTATCAAATCCCCCGCCTTGTGGAAACTACTCACTTAAATCAAGCTGAGATTACTAGGCTTTTAGATAAGCATACAAAAGGTCGTTTATTTGGTAAAATAGGAGATGAGCGAGTGAATGTTTTACAAGTTAATCTTGAGCTAGCAAATTTCCAAGTCAAATAGAAAAATAAAAAGAAACTTTAGCTTTGGCTGAAGTTTCTTTATGATTAATTGTCGAAAGGGGCGTTGTCTCGTGCTAATAGAAAGTGAGCGACCGAATCCAGATCATTTATTAATTAAATATCAACAAAATAATCAACAACGGGGCTCTTTAAAAGTTTTCTTTGGTTATGCAGCAGGTGTCGGAAAAACGTATGGCATGTTAAGAGCAGGGATTGAAGAACAGGCCAGTGGTCGTAAAGTCTTAATTGGTTACGTGGAACCTCATGCTCGCCCTGAAACGACGGCATTAGTCCAACAGTTACCGATGTTACCGATTAAAAAAATGAACTATCGCAGTCTAGACTTGGCAGAATTTAATCTCGAAGAGGCCTTAAAGCTAAAACCAGAATTGATTTTAGTCGATGAATTAGCCCATACGAATGTTGTTGGGTCACGAAACCGTAAACGGTATCAAGACATCGACGAATTGTTGCGAGCGGGGATTGATGTCTACACGACTGTCAATGTTCAACATATTGATAGTTTAAATGATGTTGTGGAAGATATTACTGGCATATCTGTCCTTGAAACAGTACCAGATAGCTTTTTTGAAGAAGCTCAAATTAAGTTAATTGACATTGAACCGAAAGAATTATTACAAAGACTCCAAGCGGGTAAAATTTATTCAGCTGAAAATACGGAGAAAGCCTTAAATAATTTCTTTACTTTAGAAAACTTAAGTTTGCTCAGGGAAATAGCTATTCGGAAGGCTGCTGACCACATCAGCCTAGAAAATCGTTTTGAAAAAACCGCGGCTAAAACTAAAATTCAAAGTAAGCTATTAGTTTATCTTGATACCCGGTCTTCGAAAGGGACTGAAAAGTGTTTACGTTGGACAGCACGGTTAGCAGCTGCTTTTCGCGTTGCTTGGGTGGCCCTTTGTATTTTAGATGAAGATCAAGACGAAAAAGGGGAATCTCATCCATCTTTTGAACTAGCTGAAAGTTTAGGGGCCGAAACAGTCACCTTACAGTCAGACGATAAAATTGCTACCTTAGTTCATTATGCAAAAATTACAGGTGTGTCGGATATTATTTTAGGTAAAAATCGTCATAAAAAATACCGTTACCATCTGTTTCATCAAGAAATTGAAGATCAGTTAATTAATGAATTAGCAGATGTTGAAATTCATATTGTGCCTTTTTTTGATGGTGGCAAGCTAGCAGAGGATAGTAAAAGGAATCACTATAACTTTAAAAAGAAGTGGCTGAATCTTAGTGATTTAGTTAAAAGTACTAGTTTACTATTAATTGGCACACTACTTTCAGAAGTATTTTTACTCCTAGGTTTAGGGGATCAAAATGTAATTGTCATTTATTTGTTCATTGTTTTAATTATCTCACGAATTACTGAAGGGTACTTATATGGCGCCTTATCTTCAATTATTAGTGTTTTATTATTTAACTGGTTTTTTGTGGAACCACTATTTTCATTAACTGTTTATAAAGCAGGCTACCCGATTACAATGGTGATTATGTTTAGTGTGGCTTTAATTACTAGTAATATGATGATTAGAGTCAAAAAGCAAGCTTTAGTGTCAGTTGAAAAAGAGCATCGCATGACAATTATTTATGAGTTAAATAAAAATTTATTAGGCACAAAAAACTTTAGTGAAATTGTGACGCTAGTTAATAATTACTTAGGAAGAACTTTAGAACGTAGTATTATTTTTTATACAAAAGACCCAGAAAAAGCCACCTTAGTTTATGAGTTAACGAGTTTCAATCATTTAGAAGTTCCTCAAGCAAGTTTATTAAGTGAAGAAGAACAAGCTGTAGCCAATTGGGTTTTTACAAATGGTCAAGTAGCAGGCTATGGCAGCGATACTTTAATGGGCGCCAAGGGCTATTATTTACCGGTCTTTGCTAATCAAGAAGTCGTTGGGGTAATCGGTATTTTATGTCAAGGCAGTGGCCCTTTAAACTACGAAAATCACAATTTCTTGAAACTAATTGGTTTTCAATTGTCTCTGGCAATCGAGCGGCAGCAATTAGCAGATGAGCAACAAAAAATCATGATTGAAAATGTTAAAGAAAAAATGCGTGGCAACCTTTTACGAGGGATTTCCCATGATTTAAGAACGCCGTTAACTGGGATTTTAGGCGCAAGTTCTGCCTTATTAGATAATAAAGGGAAAATCTCTTCAGAGATAGAAAAACAATTATTGACAGATATTAAAGAAGACTCGGAATGGTTGATTCGCATGGTGGAGAATATTTTATCAGTAACCCGGATTGATGAAGGGAGAATGGCAGTAAAAAAAGACCCAGAAGCAGTCGAGGAAATTATTGGCTCGGCAGTCAATCGCATTCGCAAACGCTTTAAAGAACAAGAGATTCATGTGGAAGTACCTAGTGAATTATTGCTTGTTAAGATGGATGGCAAGTTAATTGAACAAGTATTAATTAATTTAATGGAAAATGCCATTAAACATGGGGGAAACTCAGCTAATATCGCTGTAACTGTTACTAAAGGCAAGCAAGAAGCGCTATTTAAAGTGAGAGATGAGGGCAGAGGCTTAACTACCCAAGAATTAGCCAATCTTTTTAGTCAGCAACGAGGGGCAGATGATAGTCAGCTTCCGATTGATAGTAAACGTGGCTTAGGAATCGGCTTATCGATTTGTCAAACAATTATTCTCGCACATGAGGGCAGTATTTATGGTGAAAATAACGAAGATAAAGGCGCAACCTTCAGTTTTAGTTTACCACTGTAGAGAGGAGGCAATAACATGCATCAACAAACAATCTTAATCATTGAAGATGATCCAGCCATTATGAATTTTATGACAGCTATTTTAGAAGCCGCAAACTATCAAGTGTTACAGGCTGGAACCGGCAAAATTGGTATGAGCTTGTTAATTAGTTATCAACCAGCTTTATTGATTTTAGATTTAGGACTTCCAGATATGGATGGCTTTACTATTTTAGAAAAAGTTAGAAGTTGGTCGGAATTACCAATTATCATTGTTTCCGCCCGGGAGCACGAATCAGAAAAAGTTAAAGCCCTAGATTCAGGAGCAGATGATTATATTACGAAACCTTTTGGGACTTCAGAATTGTTAGCGAGAATTAGAACGGCGTTGCGTCATAGTCGCAAACCCGTTGAAGCAGAACAAACCTTACAAGTTAGGGAGTTAAGCTTTGATTTTGAAAAACGCCAAATTAAATTAGCTGATAATGTTGTTCACTTAACACCAACAGAATATAAAATCTTACAACTCTTAGTGAAACACCAAGGAAAAGTCTTAACCCATGATTTTATAACTAAGGAAGTTTGGGGACCTTACCTTAATGAAAACCAAGCGTTACGTGTAAATATGTCAAATATTCGTCGAAAAATCGAAAAAAACCCAGCTGATCCTGAGTATATTATTACTGAAGTCGGCATTGGTTATCGGTTCGTTGAAGGCAATTAGTTAACTAGATCTAAGTTACAGTCATTTGTAACTTAGATTAGCTGACTAGTCATAAAAAAGTCATCTTTTAGACATATTTAAGGTACTTTTATAATAAAAAGCTAAAAGCGCTTTCTAAACTGTTATAAAGGGGCTGATGCCAGACTTAAAATGCGTAAATACGCCATTTATAACCTTTAAAAGTTGTAATTTTTTTTTAGATGCCCCATACTTGTAAGTGTACAAACATTTTATTTCAATACTAAATTCGAAGAAAGCTTTTATTTATTTGAGAAAGCTAAAAAAGTAAGGAGTGAAGAATGTGATTGAATTTAAAAATGTAACGAAAACTTTTAAAGGTGGCAAAGTCGCCGTAGATAACGTCAATATTTCATTCAATAAAGGTGAGTTTGTCTGTTTTATTGGCACAAGTGGGAGTGGTAAGACAACGACGATGCGAATGCTGAACCGGATGATTGAACCAACGAGCGGTCAAATTTTAATTGATGGTGAAGACATTCAAAAGAAAGACCCAGTGGAGTTACGACGAGGGATTGGTTATGTCATTCAAAATATTGGCTTAATGCCCCATATGACTATTCGGGAAAACATTGTCATGGTGCCTAAGTTGTTAAAATGGCCTGAAGAAGAACGGAATCGAATTGCCGACAAGTTAATTGACTTAGTTGAATTGCCACGAGAGATGCTAGACCGTTACCCAAGCCAACTTTCAGGTGGGCAACAACAACGGATTGGTGTCGTTCGGGCCTTAGCAGCAGATCAAGATTTAATCTTAATGGACGAGCCTTTTGGTGCCTTAGACCCTATTACCCGAGAGTCATTACAAGACTTAGTTAAAGAATTACAAGAAAAAATGGGTAAAACCATTGTTTTTGTAACTCACGATATGGACGAAGCCATCAAATTAGCTAACCGAATTTTAATTATGGATGATGGTAAGGCGATACAATTTGATACCCCAAGTAATATTTTAAAAGCGCCAGCTAATGAATTTGTTGAAAATTTGATTGGTGAAGATCGCTTAATGCAAGCCCGTCAAGAAGAAACCACAGTTGAGCAAGTGATGTTGAAAGCGGCAATTTCGATTACGCCAGAGAAATCTATTAGTGAAGGCATTAAACTAATGCGTGAAAAACGGGTGGATACGTTACTAGTTGTTGATGGCAGTGGAGTCTTAAAAGGCTTTATTGATGTTGAAGACATCAATCGTAATCGCAAAACTGCCACAAGTGTTGGCGACATTATGCAAAAAGAAGTCTTCTTTGTTCGCAAAGATTCGTTCTTACGAGATACACTTCAACGGATTTTAAAACGAGGCTTGAAATATGTGCCTGTAGTTGATGAGAACAGCCGCCTTGTTGGGATCGTCACCCGTTCCTCACTAGTCGACATTGTTTACGATGTTGTCTGGGGCGACGAAGATTACCTTGAAACTGCTATAGAGGAAAATCAAAACGGTCAGGAGGAAGTCTAATGAATGCTTTTTTATTAGAACATGGCCAAGAATTATTTGTTAAAACATGGGAGCACATTGGCATCTCAGCAATTTCCTTATTACTAGGTGTTTTAGTAGCGGTCCCTTTAGGAGTATTTTTAACCCGTTTACCTAAAATCTCAAACGTAGTTATTGGCATTGCCAGTCTCCTACAAACGATACCGTCACTAGCTCTCTTAGCTTTAATGGTTCCTTTACTCGGAGTTGGTAAACTTCCAGCTGTCATTGCCTTATTTATTTATTCCCTCTTACCGATTTTACGAAATACTTTTATCGGGATGGATGGCGTCAATGAAGATTTAAAAGATGCGGCTAAAGGAATGGGTATGACGAATCTCCAATCGATTATTATGGTAGAAGTCCCAGCCGCCTTGCCAACGATTATGGCTGGCATTAAATTATCAGCAGTCTATGTGATTGCTTGGGCTACCTTAGCTTCATACATTGGTGGTGGTGGTTTAGGTGACTTGATTTTCAGTGGCTTAAATAACTATTTACCAGAATTAATTATTGGTGGAACAATCCCAGTGACAATTTTAGCTTTAGTCACTGACTTTGGCTTCTCAAAGCTCGAAGATAAACTGACTCCTGTTACTGAAAGGAGTGAGTAAGTATGTTGAAACAATTTAAAAAAGCGTCTTTAACACTGCTTATCTTGCCGTTGCTCCTGTTATCAGCCTGTTCACTGCCAGGTTTGCCAAGTGGCAATACAAAAGATACGGTTTCTGTTGGTAGTATGTCAACCTCTGAATCTCAGATTTTAGCGGGGATGGTTAAAGGGATGATCGAACATTATACGGATATCAAAGTTAATATGGTCAATAACTTAGGAACCTCAACAGTGATGCACCAAGCCATGTTAAATGGCGATGTGAGTATTTCAGCTTCCCGTTACACGGGGACCGATTTAAGTGGCGCCTTAAAGCTACCACCTGAAAAAGATCCAGATAAAGCGATGGCCATCGTTCAAAAAGAATTTAAAGAACGATTTGACCAACGTTGGTATGACTCTTACGGCTTTGCGAATACGTATGCTTTCATGGTTAGTCAAGAAACGGCTGAAAAGTATGATTTAAAGACTATTAGTGATTTAAAAGACGTTGCTAAAGAATTAACCGCTGGGGTAGATACGTCATGGTTAGACCGTAAAGGTGATGGCTATAAAGGCTTTGTTGCAGACTACGGTTTTGACTTCGGTAAAGTTTATCCGATGCAAATTGGTTTAGTTTATGACGCAGTTAATGCCGGTAAAATGGATGTGGTTCTTGGTTATTCAACTGATGGCCGGATTGCTAGTTATGACTTAGTCGTTCTCGAAGATGATCTCCAGTTTTTCCCACCTTACGATGCGTCGATTGTCGTTGGTGAAACGCTCTTAGCAGAACATCCTGGCTTAGATGAAATTTTAGCTAAGTTATCAGGAAAAATCGATACTAAAACTATGCAGCAATTAAACTATGATGTTGATAACGATTTGTTAGAACCAGAAATTGTGGCTACTCGCTTTTTACAAGACAATCGTTACTTTTCAGAAGAAGGGGGGAAATAAGCGATGAAAGATTTAAATGTCATCCAACAATTTTTCTACTATTTTAATGAAAATGGCAGTTATGTGATTAGTCAGTTTAGTCGACATTTCTTAATCTCTTCTTACGGGGTGTTGTTTGCAGCACTAGTCGGTATTCCTGTTGGGATAATGATTGCCCGTCGGAAAAAGTTAGCTAAATGGGTAATAGGTGCTGCTAATGTGATTCAAACAGTCCCTTCCTTAGCGATGTTATCAATCTTAATGCTGGGCTTAGGCTTAGGTGTTAATACCGTCATCGTCACAGTCTTTCTATATTCACTACTGCCGATTATCTCGAATACGTATACTGGGATGATTCAAGTCGATCCAACAGTCTTAGATGTTGGTAAAGGGATGGGCATGACCCGCTTAGAATTATTATTCCAAGTCGAGTTGCCACTATCAATTTCCGTGATTATGGCAGGGATTAGAAATGCTTTAGTCGTTGCCATCGGGATTACTGCTATCGGTTCCTTTGTTGGGGCAGGGGGCTTAGGTGATATTATTAGCCGAGGAACTCAAGCCACAGATGGAACAGCCTTAATTTTAGTTGGGGCGTTACCAACGGCCTTAATGGCGATTATGGTTGACTGGTTATTAGGAATTCTTGAAAGAAGACTAGACCCGGCTTCAAAAATGAAGACAAATTAAGTTAATAAAGTCTTAAAATTAAGGCTCTACGTCAAATTGTGTGGATGGCTAAAATTTAGTCGAATAAATAGTTACTTAGGCAGCTTCATCAGAAATGGTGAAGTTGCTTTTTTGTGTCACTTTAAAACTGATTAGAATGCGGTGTTTAAA
>NZ_NGJU01000015.1 GCF_003987495.1 Vagococcus salmoninarum
AGATAAAGTCTCTTAGGTCCATAATCAAGATAAGTAATGTCCGTTGTGATTTTTTCTAATGGTTTCTTTGAATGAAATTTTCTGTCAATCAAGTTAGATGTTTTGAAATAAGCCGATCCTGGTCGATGTGCTTTTTTTGTTTTAACTCGACAATTCCAACCGTAGGTTTGCATAATTCGTTGAACAACCTTGTGATTAACTTGCATTTCTTTTCTAAGAAGAAATGTGATTTTTCGATAACCATAAGTATAATTATGTTCGTTGCAAAGTTCTTTAATACGTGCAACTCGGCTATCTTTTTTGTTACTTATCTTAGTCCAACGGTAATATGTGCTTCTAGGAATATTAAAATAATCGCATAACCAAGTGATTGAAACCTTTCCTTTAAACGAATCAACTAATTCTATAAATGTTTCAGCTTCCACTTCCTTTCCAACTCTTTGTATTTTTTTAAGACATCATTTTCCTGCTTTAAATACTTATTTTCCTGTTTCAATCGCTCTTCAGAACTTAGTTCCTCTCTTCCTTTACCATAACTGTATTGTTTACCTACTCCTTGTGAGAATCGATAAGATTCTCCTTTTCTGTACCATTGCCACCACGTGTTTACTTGTGTTCTATTTCTGACATTTAATTCTGACATGATTTCTCTAGTTGTTTTTCCTTCCAACTTCATTCGTATAGCTGCTTCTTTAACTTCTAATGGGTATGAAATTCGTTTAACCATAAAAATACACCTCCGTTTTCTTCATTTTACACGAATTCAACGGGGGTGTTTTTATATTTGTCTCAACCTATGGGGTCAGTTCACCCTATACTAGCTTGGTCTTTAGGACTCTTTTTTGACAGGGACTTCTCTTAGTTCACGACGTAAAATCTTACCAACATTATTTTTAGGCAACTCTGTCGTGAAATCAATTTTTTTAGGTACTTTATAAGCTGTTAAATGCTTTTGGGCAAATGCAATCAAGACTTTTTTAGCCGGCTCTTGACTATGGGGAACAACAACTAGTTTGACTGCCTCACCGGTTTTTTTATCAGGTACACCAATACATGCAACTTCTAAAATATCAGGATGAGCAACCATCACATCTTCAACTTCATTTGGATAAACATTAAAACCTGAAACTAAAATCATGTCTTTTTTCCGATCGACTAAGTTAACAAAGCCATCTGGACTAACAGTCGCAATATCACCTGTTGCAAAAAATCCTTGTTTGTCAAAAGCTTCCGCCGTGGCTTGTGGCCGTTGCCAATAATGAGTCATGACTTGAGGCCCTTTAATCCAAAGCTCCCCTTTCTCCCCTAAGCTTACTTCTTGGCCTAAGGTATTTCGAATACTAATATCGGTGTGGGGAATTGGCAAGCCAATTGAGCCTACACGATTTTGTTCATTCAAAGGATTCATACAAACGGCCGGACTTGTTTCAGTTAAGCCATAAGCTTCAATCAAAGGCTTGCCAGTCACTTCTTGCCACTTGTCGGCGACAACTTTTTGAACTGCCATGCCACCGGCAAACCCAAAGCGCCAACTATTAAAATCTAAGGAACTAAACTGATTATGATTTAATAAACCATTAAAAAGAGTATTGACACCTATTAAAATTGAAATTGGAAACTTCCTTAAAGTTTTAACGAAGTCATCTAATTCCCGTGGATTCGTGATTAAGATATTTAAGGCACCAAACATCGTAAATGTCATTAAATTAGCGGTTAATGAGAAGATATGATACAGCGGTAAGGCCGCCACAACAACTTCTCCACCTTTACGAATATCGCCTTTGATCCATTCCGAGACTTGGAGCATATTAGCGACAATATTACCGTGAGTTAAGACCGCCCCTTTAGCAACACCGGTAGTGGCACTAGTATATTGTAAGAAAGCCACATCCTCATGCGTTAACGTCGGTTCAACTTTTAAGAGACTTTTACCTTGTTTTAATATCTCTTTAAACTTTAAGTCATTAGGCAACTGGTAAGCTGGCACTAACTTTTTAAGGTGTCTGACTGCAAAATTAATCAGGGTTCCTTTTGGTCCTAATAAATCACCGACAGTCGTTGTTATCACATGTTTGATAGCTGTTTTTTCAATGACTTCTGCTAAGACATGGGCATAATTTTCTAAAATAATAATTGTCGTTGCCCCACTATCGATTAATTGATGTTCTAACTCCCTTGGGGTATACAAGGGGTTAATATTCACAACTGTTAATTCTGCTTGTAAAATTCCAAAGACTGCCACAGGATATTGTAATAAATTCGGCATCATTACGGCTACTCTTTGGCCTTTTTTTAGTTTTAAGTGGTAACGTAAATAGCTGCTAAAATCATCAACTAATTGCCCTGCTTCTGTATAAGAGAGGGTTTTACCCATATTATGATAAGCAGGTTTAACGCCATAGTTTTTGACACTTTCAGTAAACATCGCTGAAAGTGAGGGATAAGTAGCTAGTGAGATTTCATCTTTCACATCAGGAGGGTAACTTTCTAACCATATTTTCTCCATAATCTACTCCTCTTTTTTATAAATACTCGATTAAAGCCGCTGCTCCCATCCCGCCACCAATACATAGGCTGACGACACCGGTTTGCTCCTTCCGACGGCCTAATTCTGCTAATAATTTACTTGTTAAAATGGCTCCAGTTGCCCCTAATGGATGGCCTAGAGCAATAGCTCCACCATTGACATTGACTTTATCTGATGGCAGATTTAAGCTCTTAACTGCTAAAGCTGCTTGTGAAGCAAAAGCTTCATTAATTTCAAAAAGGTCAATCTCTTCTGGTTTGAGATTCCTTTTAGCTAAGAGACTCTCAATACTTTTAAGAGCCCCAACTCCCATAATTTTCGGATCTAAACCGACAATCGTAAAATCGACAAACTTAGCAATTGGTTGAAGCTTTAACTGTTCAACTAGTTCCCCAGACATTAGTACTAGCATCGCCGCTCCATCACTTGTTTGAGAGGAATTTCCGGCAGTGACACTGCCGCCTAGCTTAAAGGCTGGTTTCAATTGAGCTAATTTGTTCTGATCAGTTTCTGGGCGAATGCCTTGATCTTTTTTAAACTCACTTGGAACGAGCTGGTTATGACTATCTGGTAAATAAGCTGTTACTGGGATTATTTCTGTGAACTTTTCCTGCTCTTGGGCTTGCCAAGCTTTTTGATGGCTACTGACAGCAAACTCATCTTGCTCTTGACGACTGATTTGATACTGGTCAGCGACATTTTCCGCCGTAATGCCCATTGCCATATAGCTTTCCGGGTGGGTCTTAATTAAACTTGGATTTGGTGCGAAAGCTCCGCCCCCCATCGGTATGCGGCTCATAAATTCAACGCCACCTGCGACAACACAGTTAACATGACCAGCTTTAATATGACTGGCACCATCAGCTATCGTTTGTAAACTTGAAGCACAATAACGGTTGACTGTTTGTCCTGGCACGCTTTCTGGCAAACCACTGCGATCAGCAATGATTTTGGCTAAGTTAGTCCCTTGTTCTCCTTCAGGGAAGGCACAGCCAATGATAACATCTTCAATCAACTCGTAATTGAAGTCTGGGATTTGCTTTAAGACCCCCGTCAACACTTCACTAGCAACATCTTCTGGTCGTGTATAGCGCAAGGCGCCAGTTTGATTACTTTTGGCAATTGGCGAGCGACCGTAAGCGACAATATATGCTCCTCTTTTTTCCATTGATTTTCACCTTCTCCTTTAATTTCTCAAGGGTTTCCCCGTCTGCAACATCTGGGTAATTCTAGCTTCGCTCTTTTCTTCCTGACATAAAGCAATAAATAGTTCTTTTTCTAATTTTAAAAAGGCGTCTTCTGACAATTCGGAGCCTTTCACTAAGTTGCCTAAAGTCATTAACTCAGCTAAGGCCTGGCCGATTTTAAAATCGTGGTCAGAAATAAATTGCCCAGCTTGCAACTGTAGTAGTTGGGCAGTAAATAACGCATTGACGTCTTCGCCCATAGCTACCAAAGGATACTCGATAGCTGGTCTAAAACCAGCTTGGTTTTCAAAGATAACTTTGGCTTTGGCAACTCTCAGTAACTCTGCGTGATTCATCACAATCAGATCCTGGTCACGTAAGAAGGCTTTTTCTTTCGCTTGAAAGGCACTGCTCGAGACAAAACCGCTAAAGATGGTCGTAAAGTGTTCTCTTAAAAACTTTTCAGCGGGAACATCTGGTTCAAACCGTGCTTTTGCTAAACTCCGAGCTAACATTTCTTTCGTACCACCACCACCTGGAATTAAGCCTACACCAATTTCAACTAAACCGATATAAGATTCGGCATCTGCCACTACAAAAGGACTGTGTAACATTAATTCTGCGCCACCACCAAGGACTCGGCCATGAACGACAGTCACAACTGGCTTAGTAAAGTATTTAAGGCGTTTCGTTGTTTGTTGGAAATAATTAATTTCCCCCGTCACTTGTAACCAGCTATTGGTTTTAATGCCTGTTAACAGATCATAAAGGTTCGCACCTACTGAAAAGTTTTTACCTGGGGCGAAAATAACTAAGCCTTGGTTTGATGATTTTTCTAACTCATCTAAGACTTGATTCAACTCTTGAAACAACTCGTTTGTAATCGTATTATGGCGGGTATTAATTTTAAAACCTAACACATTATCTCCTAAGTCAATAATCGTTGCCCCTGAGGTTTCTTTAATAATTTCAGCTCCTGGCAAATCAACATCAACTTCCTTAGCGCCTGGGTAGAAGGCTTCTTGCCGCTCTTTAACCCAACTAGGTAGAGTTAAACCGGCCTTTTCAATGTTCTCAATCACCCGGTCTTTTCCTAACATATCCCACATTTTAAAGATGCCAACTTCCCAGTTAAAGCCCCAGACAAGAGCTCGATCAATTTCCAGGAAGTCATCACTAATTTCCGGAATCGCATTGGCACTATACCACATCATATTTCGGAGACTTTCCCAGCTAAACTGAGCATAAGCGTCTTCTTGGTGGGTAAATAGATACTCGACTTTTTCTGCCAATGACAACTTTTTAGTTGCTTTTAGAATCGGCAGTTCCGCCGCCTTTACAGGCAAGTATTCCTGCTTGTCTTGGCTATACTCTAACAAGCCAAGTTTGGGATCTTTGCGATAAAAACCACTACCAGTTTTTTGCCCTAAGAATTGCTGTTTGACTAATGTTGTTAAAATTTCTGGCAATTCAAATAAATCACGGTCTTGATGACTTTCCATATTTTTAGCAACATTTGCTAGAATGTCTAAACCAACTAAGTCACCAGTACGAAAAGTCCCAGCTTTTGGCCGTCCTATGAGTTGACCGGTTAAAGCATCTACAGTGCTGAGACTAAACCCGGCTGCTGGTCCTCGTCTTAAACTATCTAAAGTTGCAAAGACGCCTAAGCGATTGCCAATAAAGTTAATCGTATCTTTGGCAATAATCACTCCTTTACCTAAGCGGACTTCTGCGAAGGCTTTCATAAAAGCAACTAGCTGGAGCTGGGTCGACGGCAGTGGAATTAGTTCTAGTAAGCGCATAAAACGTGGCGGATTGAAAAAATGCATGCCCATAAAGCGCTCTTGTCGCTGAGAACTTAAGTTAGCAGCAACTTGAGCAATTGGGATGCCTGAAGTATTAGTCGCCATAATAGCTTTTTTCTTAGCAAATTTATCAGCAATTTCCCAAACATCATGTTTGATTTTCAAGTCTTCTGCTACTGCCTCAATAATTAAATCGGCTTTTTTCAACCATTTTTTAGGATTTTCCAAGTTACCAATTGTGATCAGTTGTAACTTATCTTTTGACATTAACTCACGATTGTTAGGCTTAGCTAGTTCTTTTAGCGCCTGACTGCCTAATGAATCAGGTTGTTCTGAATCAACTACTCGGTCTAGTAAAGCAACTTTCATTCCTGCATTAGCGAAATGAGCAGCTATTTGTCGTCCCATGACTCCTGCACCAAGAACTGTGACATTTTTGATAATTGGCATTGTCATTCCTGTTTCCTCCTCTACTTCCAAAACGATAGTTTACAATTATTCACTAAACAAAGGCTGGGTAACCAGTCAATTTTCGGCCAACAATTAAGGCATTCATTTCATGGGTTCCTTCATAAGAGTAAATACCTTCTGCATCGGCAAAAAAGCGAGCCACATCATTTTCAAGAACAATCCCATTACCACCGCAAACTTCTCTAGCTAAAGCAACGGTTTCCCGTAAACGGAGGGCGTTATGCATTTTAGTTAAGGAAGAATTGACGTCTTCATAAATACCTGCTTCTTGAATTTGGGCAATTCCTACTGAATAACTCATACAAGCAGTAACATTGGCTTGCATCGTTGCTAACTTAGCTTGGACTAATTGGAAAGATCCTAAAGGTTTACCAAATTGTTCACGGCTTTTAACATAGCGTTGAGCTGCTTCCAAGGCGCCTGCAGCCGCCCCCGTTGCCATATGACCAACTTCTGAACGGGTAACCCCTAAAATTTTCGAAATGTCTTTAAAAGAACGAGATTTAGTCAACAAACGGTCTTCATCAATGACGACATTATCAAAAGTGATGTTCGTATTTTGTAAAATTCGTAAAGCTATTTTTTGGGGAATCACTTCAATCGTAATCCCTGGGGCTGTCCTCGGTACAATGAAAGCTTTTACTTGGCCATCAGTTAAGTCCCGGGCAAAGACAGCAATTTCATCAGCTGTATTTGCGCCACCTATCCAGCGTTTTTCACCATTAATGACCCATTCGTCATCAATTTTTTCTGCCGTTGTTGCTAAACCGCCAGAAATATCCGACCCGTGCTCTGGCTCAGTTAACGCAAAGCAACCTTGAGTCGCCATAGTCATAGCTGGTTTGGCCCAACGTTCTAGTTGTTCTTCATCAGCTAAAGCTAATAATGTATTTAAATATAAACCACCGTGAACCCCAATAAATGTCGTAAAAGATGGGTCGACTTTAGCTAGTTCAAAATCTCTAAAAAAAGTAAAAATCTCCCGGGTTTTATAAGGGCTAGCCGTTTCTTCAAAGAGGACTGGATCATCCATTACACCCGTAGCAACAAAATCAGTTAGTAAGTGGTAAGGAAACTCTGCTCGCTCCCATAAATCCGCTAATTCAGGTTGTAACTTGGTTTCTAAAAATGTTCTCAAACGTTTCAAAACGGCAAACTCTCCATCAGTTAATTGATTGGCATAACCAAACAAATCCAGCGGGTAAAAAGCTTTTAAAGCTCCCCTTCGTTCATCTTTCATAAAGACACACTCCTCATTTTAGTTAGTATAAAAAGACTAGTCATTTGCCAATAGTAGCGGGTTGTCTTTATTATAATCTGCTAAAAGTAAGGTGTCGTTTCCATTTTTTCTGACTATGATAGAAAAAAAATCAACAAATTTCCCCTGAGTTTGTTAATTTAAAAGTTAATATTACCTATAATCAAACCTAATCTAAAAGAACGTATTATTACACCTAATTCATTCAATCAGTAAAATTGATTTCTCAAAAAAATAACGGTAACATAATTATTGTAGTAATCGTTAACCGCTTTCAAAACACGCTAATAAGGAGGTATAATATGAATTGGCAACACTTAATGTATTTTTTAAAAGTCGCTGAATACGAAAGTTTTTCTCAAGCTGCCGAAAGTCTTTTCATTACAACTTCAGCCTTAAGTAAAGCGATTAGCAATTTAGAAAGTAAGCTTGAAGTGCCGCTGTTTAAGAAAGTTGGTCGGAACATTCAATTGACCAAATATGGTAAGATTTTCTTGGCCTACGTGACCGTTGCTTATAAAGAGATTAGTGAAGGCGTGGCAGTCATCCAAAATATGGCTGATCTTAAAACTGGGACTGTTGACATCAGCTGTATTTTTTCCGTTGGCTCATACTACATTCCTGGTTTTCTTGACTATCTCAGCCAACAAAGTCCCCTCCTCAATTTTAATCTGGCTCAAGGACACAATAAACAAGTGTTAGATGATGTTGTTGCCGGTAAGTCAGATATTGGCTTTTGTGGCGAATTTCGACTTGAGGGCCCTCATGCCAGCCTAAATCGACAAGCCTTATACAACGAAGAAGTTATTTTAATTGTGCCTGAAAATCACTCACTAGCTGCTAAAGAAGCTGTCACTTTTAAGGAGATAAAAGATCAAGTATTTGTCAGCTATAGCGCCGGTACCGGCATTATTCATGACATTGAGTCAACAATTAGTAAAAAAGGCTACCACAATTTTTCCTTTAAAACCTCCATTCAAGCTAACGAAGAATTAAGTATGATTAATTTAGTTAAAGCAGGTCTGGGAATTGCCTTTGTGATTGATGTGCCAGCTGCTCATTTACCAGGAATCAAAATTATTCGCCTAATCGATTTGTACATTATTCGGACGATTTATCTCGTCTGGAATCAAGACAATCCCCTGACAACCGCTGCGAAACTCGTTAAAAATGCCGCTTTAAACTACACTCAAACCCACTTAGAAAACAGTGAAAGTCACCTTTATCCAACTTCCCCAGCCTCATTAAATCGCAAAGTCCCCTCTGACCTTAGTCGACTGACTAACTTAGAAAGGATCCTATGAATAATCAAAATATATTAATTAAATCAGAACCAGCAATTATGACTATTTCCCTCAACACTCCCCATAATATGAATGCTCTGAATGAAAGCCTCCTGACAGAACTGCATCAAGCCTTAATTTACGCTAAAAATCAGGAGGGTGTAAAAGTCGTCATCATCAATAGTACGAGTAACGCCTTTAGCAGTGGGGGTGATCTCTTAGCGATGTCTCAAGGGTTAGCTTCTTCTGCAGCTGATCAGCAATTTCAGGCTCTCCTAAGGCTCTTAACAGAGATTACTTTAGAAATTAAAAAAACGTCTCAAATTGTGATTGCCGCAATTAGCGGACCGGCTGCAGGGGCTGGTTTTAATTTAGCTTTAGCCGCTGATTTTTTGATTGCCGCCGAAACGGCAACTTTCAGTCAAGCTTTTGTCAAAGTTGGGCTAATTCCCGATGCTGGCGGGTTGTACCTTCTTTCAAAAGCCATCGGTAGTACCCGGGCCATGAATCTTGCCTTGACTGGGACAACTCTTTCAGCTAAAGAAGCTTATAGTTTAGGGATTATTTTTCAATTAACGAGTAAAGAAACCTTAGCTTTAGAAGTCGATAATTTAGCAAAAAAACTTAGTCGCGGGCCAGCTGTGGCTTTTCACGAAATGAAAGCCTTGATTTATGAGACCACTTTCCACGATTTTGAAAGTTATTTAGGAAAGGAAGCCACTGCTCAACTTCGCTGCAGCCATACTTCTGATTTTAAAGAAGGGGTCACTGCCTTTTTAGAAAAACGTCTACCACAATTTAAGTAAGGAGAACATATGAAAACAAAAATAACTGAACTATTCGACATTAAGTACCCGATTATTCAAGGTGCCCTCCAATATTTATCGATGACTGATTTAGCTGTAGCTGTCTCTGAAGCTGGTGGTCTGGGGACAATTCCTGCGATGTCTTTTCGGCAACCAGAAGAGTTACGCTCAGCGATTCGCGAGATTAAAGAACGAACGTCAAAGCCTTTTGCCGTAAATATTTCGATGTTACCAGAAGTCGTCATCGATAGTTTAACGAAGTCTTTTATCGAAGTTGTGATTAAAGAACAAGTCCCAATTGTTGAAACGTCTGGACGAAGCCCCCAAGGATTAGTGCCGATTTTTAAAGATCATGGTTTAATTTGTACCCACAAAGTGTCAACGTTAAAACACGCCAAAAAAGCCCAAGACTTGGGCGTCGATGCTGTAACTATTGTCGGCTATGAGTGTGGTGGCCACCCTGGAATCCATGACGTTACGAGTAGTATCTTTTTCGCCAAAGCCGTCAGTGAGCTTACTATCCCAATTATCGGCGCTGGCGGAATTTGTGATGGTAAAAGTTTTTACAGCGCCATGTCTTTAGGTGTGGATGGTGTCATGTTAGGAACTCGCTTCTTAGCCTCAAGAGAAGTTAAAACTTCTCCTGAATTTCGGGAAACGTTATTAAAGATTCAAGAACATCAAACTGTTTTAACTTTACAATCTTTAAATAATGCCATGCGTGTTTATCACAATCCCCTAGCTGAAAAAATCTTACAACTTGAAGCTGATGGGGCAACACTAGCTGAATTAATGCCTTATATTTCAGGGATTAAATCATTCAAAGCGATGGAAAGTGGCCAAATTGATGAGGCCCAGATCGTTGTTGGCCAAGCAATCGGTCGAATTAATGAGATTCTACCGGCCAGTGAGATTATCAACGAATTAATGACTGGCTTTCAAACTAGTCATCAGCAGATGAATGTGTTGGCGACTTAAAGTAAATTGCTAATAAAAAAGACGATTAATATTAATCGTCTTTTTTACTATTAGTGATAGAAATCAAAGCGGCCTTTTTTCAGTAAAACTTTTGGTGAACCGACTTGTAATAATGATTTATCAACAATTCCTTTTTTCATGACTGAGGCTGTCCAGCCTTTCCAATCCCGGTTAAATGAATGACCAATTCCGTCATTGTTACCAATGGAAGCAACTGTTCCTAATGATTTAAAAGTGAAGCTCTTAAGTTCTTGGTTAGCGAATTGAGCGACGATGTTTTCAACAACTAAGTCGGCTTGAGCTAGGGCAATTTGGGCCGTTGTTGGATAAGGACGACCATTTGCTTCGTCCATCACTGCACTAACATCACCAATCATAAAGATTTCAGGATAATTAGTTACTGTTAAGTTTGGTTCAACCATTACGCGACCACGACGTTCATCAAAGCCAGAGGCACCAATCACGCTACTGCCACGTACGCCAGTTGTCCAAATAATCGTATTGGCTGCAACTTCTTTAAGCTCACCATTCTCTTCATAAACAACCGCTTGGGCTTTAATTTCTTTAATCGGCGTGCCAACGATAAAGTCAACTCCCCGTTTTTTCAAGACATTAACGCCGTAATCAGATAGATTACCAGAGAACATTGGTAGTAATTTTGGCATTGCTTCAATACAAGTGATTTTAACTTCTGACATTGGGAAGTTATATTTATCAGCTAATTTAGGCAAACGATTTGTGATTTCTCCTAAGTATTCAATACTTGTAAAACCAGCACCACAAACAACAATGCTTAAGTCTTTAAGATCTTGTGATTTTTGGTAGTTTTGGATGTTCTTATCTAATTGAGCTAAGGCTGCTTCAGCTGTTTTAATATCAACTAAAGGCCAACCAAATTCATCAACGCCTTTAATCCCAAATGATTCTGATTCAAAACCTAAAGCGACAACTAATTTGTCATAATCAACAGTTTTTCCTGATTCTAAAGTAATAACTTTAGTTTCTTTATCAATCATCGTTACTGTGTCTTTAATAAAATTAACTTTTTTGGCATCAATAACGTCTTTAATATCAAAAGAAATTTTGCTGGCTGGCTGTGTTCCAGCAGCGACCTCATGTAATTGCGTTGCTTCATAGTGATAATCATTTTTGTTGATTAAAGTAATTGTCGCCTCTAAGTTTTTTTTCTGTAACCCTTTCACAGTTTTCAGACCAGCATAGCCAGCTCCTAGGACAACGATTTGTGTTTTACTCATTCTCTTTTTTCCTCCCAATAATAGTCCAGACTCTCGTAATAATCGTGGGCTTTCTTTCATTTAAACCTGTTTTTTTGAACCAAGTATCCTTTACACAATTATATTAAAACATGTTTTTCACAAAAAAGAAAATAATCTGTTTGCATTATGTGAAAACTGTTATAGTTATTTTGTTCTTTTCTTCACTAATTAGCGTTATATCAGTAAAACACACGATAAAAACTTTATCTAAATACTAAATAAAGTTACTGAATATTCCCTCTTTGCTTATAATAAAAAGACCTTTATTACAACCCTTATTCAACAGTTTGTGAAAAAAAAGCAACCTAAATTGTCTAGGTTGCTTTTTTGAATTATAACTCTGAAATAACAGTAGTTGGTTTTTGACGCCACAACAATGTCATGGCGAAACTCACTGTTAAAATAACTACTACAACATAATAAGGGTAGTGGGAATCCAAGTCTAACAATGTTCCTGATAAAATTGGTCCTACGATATTACCGACACTAGTTAGGGCTGAGTTAATGCCACTAACAGAGCCTTGATTGTCACCAGCGTGTTTTGATAAAAAGGTCGTGATTGCTGGTCTAATTAAATCAAAGGCTAAAAATACAACAAAGGTACAAATTAAAACTGTCCAGTAGCCGGTTGAAAAAACTAATCCAAGTACAAAAATAGCACTTAATAATAAACAAATTCTTATTAAACCAATCTCGCCTAGACGCTTCACCATACCATCAAAAAAGACTAACTGGGCAATTAAGGCAAAAACACCACTGACAGTAATTACTACTGCGATGTCTCGAACCGTAAAGCCATAATTGAGATCAACATAAATACTATAAATCGATTCAAAGGCTGCTAAACCAAAAGCATTCACTAAAATGATTAAGAAAGGAAAACTTAAGGCTGGCATTAACAAGACTTCTTTAAAACTAGATTTTGGGACAACTTCCAGACTTTCAGCTTTCACTGGTTCCTTTAGAAAGACTAAGGCAAAGCCGAAGCCAATTAAACCGAGAATACTAGCAACGAAGAAGGGCACTCGAGTACCGATATCCCCTAAAAATCCGCCAATCCCGGGACCGATAATAAACCCACCACTAATGGCACCTGACACCCAGCCCATGGCTTTTGGTCGTTCTTCAATCGTTGTTACGTCTGCCACAAAGGCCATCACTGAGGGCATGATTAACGCTGCAGCTAAGCCGCCTAGTAGCCTTGAAAGATATAAAACTGAGACAACTTGTCCCATTCCGTATAATAGCTCTGAAATTGAATAGACTAACATACCAATGACAATCATTTTTTTCGTCCAAACATATCTGAAAAACGGCCGGCAATTGGCGAACAGATTAACTGAGCAACAGCAAAAGCTGCCACTAGATAGCCCATCGTTTGACCGGATAAATTCATTTTGTGCATAAATGTCGGCATAACTGGAATAACTAACCCGATTCCTAAAAAGACGACAAAAAGATTAGCAATGACTATTAAAATCATTTGCTTTGACTCCTTATTCCCCATAACAACAACTCCTTCAATAATTTACTTTAATCTTTCATATTATGCCTTTAAACTGTGCTTTGAGCAAGAAAATAAGACTCACTCTGCTACTTTTTTTAATTTGTTTATTATTAAATAACAAACAAAAAAAGAGCCACTCCTGAAAGCTAGTCTCTTTTTTAAAATAATTGCTGAATAAAATTACACACTTGGAATTTGTTCTTGCGGATTAAAATCATAACTTCTTTGATGCCATTCTAAAGGATAACCAAATTTTGATAACTCGTTGAATTCACGATACGTAGCAATCTGCCCTTCAAAAATCCCTTCCATGCCAGGTAACTCCGCTAAATCTTGGGGCATCATAAAATTAGCTGGTTTCGGTAAATTAATCGACGTACATTCCCTAATTAATGTCGCCGCAAACTCTGAACAAAAATAATAGTCGGCTCGAGTAATGTTCATACCCCAGCTTAAAAAAACTAAACCTAAAAAATTGTAACGTAATTCTGATTGGCGGCCTTCAAATTCTCTGACTAAATGCCTAGTTCTCAAAAACTCAGCCTCACTAACAGCTAAGCGATAAATGCTACAAGTTGCTTCTGTGAAAAGTCCCGTTGCCATGTCTTCCTGGACAAAGCCCCCTATTAAAGGATTGTGAATTTCTTTCCGCCCAAAACTATAAACTTCTGACAAATCTTGTTCAAAAGAGATTGAGACATGATTGTACTTATTTCTTGTGTATAAACCAATTGTCCTAGATAATACCGACGTTGTCGATGAGTGTATAAAGTAAATATATTTTGACATACCCTTTTCCCCTATTCATTTTTCTCTTATCTCTATCTTATTTGATTGTCAACAAAAAAACATCACACTTTGGTCTGATTTTTTACTCAGCCTGTCTTTTTTTCCGACTGTTAGACTTTCAGTTCCAACTCTTTATCATCTTTGTTATAATGACAAAAAAGGAGGGAAATCTATGTATTATAACACTGAATTGACCATAAAAAAACAATTATCTGAAAATGTTTTCCCAGGTGCCGTGTTCGCTTTTGTTAAAAAAGGTGAAACTTATCAACAAGCCTTAGGGTCTGCTGCCTTATTGCCAACTCAGCGACCAATGACTAAAGAGACGTTGTTTGATGTGGCCTCTTTAACTAAAATGATTGGTACGAACACCCTGATTTTAAAATTATTAGAAGCCGGTCAGTTAAAATTAGATGACCCGTTAAAAAAACATTTGCCTGAGTTTGCTGATTCCCTTGTGACAATTCGGCACTTACTGACTCATACTTCTGATATTAATCCTTATATCAAAAATCGTGATCAATTAACTGCTGAACCTTTGAAGGAAGCTCTGCTAGCTTTAACTTCCGGTGAGTTAATTGGAAACAAGTGTCTTTATACAGATACTGGGACACTTTTATTAGGTTTTCTAATTGAAAAATTAACTGGTCAACCTGTTCAAACCGTTATTACAAACGAAGTCTTAGGCCCTTTAGGTATGACTAGCAGTGGCTTCACACCTACTTGCTCTGACATTGCAGCTACTGAGGATCACCCATTACGTGGGGTTATCTGCGGGACTGTCCATGATCCGAAAGCTTTTGTCTTAGGTGAAAAATGTGGAAGTGCTGGTTTATTTTCAACGTTAGATGATTGCTTACTCTTTTGCCAAATGATGTTAGCTGGTGGAACAACTGCTACCGGTCAAAGGCTATTGCAAGCTCAGACCATTGACCAACTTTTTGCCGACCACAGCCCAAACCAATCATTTAACCGTTCCTTAGGTTGGGACTTAAAATATGATCTCGCTTCTCAAGAGGCGATCCTTTTCCATACTGGTTATACTGGCACTTTTTTGCTGATTGATAAAAAAGCTCAAGAAGCCTTTGTTTTCCTTTCAAATCGGCTTCATCCGGAAGATAATCGTCAAGCTTACTTACTTAAACGCCAGGAACTTCTTGATATATATTTACAAGAAAAAGCCCAACTCAGTTAATTTATGCTATACTATTTTTGAACTCAAATAGAGAGGAAGATTCGATTGACAGAACCTTTATTTTTAAATCCAGTATTTCAAGAAAAGATTTGGGGTGGAAATCGCCTAGAAACAGTTTTCAATTATGAGATTCCTAGTAACAAAACTGGGGAATGTTGGGCGATTAGTGCTCATCCTAATGGGACATGTAGCATTCAAAATGGCCCTTATAAAGGCCAAAAATTAGATTACTTGTGGCAAAGCCAACCGGACTTATTTGGTGGCAGTCACGGCGACGTCTTTCCACTATTAACTAAAATTCTCGATGCAGCTGATGACTTATCAGTCCAAGTTCATCCTGACGATGCCTACGGTTTAAAACATGAAGGCGAATTAGGGAAAACAGAATGTTGGTATGTGATTGCCGCTGACCCTGGGGCCGAAATTATCTACGGTCATCACGCTAAAACGAAAGAAGAACTAGCGACGATGATTGCTGAAGGTCAATGGGACAACTTATTACGCCGAATTCCCGTTAAACAAGGGGATTTCTTCTACGTCCCAAGTGGCACGATTCATGCCATTGGCAGTGGTATTATGATTTTAGAAACCCAACAAAGCAGTGATACAACTTACCGCGTCTATGACTATGATCGGACCGACGACCAAGGGAACTTAAGAGAATTACACGTTGCCCAATCAGTAGCAGTAACAACTGTTCCTCACCTTGATCCAACGCCTGAAATTAAAGAAACGATGATCGGTTCATCTAAAATTACTCAGTTTGTTAAGACACCCTTCTTCACAGTCTACGAATGGCTCGTTGATGGCAGTCTTGACTTAAAGCAACAAGGTCTTTACACTCTAGTCAGTGTGATTGATGGCGCTGGTGAATTAGTCATTGAATCGGCTGCTTCTACTAAAAAATACGCAATTTCCAAAGGGTCTCATTTTATTTTACCGAATGACCTTAAATCATGGACATTAACTGGTCAGATGCAATTAATCGCTTCTGAGCCTGGCGAAGAATAGAAAAAAACCACTTAAAGCTTCGGCTTTAAGTGGTTTTTTTTTAGACTTCTGTTAACTCGTCTTCTTCGTTCATGTCCTCTTCATCAGATGAAAAATCACTGACTAAAATTTGGGTTAACGGTTGGCACTTCTGATGATCCCGTCCAACTAAACTTAAAGGGACATGTTCCATAATCACATCACTATATTCTAATCCAAACCAACGAGCTGGTGAGGTCGTAATCGTTTTAATTGCTAATTTGGCTTGCATGACTAACCGATCTAAATTACTTAAATCAGTCACTCGCGATAACTCTTCACGAATTAAGACGAAACAAAAATCGCCAACTTGACGGCCTTCTGTAATCGTATATTTCTGAGGTTGTTTTGGTAATTTGCCTTGTTCCATTAAATCTCGAACAATTTGACGTAAATAAATATTAACATCTTGATTCATCCGGAAGCCTAAGCGTAACTGAACGTTGACAATGTAATCAGTGTTCATCATATCCACATGATACTCTTTGGTAAATGGTTCATCAGTAACAAAGACATTGACAAACCAATACGCTTTCGCTTTTTTCGGTTTTTTATCTAAGATTGAATACATGATTTCGCGACCAATTTTATGTTTCTTTAAGTTATCCGTTAAGAAAACCACATTTGTTTGATACAAAGGCACTGTTTCATCTTTCCGTAACTCATTTAATTGCTCAACGTAGTCATATAAAGAAACTCGATGAGACATTCGCTCTTTAATAATTGAGCCTTTTTCCCAGATAACCATGACTAATAAAATGACCGCTGCAATAAAGACGGCAACGAATCCGCCATGGAAAAACTTAGTCGCACTTGAAATAAAGAAGATTGTTTCAATCGCTCCAAAGAAGATGAAAATACCGAAAGAAAGGATTTTCGGTAAACCTTTTTGCAGTAAGTAAAATAATAGGAGCACTGTTGTCATTAGCATTGTCACCGTAATTGCCAAACCATAAGCTGCTTCCATCTTAGCAGATGTTTTAAAGAATAAGACAATTAAAACACAGGTTACAAATAAAATCATATTAACTACGGGAATGTATAACTGACCTTTTTTATTTGTCGGATAAACAATCTTAAACCGTGGCAGTAATCTCAGTTTGACTGCCTCTGAAACTAAAGTATAGGAACCGGAAATTAATGCTTGAGAAGCAATGACAGCTGCAATTGTCGCAAAGATTACCCCAAAGACAGCAATATTTTCTGGCATCATCCGGAAAAAAGGATTTAGCATTTCGATATTTTGGTAATAAGCATCTTCTTTTACGCGAATAATCCAAGCTGCTTGGCCGAAGTAATTCAATAGTAAACACATCTTGATATATGGCCAGCTACCTAAAATATTTTTACGACCAACATGGCCCATGTCAGAATACAAAGCTTCCGCCCCAGTTGTTGCTAGAAATACACTTCCTAAAATGAAGATTCCCGCTTTATTTTCAGGGCTTGTTAATAATCTCAAGGCATAATAAGGATTAATGGCTTTTAAAACCATTGGATTATCAATAAAATTCAATAAACCAATGCCACCAATAAAAGTAAACCAGCCTAACATCACTGGACCAAAAGCTTTACCTACCCGCTCAGTCCCAAACCGTTGAATCATAAACAAGACACAAATAATCGCAATTGTAATTATAATAATCACATTTTGATTGTTGCCAAAAATATTGAAGAAGGAAGGGATTCCCCGTAAGCCTTCAATGGCAGTAGTAATTGTCACTGCAGGTGTTAAGACCCCATCGGCTAACAAGGCCGCCCCACCAATCATCGCTGGTATAATTAAATAGCGACTGACCTTTCTAACAAGGGTATACAGAGAAAAAATACCACCTTCACCGTGGTTGTCGGCTTTTAAGGCAATCATCACGTACTTAACTGTTGTTAATAAGGTTAAGGTCCAAACAATCAAAGAAACTGCCCCAATAATAAAGTCTTCTGAGACTCTCGCCAGGCCACCATTGCCTTCAATAATAGCTTTCATTACGTACAAGGGACTTGTACCAATATCGCCATAAACAACACCCATTGCCACAAGGGCACCACCCATTTTAAATTTATCAAGTTGGTGGCTTGAATCTACTTTTTTCATTTTTTCCTTCCTCCTAGGGACGTTCTATTTGTTTCCATAAAAAGGGACCTGCATATTGAGCATCGCTCAATACACAGGTCTCGCTATTTCATCTTAGACCAGCACCGTAAAACGGTACTTGCTGTTGATCTAAAAACACAGCAAAATTTAAAAGTTCAAAAACCTTCTAAACCTTGTCATGTCAGCTACTCCCCTATGATTGTCAGTTGACTGATAGAACTCATTATATGCCTTTTAATTTAAAAGTCAATCTTCTTTTTTGAATAAGTTTTTCTAGCTATTTTAGTCACGATATTAATATTTTTTCTTCTATATATTAGGTAAAGTCCCCCTTCCCCTTCAAATAGATTTCTTTTTAAACTCTCATCTTCTTTTAATCTTATAAATCTGCTATAATAACCTCAACTACTTTCTGAAAGTAATCAGAAAATTGAAAGGTTGGCGGATATGACAAATAATTACAATTTTTCGGCTGGTCCAGCAGTCTTACCTAAAAAAGTCTTAGAACAGGCACAGCAAGAATTTCTTAATTTTCAAAATAGTCAAATGTCAGTTTTGGAGTTAAGTCATCGTTCCACCTTATTTCAAGAAATTATTACCGAGGCTGAAGACAATCTTCGAGAGCTCATGGCAATCCCTGAAAACTATCATGTCCTATTTCTCCAAGGAGGAGCCAGTCTCCAGTTTACGATGGTGCCACTAAATTTAGCAGCCAATCAACAGGCGGGCTATATTAACACTGGGAACTGGTCTGAAAAAGCTCTGAGTGAATGTGCCAAAATTCCTGGAAGTCAACCACTTGAACTTCTTAGTTCCAAAGATAAAAACCATACTTATATTCCTGATTTTTCAGACTTCGAAATCGATCAATCTTTAGCTTATTGCCATATTACTACTAATAATACCTTAGAAGGGACTAGCTTTTACCAGTTACCAGAGACTGGTAACGTTCCTTTAGTGGCAGACATGTCTTCTAATATATTAGCTGTCGATTACCCAGTCAGTGACTTCGGCTTGATTTACGCAGGTGCCCAAAAAAATCTTGGGCCAGCTGGGGTGACTGTTGTCATAGTCAAAAAAGAGTTAATCGGTCATTCACCGGTTTTAAGTTCGATGTTAGACTATCAAGTCCAAGCAGACAATCATTCTTTATACAACACTCCGCCAACTTTTGGGATTTATTTAGCTAACTTAGTCTTTAAATGGGCCAAAGAACAAGGCGGCGTGGCTGCTCTCGAAAAAAGTAATCGTCAGAAATCACAATTACTCTACGACTACATTGATCAGTCAACCTTTTATCATAACCCCGTCACTAAAAAAGACCGCTCTTTAACTAATATTCCTTTCATGACTGGCTCGGAAAAACTTGATGGCTTATTTGTTCGCGAAGCTGAAAAAGCTGGCTTACTTAATTTAAAAGGCCATCGCTTAGTTGGTGGTATGCGGGCTAGTCTCTACAATGCTTTCCCAGTCGCAGGGGTCACTGCTTTAATTAATTTTATGAAAAATTTTGAACTGACACATACAGGAGGACAATCGCCCAATGACTTTTGATATTAAAACCTTAAACCAAATTGCCGAAGCTGGCTTAGCAACTTTTGCGACACCAAGCTTTTCTTTAAATAAAACTTCCACACCAGCCGGAATTATTGTCCGCAGTCACGAAATCGCCCTCTCAGAACTTACCCCTACCTTATCAGCGATTTCCCGGGCAGGGGTCGGTGTTAATAATATTCCAGTCGCCGACTGTACAGCCCAAGGAATTGTGGTTATTAACACCCCTGGGGCTAATGCTAATGCCGTTAAGGAATTAGTTTTAGCTAGTCTGTTAATTTCCGTACGTCCCTTAATTCCTGGCGCTACTTGGGTCCAATCAATTTCTGGTCCAGACGTTGCTGCCCAAGTTGAAGCTCAGAAGAAACAGTTTAGTGGGACTGAACTGGAAGGTAAAAAACTAGGGGTTATCGGTTTAGGTGCGATAGGCGCCATGATCGCTAACGACGCCTACCGTTTAGGAATGGATGTCTTAGGCTTTGACCCTTATGTTTCTGTCGATACCGCTTGGAATATTTCGCGCCGCGTCAAGCGGGCAAGTAACTTAGAAGAAATCTTGAAAACTTGTGATTTCATTACGATTCACGTGCCCTTAACAGCTGAAACTCATGGCATGATTAATGAAAAAGAACTAGCCTTACTAAAAACTGGAGCGGTTTTACTTAATTTTTCTCGAGGCGAACTTGTTGACAACCCCGCTATCATTTCCGCTTTGGAAAACCAGCTATTAAAAGAGTATATTTGTGATTTTCCCGAAGCTGAGTTAATTGGCGTACCAGGGGTCACTTTGTTACCCCATTTAGGGGCTTCTACTGCTGAAGCTGAAATTAACTGTGCGAAAGTCGCCAGTCGTCATTTAAAAGACTTTTTAACAACTGGTAATATTCAACAATCTGTTAATTTCCCCACTGTTAATTTGAGTTTTTATTCACCTTATCGGGTCTCAATTGCCCATAAAAATGTCCCTAATATGTTAGGTGCGATTTCAAGTACGGCGGCTGAGCTCGGCTTAAATATCGATAACTTAATTAACCGCAGTCGCCAAGATCTAGCCTATACTTTACTAGACTTAACTCAAGCCACAACCGATGAGCTTGCTCTATTAGCAGAGAAACTTAACGCTTTACCAGATGTCATCCGTCTGCGAGTAATCAAAAATCAGCAAGGAGAGATTTAATTATGGTTCAAATTCGCCCCTTCAAAGGGATTCGTCCCCAAGAAGCACTGGTCAAAGAAATTGCCAGTCACCCTTACGATGTTTTAAATTTCCAAGAAGCTTACACCTTAGCTAAAAATAATCCTTATTCTTACTTGCATATCGACAAAGCGGAAATCGACTTACCATCTGACCTCTCACCTTATGATTCGAAAGTCTACGCTAAGGCTGCCGAAAATTTAGCGACTTTTCAAAGTCAAGGATGGTTAGTCCAAGATGCCCAACCGGCTTTTTATTTGTATGAATTGACTATGGCTGGTCGCTCTCAAACTGGTTTAGTTACTTGTACCTCAATCAACGACTATTTAGCTGGTCAGATTAAAAAACACGAATACACTCGCGTTGAAAAAGAACTTGATCGGATTAATCACAGTGATGCTTGCGATGCTAATACTAGTCCGATTTTTTTAACTTACCGGCAAGAACCACTCATTCAAGAGTTAATTCATTCATGGAAAAAGACCCACCAGCCTCTTTATGATTTCGAACATTATTATGAGGTAACCCATCGTGTCTGGCTGATTGACAGTCAAGAAACGATTGACGCCTTAGTTGCGGCTTTTGCAGAAGTGCCGGCACTTTATATTGCCGATGGCCACCATCGAACAGAATCAGCTGTTAAAGTTGGTCAAAAACGTCGCTTAGCTCAGCCAGACTATGGCCCTGAGGCTGAATTTAACTACTTTTTATCTGTAGTATTCCCTAAAGAAGAATTAGCTATTTGGGACTATAACCGGGTCTTAAATCTACCGCTACCAGAAGATTTAATGGCACAGTTGGCAACAGCCTTTACAGTGACTCCGGTGGCTGAGGCAGCCTATCAGCCACAACAGGCCGGACATTTCGGCATGTATCTGAACCAAGAGTGGTTTGATTTAGCTATTAAAGCTGAGTTTATCCCGACTGATGTTGTCGAAAAACTTGATGCGGCCTTACTACAAGAGCATGTCTTTAAAAAGATTTTTGATATTAAGGATATCCGAACCGATAACCGAATTGATTTTGTTGGTGGCATTCGGGGAATCAAGGAATTAGAAGACTTAGTCAATCACGGGGACTTTACTTTAGCTTTTTCACTTTATCCAACTACGATGGACCAATTATTGGCTGTGGCTGATGAAAACCAAGTCATGCCCCCTAAATCAACTTGGTTCGAACCGAAATTATTAAGTGGCTTATTTCTCCATGATTTGGCGAGTCAATAACGCAACTAGCTAAAAAAATGCTATAATGAACTCTCCTTACAACATATGTTAGGAGAGTTTTTATTGAAATGATTTAGTTAAAAGGAGCGATAGTTTTGCGGAATAAACTTACAACAGCTAAACGGATTGTCATAAAAGTTGGGACGAGTACTTTAATGTACCCAAATGGCAAAATTAACTTACAAGGGATTGACCAATTAGCCTTTGTTTTAAGCGATTTAGTTAATCAAGGAAAAGAAGTTATCTTTGTTTCATCTGGGGCAATTGGCGTTGGTCTAACAAAATTAGCCTGGAAGGAACGGCCAAATTCGATTCCCGAACAACAAGCTGTGGCTGCCATTGGGCAATCAGAGTTGATGGCACTTTATACCCAACGTTTTGATACTTACAATCAGCCGATTGGTCAAGTGTTATTAACGAGGGACGTTGTTGATTTTCCTGAGAGTCGCCAAAATGTTATTAATACCTTAGAACAATTATTAGCAATGAATGTTATTCCCATCATTAATGAAAACGATAGTGTCTCAGTCGATGAACTGGATCACCAAACAAAATTTGGTGACAATGATTTACTTTCAGCCATTGTCAGTCAATTAACTGAGGCTGATTTATTAATTATGCTGTCTGATATCGATGGCTTTTATAGTGATAACCCCTTAACAAATCCTCAAGCCCAACTTTATTCTCATGTTTCAGAAATTACTCAGTCATTATTAGAGCAAGCTGGTGGGGCTGGTAGTAAATTTGGAACAGGTGGGATGCAAAGTAAATTGAATGCTGCCACTCGAGTTTTAGCTCGTGACGGACAAATGATTTTAGCTAATGGGCAAGAACCAAAATTAATTTTTGATATTTTACAAGGTCAGGAAATCGGCACCCTCTTTAGCAAATAGGAATTGAAAGGAGTTTTTATCGATGTTACAAACAATAGGAAAAGCTGGCAAACTGGCTTCTTATAATCTCTCCCAAGCAACTGCTCTTGAAAAAAATCAGTTACTTAACCAAATGGCGGACAATATCGCCAAACATACTTCTGAAATTTTAGTAGCCAATGACTTAGATTTATCGGCGGCGAAAGAACAAGGCCTTAACTTAACCATGTTAGATCGGTTAACTTTAACGGCAGAACGAATTGCTGAGATGGCTCAAGGCCTCCGCGATGTGGCGCAATTAACTGATCCGATTGGTGCCGTTGATGAAATGTGGAAAAATGACGATAACTTACTCATCGGCAAACGCCGAGTGCCATTAGGTTTGATTGGCATCATCTATGAATCACGACCAAATGTCACCACTGATGCGGCTGCTCTGTGTTTTAAAACGGGAAATGCTGTGATTTTACGAGGCGGCAAAGAAGCTTACCACTCAAATAAAATTTTAGTCAGCTACTTACGGGAAGTTTTAACGACTAGTTCTTTGTCTGTGGATTGTATTCAATTTGTCGATGACACTTCCCGGGAAACAGCCCGAGAATTAATGCAATTAAACGATTACTTAGATGTCTTAATCCCCCGTGGTGGTGCTAACTTAATTAAAACCGTCTTAGCGACTGCAACTGTTCCAGTCATTGAAACTGGCACAGGTAATTGTCATATTTATGTTGATGAGGGGGCCCAACTAGACATGGCTGTCGCAATTGTCGTTAATGCCAAATGCCAACGACCTTCCGTTTGTAACGCGGCGGAAACGTTAATTGTCCATGAAAAAATTGCTAGCGAATTTTTACCTTTAGTGGCAACTGCCTTAAAAGAATTTAACGTTGAATTACGGGGCGACACCCAAGCTTTAAACTACTTAAATGAAGGTGTCTTAGCAACTGAACTTGATTGGCAAACGGAGTTTTTAGATTACGTTTTAGCGATTAAAACCGTGGCTTCAACAGATGAGGCCATTCTCCATATCAATACGTATAATACTGGTCATTCTGAAGCGATTGTTAGTGACAATTATTTTGAAACTCAAAAATTCTTAGATCGCGTAGACGCTGCTGCTGTTTACGTCAATGCCTCGACCCGTTTTACTGATGGTTTTGTCTTTGGTTATGGGGCGGAAATCGGCATTAGTACACAAAAACTCCATGCCCGTGGACCGATGGGCCTTCACGCCTTAACTTCTACTAAGTATGTTATTTACGGTGACGGCCAAATTCGTGGCTAGAGTGACACTAAAATTGAACCTTGAAAAGATACCTTTCTTTCTTTTCAAGGTTTTTTTAAGCTCTTCTTTTTAATTAACTAGTAGATGTGCTAAAATTGAACTTAGTAAAGGAGGTGGCTTGAACATTTCCCTTTTAACTTACAATTAACCTTTTAGGAGACTTTAAAACATGATAGAAAAAATAAAATTTATTTTTAAAAAAATTAATCCTTACGGGGCTTCTGCCTTTTTTATTCCCGTTTTAGTGATGGTGGCAATTTATCTGAGTATTGGCATCTACCCTGGCAGCGATCGGAGTGTCTTAGCCAGTGACGCTTTTTCACAGTTTTCCAATTTCCACGCTAGTTTTAATAATGTCCTTCATGGCAAGCAAAGTTTCTTCTATACTTGGAATGCTTCCTTAGGCTTAAACTATTACGCCTTAATCTCTTATTATTTAGGCGGGATTTTCACCCCCTTTGTCTTCTTTTTTGACAATAGCTTAATGCCTGATGCGATGTACTTCTTAACTTTAATCAAAATCGGTTCCGCCGCCTTAGCTTTTTGGTTCTTTGCTAAAGAAACCTTTAAAATCACTCCTTGGTCCCAAGTTGCCTTAGCGGTAGCTTATTCGCTAATGTCCTTTATTACCGCACACTCAGAATTAATCATGTGGATTGATACTTTTGTCTACTTACCTTTAATTTTCTTAGGTATTAATCGGATTATTGCCGGCAGAAAACCAACTCTTTTGTTTGTCAGCTACTTCTTACTGTTTATTTCTAATTTCTATTTTGGCTTTATGGTTGGAATTCTTTCAGTCTTATATTACTTAGCTACTGTCATAATTGATTGGAAAAATAAAAAAAGCTCACTCCTTCCTTATTTTGTGACTTCTTTATTAGCAGGTTGTGCCTCAATGATCATGATTTTACCGACGATTCTTGACTTAACTTCTAATGGGGAAACCTTATCCGAAGTCACTAAATTTAAAACAGAAGCAACGGCTTTTTGGGACATTATTATGAAAAATATGGTGGGGATTTATGATACGACTAAGTATGGCTCGATTCCTTTTATTTATGTCGGCCTGCTTCCCTTAATTTTCTGTCTCTTTTACTTTATAACTAAAAAAGTACCTTTGAAAAACAAAATCGCCTACGGTGCGATTTTTGGCATCATTACTGCTAGCTTTTACATCGTGCCTTTGAATCTCTTTTGGCACGGCATGCATGCACCAAACATGTTTTTATTCCGTTATAGCTTCACTTTCTCCTTTATGGTGATTATGTTAGCCGGCTACGGTTTAGAACATTTTACAAAAGATGACAGTCCGGCTTTTGTTGGCGGTACTGTTGCCTTGATCGGTCTCTACCTCGTTGCTTTTATGGTTCGTGGCAAAGACAGCTACGACTTTGTGACTGATCAAAGTTTTATTGTGACGATTCTATTTTTACTCTTATATTTAGCCGCTATCATCTTTTATCATTTTTACCGACCAAATTTAAATCAAACTAAAAAAGGCTTACAAATGAAACAACTTGGCTTGATCTTATTAATTTTAGTCACCTTTGAAGCGACAATCAACACTCACAGCATGTTAAACGGTATTTTAGAAGACTGGCGTTATGCCTCTCGAAGCCTTTATACCGACCCTTACAAAGACTACAAAGACAGTATTGACCAAGTCAAAGCTCTCGATCAAGGGCCTTTCTATCGGATGGAAACACTTGATCCAGTATCTTCTAATGATGGCATTAATTACGGCTTCAGCGGTGTCAGTATGTTTTCATCGATCCGAAATCGGAACACTTCGGCAGTCATGAATGACTTAGGCTTCCGCTCTCGAGGAACGAGTTTAAACATTCGTTACCCTAATAATACCTTGTTAATGGACTCCCTCTTCGGCATTAAATACAATCATGCCAAAGAAGATCCACAAAAGTTTGGTTTTAAAGAAGTTGTCAAAAACAAAACCTATAAGATGTACCAAAACGAAAGTGCCATGACTTTAGGAACCATTACTAATCAAGATCTTTATAAAACAAAGTTTCCTAAAAATGATAATTTAGGGTCTCAAACGAATTTAGTCAATCAACTAGCTGGCACTAATGAAGCTTTCTTTAGCTTTACAACTCCTGTTCTAGTTGACTCAACGAATACAACTCAAACTGAAAATAATAACAATGTGACCTTTAAAGAAATCAAACCTAACATTGCTAAAACAATTACCTGGGAAGTTGAAGTCCCTGCTAATAAGCAAGCGTATATCAGCCTTTTCCCAACTAACTTTGGTGAACTAAAAAGTTCTTCTGCTGAAGTTACCGTCGGTGGGAAAAGTCGTAAAACTCAAGTTGATATTACTGGCCAATACTACAACTTAGGTTATTACGCCGAAAAAACTGTTGTTTCCTTTAACGTTAGTTTCTACGGCACTGCCGAAATCACTCTAATGAAACCACCAGTTGTCTTATTAGATATTCCTGCTTATACAAGGGCCTTTGCGGAAATTGCCGAAAAACAAGTCCCATTAGAAGTTTCTGGTCGAAAAGTGACCGGTCAGTTAACTGCTGAAAAAGATGAGGTTTTAATGACAACTATTCCTTACGACCAAGGTTGGACAGCCTATCTTGATGGCAAAAAAACTGAGATCAAAGACTTTAAAAATGCCTTTATTACAATTCCTCTAACGGCTGGCACCCACGAGCTTAAATTAGTCTTCTTACCGGCTGGCTTTAAAATCGGCATGCTTTGTCTAGTAATTGGGATTGGTGGCTTTATCTTGTATTTAAAGTTTTTCTTTACTCACAACTCACTTCCAAAAGCCCCTTCAACCAAAGGCAGACGAACTAAAAAAGAGCGTTAAGACAATTTGTCTTAACGCTCTTTTTGCCATTTCAAAGCAATTGCACCTAGTTGATCGATCAGTAGAAATAAGCCAAAACCTAAAGTACTTAAAATCAAAATACCACTGTACATACTTAAGTAATCCATCCGCAGCCAAGCATCCATAATAAAGTAACCCATGCCATAACTCGTTCCATAATTTTCAGTAAAGAACAAAACTGAGATTGCTGTTCCTAATGAGATGCGACTCGTACTAAAGACCGCTGATAAGCTAGCTGGTAAAGTGATCTTAGTAAACTTCTGCCAAGCACTCGCTTGCATACAGTTGTAAATATCATAATAATGTTGGGGAATGTTTAATACCCCATCTCTAACTGATAAGACGACTTGGGGGAAGACAATTAAGACAATCAAAATAATCTTTGAGGCTTCTCCTAATCCGAACAACAACATGATCATTGGTAGTAAAGCCAGCTTAGGAATTGGATAGGTCAGATAAATAATTGGATCAAAAAGCTGATTCAGCCATTTGCTCCGGCCCATTAGTAAGCCTAAAACAGTTCCAACAAAGAGGGCAATTCCCATCCCTAAGAAGACCCGTCGTAAACTAACTAAGATATGCCAGCCAATACCTTCTATTAATAAAGAAGGTAAGTGTTGATAAACTGACAAGGGATTAGGTAAGATACTTTTATTTAAGGCGAGACTTCCGATCAACCAGATGAGATGTAATAAAAGAATTGCCCAGAGTAGACCGATGATTTTTTTCGTCCTTTTATGATTCATCAAGGCTCAACTCCTCTCGCAACTTTTTGACTTCTTCATAAAAAGTTGCCTGATTCCGGCGATCCATCACTGTGCCACCTTGGCCTTGCCAAAAAGGATTATCAATGACTTTCATAATTTTACCTGGTTGACCACCCATAACAATCACATGCTGACCTAACAACAAAGCTTCTTCCACATCGTGGGTAATAAACAACGTTGTCCGAGGCGCTTTTTCCCAAGTTTTCATAAATAAACTTTGGGCTTTTTCCCGGGTAATCGCATCTAAAGCGGAAAAAGGTTCATCCATCAAGAGTAACTCCCCTTGAATCGCAAATCCACGGGCGATAGCGACTCTTTGTTGCTGCCCCCCACTCATTTGCCCTGGATACTTTTCTTTCAGCTCTAAGAGGCCCATATCAGCAAATAGCTCTTCTAGCCAGGCGAGCTCCTCTGAGTTGGCTTTTTTTTGCCCTTTACTAATTAATAAACCTGAAAGGACGGCTTGCCACGCCGTTTCCCAAGGAAGTAAGCCATAGTTTTGCGGAACTAAGCCGATCCGTTGATTTTGCGGCAAATAAGGCAGCCCCTCAAAAAGCACTTCGCCTTGCCTGGGAGTAACCAAACCTGCCAGTACTCTAAGTAAGGTTGACTTCCCTGTCCCAGAAGGTCCTAGAACTGTATAAATATGTTGGTAGTTTAAGGTTAAGTTCAGTTCCCTTAAGATTGTTTGTTTCCCAATTTCAACTGTGACATTTTTAAACTCAAGACGTTTATTTAAAATAGACATCACTAATTACATCTTTCGCTGTTAATTCTTTTTTCAATAGTCCTGCTTCCCGAGCCCAAGCAAAGGCTGACTCAACGTCTTTTTCTTTAACTTGTTCTAATTTACCGTAGTCAGGAATAACAATTTGTTTTTTTAAGCTTGCTGGGAAGCCAACTTCCTCAATAAACAAGTCAATGTAATCTTCAACTGGCGTCTTTTCAACGTAAACGGCTGCTTCATTGTAGGCGTCGAACAAGCCTTTAATTGCGACTTCTTCTTTAGCTATCATTTCTGCAGTAAAAGCAATCGCAAAAGGATTAATGCCAATGTCTCGTGTTGATTGAACGACTCGTAAACCATTGGCTTGGCCAATTGTGACAAAAGGTTCTGGTAAAATCGCCGCCGAAGCTTTTTGATTCGTGATTAATTCTAAACGGGCAGGGACTTGAGGTATTTCCGTAATATTAATATCTGCCATCGTTAAACCAGCACTTTCTAGCATTTTGGCAACAGCGTAGCCCGTACCTGTTTTAGATGAAAAGACCACATCTTTGCCTTTAAGATCGGCAATACTTTGAACACTCTCATCTCCTGTTACGAGGTCAAATTGATCATAAGGTGCCGCTACGACTTTGACGTCAAAGTCGCCTTGTTGATAAATCGCTAGGCCAACTAAGTCAGTAATTACGCCATCGACTTTACCTGCTTGAAAGGCTGCATCACGATCTGGTGCGCTCTTAAAGACTTCTAACTCAATGTTAACACCGTTATTGTGATCAAATCCTTGCTCGTGAGCTAAGATAAAGGGAATATTATCAGTAGAAGGCATGACACCTAAACGAATTGTTGTTGCTTTATCAGGGACTTTTTCAATTGTTGTTTCTGTAGGTGCACAACCACTTAGCACCAATGTTATTGTTGCGAGACTCATTAAACCGACTAACCATTTTTTCAAATCAAAAACCCTCTTTTCTTTATCTTGAGCTAAAAGCTCCTAGTCTATTGTAATTCAAAGACACTAATTTTTAAACTATTTGGTTTATCTTTTTTTACTTATTTATTCAAACATTATTCCTTCTACTGGTCGCGTTCTTCGACTTTTCCCACCTTCTATTAACAAATAAAGTTGAAGCATCAAGAAGACACTATTAGTATTTTTAGGATAAGATAAATATCTGCCTTGCCAATCAGGGGAAAAACTATCTTTAAAAAGCCGAATGTCTTTAAAATTAGTGATTGGATAAGAATATTTATAGCAAGTATGTAACAAGCGTTCTTTCATAAAGGCAGTCTGAGCTTCACCGACTTTAGCTAAAGGGGCTAACCCTAAACTAAAGTTAGCGACTTGCCTTTTTTGACAAGTTTCTAAAAGGTTAATTAACAAAAAGTCAGTGATTCCTTCTGGTAAATCCTCTTTGTACCGCAATAGATCATAAGCTAAAAAGCCATTATCCCCTTGAGTCCTTACCGAACAAAAAGCCACTAGTTCCCGAGACTCATGATAAACAACACCGATATCTCCGTGATTTAAGTAGTTAATGTCAAACCGGCCGACTGCAAAATAGCGTTCCTCACGGCCTTGGTTAAATATTTCAGAAACTTTGGCAACTTCTCGCAGTAATTCTTCTGAGTGAGGGCCTTCGTAATATTGAAATGTATAACCTTGATTGGCTAAACGTTCTGTTGATAAATTTTTAGTATGAAAATTTCTAGACAAACTGTCTTCAGCTCGTAAATTAAGCTGAGCTTCTTCTCCTAGCTTCATAAAATCAAAGCCTAAGTCATGTAAACTTAAGGCATAGTCATCAGTAATGCCGTAAAAGACCAGTTGATACCCTAATTTATCTGCCTCAGCTAGAAACTGACTAGTGGCAGCATGAAAGAGACTCTTTTTACCTACTGGATCACCTAAAACAAACAATTTACTACTTTGAATTTCAAAGGTGAAGAAGACTTTGTCCCAGCCTTTTTCTTGATAATAATAATTACGTTTGTCTTTTAAGAAGACTAAATGACTATAACTAGTCCCACCATACTTTTCTAATAACCAACTCACACGATTATCATCGTAAAAGACTCCCGGTTTCTCTTGACTCCCTAGATAATGATAAAGTAAATAAATCGTAATTGCTGCTAAAACAACTCCCGCTAAGCCTTGTAACCAGACATCTTCTGAGGGAAACAAAAGAAATTTAGCTGGCACCTCACCGTGTTCTAAGCGTTCAGTAGAATAAAAGCCCACTACTGAATAAAGGATAAATAACAAACCGTATAAGACCCCATCAAAAATTAAAGACTCCCACGTAAATAATAGCTGTTTACGATAAAATTCTCGCCGTGACCAATAAACACAGGCAATTAAGAACCCATAAAATAATAACAATTTCCAGGAAATATCCCGGGTAACAGTATTAGCAATACAAAAAATCAAGACAGCTAATAAAGGCAAGTAGGCTTTTTTCACTCGGTGACTGACCCCTCGAGCCAAGCCTAACAGTAAAAAGCCAATTAACATATTTAACGTTTGGTCTAAAAAGTCAAAAGAAAAAGGCATAATTTTTTGAAACAGCCAACTTAAATTTGATAGATTAGGTACCGTTGATAATAAAATCATCATCACTCCAGCAAAGTAGACCATACAGACTAAAATAAAATGAGCGGTTTTTTGAGCAAACAACTGGGGCAGCTCATCAAAAAACTGGTTGATTTTAGCACTTGTTTGGTGCAAGTAAGAAAAGATTCCTGTTAAAAAAGGAATCAAATAATAGAAAATTCGGTAGTACAACAACCAAGCTAAGGCTAACTCTTTACTAATCCCCACGTGACCAAGTCCGACAATCATTAAAACATCAAAGGTTCCCATGCCACCAGGGACCATAGAAATCATCCCGATAAATGTGGCTGTTACAAATAATGGATAGACTTGGAGTAAGTCTACAGGCACCTCAATAATAAAACCAATGACTAAAAAGGCTCCTAATGCTCCTAGCCATTGACCAAAGGAACCTAAGACGAGCAAGGCTAAGCGTCGATTACTAAAATCAGCAAAGAGTTTTTGGCCTTTCAACTTAATGAAACTAACTAAGAGTGGTGTATATAAACTCCCCCCTAATAACCAAATCCAATAAGTCCGATAAGGATTATTTGGCCGAAAAATAAAGATGTCACTTAAGGTGATTAAACAGAGGACCGATAAGCCTGACAACATAAAAATGGCTACTTTTGAAACAGTTGTAATCACTTTTCGGGTACCAACGCCACTACCGTAAAAACGACCTCTGAGGGTGGCGCCAATGACACCACCAAACCCTGCCAAGTTATTAATAGTATTCGTCGTCCAACCTGAGGTAAATAATTCTTTGTGAGGTAACCTTGGTTTACCTTGCTCTTCTAAAATATCCAATGTGACCCAATCGTAGGTGAGCATTGGTAAAACAGCGACTAAGCCAACAGCTACCATCTTCAATAAATTTCGCCGTCCCTGTCCTAAAAGAACATTTTTTAGATCTAACCAAGTCATTCCTTGGAGAATTGAGGTCATTTGATTAATCACAAACAACAAGACGGAAAAAAGAAAAATAATTTTTAAGATACTACTGTATTTTTTTAACCAATAACTTAGTTTTTTTAGTAACTCTTTCATGATTTCAACTCCATTTATCTTCATAAGTGCTTCTATATTTAAATATTTATTCTTCTTATATATGTTAGCTCAAAAAGGCTGATAATACTACTAAAATCAGGAAAGGTTTGCAGTCTCTACTCTTTAGAAGTAAAATTGAACTATCATATTAGCAGAAAGAAGGAACAGCGATGAAACTTGGCTTTATTGGTGCCGGTAATATGGCCCAAGGAATTATTAAAGGTTTAATCTCAACAAACAAAATCAGTAGTGACAAGATTATTATTACGGCAAGTACGCCTAGCCGCAGCCAACTCTTGGCAAAAGAATTAGGTGTCACTAGTGCCTCTTCTAATATGGAGTTAGTCGCAGCTGTGGATATCGTGATTTTAGCAACTAAACCGTACTTGTTGCCGGAGATTTTAAGAGCGATTAACACCCCAGAATTAGCAACAAATAAACTGTTTATCTCGATTGCGGCGAGCTTAACATTAGATAGTCTAAGTGCTCACTTACCCCTTGAACAAAAAATCATTCGGGTGATGCCAAATATGAACATTAGTATCGGTCATAGTGTCTCCGCAGTTTGTGGCAATGATTACGTTTCAAAGCATGATATCGCCCAAGTAATCAACTTATTTGAAACAGTTGGTTCCGCTTATGAAGTATCTGAAAAAGACTTCAGTAATTTTACTTCTTTAGCTGGTTGTTCCCCTGCTTATACTTATCTTTACATCGATGCTATGTCACGGTCTGGGGTCAAAAACGGTCTCCCTAAAAAATTAGCTACGAAAATTGCTGCCGAAGCTGTTTTAGGTAGCGCCAAAATGGTCCTTGAATCCCTTGATGAGACGCCTTGGGATTTAATTGATAAAGTCTGTTCCCCTGGTGGCACAACCATTGCCGGACTAGTTGCCTTAGAAGAAGAAGCCTTTATGGCCACCGTTATTAAAGGCCTTGAAGCAACGATTCAACGAGATGCTGAATTAAGTTAACCATGACAGAAGCTGATTCTAGTAAAAAGAAACGTTTGTCCTTTGTGACTTTTCATTTTACAGGTCAGCTTTTTATTATCGTTTCATAAAAACAATATTGTTTTTAATCATCTGTTATTTTCACACCTCTTTTTCACTTGATAAAACCATTAAACTAAGGTTTTTAGAGGATTACATCGATACCCACTCCGTTTTTTATTTTTTTACTCCCTTGTTTTTTTCAAGCTTTTCTAGCCTTCCCATTGCTGTTTTTCACAAAATAAGTAACAATACACTTAACTTGTCACGGAACAAGTATTATTGATGAACGGAGGAACTACTCATGATTACCTTTCAGAATGTCGCCAAACAATTCTCGCAGGGCCCGACAAGTACCTCAGCTTTAAGTTCACTTTCTCTAACAATTGACGAAGCTGAGATTTTTGGAATCCTTGGGGAAAGTGGGTCTGGTAAATCAACCTTACTCCGTTTAATTAATAGGATTGAAGAACCAACTAGTGGTGAAATTTTGATTAATGGCCAAAGCTACAATCAGTTAAAAGGGAAAGAACAACAACGCTATCGTCAACAAACTGCCATGATCTTCCAACAGTTTAATTTATTGAACAACTTAACTGTTGCTCAAAATGTGGCCTTGCCTTTAAAGCTCCAAAAAAAGCATCAGCCTGAAAAAATTGAAGAACTGTTGAAATTTGTTAACATGTGGGACAAACAAGGGGCATACCCGAAACAATTAAGTGGTGGGCAAAAACAACGAGTCGCAATTGCCCGGGCCCTGACTACTGATCCAAAGATTTTACTATGTGACGAACCGACTTCAGCATTAGATGACCAACATAGCAACGAGATTATTCAGTTACTAAAACATATCAATCAACAGTTCCAGACAACAATTGTGATTGTAAGTCATGAATTCCAAGTCATTCGCCAACTTTGTCAACGAGGGGCAATTTTAGAGGAAGGGAAATTACTCGATGTGGTTCAAATTAAACCTTTAACCAAAGATAATAAAACTTACTCTTCTTACTACCAGCGAGCCTTGGAGCAGTTAAGCTTATGACGACTTATTTAGAACGCTTAGTTTATTACCAACCAGAAATTACGAAGGCATTTTTTGAAACAAGTTACATGTTGTCGATTTCATTAATTGCTGCCTTACTTTTTGGTCTGCCCTTAGGAACTTATTTGTTTTTAACTGGTTCCAGTGGGGTTATCAAACAGCCTTGGTTAGCTATTTGCTTAAATGCTTACGTCAATATTGTCCGATCCTTTCCTTTTTTATTGTTCGTCATTGCCTTGATTCCCCTTACTCGTTTTTTAATCGGCAGTTCCTTTGGGACCTACGCTGCTTCCTTACCCTTAAGTCTCGTAGCTGTCGCCATTTATGGTCGGCTAGTTGAGCAAGTTTTATTAGATGTCCCTCATGAAGTGATCGAGTTGGCCCAGTCACTTGGGGCTAGTCGGTATCAATTGATCGTTCATTTCTTGTTCGTGGAAGCACGTTCAGGATTAGTTTTAAGTTTGACTTCGGTATTAATTAGCATGATTTCTTATTCAACAGTGATGGGTGTAATTGGTGGTGGCGGAATTGGCGACTTTGCGATCCGTTACGGTTATCAACGTTATGAATTCGATATTATGTATACAACGATTCTGGCAATTATCTTAATTGTCGTACTGTTTCAATTTTTAGGTACTACCATCGCCAAAAAAATCGATAAAAGAAAATAGGAGTGTCAAAATGAAAAAAATTGTCTTAGTTAGTTTGCTTAGTCTTGTTAGTTTAGGGTTAGTCGCTTGTGGTAATAGTACTGCTAAGCCATCATCAGAAAGCTCAGCTACACCGGAAAACAAAGTCGTTAAAATCGCTGCTCATCTCCCAACCATGGTTGATATTATTAAGGTAGCTACTCCTGTCATGGAAGAAGCCGGTTATACGTTAGAATTAGTGCAAGTCAATGACAACATTCAATACAATGAACTATTAAAAAATGAAGAAGTTGATGCTAACTTTGCCCAACATCAACCTTTTATGGAGACTTTTAACCAAGAGCGTGACGCTAATCTAGTCGCTGTACAAAAGATTTACGATGCGAAAGTTGGCTTTTATTCAAAAAATGCTAAAACCATCGATGAGATTCCTGATGGTTCAAAAGTCGCGATTCCAAGTGACGTCTCTAACGAAGGCCGCGCTTTAGCAATTTTAGATAATGCTGGCTTAATCACTTTAGATAAAGGGGTTGGTTTTGAAGGCACGACTAAAGACATTGTTGAAAACCCTCATAATTTCCAATGGTTATCTGTTGATTTGTTAAATCTTTCAGAAACTTATGACGAAAAAGATGTCTCACTCGTTTATAACTACCCGGCATATATTGCTAAAATTGATTTAACGCCAGATGACGCCTTGATTTTAGAAGAGAAAATTGACCAACGCTTTTCAATTAGTCTCGTTGCCCGTGAAGACAATCAAGACTCACCAGAAATTACGGCTTTGAAAAAAGCCATGACTAGTCCTGAAGTAAAAAAATTCTTAGAAGAAGAACATGGTAATACGATTGTTCCCTCATTTTAAGCGATATAAAAAGCACCAATCAGCTGAGCTGATTGGTGCTTTTTTAGTTTAAATTCCTGGTTCACGGCCTAGTTTAGCTGTTAACATCCAGATTGTTTTTTCAACACTACCTTTAAAATCGATCAAGAGGTCTTCTGTGACTTGATCCCCTTCTGCCCCGGCAACTTCAATGCCTTCTGCAAAGAGTCCTTGGAAGTAACGGTAGCCGGTGATTAAGTCTTCTATTCGTTGGTTCAGCTCTTTGTCATAGCTACCTTTTTCAGAAGTTAATTTCGTGTGTGTCGCAAATTCTGTTAACGTTGAGTAAGGAGCGCCACCGATTGTTATTAGTCGTTCAGCGACTTCATCAAGTTGATCATTAACCACATCCATAAATTCGTCCATTTGCGGATGTAACGTTAAGAAATCATTACCACGCATGTACCAGTGGGTTTGGTGAATCATTGTTGCGAATTGGCTCAAGTCAGCGACTAACTGATTTAAGACAACTTGGGTTTTTGGGTAACTCATAATAATTAATTCCTCCTTTTAATTTGGATTGCTAATTTAATCCTTTGACTACTTCTATCCTAGCCCCTCTGGAAGATAAGTGCAACTAACTCCTCTTAATTGATAGTCTTTCTCAATTATTCCCAAGACAAAAAAACAAGGAGACGCCTCTCCCTGTTTTCACACTATTTATTTTCAGTTGCCGATTAAGCATTGACTGACAGACTCGTTATTGATTTAACCCTTCATGAATCTTATTTAAGTTCCACTCCATCATCTTGTAATAAGTATCACCATTTTCACCTTTAGCCGCTAAAGAGTCGGTAAATATTTTTTCGTAAATAGGTACCCCAGTTTCTTTCGAGACACTTTCCATACTTCGTGGGTCAATACTAGATTCTACGAACAGGGCGGGAACTTTCGTCTCTCTGATCCGGTCAATAATTTGACTCATTTGATCTGGCGTTCCTTGGCTTTCTGTATTAATCTCCCAAATGTAACCAGCTTCTAAACCGTAAGCTTTTGAGAAGTATTTAAAGGCTCCTTCACTAGTTACAAGTAAGGCTTTATCTGCAGGTAGATCATTGAATTTTTCTTTTGCCTCTTGATCTAACTTAGTTAACTCCTCAATGTAAGCTGCGGCATTTTTTTGATAATCGTCTTGATTTTCTTCGTCTTTACTAATTAAGACGTCACGCATATTTTCAACGTATTTAATCCCATTAGATATATCTAACCAAGCGTGTGGGTCTTGTTCGGATTCTTGACCTTCACCAGAAAGATACATCGGTGATACTCCTTTACTGACTTCAAAGAAATCTTCTTCCGCTTCTTTATGCGAGGTTTCCATTAATTTTACAAACCAACCATTGCCACCTGTTTCTAAGTTTAAGCCATTATAAAAGATGACTTCCGCTTCAGTTGATTTTGCTATATCTTCTGGTAAAGGCTCATATTCATGGGGGTCAGTCCCCACTGGTACGATACTATGAACATTGATTTTATCACCGCCGATATTTTCAGCTAAGTCGGCAATAATTGAGTTCGTCGCTACGACTTGGACTTTCCCATCGGTCTGGGCTGTTTCTGCTGTTTCTTTTTGACCACATGCTGCTAAAGTTAAGACTGCTAGCAAGCTTAACGTCATTATTTTAAGTTGTTTCATTTAATTTCCTCTCTTTCTTTTTAAAGACAATCCCTTGTTTTGGTGAAAAGATAAACGCAATAATGAAAAATCCAGCTGCTGTTAAGACAATGGCAGCTCCTGAAGCTAAGTTGTAATTGTAGCTAAAGAATAAACCAATCACTGAACTTAAGGTACTAAGTAGTGCCGAAATCACAATCATTACAGAAAGTTTATTAGTTAATAAGAAGGCCGTCGCTGCTGGTGTCACTAAGAGCGCCACAACTAAGACTGTTCCTACAGTTTGTAAAGAAGTCACTGCTACTAAAGTTAAGCCAAACATAAGGCCGTAATGGATTAATTGGACATTTAAGCCGTAAGCTTGGGCCATTGTTGGATCAAAGGAACTAACTAATAGCTCTTTGTAAAAGATTATGACAAAAATAAAAACAACTAAGGCCACACTAGCAGTAATCACAATATCACTTTGACGAACGGCTAAGACATTCCCAAATAAAATGTGATACAAATCTGTTGAACTTTTAGCAAAAGAAATTAAAATAATTCCTAAAGCGAAAAATGAGCTAAAAACAATCCCAATCGCAGTATCGTTTTTTAGTTTACTTTTTTGGGTAACAAAACCGATTAAACCAGCAGCCATTAAGCCAAAGACTGAGGCACCAATAATAAAGTTTGCCCCTACCATATAGGAAATCGCCACACCTGGTAAGACGGCATGAGAAATGGCATCTCCCATTAACGACATGCCTCTTAAGACAATAAAACTACCAATCACACCTGAAATTAATCCAACAATAATACAAGTAATTAAGGCATTTTGTAAAAATTCATACTTCACTAAGCCATCAATAAAATTTGCAATCATTATGCCCCAACTCCTTTAATTATAATGCTCCCCATTGTATCGCCATAGGCTTTTTGAATGTTAGTCGTCGTAAATGAGGTCGCTACTGGTCCATAACTAACTAATTCTTTGTTGATAATCACTAGTTCATCAAAATATTCGATGACTTTATGTAAATCATGATGAACAATGACAATTGTTTTACCAATTGCTTTTAATTCTTTCAATAGATCAATAATAACTTTTTCACTAGTCATATCAATCCCAACAAAAGGTTCGTCTAAAAAGATAATCTCAGCATCTTGTGCTAAAGCTCTAGCAATAAAGACCCGCTGTAATTGCCCACCGGATAATTCACCGATTTGGCGTTTCTTAAATTCGGTCATTTTAACTAGCTCTAAGCTTGCTAGCACCCGTTCTTTATCGGCTTTTTTAGGCCGGTGGAACAAGCCTAACTTAGGAAAAGTGCCTAATAAAACAACTTCCTCAACTGTAATTGGAAAAGTTAAATCAATTGCGCTTCGTTGTTCCACATAAGCGATATGTTTTTTGGCTTCACTAATAGGGTGACTCCCAACTAAAGTTGTTCCATGATCGCTTTTAACAAGTCCCATCATGCCCTTAAGCAAGGTTGATTTTCCTGCGCCATTAGGTCCAATAATGCCTGTGATTTTCCCTGGTGCTAGCTCTAAGGTAATATCTTTAATCGCGGTCTTTCCTTGGTAAGATACGGTTAACGCCTTAACATTTATTGGTTTACCGGCATAACTTGCAGTGCCTGTATGTAAATTAATTTTTTCATATGTCTCCATGCTTTTCTGCCTCCTACTAAAGTTTAGGTATCCCTAAACTTAAAATAAGCTTACCAAAATATTCTGATTAGGTCAAGCGTATTTATCTATTTAGTGAGTCCCTTTCTACTTATTGGTCTTTATCTGAAAAAATCTACAAAAAAAACCAGCTAGAGAGTTTCCTCCCTAGCTGGTTTAAACTGATTAAACGTGTTTGTTTAAAATATCTACTAGTTGTTCTTTACGATGAACACCAACTAAGGTTTCAACGACTTCGCCATCTTTTTTAACTAACAGTGTTGGAATACTCATAATTCCAAACTGAGAAGCTGTTTCAGGATTTTCATCAACGTCAACTTTTGTAAAGCTAACATTTGTCATTTCCCCAGCTAGGTCATCAATAATTGGACCTTGTGTCCGACATGGGCCACACCAAGGTGCCCAAAAGTCAACTAAGACTAAACCGCTTTTTGTTTCTTCTGTAAAGTTTTTATCTGTTAAATTTTTAACCATATTAAATTCCTCCTACTAATTACTAATTACTTAATAAATGTATTATAACAAAGGTTTTTTCTTTTCTCTAATAATTGGTTTGCACATTATTGCACAACTACTTAAATTGCACAATCGTCGCCCCACTACCACCTTGGTTATGAGGAGCTAATTCAAACTTTTGGACGTTGCGGTGGCCTTGTAAATAGTTAGTAATTCCCGTTCTTAAAGCGCCCGTGCCTTTCCCATGAACAATCGTCACTTGAGAGTAGCCTGCCATAATCGCCGCATCAATGTATTGATCGACTTCTTGAAGAGCGTCCTCATAACGTTGCCCTCGTAAATCTAACTGAGTGCTAATTTTCGGTCCGCCACTACTTCTAACAGTGGAAAGTTGTTGGACTGGAGCGGGTTTTTCCGGTGTTAATAAAGTCATACCAGACTCGCTAACAGCCATTTTTAAAATTCCTAGTTGGACTTGCCAATCTTGATTGCCAACTTTTTTAAGCAAGGTTCCACGTTGGCCAAAAGCTTCCACCAAAACTTCATCCCCCGCTTGGAAGGTTTTCTTCTCTTTAGCTTTTTGTAACACTTTATTGTTTTTTAAATGACCTTCGTCTTGATACAATTGATTAAATTGCGTCCGGGCTTCGATCAGCTCGTGCTCTTTAATGCCGCCACTTTTACCACTAGCTAGTTGCATCTTACGAATGTCGGCGATGATTTTTTCTGCTTGTTCTTCGGCTGCTTTAACTAATTCATTGGCTTGAGATTTAGCTTCCGCTAATTCTTTCTCACGTTCTTCAAAGAAATACCCATAAGCATTTTCTAGTTCTTCATGAAGTCGGGCAGCTTCTTTGACGTGATGACGAACTTCTAAGTATTCTGTTTCTGCCATTTTACGGCGGTTTTCTAAGTCAGCAATCATCTCATTTAAATCTTGAGATTCCCCATCTAAAATACTTTTCGCTTCATCGATAACAGACTCTTCTAGTCCTAAGCGTTTTGAAATTTCAAAGGCATTACTGCGACCAGGTACGCCGATTAATAATTTATACGTTGGGCTTAAAGTATCGACATCGAATTCCATACTTGCATTCACCGTTCCTGCTCGATTGTAGCCGTAAACTTTTAATTCTGGGTAGTGAGTCGTAGCCATCACGTAAGCACTTTTAGCACCGACATTGTCTAAGATAGAAATCGCTAAAGCCGCCCCTTCTTGAGGGTCAGTGCCGGCACCTAGTTCATCAAATAAGACTAAGCTTTGGTCATCAATTTTTTCTAATATCGAAACAATATTGGTCATATGAGAAGAAAAAGTACTTAAACTTTGCTCAATGGACTGTTCGTCACCAATATCTGCGAAAATTTGGCTAAAGACGCCAATTTGACTGCCTTCTCCTGCCGTAATTGGTAAACCGGCTTGTCCCATCAATTGCAGAAGTCCTAAAGTTTTTAAAGTAATTGTTTTACCACCAGTATTCGGTCCCGTAATTAAAACCGCTTGGTAATCTTCACCAATCACAATGTCGTTAGCCACAACTTGCTCAATCGGAATTAAGGGATGACGGGCTTGGTGCAAACTAACCCCTTGATTTTCACTAATGACTGGCACCACGCCTTGATAATTTTTACCAAATTCGGCCTTAGCTTCAATAAAGTCTAATTTGCCTAAGATAAAGGCATTTTGTAAAATATCATGACGGTAAGGGACTAGTTCATTCGATAATTCTAATAAAATTCGCTCAATTTCTTGGCGTTCAGCAATTTGATGTTGCCGAAGTTTATTATTTAACTCAACAACTTGTTTAGGTTCGATAAATAACGTTTGCCCTGACGCACTTTGATCGTGAACGACCCCACCAAAAGTTCCACGATATTCGTGTTTCACTGGTATTACATAACGATCATTCCGCATAGTCACAATGGCGTCACTTAAATACTTAGCATTTTTACCTCGAATTAAACTATCTAACTGTTCGCGAATACTTTGCTCACTTCGTCTAATTTGTGAGCGAATGGTTTTTAAAGCCCCAGAAGCGTCGTCAGTAATTCGACCATCTTCTTCTACCGAGACTCGAATTCGCTGAGACAAACTAGGAATAGTTACCATTTTACTAACCCAGTCATAAAGGCGATGTAAGTCAATTTCAGCATCGGCTAAGTCATCAAAGAAGCGGGTGATTTCCGAAGTTGTTTGTAAGACTCTGCCGACTTGGGCAATTTCTAGTCCATTTAACATGGCGCCAATTTCAATTCGTTTCATATGTGGTCGGACATTTTCTAATTTGGGAACTGGGATTCCCCCACGTAATCGTAATATTTTACTGCCATCTTCAGTTTCTAGTAACCATTCTTGGATCGTGGCTAGCTCACTAATAGGCATCAATTTCTCAACTTCTTCTTGCCCTAAAGCAGTTCGGGTAAGTTCTTTTAATAATTGTTTTACTTTATTAAATTCTAATGTTTTTAGGATTTTAGGATTCATTTTGTCACTTCCAATCTTCTGTTTTTAAAGGCATGCCTTTAAAATATGCTAAAAGCTGAACGAAATCGCCCAGCTTCTTGTTGTACTATACGCCACTTTGAGTAACCCACCACTGAAAGACTTGTGATGAGAAATAAGGGGTTTTATCAACAATCATTCTCGCTAGACCACTAGCTCTAAAGGCATTTTGAACGATTTCTAGAGGGATCATTGATAGTAGATATAAGATAAAAAAGACTCCTACGTAGACGACAATTAAGCTTAATAAGCCACCACCTAATTGGTTCACCTGTTTAATAACTGGGAAAAATGTAAATTTGTGGAAAAAGATTCCTACAAAGCGGGTCATTGCCCAACCAATAAACAAGATTAAAACAAAGGCTAGCCCAGCGTAAAAGGCTTCATCTAATTTAAAAAAGGCATCACTTTTAAAAAAGACTAGTTTACTATCCGGATCTGGTGAAGGATAAGGAACGATAAGTTCTAACTTTTTAGCTAAAACTAAATAGTATTTTTTCGCAGAGGATAAAGATAACATGTAACCCACGGTGTAAACAATTTGTAAAACTAGCCCTCGACGTGCCCCAGTATAGTAGGCGATTGCAAATAAAATAATAATAAATAATGTTAGCATATTCTCAACCTTTTTTTATTTCGACTTGTTTGACTCTTGTGTTGTTTGGATCTGATTAATTTTTTCTGCATTTTGTTGAATTTTTTCAATGACTTGCTGATTCATCACTCGTTGAACTTCAACTGGCGACATGTTCTCAGATTGTTGGCCGGCATCGGAAATCGCTTTTTTGGCCTGGCTTTCCATCTCGTCATAGCGTTTTAGGCGAGTTTCTAATTCTTCGACTCGTTTTGTTTTTTCTTTTAATTCGATAATTTCTTCTTCTAAATATAAAATCCGTTCTTCTTTTTTTAATTGGTCAGATAACGTATTAATTGCTAGTAAAATTGAGCCTTGGGACAAATCAGTATTTGGAGACAATGATAAAATATCTTGTAGTTGCTCATTAGCAATCTCCGTTACGATGTCCATATGGGTTTTACTTTCCGTCCCGATAATTGTATAAGTATTATTGGCAATCTTTGCCTTGTATCGTTTTTTCTCTTGAGACATGACTCAATCCTCCATTAATTTATCAACAATAAGCACTCACTAATGAGTTAGCCTTTATTTAATAAGTAATAAAACCGCTTAAACCTTTATTCATTATAAATTAGTTTATTTCAATTTACAAACCTTTCGACAAAAGAATGACTAGATTTGTGATTTCCTTGAGAATTGTTTAAAATGAAGACATCATATAAAAGATAGGGAGGGACACTATGTCCAACTCAACAATTATCAAAGTCACACCAGCCACCATTTCTAAGATGAAAAAACATTACCAAAAGCAATTAAAAAGTAAAACGCCGCCTTACGCAGAATTTTCAGCTAAAGTCGGCAATTTAACGATTACCGCCTACACTTCCGGAAAAGTCATGTTCCAAGGGGCTAACGCAGAGTCGGAAGCGACTATTTGGGGGGATCTTAGCGAGACACCAACTAAAAAAGCAGCCGCATCTGCTAGTTCTTTACCAAAAGGCTTTGCTTCTTGGTCAGCCATTGGCAGTGACGAAGTCGGTAATGGGAGTTATTTCGGCCCTGTTGTTGTTTGTGCTACTTACGTTGAAAAAAGTAAAATGCCTTTATTAAAAGAATTAGGAGTCAAAGATTCCAAAGAACTGACGGATCAACAAATTCAGGCTATTGCGAAAGATGTGCGACAGGCCGTTCCTTACCGGGAGCTAATTGTTAATCCTACTAAGTACAATCAAATTCAACCAGAGTATAATGTTAACCGGATGAAAGTCGCTTTACATAATCAAGCCATTTACTTATTATTAGAAGATTTAGCCCCACTTAAACCGGAAGGGATCTTAATTGACCAATTTACACCAGAAGCGAACTATCGGAAACATCTTGCTAGGGAAGCCAAACAAGTGACCGAAAAAATGTATTTTGCGACTAAAGGGGAATCCCATCATTTAGCTGTAGCGGCGGCTTCGATTATTTGCCGGGCTCGTTTTCTTGATGAATTAGCCCTAGCTAGTAAAGAACTAGGCTTAACCGTGCCCTCTGGTGCTGGCCCGAAATCAGATCTTGTCGGAGCTAAATTATTAAAACGAGGTGGGATGGCCTTATTAGGTAAGTATGCCAAACTCCACTTTGCTAATACGCAAAAAGCTCAAAAGAAATTATAGCTAAAAAACGACTAACAAAAAAGCTAAGTCCCTGATCAATCAAGGACTTAGCTTTTAATTTTTGATTAAGCTTCTTCTTCTTCAACAAAAGCATTGAAAACTTCTTCAATCATGTCCCACTCAGCATCGGTTTCGATGTTTTTAAGGTCGCCTTCTGTGCCATCTTCGCCTTCGATATACTCGTAAGCTAGTAACTCAACTTCAGCTTCATTTTCATCTTCTTCAACACCAGCTGGAAATAAAAGAACGTATTGTTTATTCGCATACTCTTCTTCACCATCAATAGTTAATAAAATTTCAAATAAGGCTTCATTTCCTTCTTCGTCGACTAATGTAATAAATTCGTGATCCTCTTCGTGATCGTGGTTGTGATCGTGTGACATGTTGTCTTCCTCTTTTCTTATAATAAAATTAATTTTTAGTTATTTAGCATGTTTATCTAAATAATTTTGTAAAATCATGACTGCTGCTACTTTATCGATGACTTTTTTTCGTTTACTTCGTGAAACATTGCCTTGTTCAACTAACATCCGCTCGGCTTCAACTGTTGATAAACGTTCATCTTGATAAGCAACTGGCAAGTGGTATAACTCTTCAAGTATAGCCCCATAAGCCATTGACGCTTCAGCCCTTGGGCCAATACTATTATTCATATTTTTCGGAAGACCAACAACGAACTGGCTGACTTGGTATTCTTTAATTAATTCGCCAACTCGTTCAAAACCAAAACGTTCTTCTTCTTCGTTAATCTTAATAATTTCAATGCCTTGCGCTGTCCAGCCAAAAGGATCACTAATTGCAATCCCAACAGTCCGGGAGCCAACATCTAAACCCATAGCTCTCATTTAAATTCAATTCCATGGCCAGACAAGTAGGTTTTTACTAATTCTTCCATAATTTCATCTCGTTCGTGACGACGTATGAGATTTCTGGCATCTTGATAACGGGGAATGTAAGCCGGGTCACCTGAAAGTAAATAGCCCACAATTTGATTAATTGGATTGTAGCCTTTTTCCTCTAATGCACGGTATACAGTCGTTAATGTTTCACTCACTTCTTGCTTACGATGGTTGTCAAAGTCAAATCGTACGGTTTCATCTGTAAAACTCATCCATCTCCACCTCTTTTCTTTTAAATACACAGTTTCATTTTACAAGATAATCTTCGAAACTACAAACATTATCCTTCAACAATTCTGATTTTATTTATTTTACAACGGCACTTCTCCGTTGTCATTAACGATTGTTGATTTTTCCTATAAAAAAAGCTAAAGTTTTCACTCTAGCTTTTCAAAAATTTATTTTGTTGATTCTTTTGTTTCTTCTTTTTTACTGTCATCTTTTTTACTGTCTTTTGTTTCATCTTTTTTGCTGTCTTTCGTTTCTTCTTCGATGTAACCAGCTAAAACAGATTTCAAGCTATCATCTTGGATTTTAATATTAGCTTTTTTCAATTCTTTAGAAATAACTTCTTGTTGAATTGTTTGGTCTGCTAATTTAGCTTCCATTGTAATGTCAGTTAATTCTTTTTTGAATGGTTTCCAATCGTTACCTTTTTCTTGGTTTTTGACCATTTTAACAATGTAGTAAACTTTAATTTCTTCCATACCGTTTGAAGAAGCTACTTCGATGATTTCTGAGTTAGTACCATCTTTAAGTTTGTATGCTGCTTCTTTAACTTCTGGAGGAACTGTTGCATCAGTAGAATCAAATGTTACTTTGCCATCTTTAGCAGCAGTGGCATCTGATGATTTTTCTTTAGCAAGTTTACCAAAGTCATCGCCTTTTTTAATTGCAGCTAGAGCATCTTTGGCAACTTTTTCGTCATCTGTTGCAAAAATTTGAGCATCGACTGCTGGGTGGTAAGTTTTCCATGTTTCTTTTAAGTCAGCATCTTCGATTTTGATGTGGCTTTTTTTCATTTCTTCGAATGATAAGCCTTTTTTAATTGTTTCTTTGTAAGTTGCTTCTGTTAAGTTAGCAGCTTTTAATTGATCTTTAAACGTGTCGCCAAATTGTTCAGCTTGTTCATCGTATTTAGCTTGGATTTGTTCTTTCGTTACTTTGTCGCCAAAGTTTTGGTCTGCAACTTTAAAAATAATCGCATATTGTAATTGTGTTTGAACTTCTTGACTTGTTTTAATCTCGTCGAAGAACTCATCAACAGTAATTTTGCCACCTTTCATTGTGACTAAATCTTTGCCGCCTGAACACGCAGCTAATGTGACCATACTCGCTAATCCTACAATAGCAAGGGCTAATTTCTTTTTCTTCATGTAATTGCACTTCCATTTCGTTTTAATTTGATTTAAGAATATTATAATTCCACCTAAATAACTATACCATAATCATACACAGATACAACCTTTCACTGAAGAGTTTTAGAGTGTTTTCGTAAAAAATTCACGAAAAAGTTATATTTGACTGAAAAAGTCGCTAAATAGACATATAAAGATGTTTTTAACCGGTTTAACCTTCTTCAAGTTGTTGATTAATTTTTGCGACTGTTTTATTAATTTCAGCGATTCGTGGCTCTGCTTGAAATTTAAATGTTTCAAGTGATTGCTGTGTTTCTGCTTTAAAAGCTGGCAATAACTGACTAGCTGTCGCTTTTAAGGTACCTAATGAGTCTTGGAAATTTTGCAAACTATCATTTAAATCTAACGTTAAATTAGTTGCCTCATCGACTTCATCGACTAGCTTTTGACGAGTTGCTTTACCGCTGCGAGGAGCTAATAATAAACCTAAAGCACCACCAACGAGACTGCCTACTGCTAGGCCTTTTGCAAATTTTTTAATCATCGTTAATCACCTGTTTCTCAATTTTTTCAGCTAGTTCAGCCATCATTCCTTCAGTGTAACTTTCGCCATTATTTCCAAAGCTGATACTAAAGTCATCTTCTGAACTATATCTGGGAATTAAATGGATATGGGAATGAAAAACCGATTGGTATGCTAGCTCTTTGTTGTTATTTATTAAATTAAGACCGGCCATTTCTGGCAAGGCTTTTTCCAGGCCGCGGGCAATTTGAGGTATTTTAGCAAATAATTGACTGGCTAGTTGCTCCTCTAGAGCAAAGATATCTTGAACATGTTTTTTAGGAATGACTAAAGTATGACCTTTTGTCGTTTGAGTAATGTCTAAGAAGGCATAAATTTCCGCATCTTCATACACTTTGTAACTGGGAATCTCTTTATTGATAATTTTACAAAAAATACAATTTTCCATCAATCATTCTCCTCCTGTTTGTTAGTTTAATAATAATAGATGGAACTGCTACTGTCAAAAAATGCTCCCTAATTATTTAATTTTTCACAGATAACGACTAGTCACTTCAATTTTAATGGATTATGGTATAATACTAAGAAGAAAATAACGGAGGTTAGCAAATGACTTTAGAAATAAATAATTTAACAGGTGGTTACGGTCATATTCCTGTTTTAAAAGATGTAAACTTCTCTGTAAATAGTGGTGAAATCGTTGGTTTAATCGGCTTAAACGGGGCTGGTAAAAGTACGACGATAAAAAACATTATCGGTTTACTGACACCCCAACAAGGTAGCATCTTGATTGAAGGTGAATCCCTTAGAAGCCATCCGGAAACTTACCGGAAAAAAATCGGCTATATCCCTGAAACCCCAGCCTTGTATGAGGAATTAACACTAAAAGAACACATTGAAATTACTGCCATGGCTTACGATATCCCTTTAGAAGAAGCTTACCGCCGGGCCGATGCCTTATTAAAAACCTTTCGTTTAGAAAATAAACTGGACTGGTTCCCAGCTCACTTCTCAAAGGGCATGAAGCAAAAAGTTATGGTGCTCTGTGCCTTTTTAATTGAGCCTAGTTTGTATATTATTGATGAACCTTTCTTAGGTCTTGATCCTTTGGCCATTCACGCTTTATTAGAATTAATGGATCAGATGCGCCAAGACGGTGCAGCTATTTTAATGTCCACGCATATTTTAGCCACAGCTGAAAAATATTGTGATCGTTTTGTTGTCTTACATGAAGGAAAAGTCCGGGCAATTGGAACGATCGCTGATTTACGCCAAGAGTTTAATTTACCTGATTCTTCCTTAGATGAAATCTATATTGCGTTGACTGCTGAAGAAGGGATGAAGGCTTAATGGAAAAGTTTTATAAAAACCGCTTAAGCCGTCACCAAACAAAACTTAATCGTTATTTAAAATACGTCCTAAATGACCATGTTGTCTTAATTTCTTTGTTTTTATTTGGTGGCTTCGGCTTTTATTACGCTAATTTTGTCAAAACCCTTGATGCTAATTTTATATTAGCTAAACCTTTAGTTTTGTTCATTTGGTTGGCTGCTCTTTTAACTGGTGGTCTGGCCACTTTAGCCAAAGATGCCGATAAAGTCTTTCTTTTACCAAAAGAGCAGCACATGATTGATTATTTAAAGGCGAGTTACCGCCATTCCTTAGTCTTGCCTTTTACTCTTTTATTAATTACTAGCGGCATTAGTATGCCACTATTGATTGCTGTCAATCGTTCCACTGTGACTGATTTTGCTTTTTATTTAATCACCTTGCTCCTATTAAAGGCGGCTCATTTATTAATTAAATGTCAAGCCCTCTTTCTCCAAACAAAAAAACAGGCCCAACAATTAACGCTTATTTGGTTAGTTGGTAGTCTCTTAAGTCTATTGGCCCTCCTTTACTTAGCACCTTGGTTTGGTTTAATTCTTAGTGTGGTTGTTTATGCCCTAAGTCGCTTAGCTACGACTAAACTCTTTCAAGAAAAAAACCTTGATTGGGAAGGGATGATTAGTCTTGAACAACAGCGCTTAAAAAAGATTTTTCAATTTATTAACTTGTTTACAGACGTCCCTGGCATTGCTGGTAAAGTTAAACGTCGGAAATACGCTGACGGTTTATTAAAACGACTGCCTAGCGACCAAAAAGGCACTTACCCTTACCTTTATACTCGCAGTTTTTTACGGGGGGCGGAATTTAGTGGCTTATACTTACGCTTAACTTTGATTGGCGTCGTCGTTGCCGTCTTTTTAACCGATTTCTATCTCGTCTTACTGATCAGCTTATTAGTGATTTACTTAATTGGGTTCCAACTGATTCCTCTCTATAGTCAATTTGACTACATGGTTATGACTCAGCTTTATCCAGTTCCTAAAGTTCAAAAAGCTAGCGCCGTTCAGGCCTTGATTGCTAAACTGCTTGCAGTAACCGCTCTTTTATTAAGTCTAACAGCCTTAATTGTCTTGCCAAAACTCCAAGAGAGCCTAATTGTGATTGGCAGCCTTGGTTTAGAAATTGCTCTTTTCACATACTTCTACATTCCAAGCCGCTTGAAAAAGCTGTCTAAATAAAGAAAAACTCACTTAAATGAGAGTTTCTCTCTTTAAAGTTCATTAATTAATAGATCTATCTTGACGAAGTGGTTCAAGGGTTTTACAATGATAATTAATAGTATCTTTAACTTAAAGTTAGGTGGAGACAATATGACTGCGGATTTTCAATTTGATAAAAACTGGTCTCTCCAACCAATTAAAGGAGATACTGGTCGAGCATACATGGGTGTTAATGCTAATGATAAAGTCTTTATTAAGCGAAATTCTTCGCCTTTTTTAGCGGCCTTATCTCGTGAAGGCATTGCCCCAAAATTAGTTTGGACGAAACGAACAGGGAATGGTGATGTCTTAACCGCCCAAGAATGGTTAGATGGTTATTTATTAAAGCCTGAGGAAGTTGGTAATCGCTTAGATGTGATTAGAATCTTACAACACCTCCACCAATCCGATTCTTTGAAAAAAATGCTTTATCGCCTAGGTGGCAAAGAAAAACAAGCCTTTGATTTTTTAAGTGCTTATGCCAATGACTTACCTAGTGAATTAAATAAAAACCAATACTTATTGCGGGTTTTTCGCTTCTTGGAAGACCATATCCCCAATGCAGTTGAACCCCAAGCTTGTCATGGGGACCCGATTTACCACAACTGGCTCCTATCTGATAATGACCGGTTGTATCTAGTTGATTGGGACTCAACGATGTTAGCTGATCCAGCCACAGATTTAGGAACGGTCTTAGGGCGCTATGTCCCTTACAAAGATTGGCCTCATTGGTTAGACTCTTACGGTTGGGATCATTCGGAAGAAAGCTTAGAGCGAATTTATTGGTACAGTGGCATGGATTTTTTACAGCGCATTAAACAATGCTACATCCAACAAAATTTTAAACAAATGAATCTAGAAATTTTACTCTTAAAGAAAATTTATGCTTATTAAAAGAGAAGCTCTCTGATATAATGTCAGAGAGCTTTTAAATAAAGGCAAATAATACTAGTAAGCGAAAAGAAAAAGGAGAATTAACTATGCGTGTTAGAAATAAACCTTGGGCAAAAGACAGAATTGCCGAGCACCCTCAATTTGTCGTCTCAGAACCAGCTATTTGGCGTGGTCGTTGGCAAGAGCGCTTTGGTAATAACCACCCGATTCATATTGAAGTTGGCACTGGTAAAGGTCAATTCATTTATGAAATGGCTAAAGCCCATCCGGAAATAAATTACATTGGGATTGAAATTCAAATGAATGTTTTAGTCGTCGCTTTAGACAAACTAATTGAAGAGAGTCTGCCTAACTTACAATTACTCCATGTTGATGGCGGTTCAGTTACAGATTACTTTGAAGACTTGGAAATCGATCGCGTCTACTTAAACTTCTCTGATCCTTGGCCGAAAACAAAACACGACAAACGTCGCTTAACATTCAAAACATTCTTAGCTAGTTATGAAAAAATCTTACCCTTTAACGGTGAAGTTCATTTCAAAACTGACAACCTAGGTTTATTCGAATATTCTTTAGCCAGTTTTTCACAATATGGCATGATTCTTAAACAAGTCTGGTTAGATTTACACAACAGTAAGTTTGAAGGCAATATCATGACTGAATACGAACAAAAATTTTCGGCTAAAGGCCAACCGATTTATCGGGTGGAAGCTTACTTTACCGGTAAAAAATAACTAAAAAACAGTCTAAACTTCCTGGTAGCTACCTTAGTTTAGGCTGTTTATTTCATTAATAAGGAGTGTCTTTATGACTAAGAAAAAAATTTAAATTCCGCTCATTTTAAGTTTAGTACTAAGTATTGGGCTCTTTTTCTTCTTGTCTCGCCAAAATCAAAACACCCTCTCAATCACTATTGATCACCCACAGCAAAAAGAGCTTAAACTCTATCGTGTGACTAGTAATAGCAAAGACTTACTATACGCTAATCCTTTTATTCAAACTGGTCAAGAAACTCTCAATGAGTTACCTGAACAAGGTGAGTATCAACTAGTTTTAGAGATTGATGGCAAAGATTATCTGATCTTAGGTTATGCTGACGGTTCGACTGCTGCTTTAACTATCAATTTAGAGTTTAAAAAAGGGATTGACCATGAAACTTATGAACTGACAGTCACTGTTAATCACCCGATTTATCAAGAAACAACTAACTTTTCACTCATTTGGTAAAAACACCTCTAATCAACGTAAAGTTGATTCTTTATCGTGATTATAATACATTTAATCGCTTTTTGTTCATAATAACAACCTTTTGCACGAAAACGCTACTTGTTACGACGTTTTTTTAGATCCCTTGCTGTCTTTAGCCAATTAATCCCTTTTCTTCAAAAGGGATTTTTGGCTTTTTGACTTTTTGAAGTAACGCATGACTTTTGCAGTTGCTTCTTTCTCTAAGAGTCCTTAGCCTCGCTCCTTCATATTATTCTGTCCTCAAAAAATGCAATGCCTTTATCTTACTATATTTACTTCCCCCACTTAACTAAAATAGCATATTCTAACATGATAAAACTGATTCCTAAAAGACAATTCGTCCTGTCGGTTCTTTTTTCAATTACAGCCAACTCTTTTCGATACTTGTCTTCTCTTCAATATTAGTCAATTTAAAGTAACATTATTAGTCAATTTAAAGTAACATTCTATAATTATCGTTCATCTCCCCCTTAACTTAAATCCACTTGAACCGATGTAAGTAGTAAGAGCCTCAAAAAAATCGCTTTTAATTAACAACAACCAAAGAAAGGAATTTTATTAATGTTAGATCAAATTGCTCTTCCAAGAAAATATGGATTACTAACTATCCAAAAAACATCAAAAAATAAGAATGGCGTATTAGTTGCCCAATGTATTTGTGATTGTGGCCAAACCAGCACGCCTTATTTAAATAATGTTCTAGCAGGTCGAACAAAGAGTTGTGGCTGTCTAGCCCTAAAAAACCAGCGGAAATACAAGGATATTACGAATCAACGTTTTGGAAAGATTGTTGCTTTAAGCCCGACTGATGAACGGACAAGCGGTGCAGTTGTTTGGAATTGCCGTTGCGATTGTGGCACTCATTTGAAAACTTCTCAGAGAAATCTTAGTCGCGGCATTAAGGACAATTGTGGCTGTGTGAATCAAGAAAAACTTTCAATTCCAGGCCATCACTATAATTTTTTAACAGTCATTTTCCCTATTAGTAATAATAAAAAACGTTCTTCAAAAGATAAATGGCTCTGCCAATGTGATTGTGGTAATTTAACAATCGTAGCTTATACTAATATAGTTAACAATCATACTAAAAGTTGTGGGTGTCTAAAAAAAGATAGTTTACGAGAGACACTCGTTGAAAATACTTGCTTAGACAACCTCAATACAAAATTATATAAAAATAATACGAGCGGTGTTAAAGGCGTCTATAGTAATCGAGGCAAATGGCATGCTTACATTACTTTTCAAAATAAACGCTACACACTTGGCGCCTATTGCTCTCTATTAAAGGCCAAAGAGGCCCGCCAACAAGCAGAAAGTGAATTATTTACTCCCCTTTTACAAAAATACGCGGTTCTTTTAAATTCAAACCAAGAGATTTAGAACCAAGGCTTACGTACTAGTAACGAACTGAGACGTCTAAGACATAACTTTAAACTTAAGATCTACTAAAAACCAAAAAAAGCTAAAATAAAGTTAAAAACCACTCATCAAAGAAACATCCTAAAGAAAGCAGCCAGGCTACTTAAGCCCGTACTTCTGCTTTCTTTAGGATGTTGTTGTCTTGATTTTACTAACAGCTCATTTCAATCAGACTGTTAATAATTAGTTCTAAATTTTGCTTTGGTTATTAATATCTTAAGAAAAGTTGGCCATACTAGCTAGTTTTCGTTAAACGATAAATATCCAAGATTGTGCCAGTCTGACTATCCGCTACAAATTCATATTGAATATATTCCCCATCTTCAATTCGGGTGATCCCACCGGTATAAGTTTGCGATTTGATTGCGAATTTTTGTAAGGGTGTCTTCGTAAACTCAATCCATGCCCCTTCAATTGGACCTTCAGCTAGAAAAGCTTTTTTAACTTTAGCTAATACTTTGTCTGGACTAACTGTTTGCCTTTTTATAACCCAATTAGTTGCTAGTCCCCCCAAGACAATCCCAGTCCCTATGCCCAGTACTAAGGTAGCCTCTAATAGTTGTCGTTGTGCTTTTTTCATGTCTATCCTCACTCCTTACCTTCACTTATTAGTTAGATTGTATCATAGACAGCATCTAATCTGCCTAAAAAATTAATTATCCTTCAATTTTAGCACTTTTGTGATCAGTTTTTGATAAATACTGATTAGCGCCGGTTCTTGACTCATTGTGTCGATGTCACTGAACTTTAACCACTTAACGCCTTTTGTTTCCTGCTTATTTATTACTAGTTCTGCTCTATCGTCACCTTCAAAAAGATATGCTACTGACAAATGTAAGTGACTTGGAATCCATTGGCCATGTTTTAGATGGCCGAAGACCGGTAAGATATCTAAACTAGCAATCCTATTTGAAAGTGGCTTTAAAATTTCTAGCCCCGTCTCTTCTCGGGCTTCTCGCTGTGCGACAGCTAGGAAGTCAGTTTCTCCATCAACATGCCCACCTGTCCAGGACCAAGTATCATAAAGTTTATGATAAATGAATAATGTCTTAGTACCCGTTTGATTGACGATAAAAGCTGAGCTAGTAAAATGAACTACTTGATTCTCACGGGTTAATAAATTATTGAATAGCTGCATGTAAGTTAATATTAACTCTTTATCTTTAGATTCTTGTAAGTTAAATGCCACATATTCACGTATTTCTTGATAAATCTCCACTTTCCCTCACTCCTACTTGCTATTTTCTTTTAATTGTAGCATAGTGATTCCTTGATATCGCTACAAAACCCTGAAAAAAAATGCTAATTGCGCTATAATATAGATAACAAGTGAAAGTGAGGTGGGGCTCTGCGTATTGCAGAGATTCGTATGGAAGAAAAAACATTTCAATTAATTAAAAAGATGACAGAAATTCAAGGAACTAGTGGTTTTGAAGATGATGTCCGAGAAGTGATGAAAAAGGAAATCGCACCTTACGTCGATAAGATCGAATTCGATGGTCTCGGTGGCGTCTTCGGTATTCGTAAAAGTAAAGTTGAGAATGCCCCAAGAATTATGGTAGCTGCTCACATGGATGAAGTTGGCTTCATGCTTTCACAAATCCAAGAAAACGGAACTTTCCGTGTTGTACCTTTAGGTGGCTGGAACCCTTATGTGGTTTCTGCTCAGCGTTTTACTTTAAAAACTCGTAAAGGTGACTATCCAGTTATTTCATCATCAGTACCACCCCATTTATTAAGAGGTTCTGATGGTCAAAGCAAAGTTGAAGTAACCGATATTTTATTTGATGCCGGTTTTGATTCAAAAGAAGAAGCTGAAAGTTTCGGTGTCCGTCCTGGTGATAGCATCGTTCCTGACGTAGAAACGATTAAAACGGCTAATGGAAAAAACATTATTAGTAAAGCTTGGGATAACCGTTACGGTTGTACTTTAGTCATTGAAGCCTTAGAAGCCTTAAAAGATGTGGACTTACCATTTACCTTAATTGCGGGAGCCAACGTCCAAGAAGAAGTTGGTTTACGTGGGGCTCGTCCTTCGACCCACAAATTTAAACCTGATTTATTTTTAGCTGTTGACTGTTCACCGGCTAATGACATCGATGGTAAAAAAGATACTTTTGGTCATTTAGGCGAAGGCTTCTTAGTTCGAATTTTTGATCCCGGCATGATTACTTTACGTCGTATGCGTGAATTCTTATTAGAGATTGCTGAAAGTAATAACATTAATCACCAATACTTTGTTTCTAAAGGCGGCACTGATGCTGGAGCTGCTCACTTGATGAATAATGGGATTCCTAGTGCGGTTATTGGCGTTCCAGGACGTTATATCCACACTCATCAAACAATGTTCAATATGAGTGATTACGAAGCAGCTAAAGCAATGTTAATTACAACTTTGCAAGCTTTAGATGCTGACAAAATTAACGAAATCATTTACGGAAAGTAGGTCAACGAATGATTATCCCTAAAAGTTTAGAAGAATTAGCTAGTTATGTTGAAACAGGCAAACACGTCTTTTTCTTTACTGCTGATTGGTGTGGCGATTGCGTTTATATTAAACCAGTCATGCCAGAGCTTGAAGCGGAGTTTCCAGAATATACCTTTGTCCAAGTTGACCGTGATGAATTTCCAGACTTAGCCAGTCAATGGGCGATTTTTGGTATTCCTAGTTTTATCGTAACTGAAAATGGCAAAGAAAAAGGCCGTTTAGTTAATAAAAACCGTAAAACCAAAGCTGAGGTTAGTGACTTTATTAAAAGTCTCACTTAGTTAACAACACGTACTTAAATTTAGGAGGGTGACGAACATGTTAGAAACTCAAGAATATCAAGGAATATTAGTTGGAATCGACGGAAGTCCCCAAGCCCGTGAAGCTTTCGACAAAGCCTTAGCTGTTGCTAAACGTAACAATGCAAAGATTGTCGTAGCCCATATTATTGAAAATCGTTTATATGGTAACATGGGGTATTCCTTAACTAATGCTGATTTAATACAGCAAGAAACAGACCGGTCCAAAGAAATGCTTGAAGAGTATCAAACTTATGCTAAAACAAAAGGTTGCGATACTGTTGAAACCATTTTAGCCTTTGGTTCTCCGAAAGTCTTAATGGCTGAAGAATTACCAGCTAAATACAACATTGATTTAATTATGGTTGGTCAATCTGGCTTAAGTGCCGTTGAAAAATTCGTTATGGGTAGTGTTAGTGACTATGTGATTCGTCACGCCCCTTGCGATGTTCTCGTTGTTCGACCAACAGATAGTAAATAACATTATATTTTAAAGGAGCTCAACATGATTTTTAGTTACAATAAAGCAGCTGTCGGCGACGTCTTAATGGTCGTTGCTGGCAACCCTCAAGGGCAAAAAGTAAGCAGTGAAAGTAAGGAATCCATTACGCGGATTTTTGTTAAAGAAACTGGCGAAACAGTTGGTTGGAACTTTTTCAAAGCGTCGGAACTATTACCTGATTTAACTGGTCATGGTCAAATCCAACTTACATTACAACAATTAATTGCCGTTAATATCGCCTTAAAAGTCGCTGGTTTTTCAGAAGAAATTATGTCTGACGGAGAAGCTAAAATCGTCACTGGTTTTGTAAAAGCTTGTAAAGCCCATCCTGATTCAGACCACTTATCAATTACCCAAACAGAAGTCGCCGATGGTGAAATCTTACAAATCGTTTGTGGAGCAAGTAACATTAAAGCCGGTTTAAAAGTTGTTGTCGCTAAACCTGGTGCCATGATGCCTGACGGTATGATGATCTGGCCTGGTGAGTTACGAGGAGTAGAAAGTTTAGGGATGATCTGCTCAGCAAGTGAACTAGCTGTTCCTAATGCTCCAAAAGCGAAAGGGATTTTAGAATTACCTTTTGATACTGAAGTTGGCGTGGCTTTTATTGGCGCTGAATACGTTATCTAGCAAAAAAAACTGCCTTGGACTAAGTCCAAAGCAGTTTTTTTGACGTTATTTGACGTTTGGTAGATAAAAACTTCGGTTATCCATGCCAAAAATCCGTTCTGTGTATTCACCTGGTTCAATTTGTTTCAATGAACCAATCATCATTTGAATTGAGGCATCTAAATTATCAATTTGATGGAGAATTTCAGCTTCCATGACCCGAGGTCGAACTGGCGAACCATATTCTAATAGACCGTGATGAGCTAAAATCATGTGTTTCAAAATGACCACATCTTCTGTTCGATCGTCAATTTTTAACGTTTGACATGCTTTCGTAATTTCTTCATCAACAATCACTAAATGACCAATTAAGTTACCCGCTAAAGTATATTCCGTTGAAACTGGCCCTGACAGCTCAATAATTTTACCTAAATCATGGAGAATCACACCTGCGTATAAAAGGGAAGGATTCAACTCCGGATATTCTTTACAAATTGATTTTGCTAATCGTAACATTGAGACGGTATGATAAGCTAAGCCGCCGGCAAAGGCATGGTGATTACGCTTGGCTGCGGGAAACTCAAAGAACTCACTTTGATACTGAGTCATTAAGTGTCGCACAATTCGATTCCAAGTCGCATTCGTAATTTCAAAAATCGTTTGGTTAATTTCTTCAACCATTTCTTCTTTTTGAATAGGCGCTTTTTCCATATAAAGACTTGCTTGGTTTGGCTCCTCAGCTGTTGCTAAACGCAGATTTAAAATTTTAATTTGGGGGTTACTTTGATACACTTCCCGTTTACCTCCTAAGGCAACGACTTGCCCACCGGTAAATTTACTAATTTCATCTTCAGAAGCGTCCCAAAATTTTCCGTCAATCGATCCAGATGTGTCTTGAAACGTAAACGCAATAAATTTCTTACCATTTTTTGCCAGTCTCACATCTGCTTGTTTGATTAAAACAAAAATCTCAAAACTTTCATCAACTGCTAATTCTCTTAATTTTTTCATACAGACTCCTTTCTACAACACAATAATACCTTCATTTTCATCTTCCATAAAAGCTAATAATTCACTATCTGAGGACAAACAAATGATTTGATTGTCACAACTTAATTGTTTCAGTAAGCGGAATAATTGTTGCTTACGCTGGGAATCATAATGTAACCAGCCATCATCTATTATAACAGGAGAAAGGGATTCTTGGCTATGAAGTTGAATAAATCCTAGTCTAATTGCCATATATAGTTGATCACGACTACCAGTTGACAACTCCTTGACCTCATAATCAAGGCCTTGTTGATCTTTCAGCAGAAGTTCATCCCCTTCGTAGCTAACTTCCACAAAGCGCTCGGCTGTCAATAGTTTGAAAAAAGCCGTAGTTGTCCTTAATAAGTCTGGTAACTGACTCTTGGCCAGTTGATCCAAGGTAGCTTGAAGTATTTCATCTCCTAAACGATTGTCATACCATTGATTGATTAGTTCTCGCAACTCTGTCTCTAGATTGGCCTCTGTTTGATACAGTTCCCTTAAAGTCCCGTCACTTTCTTGTTGTTGGATTAGAAAGCGCAACTTTTCAATAGCCCTACTCTGCTCTTGCTGTTTGCGGATTAAATCGGGAATCTCTTCCTTTAGTTTCCCTTTTATTGTGACTAAAGTTGCTAATTGATAGTCTTGCTGGTCATTAAAAAGCTGGTCCACTTGCAGACTTAGTTTAGCTAGTTCCGCTGCTTGGTGACTTCTCTGTTGATTTTCAAACAATAAACGCTGAACGTTGTCCATTGAGTGAGTGACACCTGCTGGCAAGAAACTATACAAGCGTACTGTCAAGGTTTCTCGCCGCTTAGCTAGTTCTGCTAGTGGTTCTTGCCACGTCGTTAGGCTTTGGCCAGCCTGATTAAGAGCTAAGCTCCGTTGGCTCATTTCAGCTACAAAGTTTGTTAATGCTGTCAGTAGTTCTTCATCAGAACTAGTCGCAATTGGTAGCCATTCTTTCATAAATGAAAACTCTTGGCGATAGCTATTAAGCTCTCTCTGTCCCTCAGTCAGCTCGCCTTTTAAACTGGCTAACTCTTCAACAACTCTAACTAATTGGCCCCTTTGTGGCAGCTCTAATAGCCATTGAGAGACTGATTGCTCCAGCTTGAACTGATAAGTTTCAGCTAGCCTTTGTTTTTGCTCTTGAAGACTTTTTAATTCCCTTTGAATTTTTTCGATTTCTTCAGCAATGTTTTCTAAGAGTCCTTCCTTTTCATTTAAGCTTGTGGCTTTTTCTGGGCTAAGCTGAGCCTTGCCTTTGCCCTTAAGCAAAAGTAAAACGAAACTAGCTAAGACACTCAAACCGCCAATTAAAAACAGCTTTAAGAAAAGGCAGCTAAGGCCAATCAGCAGGAAGACAGCCGCACCTATGCCGAAGAGTTGGCCTAGTCGCTGTTGAGAATTTTTTTCAGTCACTTTTTTAGAACGCCCAGCTTCCTCTTCGATTTCACTTAAAACTTGATCAAAGTGCCTTTCTTGCTGTTGTAAGTTAAAGTGACAACTGTCTTCTTGTTGGGCTAAGACTTTTAATTGTTCTTGCTCTAAGAGCTCAGGAAAGTACCTTCCTTGAATCGCTAATTCTGGTAACTCAGCTAGTAACTGCTCTGTCTCATTTTCCCGCTGACTGACACGAGTTTCAAGCCACTTGATTTGTTGCCTGTTTTGTTCCATTCTGTTTTGTTGACTTGTTAGTTTTTCAATCCCTACTTGATTTTCCAAATAAAATAAGTAAGCCGGTGTTGCTTGACTGCGTTCTAACTCATTTTTCTGTTTGACTAAATAATTTTCTTCTTCTTTTTTGACGAATTGATAATCTTGATAAAGTTTGCTAACTTCATCTATGTCGGAAAAGCCGTCCTTCCCTAGTTGCTTTTGTAAGTGTTGGCGCTCTTGCCACAAAGGAAAGGCTGTAATTTGTTGTGCGATTAATTGCTCTTCACTTTTAAGTTCACTTAACTTCGCTTGGGAGTCTTGCAAGACTTGTTCTTTCGTGGCCAAGTCTTGCCGTTGTTGCTGATATTGTCTTTCCATCTGTGTTTTTTTTATAACTTGAGAACGGATCGTTTCATATTCTTTTAACTTAAGATTGATTAGTGGCAAACGGCCCGTGGGCTTATATAATGCTTGTTCTTGTTTATTTAAAGTCGACTTGACTGTCACGATTTTCTTACTGCCAGTCATGCCGACTGCTAGTAATAATTCTTGTAATTTTTCTTCAGTTAAATATTTCAGTTCCCGTAATTGCTCTTGTTGCAGACTAAAAACTTCTGAAAACAATTCAGCGGTCAAAGGACTTAATAGTACCATCAGCTCTTCTTCAGTGATTTCTTGTCCATCAGCTAAGGTCACTTGGGCTTTGCCGCGGTTAATACTTTTATAGCGTTCAATCCTGATTTCACCATAATTAGCTACTTCAATAGTTAGACTGCCACCAAATAAGCCGCCTTGACGAGGCTCATAATCGCGAAAACTTTTACGTCTTTTCGGAAAACCAAACAACATCGTTTGAATAAAATGGTGAAGCGTGGTTTTCCCTGCTTCATTATTGCCATAGACTAACGTTAAATCTTTTTGAAAATCGATGTGTTTATCTTGCCACTTACCAAAGTTAGTCATTGTTAAACGAACTAATTTCATGATTCCTCACCCCCAGTTTGGGATAATTCACTTAAGACATGGGTTAAACTGCTATTTATTCGCTCTTCCTGAAATGCCAGATCGTCCTTTGGTAATAAATAGGCGATCGCCCCTTGTCTCGTCAATTCTTCTGTCACTTTGACAAATCTTTCTCGACTAATTTTTTGACTAATCTCACTTAACATCTCTGTCGTTACCCCTAAAGGTAACAAGGCTTTTTCAGGGGAAGTTAAGACTGTCAAACTGCGTAGCCAGAGTTTACCTAGGCTTTCTTCAAAGACTCTTTCTTGCAAATAGTTTAATAAGCCACCGTTAGCCAATTCGCTACTAATTTGGCTGTTTAAGCTGGCTGGGACTGTCTTTAGTTCTAGGGCAACTAGACTTAATTCAGACTCAGCCCTTTCTCCGAAAGCTAACAACAGCTCTTCAATCTTCAGAAGCAACTCTTTCCTGGAAGTCAATTCCTGGCAAGCTAAGGTCACGTCTTGCCACTCCAAGGCCCCTAAGTTTAACCATTGATACGTTAACTGATTCCCTTGGTTTTCAACTAAAACTACCCCTTGACTATTCGTCTCTTTTTTACTATGGCCCACAGGACTACCACTATAAATAATTGGTGGATTATTTTTTAATACTTGAGGCTGATGAATATGGCCCAAAGCCCAATAATCATAGCCCTTATTAGTCATCTCACTTAGACTAAAAGGTGCATAATTTTGCGTTACGTTTTCACTGCCTAAAGTCCCATGATAGAGACCGATGTGATAATCAGCTTGTTGATTTTTTTGTGGATACTCCCCTAATTTAGAAGATTCTAGCCAACGATGTTCATACGAAAAAGCTGAGATTGCGACTTGCTCTTGGTTTTTAGTCACTAACTGGATAGTTTCCACGGCCTCACTTTTAAAGAGAAACACATTTTCTGGAAATTCAAACCAATAAGTCTCTGAATTATAATAATCGTGATTGCCGAAAGTCATCACGACAGAAATACCATTTTTAGCTAACTTTTTAAAAGCTTCCATGACTATTTTTTGGGTACTAATCGCCACCGCTGCTTGATGAAACGTGTCGCCTACTAAAAGAACAAAGTCAACTTTTTCAATAATTGCCAGTTCCACAATTTCTTGCAACATCTCTTGATTTTTTTGACGGAGCTTACTACTTAGCTCTGTCGGTAAATCACGTAAGCCTTCAAAGGCACGATCTAAATGTAAATCTGCTCCATGGATAAATTTCATTTTCTTCACCCCTCATACTCTTCTATCATACTGATTTTTCAAGGGAAATGCTAGGGGAACACTGGCTTTTATTAGACCTTAACACCTTCTAGATAACAAAAAAAAGCTGAGATTTCTCTCAGCTTTTACCGATTTATTGATCAGCGTATAATTCTTGGATTGGTTTCATAATAATCCTGTTTAAATCGTTAACAATCACGCTAAAGCCTTGTTCTTTTGTCATTAAGTCATTAATTAACTCTGACTCTTGAACTTTAGCTGCTAATTCTTGGGCTTTTTGAGCATCTTCATCAGAAAACTCTTCCCCTTGCATTTGTTTTTGTTGTAATTCCATTTGTAATCCTTGGAATTCTTTAAATAATTCAAAAGAAGGTGTATCGGCTTTGACTGCTGCAAAAGCTTCTTGTAATGTTAAAAATTCTGGTAATTGACGAATTTCTTTTTCGATTTGGTTAGCACTATCATAAATATTAACTGACATAAATAACATCCTACTCTCTTTATTTTATGTATTCAATTGTATCACTATTACAACTTTTTGCCCATCATTACTCGTCATTATTAAAGAAACTTTAGACTTGCCAGTATTTCTGCCCATCTGCTTCCCGAGCTAAGAAGCCATAATCAATTAACTAGCACCTAACTGCCGCAAAATCAGCAAAGACTACTTTTTGACTGACTTACTGAAAAGAATTCCATAAATCGCTGATTTTATTTTTAACTTTACCAGCCCCTTCAACTGCTTTACCACCCCAGTATTCTGCACCTTCTTTGACTTTTTCACCAAATTCAGCTAAGTTACCTTTTGTTTCTTGATCGATAAGAGGTTTCTCTTGATTTTCAAGACTGGCGTCGACAACGTTAAAAGGTGTCCCTGGTGAGTGGGATAAAATTCGTTGGGTTTGATCTTTGAAAACGGGTGCGACACTTTGATTTTCCACAAAATGGGACTCTTTGGAAATATCAAAACCAATCCAAGTCGCTACTACTACATCTGGGGTATAACCGATAATCCACTGATCTTTCGTTTTAGAGCCATCAATACTACTTTCAGTCGTCCCCGTTTTTCCTGCAATCGGGTAGCCATAAGGCTGAGCATTGACACCTGTCCCAGAGCTAAAGACTCCTTGAAGCATACTAGTCATATCTTCAGCCACTTGGGGTGTCGTCACTTGAACAGATTTAGCCTCTTCATTGTCAACGACTACAACTCCTGTCGCATCGACAATCTTTCGAATAAAATGAGGGTCTTTCTTACGGCCTTGATTGGCAAAGACTGAGTAAGCACTAGCCATCCGCATCGGCGTGGTTCCTTTTGTCATCCCACCTAAAACTAAACCAGGGTAATGATCTTCTTTATCTAATTTAATTCCAAATTTTTCAACTTTTTTAGCCCCTTGATCCATGCCGATTTCATTAAAGAGCCAGACCGCTGAAGCATTTAAACTTTGAGAGACCGCTTCATACATCGGCACGTCCCCACGGTAATACTTATCAATGTTTTCAACGTCGTAAAAAGATAATTTTTCATCTTTTAAGATTGAATCTGTTTTATAGCCCGCTTCTAAAGCCGGCGTATAGACAGCTAAGGGTTTCATCGTTGAACCTGGTGACAAGTTAGATTGGGTCGCCCGGTTTAAGCCCCGGAATTGATGCTCCCCTCGTCCACCGACTACAGCCTGGACCCCACCAGTTTTAGGATTAATGGCGATCGATGCCCCTTGGACCATTTCACCATCAGGAGCATTGGCTGGGAAAAGACTGGCATTGTTAAACGTTGTATCCATGTCTTGTTGGTATTGCTGATTCAATGTGGTGTAGACTTTGTAGCCTTTATTCAATAAGTCTTCATCTTTAATATCATGACGACTTTCCGCTTCATTAATAACCGCATCGAAATAAGAAGGATAACTGTTATTACTGTTTTTATCTTGGAAATTATCAGCTAAATAGAGCGTGTCTGCCATCATTGCATCAGCTGAACTCCGGTCTAGCTTATTGTTGTTAACCATTAATTCTAAGACTGTGTCCCGGCGATTAATGGCGCGATCGTAATTGTCAATTGGGTTATAGTAACCAGGCCCTTTTAACATCCCAATTAAGACAGCTGCTTCATCAATCGTTAAGTCTGCAGCATTTTTAGCAAAGTAACGGTGAGAGGCATCTTCAACTCCCCAGACCCCATTAGCAAAGTAGGCATTGTTTAAGTACATCTCTAAAATTTCATCTTTCGAGTAGACTTTTTCAATTTCTAACGCTAAAAATAACTCTTTGGCTTTCCGATTCATCGTTTGATCTAAGGACAAATAGGCATTTTTCGCTAATTGTTGAGTTAAGGTACTTCCGCCACCAGTGATTCGGCCTTTAGTGACAATTCCAACTGCTGCACGACCAATTCCTCGTAAGTCGAATCCCCCATGATCATAAAATCGTTTATCTTCAGTTGACAACAAAGCATCTACTAAATGGGGCGACATTTGATTTAATTCGATGAAAGTCCCTTTTTGACTATATAATACCCCGGCCTCTTCATCATTCTCATCATAAATCGTCGTCACTTGTGACAAGCCCGCTTTTAAAGTTTCCACATTGGCACTTTTAGCTAAGGAAAACAAATAAATACTAGTCACTAAAACTGTGACTAAGCCGACTAAAATAATTATTTTATTAATATGATATTTTTTCCAAATGCGCTTCCGCCATTGGTGAAACTGGGACAAATAAGGCTTCAACCATGCCCAAAACTGCTTTAAATAGTCACCTAAACTTGCTATTATTTTTTTAAAATCCATAATATCCCCTCTTTTATGTGAGCTCTTTTAGCTTTTCGCTGATCTCATGCTTATATTTTAACACAGATTCGTCAAGCTGTTATAAGTCTCAAGACCTAATTCAAACTCAGACTGGCAACCATCATATCATGAAGTTTTAAATAAAATGTGGTACAATTCATAAGAATTAAGTAAATTTCAACGAATCTATGAAGATAAAGAGGAAAATAATGAAACATACACTGTATTTACCCGACACTTTTGAAACAACTGATGTCAAAACCCTTTTAGAAGAAGAATGGTTAGTTCCCCGCAAAGTTCGTCATTTATTAAGAACTCGTAAAAATGTCGAAGTTAACGATGAGCCAACGATGTTCCACCACGAAGTTAACGCTGGTGATAAAATCACGTTAACTTTCGAAGCAGCCGATTACCCTGAGGTCCAATTATTACTAGGTAATCAAGAGTTAGTCAATGTACTCTTTGAAGATGAACATTTGATTATTGTTAATAAACCTGTTGGCATGAAAACTCATCCTAACCAGCCCTTAGAAGGCAACACCTTACAAAATCATGTGGCCGCTTATTTAGCTAGTAAAGACCAAAGCCCATACGTTGTTCACCGGTTAGACATGGAAACTAGTGGCGCAATTCTCTTTGCTAAAAATCCCTTTGTTTTACCGATTATCGGCCGAATGATGGAAGCCAAAGAAATCAAACGAGTCTATCACGGCGTGGCTCAAGGGAAGATTGGCCAAAAAAGCTTTACAGTTGAAAAACCAATTGCTCGTGACCGTCACGATAAACGCAAGCGGATCGCTAGTGACTTTAACGGTCAAAATGCGATTACTCATGTGGAAGTCGTTGGTTTCCAAGACAATCACAGCCAAGTCATTTGCACTTTAGATACTGGTCGGACTCACCAAATCCGGGTCCATTTAGACTATATGGGTTATCCTTTATTAGGTGATCCTTTGTATAATCCTGATTCAGCCCCGGCAGAACGTTTGATGCTACATGCTGCCTCTTTAGAATTAAGACATCCTTTTACAAAAGAATTAGTTAAAGGTGAGGCTTTACCAAGCTTATGGTAAACTCAAAAAGACTAGTCCAATCTGTCTAATGACAGACTTGGAGCTAGTCTTTTTTTATTGATTAACTAATGATTTCAGCTAAGGCTGTTTGATTTAAAGTCTCGTAATGCTGGAAAAAAGTCGCTAATTTTTTAAAGACAGCGTGATTTTTTGTTAGAACATCATTTTCAACTTGTAAAACTAGCAAAGGCTCATGTAAGCTCATCCGTAATAAGAACCAGCCACTACCATAATCCTTACTAACGGTGACTCGTAACCCTTCTTGATTTTCAGGGTCAATCTCAAAACCAGGAGTCTCTTGGACAAATTTTTCTAACTCGTGAATGACTTGCCGGCCAGTTTCTTGATAATTAGCCGTAGTAATTTTAAAACGGACTTCTTGGGCCTCGGCTGGTTGGGCTAAGTCTGCCATTAAATCAGTAATTGTTTTCTGCTGTTTTTGTAATTTAGGTAACAGCATCAAGATTTTAGCAATCACATAAGCCCCATCATCTAAGAAATAATTTTCTTTGAAAGCGGCATGCCCACTAGTCTCAATGGCTAATTCCACTTGGGTCCCCTCTTGATTTAGCTTGATTCCTTGATTGATGACATTCCGATAACCACTAATATAACGGTACTGTTTGCCACCTAAACTTTCAATAAAATGTTTTAAATGGGTCGATGTCGGTGAGTTCGTGACAATCGTTGAACCAGGATGCTCCTCAAGGACAATCTTCGCTAAGACTGCAATCAAGCTATTACGATTAATCCCGTTCCCCGCCTGATCAACAATTGCTGAACGATCCACATCGGTATCAAAAATGACCCCTAAGTCAGCCTGATGTTGCAAAACAGCTTGCTGAATACTTGCCATAGCTGCTGGGTTGTCTGGATTGGGAATATGATTTGGGAAATTGCCATCTGGGTCTAAAAACTGACTGCCTGTTGTATCTGCCCCTAAAACTTCTAAGACTTGACTAGCAAAATAGCCACCAGCCCCATTGCCGGCATCAACAATAATATGAAAACCAGCTAGTGGTTTTTCTGCCTCACTGCCGATTCCTTGACGAATTTTAGTGACTAAATCTGCGGCATACAAAGGAATCAAATCCCGTTTTTCCACAGTCCCTAATGGAATTATTTGGTCTGTAGACTGTTGCTCAAGAGCTAATTCAACAAGTCGTTCAACGTCTTCATGCTCAGCCCCACCTTTTTTAGTAAACAGTTTAATGCCATTAAAGTAGTAAGGCAGATGACTAGCTGTCAACATAATGCCTAAGTCACACTGATACTCAGCAAACTGGGTTGCCATAAACATCGCTGGTGTCGTCGCCAACCCAACATCAATCACTGTCACCCCTTGATTAACAAAAGTTTCAATCATCGCGTTTTTTAGACTATCTGCTGTTAAACGGCTGTCATGACCAATAGCAATTTTCAAATCGCGACGGCCTAATAAATCTAACTGTAACCACTTAACGATACCGATAGCGAGTTGTTGAACTTCGACTGGTGTTAAATTAGCCTCACCCGCTTCCGTTCTTAGTGCTCGTCCTCTTAAATCCGAACCGTTAATTAGTTCTTGTAAGTTACTCATTTTGTTCCTCCTTATTTATTAGTTAAATATGATGAAATCAAATCGTGTAAACCTTGAGCTTCTTCATTACTGTGAGTGATTATTGCTAGGGTGTTGGCTCCGGCTAATGTTCCCGCTACTTCTGGTAGCTTCATATCGTCGATAATTGCTGCCACAATATTAGCTGATCCGAGGTACGTTTGAATGACTACCATAAATTGGACACAACTAACTTGCTCCACGGAATCAATAATCGCTTCTTCTAAACGATCATTCGTACTAGTAATTGGCGGGTCCACTAAGACATATTTTATCCGACCTTCTTGGCTATGGCCTTTAACAATTCCTAGCTCACGAACGTCCCGGGAAACTGTCGCTTGAGTAGCTGTCACGCCTTCTGCTTGTAGTAATCTAATTAACTCTTCTTGAGTTAGAATGTCATTTTCTTGTATCAAGCGTTTGATTATTCCTTGGCGAGTTGTTTTTTTCATCAGTCACCGCTCCTTTTTTATCATATATATTATATCAAAGTTTCTTTAAATTAGCCTTATTTTTGAAAATTCCCTCTCGGACTTCTTGAGGGATAACTTCCTTTCTCTGTTACCTAACTATTTACATTGACTTTCTTCCATGCTAAAATTAAACTTTGCAATCATTTAAGGAGTGTATTATGAAAAAGAAAGTCTATCGCAACACTCCCGCTTTTATCTTTTTAGCTTGGGGTACATTTGGATTATTTGTTTTTCTAATGATGTTAGGGTTATATCATTTGAAAGAGCCATTGATGGTTAAAGGCTATTATTTAATGGGGTCAGTTGGTCTGATTTCATCATCATTTACGTTAGCAAAAGTCATTCGTGACAATCAAGAAGATGAAGAACGTTATAATCGTGTCTATAAAGCTCTTGAAACAACTAAAACTGATGATACTGAAGTCTAAGACTTCACTTAAAGCAAGGAGCTTAATAGGTTCCTTGCTTTTTATTTAGCTTTTAACCTAGGGATTCCGCCAAAAGATAGTAATTACACGCTTTTTTTGATATAATGTCAATGTATTTCAGCACAGGTTGCGAAATTGTAAATAACGATTTCTAAAATTTAGTCGTCTTCCTGAAGTTACGTGGAAAGAGGCTCTTTTTTTGAAAGATAATTAATTGGAGGATAACTATGAGCGAAAGAAATTTAGTTGCTACTGCACTTCATCAGGTGCTAGCAGAACATTTAAGCACTGATGAGATTTTAAATTTATTAGAGAATCCGAAATCGGCTCAACATGGCGATGTGGCCTTTCCCGTTTTTTCACTAGCAAAAGTTTTACGAAAAGCCCCTCAAGCGATTGCAGCAGATCTTGTTGCCCAAATCCCTGCTGACAATTTTGAAAAAGTTGAAGTTGCTGGACCTTACATTAACTTCTTTTTAGATAAAGGCAAAGTTAGTCAACGTACTCTTGCTAAAATCATCACTGAACAAGCCAATTACGGCGATGCCAAAATTGGCCAACAACGAAACATTCCAATTGATATGTCTTCACCTAACATTGCTAAACCAATGTCCATGGGTCACTTACGTTCGACAGTGATCGGTAGTTCATTAGCTAAAATTTTAGCTAAAATTGACTACGCACCGATTCGGATTAACTACATTGGTGACTGGGGAACACAGTTCGGTAAGCTAATTGTTGCCTATAAAAAATGGGGCAATGAAGATGCCGTTCGAGAAGCACCAATCAAAGAGCTTCTACGCTTATACGTTGGTTTCCATGAAGAAGCCGAAAAAAATCCAGAACTGGATGATGAAGGTCGCTACTGGTTTAAAAAGCTAGAAGATGGCGATGAAGAGGCTACTCATTTGTGGAAATGGTTCCGGGAAGAATCTTTAAAAGAATTTCAACGGATTTATGATATTTTAGAAGTTGATTTTGATTCTTACAATGGTGAATCTTTCTATAACGATAAAATGGATCGAGTTACTGATCTCTTAGAAGAAAAACACTTACTTGAAAATAACCAAGGTGCTGACATTGTCGATTTAGAGAAATATAACTTAAACCCTGCCTTGATTCGTAAATCTGATGGGGCAACTTTATATATCACTCGTGATTTGGCTTCAGCTTTATACCGTAAAGAAAATTACGACTTCGCCCAAGCTTTATACGTGGTTGGTAATGAACAGTCCACTCACTTTAAACAACTAAAAGCTGTTTTAACTGAAATGGGTTATGACTGGTCAGAAGACATCCACCACGTACCTTTTGGTTTGATTACTAAAGACGGGAAAAAACTTTCAACTCGTAAAGGCAAAATTGTTTTACTCGAAGAAGTCTTAAAAGAAGCTACTGATTTAGCCTTAGCCCAAATTGAAGCTAAAAACCCTGACTTACCAAATAAAGAAGAAGTTGCTCATCAAGTTGGTGTTGGCGCAGTTATTTTCCACGACCTTAAAAATGACCGCTTAAACAACTTTGACTTCTCATTAGAAGAAGTGGTCCGTTTTGAAGGTGAAACTGGTCCCTATGCTCAATACACTCATGCGCGTTGTGCCTCTATCTTACGTAAAACAAGTTGGACACCTGATTCAGCAACTGACTATCCTTTAAATGATTCTGAAAGCTGGGAAGTCATTAAATTATTACAAGCTTTCCCAAGTGCTGTCATTCGTGCTTCAGAAAAATATGAGCCTTCAGTCATTGCTCGTCATGCTATTCAATTGGCACAAGCCTTTAATAAGTACTATGCCCACACTAAAATCGTCAATGATGACGGTAAACAAGATGCTCGTTTAGCTCTTGTTTACGCCGTTAAAGTTGTTTTAAAAGAAGATTTACGTCTCTTAGGTTTAAAAGCCCCAGAAGAAATGTAACTTTTGACGAACCACCTAGTTTTTTAGGTGGTTTTTATTTTGTCTCAATAAAAAAAGCCCTCATAGCTAGTAACTTGCTACAAGAACTTTAAAAATATTAATTTTGTCATTCATCAGCCTTAACTTAAATCGATTTTTTGATTAATTGCATACATAATTGGTGCTGACACACTCATGATGACTAATTCACTTAAAGCTGTCGTGCCATAAGTTAACCAAAATGGTAATTCGATAGCAATATGCAACATCCAAGCGATTAAACACATACTAATCGTAAAAAATAGTGTGTTAAGGATTAAACGTTTTTTAACATTAGGCACATACTTCGTTAATAACGCTGTTAGACCTAAAGCTAAAAAGGTTTGGCCGCCGCCAAAAATCACATCTAACCAGCCAAATTCTGAAAATAGCATATTGTAGAGGACCACTCCACCTAATACACCCCACATTAGTTTTTTATTAAACACGACTAAATGGTTTAAGCTTTCAGATATTCGTAATTGAAGGGGGCCTTGATTTAAAGGCGAAATCATTGAGAGGGCTAAATACATTGCCGCAATAATCCCATTCAAAACTAGTACTTTTGTCTTTTTACTACTTGTCATTTTTCTACCTCCTCCGAGTTTTGATGACGTGGGATGGTTGATGAACCACGTTGGGATAAGTGAAAGAAAAGACAACGACTACTCCCAAAGTAGGCGTTCCTTGTAACATTATAGAGGATGAGACTATTTTTGACAAGAGCTGCTAGTCTTTCTTTTAGACTACACCTAACCTTGTTTTATTTTGACTTACCTTAGTGAGTCATTTTTGGTATAATAGTCATCTGTGAAAGGAGCTTGTTATGACTGATTTTATTTATCACTTAATTATCAATCGCAATGCCGGCAGTGGTAATGGCGCTCAAGCCGCCCAGGCTGTTATTAATGACTTAAAGAAACGGCAACTGCCTTTTGAAACTTATACAACCGACTACCAAGGCCATGCCTTTGAATTAACTAATCACTTGCTTGCAACGACTTTAAAACCTTGGGAGGAAAAAAGGGACCTAAGCCTTCCCTTTCCTTTATTAGTCGTCTTAGGTGGTGACGGAACCCTCCATGAAGTAATTAACGCCTTAGGAGACTTTCCTGATATTCCAGTGGCTTACTTACCTGCTGGTTCAGGTAACGATTTTGCTCGTGGTGTCGCGATTCCCTTACTGCCTTTGAAAGCCTTAGAACAACTTCTAGCAATTAAAGAACCTCAATTAGTAAACTTGATTAGTTACCATGAATTAATTCAAGATGAAAAAGGCTTAGCGACTAATAATATTGGCATCGGTGTGGATGCGGCGATCGTAGCAAAATCCAATTCTTCAAAAGCCAAGGCTACCTTAAACAAGTTTAAATTGGGTTCCTTAACTTACTTATTTTCAGCGATCAGTGTTTTATTTAAACAATCTGGCTTCCCCGTTTTAATTGAAGCTAACGGCCAAGAGCACCCTTTTAAAAAGACTTTTTTATGTACTACAACTAATCATCCTTATTTTGGTGGTGGTGTGGCAATTGCCCCAACAGCCGATATTAAGCGACCAGAGCTGGAATTGATCCTTGTTGAACGAATTAATTTATTCAAAATTTTTCACTTAATCACGCAATTATTACAGAAGAAACATCTCGGTTCTAAACACGTTCACCATTTTAAAAGCAAGCAACTGCGCATCATCTCAACCACATCCCAATTTGGTCAAGCTGATGGCGAAGAACTTGGACTCCGCCCCTTTGATATGCAATTTTCTACAACTTCACATTTATTTTGGTTAGCTTAAAAAAGCCACTTTCTAAAATTAGAAAGTGGCTTTTTTACATATAATCATAAGGTGAGACGTCTTTTAACCCAATCATCGGGTCAACCGCTTCAGTTTGAACATGTTTAACGGTTAACCTAAAAGCGATTCCTTCAGGTTCTTCCTCATCTGCTGTCACCGCTGCTTCTTCAATGAGTGGAGCAAATAATGAGATTTCTTCTACAAGCGGAGCAGCTCTTTTAATTGCTTCTGGCGACTGAGTCACTGCTGCTTCACTTTTGTTTACTTCTTGCTCTGTTTCAAGGTCATCATCTTCCATGACTAAATTGGCTTCATAGACTTCAAGTTTCGTCTTAATCGTTAAATTCATATCTGTTGCTGAAATAATCCGTTCCGGTAACGTTGTTTTACGATTAATCCCTTCATTGCGGACACAATCCACAAAGGCTGAAGTTTCACCAATTAAGATTAAAATATCTTTACTGCGAGTTAAACCTGTATAAAGCAAGTTTCTTTGAAGCATGCGATGGTATTGCCGAACCATTGGTAAGATGACCATCTTAAATTCTGACCCTTGGGACTTATGAATTGAGCAACAATAAGACAAGGTAATTTTATTCCACTCATTCCGTTTATACGTGACCTCATTACTATCAAACTGTATGACTAACTCATCAATCTTATCATCTGATTCTTTCGCATAAATAATTCCTACAATTTCACCCATGTCGCCGTTAAAGACGTTTGTTTCGGGACTGTTGACAAGTTGTAAGACTTTATCACCAATTCGATAGACTTTATCATTCCAGATAACTTCTTTCCGTTTACCAGTTTCATTGCCATTAAAGATTTCTTGCATCATTTTATTAATGTTATCAATTCCCGCAACCCCGCGATACATCGGCGCTAAGACTTGGATGTCTTGAGCAGTAAAGCCTTTAGACTTCGCTCGGGTGACAATTTGTCGAATGGTTTCTTCGATTTGATAAGCCGTTGCACTAAAGAAAGAGCGGTCTTTCCGATTTTGAGTAAAATCAGCTGGGAGCTCGCCATTTTTAATACTATGAGCTAAAGGGATGATACTAGAATCGTCGTCTTGGCGGTAAATTTCAACTAACTCACAACTAGGAATTTCATTGATGCTTAATAAATCATGGAGAACTTGACCAGGGCCGACTGAAGGTAACTGATCTTTGTCCCCAACAAAAATAACTTGCATGTTAGTCGGGATGGCTTTTAATAAGGTATTAGCCAACCACGTATCGACCATTGAGAGTTCATCAACAATCAACAAACCACCTTCTAATTCCTTGGCAGAGGCGCTTGTATCCTTTTCACGACCTGTAAGACCTAAAAGCCGATGAATCGTGCTAGCGGGCAAGCCAGTAGTCTCATTCATCCGTTTAGCAGCTCGGCCAGTCGGGGCAGCTAGTAAAATTGGAAAAATCTCATTGTGATAATCATCAATGTCTAAAGACAAGCCATTTAATTCTGCAAATAAGGTCACAATTCCATTAATAACAGTAGTTTTACCTGTTCCTGGGCCACCGGTTAAAATAAATAATGGTGATTTGATGGCGGCTTTAATCGCCTCAATTTGTGACTCCCCATAGGAAATTCCTAATTTTTTTTCTAACAAGGTCAAATTACTAACAATGTCTTCCTCAGCATACTTAATTTGTTTCTTGCGACTGAGCAAGCGTTGAACGGAAGTTCCAATCCCCCATTCTGAGAAAAATAACGAATTATCATAAAGTTTAGTGCCTTCTTGTTGAATTTTCCCTTCTTCAACTAAGCGAATAATCTCTTCCGCCCCATCGTCGACTTTAATTTCAAAAGGGCGACTATTTTCTAAGGTTCTGATTGATTGTTTCAATAAATCTTCTGCTTCAATGTAAGTGTCACCACCATCTAAACAGGTGGCTATTAATTCATGGAGAATCGCCGCTCGGATTCGTTGGGGGGAATCAACTGCATAACCTAGTTGTTCTGCTAAGTTATCCGCTCGTTTAAAGCCAATCCCTTCAATGTCTTCCGTTAATCGATAAGGGTTCTCTTGAATCAGTTCTAACGTATCGGCTTTATACATTTGATAGATTGCCATGGCTAATTGGCTTCCAAAGCCATATTGATTCAAGCCAATCACAATTTGTTCCATGCCATAGTTATCACTAATTTGTTTGACTAACATCAGTCGCTTTTCTTTCGACAAGCCACTGACTTCCGTTAGCTTCTCCGGATTCGCCATAATGCCATCAATTGCATTATCACCAAAAACAGCCACAATATTTTGGGCCGTCTTTTTTCCAATTCCAGGAAAGTTATCCCCTGATAAATAATTAATTAAACCTGCTGTTGAAGTTGGTTTGTCTTGTTGATAAGTGTCAACTTGAAATTGTTTCCCATATTTCGCATGGTCGACTACATTACCACTAAAACGATAAATTTCTTCTTCTTGAATTTGCCCGAAATTTCCGGTTACCACGATTTCTGCTTCTTGATAGCTCGTGTTTGTTTCTACGACCTTGATTAGCATTACTTTATAGAAATTCGTTGGATTTTGGAAAAAGATAGCAGCTACCTTGCCAACGATAAATAATTCATTTACTTCTGCTTGTCCATTTTCTAAAGTTGCCATTCTGCCACCTACTTTCAATCTCTTCATTCAATGATAGTCGTTTGCTTGAAAAATGACAAGATGTAAAGTATTATTTAAGCAAATAGCTGATACATTTCAAGTTCATACCTCTTACTCGACTCCCTTCTGTTCCCCCTAAGTAGGTATCATCATGAAAGGCGGTGTCTTTAATGGATGTTAATATTACGCCCTTTACTCCTGCAACTCAGCCTCTTTTAAAACAACAGATGGTTTATTTTTATAAAACCTTCGACTCCTGGTCTGGCACTAATGATAATCGCGACTTCTCTTTTGAAGAATTTTTTGTCGGTGATGAGTCAGATATCACTTTAGAACTTTTTCCTGATGGTAATTCAATTATTTGTTTTGAATTTAAACAAAATGGCCCAATTCGAGCTTCTTTTTTAGGGAAACTGACTAGAACTAAAAAAATTCTCTTTCGCAAAACCCATTTATATTTTGCCGTTAAAATCCCCGCTAACTATGTCCTCTACGCTAAAAGCGATCCTATGAGTTCCTTCGTCAATCGCTTTGTTCAACTCGAGTCTTTTACAGACGCCTTCCATTTATTTCCTTGGGAGAGTTTTCCTTTGACTGATTATCAAACTCGCATTACTTTATTTCAGCAACATGTAAAAGCCCATTTCCCCTATTACCGAAATGAGCTTATCGACTATATTTTAACTGAATCCTTAAATGAGATAGAACCACCTTCCATCAAAACTTTAGCCGAAAACATTGGCGTCACCGACCGCTATATTCGCAAGCTCTTTGCTGAGCAGCTAGGTTTAAGCCCTAAAAAAATCATTCAATTTTTACGACTCCAACAAGCCATTAAACAACTCCTCGAACAAGACTCTGATATTAGCAAGGCTTCTGTCGAAAATAATTTCTACGACCATCCTCACTTTAATAAGTTTTTCAAGCAGCAGACATCTTATTCCCCAACTGAGTTTAAAAAGCTAATTAAGTAACGCATAAATCGGCATTATTAAAAATAAAGCTGGCAACATATTTGCAATTGAAAACTCTTTGATTGCCATAATTCGGAAGCCAGTCGCTAGTAAAATAAAGCCCCCAACTGCTGAAAAATTAACAAGCATGTCTGGTGTCGTTAAAGGTAGAATCGTTGAACCTAAATAAAACAAAATTAAACTAATGACGATTTGAGGAATCACTGTTAAACAAACCATATACCCTAAACTTACACCAAAAATAATAGCGGTACAAAAATCTAAAATTGATTTTAAAAATAGCAAGGACGGATCCCCAGTCATGCCTTCACTCATTGCTCCAATCACTCCTAAGCCACTGGCGCTAAATAAGATTAGAATAGCAATAAACTGAGTCATGAAACTATCACCAGCTAAGGCTGGTTTAGCTTTCATGACTTTTTCTAGGGGACTACGAACCTTACTAGCAACTCCTTCGATGCGTCTTTCTAGTCGTAATAGTTCGCCGATGATCACGCCTGCTAAGATGGCTAAAACCACGCTTAAGGTATCTGTCGTTTGAACTAACAAGGGGATTCCGAGTGAAAATGCAATTAAACCAAAGATTTGAGGCATTCCAGTTCGTAATTTCTCTGGTATCATTCTTCCAACTGAGGCTCCAATCACCCCACCAATTAATGTTGCGACGGCATTTGTTATCGGTCCAATTGGCATAAATATTCCTCCTTTATAATTTAAATCTATGTTCTTTTTCTTTTCCAAGTAAGACTCGACCAACCCCAGCTGCCAAAGCTTCTAATTCCCGCTCACCTGGGATAAAATAGATTGGTCCAAGAAAGGCGAGCTTATTTTTGAAATCCGTCCTTAAAAACTGAGAATAGGCTAAACCACCAGTAATTATGATGCCATCAATCTCCCCATTGACAATCGGTGCTAGACTGCCGATAGCTTTAGCAACTTGATAACTAAAGGCTTCATAAATAAGTTTGGCTTCTGAGTCCCCACTATTAATTTTATCTTCGATAATACGCCCATCATTCGTACTTAAGTAGGATAATAAACCACCTTTTTTACGGTATAACGCCATCATTTCACTTTTTGAATGTTGATAGCATAACTCGATGACTTGCTTAATTGGTAACCCACCTGTCCGCTCTGTGGAAAATGGGCCTTCATCATCAGAAATTAACTCAATCATGCGACCGTGATGATGTAAACTAACACTATTTCCTCCACCTAAATGGGCGACAATCATCGTGATTTCATCGTATTTCCGGCCTTCCTGGCGGGCAACCTCTTTGACTACTGCTCGCATGTTCAAAGCGTGCCCAATACTCTCTCGCTTCAGGCCTTTAAGTCCTGAAATCCTTGCAATAGCCGGAAACTCGTCAACAGTTACCGAGTCGTAAATAAAGGCTCTCGTCCTTTCAGAACAGTGTTCTTTAAGCTTAGCTGCTAACATAGCCCCTAAGTTAGAAGCATGCTCCACCCGTGGCCGTTCTTTCAAATAATCAAGCATCTCTTGATTGACTTCGTAAGCTCCGGCTTTGACTGGTGGCAACAACCCTCCTCGAGCTGCAATTCCATCGATTTGCCTAAGATCAATTTTGGCTTTATGCAAACTTGTTAAAATACTTTCATAACGAAACTCTAGTTGGTCTTGAATTTTCGGAAAGGCCATTAGTTCAGCTAAGGGATGAGTGATTGTTTGCCGATAAACTAATCGATCGTCGCTAAAATAACCAATTTTAGTTGAGGTTGCCCCTGGATTAATTGCTAAAATATTTAAAGTTGTCATTTTTTAATCACCTGCTTTCTTGCCAAGAAAAGAGGCTAATAAGAGAGATAAATACTTTTCTTCACTTGAAGAAGCTCGGGAAGTCATAATAATTGGGACTTCTCCGCCATAAATAACTCCTGCCATTTTCCCTTTGCCAAATACAATCATGCTTTTACCTAAAATATTAGTAGCTGTCACGTCTGGCCCCACCAGCAAATCAGCTTCCCCTGCCACTGAACTTTGATACCCCTTCAATTCAGCTATCTTCGAACTAACTGCCAAATCAAAAGACAAAGGACCATCAATCTGGCACAAGTCTGAATAATTTTTTTGGAAATATTTTTTGATGTCTTCAGCTTCCACTGAAGACTTAATTTTTGAGTTAACTGTCTCAACCGCCGCTAATAAAGCTACTTTGGGTTTGTGATACCCTAAACGCTTCAGCAAATCTATCCCTTGTTTCGTAATAATAATTTTTTCTTCACGGCTCGGTTCTGGTATCATCCCACCGTCTGTTGTTAATAATAATTTATGATAGGCAGGAACTTCATTTAGCACCATATGATTTAATAAGCCATCGGCTACGATGCCATGCTCTCGAGAAACAATCGGCTTTAAAAAATCCCTCGTTTGAATCTGCCCTTTCATCAATCCATCGGCAAGACCTTGCTTAACTAAGGCCACGCCCCGACTAGCCGCTTCCTGATCAGAAGCAGCATGAATGATTTCGACCTCACTGTCAGTGAGCTGTAATTTCTTTAATAGACTTCTGATCTGAGTTTCGTCACCGATTAAAATTGGTGAGACGATTCTTTTGATCCTTTGCTGAAAAAGAGCTTGCAAACTATGTTCATCGGCAGCAGCCACTAGGGCAATTTTCTTTTTTATTTTGCTGTCATTTTGGTAAGTAATCAATTCTTGAAAATTTTTGATAACCATGACTAACCTCCTATTAAAAGGGGCTCTCAAACAATGTTGAGAGCCTCGCTACTCTGTTAGTTAATAAATTTAGCAACCCGGGTAATATTAATTAAGTGTTCAAATTTTAAATTCTCAGAAATAACGTTATTCCCCCATGAGCCACAGCCTAAAGAGACACTTGGGTTTAAACCGTTATTCGGACTACCCCCAGCTTCAATCGTTGGCTGGTTAACTAAGACACGACTCACTGGTAACTCTTTACCAACCCGAATAATGTGATCTTCTTGATGGCTCAAAATCCCTGCTGAATGTCCTTGACCTTCAACGAGTAGATTAGCTTTAGCGATTTTAATTGCTTCTGAAAAATCTTTGTAACCAATCACACTTAAAACTGGGCTAAGTTTTTCTTTCGCTAATAATTCATCGCCCCCGTATTCCGTAATTTTCAGGCCAATGATTTCGACTTCTGGTGGAATATCATGACCGACTGCTTGACCGATGACTTGTGGTGATTTCCCAAGAAACTCTGGGTTACTACGTCCCTCAGGGAAAAGTAACTCTCTGAACTTGGCAACTTCCTCTTCCTCAGCCACAAAGTAAGTCCCATGATTTTCTAGAGCTTTAATAATCTCCGCTTCTTTTTCGATTGGATGAATCAAGGCTTGAGTACAAGCACACACCACACCATTGTCTAAAGAACGGCCAATGACGGTTAATTCAGCGGCAATTTCCAAATCAAAGTCATCGTCTAAGATCAACTGAACATTACCTGGCCCAACGCCGTAAGCCGGAGTGCCACTTGAATAAGCTGCTTTAACCATGCTCGGGCCACCAGTGGCAACGACAACATCAACAGCTGCCATCAATTCTTGTGATTTTTCAACTGAAGGTTCTTGAATAACTTGTAATAAATCTTTTGGTGCTCCAATTTCTTCCAGTCCTTGACGCATAATTTCCACAGTATGAATCATTGTTTTAACAGCACTTGGATGGGGCGAGACAATCACCGCATTCTTCCCTTTAAGTGCTAATAAACCATTGCCCAGTGGGGTGACTGTTGGATTGGTCGTTGGTGCTACGGAACCGACGACGCCGACTGGATGGGCGACTTTAATCAAGCCTTTATCCGGCTCCTCACCGATGACTCCAACTGATTTTTTGCCGACTAAATTATTGTAAATGTTTTTTGCCATGTTTTGATTTTTAATAATTTTATGATCAACTCGCCCCATTCCCGTTTCTGCGACTGCCTCTTCAGCTAGCTCTACATCATGAGCTAAAATGGCTTCAGAAATGGCTTTAGTTAGCTCATCGGTCTGTTCTTGACTATAATCAGCAATTTCAACCATCGCTGCTCTTGCTTGACTAACTAATTGCTTAATTTCCATTCTTTTCCCTCTTTCTAAATATTTTTCTATGGCGCAACATATGTTTCATCCATGATAAGGACTGACTTCAATACTTTTCCTGACACAGAGTCTGCCTCTGCTTGATTAATTTCAGCAAAGGGATAAAACTTAACAAATTGATCAAAAGGAAATAATCCATCTTGATACATCTTGACTAACCGGGGTAAATGATACTTTTGAATAGCATCGCCAATTAAACACCCAATAATTTTCTTGTTACCAAAGACTAAATCAAAAAATGTGTTCACTTCAAACGCTTGTTGAGTCACTGCTAAAGGAATAAATGTCCCACTGTTTGACACACTTTCTAAAGCTTGTCGCATGATTGGTTGGTACCCAGAAGTATCGATGGCGAAATTACAACCTAAGCCATTCGTAATTTCCCGAATTTTTTCAACGATATTTTCTGAATCGACTTTACTATTAATCACATGAGTGGCACCAAGTTTTTCAGCAATCGCTAAGCGCTCTTCATTAATATCTAGTGCGATAATCGTGCTACAACCTGAGGCTTTCGCTGCCATTAAGGCGGCAAAACCAACTGCTCCCGTTCCAAAAATTGCAATCGATTGACCAACTTTCGGTTTTAAAACTTCTAAAACCGCCCCACTCCCAGTTCCTAAACCACAACCTAAAGGACCTAACAGTCGTAAATCGATGTCTTTACTAACTTTAACGACATTGGTTTCATCGACTAAACTATGAGTGGCAAAGGAAGACTGATTAAAGAAACTATTAATATTTGTACCATCGGCTTGTTTAAAGACATACTCTCCTCGAGGATTCATACCTGTATTATTGATTTGGAACCACTTAACACAAGATGATGGGTGACCTTCTGAACAGCGTTGACAATCTTGACAATAGCCGTAACTCAAAATCACGTGATCGCCTGGTTCAACAGCAGTCACTCCTGGTCCGACTTTTTCGACAATCCCTGATCCTTCATGACCTAAGACATTTGGGAAGGCAACTGTATTCCCGTTTCTCTCACCAAAGTCTGAACGACAAATACCTGAAGCAACAATTCGAATTAAGACATCCGTTTCACTCGGTTCTATTAGGTCAACAGTTTGAATTTCATAAGGTTGCCCCACCTCTTGGACTACAGCTGCTTTAATTTTCATCATGTCTTGCTCCTTTCAATTTTTATTCATCTCCACTATAAAAGGAAAGCGTTTTCATTCATAGTAAAAAAAGGAACCAGTTCCGCTTTTTTTGCGAAACTGATTCCTTTTGACTTTCTTAGTTAATTAATTTAATAAATGGCTGCTATCATCCCAAAGGGTTAACTCGAACTCCTGTGATTGAGTTGTTCCTGGCTTAGCTTTTAAAATACTCAATGTATTATTACCAAGGCCGCCCATCTGGCGAACCTTTGCTAATGGTTGACCTGCTAAAGTTTGAATACAGCCAGTCAAGGTCGCGCCGTGGCTGACAAATAAAATTGGCCCTTCCCCCTGCTCTGCTACGGCTTTTAAGACAGCCCCCGTGCTGCGATCTAACATCTCTTGATAGTCTTCCCCACCAAAGGCTCGGTGGTCGTACAGATCAGGATGATAACGTAGGGCTTCTAAATTTTCTAGATGGTTTTTCTTCGCTTCTAAAATATAAGCCCCTTCCAGCTCCCCCATGCCAATTTCTCGCAGCTCTTCCAAATAAGTAATTGGTACTGCTGTTTTTAATTCCTTTTGAATACCTAAAGCTGTGTCTTTCGCTCTTTTTTGCGGGCTAGAATAAATGTGAACAAAGGGAATCTCTGCCAGGCGCTGACCTAGCGCTTTAATTTCTAAATGACTTTTTGGCAACAACGGCGAATCCCCTTCTCGTCCTTGAAAGCGTAGGGCTTGATTCCACTCCGTTTGGCCATGTCGTGTAAAATATAATTCCATTTCCTTCATCCTTTCACGTAACAATTTCCCTTACTGCTAGCTTAGCATTAATCACCATGACAGTAAACTCCCCTTATTTGACCGTTGATATTAGTCATTTTATTCAAAAAATAACGCTTTTTTCGTACAAAATAATAGGGTATCATACCTTTAAACTCTCTCAATCTGACAATAGAAAGGAGCTTAAGTGATGCTTTATGCTTAAACTAACCGCCATCAAAAAAAGCTTTCCCATAGCAGATAATCTAACTGAAGACATTTTAAAAGGTCTTGATTTACAAATAAAAGCCGGTAGCTTCACGGTGATTTATGGGCCTTCAGGTTGTGGCAAGACTACCTTATTAAACTTGATTAGTGGCTTAGATTGGGACTACTCTGGCGACATTCTTTATCGCCATCAGAAACTTGCTGACTTAACTAAGGAAGAACTAACAAATTTCAGAAAGGAAAATATTGGCTTTGTCTTTCAACACTTTAACTTAATTGCCCACATGTCAGTGTTTTAGACAATGTCTACGTACCGATGTATTTGAATGGCCAGAGGGATACCGAAAATCTAGCTAAAGCCACTGCTAGTCTGACTTTAGTTGGGCTTAAAGACTATCTAACTAAAGATGTTACTAGACTATCTGGGGGGCAAAAACAACGGGTTGCGATTGCTCGAGCCTTAGCTAATGACCCTGATTTAATTATCGCTGACGAGCCTACTGGTTCCCTTGATACTCAGGCTCAAAGTCATATTTTAGCTATCTTGAAAGAGCTAACTACTCGTGGAAAAACAGTCATTATTGTGACCCATAACGAAACCGTCAAAGCCTATGCTGATCAAGTCATCCATATCCAAGACGGTGCTGTATTAACTCAAACTTACCAAGGCCCTGACTTAGAAAGGCCAACCCCACCTTATGTTAAAGCCTCTAAGAATCACTTTAAGCTAATCAAAGCTTTTAAAATTGCCTATGCTAACTTTACCCAAAGAAAATGGCGTAATCTGCTAATTGCTGTAGCCACCGCCATCGGTCTGACTGGTATTTTAATTGCTTTTGGCTTAGGCAGTGGCATTATTGACTTAATTCAAGAAGAATTCGCTACAGGTGCCATTCCCTCCCAAATTCAAGTCTCCCTTAGCCCTAATTATGCCGGCGCTACTATTAATCAGGAAGATCAACGCAGTCTATCTGAAATAATTGGTCCTGAGCAAATCAAATACTTAGAATCCCCACTAGTCCTCAGTATGGAGTCCCTGGAAATAGCTGACTTTGGTAAAGTCGATTTTTCAGACCGGATGCCTAGCTACTCCCAAATTGTTAGTTTGTATCAAAACCCAGGAATTAAAGTCGCTGCTAATACTGCAACTGAAATTCTAGTTGGGGAGCCTTACACTGACCCCTTAGAAATCGGCTTAACTTTGCCAGTTAGTTTTTTGACTGATTTGAATGACAGTCACCAGACTCAGCTAGTAGCTAGTGACTTAATTGGTAAAATTGCCAGCCTTGAGTTAGTGGAATTTAGGAGTGAGGGGCCTGTTTATGGCACTTTTCAGACTCCTATTATTAGGATTTTAAAAGATGATTTTTTTGATACGAATTCTTTTATGAGTGATTCCGAAGTCAAAAAAGCCCTTGGGGAAAATCAGTTTACAACGAATCATTCTTTTATTTTACTTGAATTACACAATCCTGAAACGAACGAAACAGCAATTGAAAGAATTTCTGAGAACCAGAAATACCTCGCTTTTTCCCAAACCGGCATCATGGCTGTTATTATCAATTTTATTAAGATCATTCAAGGCCTGTTAATTTTTCTTTCCTCCCAAGCAGTCATTGTGGCGATTGTCATGATTAGCGTGATTCTCTATATTAATATTATTGAACGAAGGAAAGAAATTGGGGTCATGAAAGCAATTGGTTATCACAATAAAGAAATTAATTTGATTTTTTCAGTTGAAGGCTTGCTGATTACTTTTATCGCCTTACTCTTAGGAATCATCGCTTCACTTACGATTGGTACATTGACAAATGTTGTTGTTGCGACTCACTTTCCCCAACTGACTAAAGTCTTTTCACTAAAGCTAAGTGCGATTAGCTACACGACTGTCTTGGCCTTTTTGATGGCTGTGGCAGCTTCTGGTATCCCCATGCTTAAAGTTGGTAAATTAGACCCTGCTGAAGCCATTCGTTCTGAATAACGTTACTGAATATCTTAGCGTTGAGAATTTAATAAACTAAAGGAGTGAAGCATATGACACTCGGTGTCCCTAAGAATCAAGTCCTGCTTGTGCCCTACGACGATCAGTGGCAAACAGCCTTTCAGCAAACTAAAACAACGCTCCTAAGAGTGACTCGTCTTACTGATAGGCAAATCGAGCATATTGGTAGTACTGCTATCGAAGGTCTCAAAGCTAAACCAATCATCGATCTTTTGATTGGCGTCGAAAATCTGTTAACTTTAGATGATGACTTTTTCCTTCAGCTGCAAGCTTGTGGCTTTCATCGGTTGCAAATAAAAAAAGAGGATGAAATTATTTGTGCAAAATTTGCTGATCCAGACTTTAACATTAAAACCCATATCATCCATCTCGTGACGATTCACCAAGAAAAGTGGCATGATTTAATTTTCTTTCGTGATTTTTTAAAACAACAGCTCGCTTATCGCCAAGAATATGAGGAGGTCAAAGTCGCTTTTTTTGAAACCGAAGATCAAGGGATTGAAGCTTATACGTCTTATAAAGAGGCTTTTGTAAAAAAAATTTTGGACTTTAGACAGGCATAAAAACAACCGCCGAGAAGTTTCGGCGGTTGGTCTTTAGTCTAACTTGTCATTGTCATAATGATGGCTTAACTCTAAATTAGGGAAACTTTGTTGACGTAAAGCTTCGTAAACGACTAAAGCGGCAGTGTTAGATAAATTTAATGAGCGAACGTGTTCGTCATTCATTGGGATTCTCAAACAATCTTCTGCTCGTTCCCGCATAAACTCTTCTGGTAATCCGGTTGTTTCTTTACCAAAGATAAAGAAATGGTCTTTATCATCAGCATAGTTGACATCGCTATACACTCGGTGCCCAAATTTAGTAATTAAGTGAATCTCAGCCTCACTATGCTTTCCTAAAAATTCAGCTAAATTAGCATAATAAGTAATGGCAACGTCATTCCAATAATCAAGACCGGCCCGCTTTAACTGTTTATCATCTGTGGAAAAGCCCAGTGGTTCTATTAAATGTAAATGAGTATTCGTAGCAGCACAAGTCCGAGCAATATTACCTGTATTGGCGGGAATTTGTGGTTCAAAAAGTACAATATGATTTGACATAGGCGCCTCCTAATTGAGCTAATTATTATTAAAAAACAAAAAAAGAACGTATCGCCTCGGTGTCAATTCACTGCGAGTCGGTACGTTAGTGAAGCAAATTTCACTAACTTTTATCAGAACAGGAATCTGATAAAAACTATCGAAAAATAACTTTAAAACTACTATATCAAAGGTGTTCCCCTTTTGCAATAGCCTTTTGACTTTCCCTTAAATGTAAACGTTTTATTATCGACCAATTAGAATTAAGACATCAATTGTGATCGTTTCTACATTATTTTCTTGAGCTTTAGCAAAAGCTTCAGCTGTTGCTCCCCAACTTAAAGGTGACATCTTTAATAAATCAATTTGATTTTCCTTTGGTACTGGAAATTGATAAGTTAACCGTTCTTGACTAACTAAGGTTAATTCTTCAGCAAATTTAGTCACAACTTTCTCATTTGAGTAGCTTTGCTTCGCTTCATTGTTTTCATAAAATAATGCTCTTAATTCTTTTAAGTAATCCGCCTCTGGGACAACTTTAATAATTTTACCTTGGCTTTTTAAGACTCGACGAAACTCTTCGTAATGACTTGGTGAAAAAATATTCAGTAAATGGCTAATTGACTGGTCGTTAAAAGGTAAATTAGTCATGTCAGCCACACACCAAAAAGCTTCAATTGGTTGCTCTGTTGCCAAATTAACCCCATCTTTGGAAATATCAAAGCCAATTTTTTGACCTTTGACCTCAAGCGCCGTTAAGTCTTTTAAGAAACTGCCTTCGCCACAACCCATGTCAACTAAAGTTTCAATGTCATCGGTTGCTAAAAGTTCTGATAAGCGAGTGATTAACTGGTCATACAAGCCTGTGTCAATCATCTTTTGGCGGTGAGTTAGCATGCCTTGATCGTAATCAGTCTTAATTGTATGGTTAAGAAAATGGAGTGTCCCCTTTTTCGATAAATCGTATTGATGATTATTTTCACAACTAACTTGGTAATCTCTGATTTGGTTCATTGGTTGATGACAGTTCGGACAACGAAATAGGTTAATATTTTGTTTTAAAAATTGGTCCCCTCTGTCTATTTTTTTTAGCAACATTTAGGTTGCTCCTTTCCTTGAAAGTTCTTACCTATCATAACATATTTCTCCCCTGCTTTATGATACAATTAATAAAAGAATCTATGACTAAAAAGAGTCGGAAAGAGGTTTACTAATGATTATTAAAGAATTTTGTGCTGAAAACTTTACTGCTATTCCCCAAGCAATCCGAGCTGGTGCTCGTCGAATTGAACTTTGCGATAACTTAACTGTTGGTGGCACGACAGTCAGTGTTGGTGTGATGGAAGAAACAATCACTTATTGTCATGAACACGATGTGGCTGTTATGACTATTATTCGCCCTCGTGGTGGGGATTTTGTCTATAACGATACGGAACTTAAAATTATGGAGACTGACTTACAAGAAGCTAAAAGATTAGCAGCTGATGGCATCGTGATTGGCTGTTTAACTAAGGATAACTGGCTTGATGAAGAAGCCATGGAACATTTTATCGACTTAGCTCAAGGCTTAGAAATTACCTTTCATATGGCATTTGATCAACTGACTGCCGCCAACCAATTTAAAGCGATTGATTGGTTAGCTCAGCGCGGAGTTTCAAGAATTTTAACTCATGGCGGACCTAGTAATGAACCGATTGAAAATCACCTGCCTCACTTACAAGCCTTGATTGCTCATGCTGATCAGCGTTTGACCATTTTACCAGGAGGTGGTGTTTCTTTTGAAAATGCTGAAGCAATCGCCACAGCTTTAAATGTCAAAGAAGTTCACGGAACAAAAATCGTCCCTTATAAATAAAAGTTGTTCTAGCAGTGGTCTCTTCCCTTGTGATAATCTTTCTTATCCTTTATTCTATAGTAATAAAGCGTTCCAATAATAAAAAGAGACGGAGTTGCTCTGATGGATAAACTACTAGAAAAAAGAGAGTTAAGAGATTTGCAAATTCTTTCATTATTATACTCTGAAGAACGTTGGTGGAGTACGGAGGAGATTGCTCAGCATTTAAATACCTCAATCGATAGTGCAAATAAATCAGTCAATATTTTAATTGCTTTAGCTAATAATTTTGAGGGTGATTTTCAGATTGTTAATCAAAAAAACAAAGGCGTCATTTTGCATGTGGCTTCCAACTATACGATTGCGAAAATCGAAAGTATTTACTACCAAAATACGACTAGTTATCAAATAATTAATGAACTTTTTCAAAACCCTGATTTAACTTTAGATAAATTAATCAATGATTTATTTATTTCTAAAAGTACTCTTTATCGGAAGCTAAAATCAATCGATTTTATTTTAGAAAAAAACAATTTAAGCTTAGATAAAAACACCTTTAAAATCATCGGTTCAGAAATGAATATTCGTGAATTTTACTATACTTTTTATTGGGCAATTCGACCAGATACTTGGCCTTTTAGAATGGTTAAACGAGATGTCTTTGAACATCGTTTAGACACCTTAATTAGAGAAACGGAACTTGAATTATCTTCTGTTGAAAAAATGCAAATGTACTACCGGATGGCCATTAACTTCATTCAGCAACAAAAAAAGCAATTCATTACCGAAGATGTGGCGAATGTCGTTGTTGATCCTTATCGTTTATTTTTCTTAAAAGATATTGGTCAGTCCTTAGTTGCTAATGTCCCTGCCCCATACCAGCAACAAGAATTTTATTATTTAGCTTTAATCTTCTCGACTTATCCTTACATGGGGGCGGACCCAGAGGCTGAAAGCTTGTTGCCGATTGTTAACTGGTACCGGGAACAACAGACTTTAAGTTACCGAATTAGTGAACATTGGATCAACTCCTTAGCCCAACATTATCCTAATCAAAAAATTAAGGATACTTTGACTGATCCTAAGTTTATGTTTATGCTGCTTTCAGTAACTAATTATTCCTTACTTTTTCCAAAGCTCTTTATCCATTCAGAACTAACAGCAAGTTGGCGTAACCAGGCCGCCGTTTTTAAAAAAGCTACTCCTGGCTTTTACCAACACGTAAAAACTATCGCTCAAAGTATTGAAGAGATGCCTGAATTTAAAGAATCACTAATGAGTACTTCTTATAGCATCTATGCTATTTATAGCATTTTTCAGCAATTTTTTGACTTATATGCCTTTGAAAATACGTTAACAATCAAAGTCGTTTCCGCAGCTGATGCAATTAGTGAAGTCACTTTAAGTGAAACCTTAAAAAACCGGATGTCCCAAAATCTAATAATTTCTTTAAGTAATGACCGTGAGGATCAAAACCAAGTCTATGATTTATTACTATCCGATGTGGCATTTCCTGAAAACCAAGGTCCTAAGAGCAAAGAGACTTATATTTGGGACTTTCCCCCTTCTAACCGAGATTGGCAAAATATTACTGATTTATTAGACCGGATGATTATTGAAAAGAAACAATAAAAAGAGAGACCTGTGACTAGTTTCACAGACCTCTCTTTTTGGCTTGGAAGCCTTTGTTCAAAAAAAATTTCAATTAAATAAAGTAATGCATGAACAAACTAGCAATATTAAAGTAAATTAATACACTTGTTAAATCACTTAACGTCGTAATAAAAGGGCCACTTGCTACAGCGGGATCAAAGCCTAACTTATCCATTAACATAGGAATTAAGCTACCGGCTAAATTGGCAACTGTAATTGCAAACAACATTGCCATCCCGATTACAAAGCCTAGGGGGAAATTGTGTTTCCAAATACCGACTACGACAAAAATCGTAATTCCGGTCACAACGCCGGTAATTAAGCCCGTTAACATTTCACTCCAAATTAAGCGGAAAAAACCACTGTCTTTATCATCTTGAACTGCTAAACGGCGGACTGCCACTGCCAAGGACTGAGTGCCAGCATTTCCTGCTGTTCCGGTAATTAAAGAGATAAAGACAGCTAAAATACTAGCTTCACTAACTAACTCTTCATACTGGCCAATCAAAGTTGCTGTGGACATGCCTAAAAATAATAACGTAATTAACCAAGGCAAACGTTTCGAGGCGGCTTTGAAGGGGTTCTCACTTGAATCTTCAACGTCAACGCCGGCTAAACCAGAGTAATCACTAGCCGCTTCTTCATCAATTACATCAATAATATCATCAACTGTCACAATTCCTAACAAGCGATCTTCGTAGTCGGTAACTGGCACCGCTAAGAAATCGTAATCTCGGATCGTCCGAGCCACATCTTCTTGATCATCGCCGACTTTCACAGCAATTACCCGCTCGTTCATCACATCAGCAATCATCATCTCATCATCGTTAACGATTAAATCACGCAGGGAAATTACCCCTACTAAGACGTTTTCTGGGTCAACAACGAAGACGTAATAAATTGTCTCGGCGGCTTTGGCTTCATTTTTTAATAAGTACATCGCTGAACGAATCGTTTGATTGGCAACAATCGAAACGTATTCAGTGGTCATAATTGAGCCGGCAGTTTCGTCTTCATAGTGGAGTAATTCTTTAATTTCTCTGGCACTGTCTTTGTCCATTAAACTTAAATATTTAGCGACACTGGTTTTATCTAATTGATTTAATGTATCAACAGCATTATCCGTATACATTTCTGATAACATGCTTGCTACGTAATTAGGTTTCATTTCCGTTAAATATTCTTCCACATCTTCTTCGTCTTCTTCAATCACGTCGAACATATCTGCCATTTCTTTTGGCGATAAATAAGTATAGAGACGTTGACGTTCTGATTGACTTAAAGATAAATAAAATTGACCTTGCTCGTAAATATGTAAATCAAAAAACAATTCGCGAAAATCTGTTAATTGATCTCCTTGAAGTAAAGCTAAAATTTCTTCATATTGTTCTTCAATGGTCTTTTGATTATCGCTCAATCCGCTTCCTCCAGTCGACTTAGTGTCTTACATTTTTCTAACTTGTTCCATATCCTCTGCTAAAGGCAAAGTGAACGTCAGCTCTTCCTTAGTAAATGGATGACAAAACTCTAATTTCCCACAATGGAGAGCTTGTCGTTGAATCCCTTGCTCCATGTTCCCAAAGTACATCTCATCCCCTAATAACGGGCAGCCGATTGCTTCAAAATGGACTCTAATTTGATGAGTCCGACCGGTATGTAACTGGATATCGACTAAAGCAAAGTTCGCTGTTTCCTCGGTCAACCAATATTCCGTCTTTGAGGCTAAACCAGCTGGACCGGTTTGTCTTTTTAAAATTGAAGTCAAATCACGCTCAATTGGTAATTCAATAATCTCATGAGTTTTTAAACAACTTAAGTCACCACCAACAAGGGCTTGGTATTTCTTGATGACTTTTTTTTCGCGAAGTTCTTGATCAATCATTGCATGAGCAAAGCCATGTTTCGCGAATAACATTAAACCAGTCGTGTCCCGATCTAAGCGGGTCACAACGTGAATGACCCGATTAACGGCGCCTTTTTCTGTCAAATAATGTTTTACCCGATTTGCCATTGTACCGTTAGGGTGATATTGAGCTGGAATCGAAGCCACATCATAAGGTTTATTAACAATCAAATAATGGTCGTCTTCGAAAACGACTTCAATTGGGGTAGGATCTAGTAACAGCGTCTCATGTTCCCCTTCATCGGGAATTTCTAAGACTAATTCATCATTGTCTTGTAAATAGTATAAGACGTTTTCAACTTGCCCGTTAACACTAATTCGGCCGCCTTGAAATTTAACTTTAGCTAAAAGTCCCCGGGAGACCCCTTGTTTTCTTAAATAATGTTTAATTTGTTGCGGTTCTTTTTGCTCATAAGTCCAACTAAAATTCATTTTATCCTTATCCCTGTCTTTCTGGTATTTCTTCAATAAACGCATCTTTCACCCGACGCCAAAAATGGGTATGGCGGTAAGAAGTAAAGTGAATCCGTTCTTCAGCAATGCGGTAGGAAATCTTTTTAATTTCCGATTGAGGTAAGTTCAACTGGTCTACAGATAATAAATAATCGTCAGCTTTTTCTAAGGCAACAGTAATCCATTCATCATTGGCAATAATAATTGGTGAGCCAAGTGAACGATAGACCCGATTGTTTAAAGAAGCAATCTGAGTCATTTGCAAGGCGTTGATTCGTGGGTGAAGCACCGCTCCCCCGACACTTTTATTATAGCCCGTCGAACCCGTCGGCGTGGCCACTGATAAGCCATCCCCACGAAAGCGCTCGAACAATTCTTCTTTAATAAAAACATCAGCTACCATGGTTTGATTAATTCGTTTAATCGTACATTCATTTAACGCTAAAAAGTGTTGCTTTTCTTTTTCGCCTTCAAAAGAAATATTGACGTCTAATAAGGGATAGCTAACACTTTCCCCTGTGTCTTGCACAAGACTTTCAACTAGCTCTTCTAATTCATAGTCCCGCCAATCAGTATAAAAACCTAAGTGGCCCGTATGGATTCCCACAAAACGAACTCGACTTAATAGGTGGGCATAACGGTGAAACGCCGACAACAACGTGCCATCCCCACCAATTGAGATGACGATATTAGGTTCTTTTTGATCAATCTCAATCGTTGTGGCTTTAATTAATTTTTCTAGCCGTCGCGTTGCCACTTGGGATTTTTCTGAATGATTCGTAATAATCGACACTTTCACAGTTTCACCTCCAAAGTTATTCTTCTGCTGCATTTTTCTTTGCTTGCTCTTCTAACAATATCCGCTCGTTGAGCTTCAAATAATCTTGATAGTAACGGTCGTCTTTTTTTCCACGACCATGGGAGAATAAATGCTGGGCTTCTTGAATTTCTTCACGAATCAGCGACATCTCTTTATCTAGTGAGTCAGCAGCTTCGGAAGCACTCCGAAGTCTTTCTTGAATTTCCGCTGGAAACTCCCCTTGATATTTATAGTTTAAGGAATGTTCAATCGTCGCCCAAAAATTCATCGCTAAAGTTCTAATTTGAATTTCTGCATAGATTTTTTTTTCGCCAGTAATTAGTTGGACTGGGTACTCAATAATTAAATGGTAAGAACGGTAACCACTGTCTTTCATATTCGTAATGTAGTCTCGTTCTTGAATGACTCGCATGTCTTTACGACCTCTAATCAAACGAACCACTTCATAAATATCATCAACAAATTGGCACATAATTCTTAACCCGGCAATGTCTTGCATTTCCGTTTCAACATTTGCTAAAGGGATTCCTCGTAATTTTGATTTAATCAAAATACTGTCTGCCGGTTTGACCCGACCAGTTACGAATTCAATCGGCGCATGTTCGTTTTTTTCACGGAATTGTTTCCGAATACCTTTTAATTTAATTTTCATTTCTGAAACTGCTTGTTCGTATGGTGCTAAAAAACCATCCCAATTTTCCATTATAGCAACCTCATTTATTTATTCTTTCATTGTCATTTACGTTCCACATTATATTTTAGCATAAAATCGTAAAAAAAGTTAGTCAGCCACCTGGGGTTGTGAGTATTTTAAGGCCTTCAATGGATATTATTTGACGAATTTAAACTTTTAAGGGAAACTAAGAGAATCTGAGTTTAAGCAAAGGAGAATTACGATGGCCCATTCAGTTGAAATTGAGTTTAAAACCCTGATTAAAGAAGCGGACTATTTGGCATTAGTCGCTATGTATTGTCAGCCTGCACCTGTTTTTTTCAACCAAACAAATACTTACTTTGACACCCCTGATTTCTCGCTAAAAAGTCAGCACATGGGGTTGCGCATTCGCACATTTGATCAGAGGGGGGAATTAACTCTGAAATCACCACTTAAAGAGAGCCAAGGCTTGTTAGAAACCACGGATTACTTAACTTTAGCAGAAGCACAGGACTTAATTGCCGCTAATCAAATTGTCCCTGATGGACATGTGGCGACTTTCCTGAAAGAACACAGGATTGATATAACAAAGTTAGTTATTCATGGCCAGTTAACTACTAAGCGAGTCGAAGTCAATTTAAGACCAGATGTTTTGTTAGTTTTAGATGAAAGTTGGTATCACGGTCAACATGATTTCGAACTAGAAATGGAAGTCACTGATGAAGAAGCCGGTCAAGCTTTCTTTGTGAACTTCTTGAAAGAAAACCAATTGAGTTACTTGCCAGGGGGGAATAAAGTCACACGGACATTTAATGCTAAATTGTCTAAATAAGGCTTTTCATTTCAATTTTACAGTTTTTTCTGATACATTACTATTATAGATATTGAAAGATTAGGGAGTATGGGGGAATCATTATGATTGAGATTTATTTGTTTATTCATCCACTTTGTCCAGATAGTCTGGCATCTGAAAAGCGGATTTTACAAATAATTCAACAGGAACAAAAGAAGGTTCAATTTAAATTTTTACCATTATTAAACTTACAAAGTTTTCAACAATTCATTGAAGAACATCGCCTTCAATCACTATCGATTGCTGAGAGAAATCATTTATTTGAAATCTCTTATTCCGCAGCACTCGATTACAAAACGATGCAGTTCCAAGGTAAAAAGAAAGGTCGGGCCTTTTTATTAGCCTTACAAGAAAAAATCGTCGTTGAAGGAATTCACTACAGTAAAGCCCTTGTTAATCAAATTATTAGCGAGATTGGTGGCGACTTAGGGATGTTTCATGCTGATCGGGTAAGTCCTTTAGTGATTGACGCTTTTAAAGCTGATCAATCAACAGCTAAAGAAATGAACGTCTTATCTAATGCTTCGGCGGTAATTTTCAACTATGCCTGTGATCGGGATTTTGGCGTCTTAATCGACGAACAACCAACCGAGGAGTTATTACACGAGCTTTTCAAAACAACGACCCGTGGCCGTTTGATTGCTATTAATGGCAATCCCCATTGTCAATCAATGACAATTGATCCTGCCTTACGGTTACTACAAAATTAAAAAATCACTGATGAGTTCCCTCATCAGTGATTTTTTTTATTTTTTAAAGGCTCTACGTCAAATTGTGTGGATGGCTAAAATTTAGTCGAATAAATAGTTACTTAGGCAGCTTCATCAGAAATGGTGAAGTTGCTTTTTTGTGTCACTTTAAAACTGATTAGAATGCGGTGTTTAAA
>NZ_NGJU01000016.1 GCF_003987495.1 Vagococcus salmoninarum
TATGAATCTTCCTCCCTGAATTGGTCTTAGCAACTTTATTCTAACTGGAAAGTTCATATGTTTCTATTTTTTTGTGTAAAAATAGGCGTGAATGAATTTCTTCATCCACACCAAAAATTATACAGCCTAAAAAACATTCTATCATTAGTGATAGAATGTTTTTTTTGCGACTAAAGAGTCCCTTTCTTACTAGATTTTTAATGCTTTTTTTAAAGAAGTTTAGCTTAAAATTTGCTATAATAGAAGGGATGTAGAAATTCTAAAAAAGACAGTTCTTTTTTAGAAGAAGGAAATGAAAAATTAGGAGGACCTTGTTCATGTCAACTAGAAACAATTTGGTTAATGGAATGAATCCAATGCAAAAAGAAGCGGTATTACAAACAGAAGGTCCGCTTTTAATTATGGCAGGAGCAGGTAGTGGTAAAACTCGGGTACTGACTCATCGAATTGCCTATTTAATTACTGAAAAGGAAGTTAATCCTTGGAATATTTTAGCAATTACCTTTACTAATAAAGCAGCGAAAGAAATGAAAGAACGTGTCAACAGTTTATTAACGACTGGTGGCAATGATGTCTGGGTCTCAACTTTTCACTCAATGTGTGTGCGGATGTTACGTCGAGATGTTGATCAAATTGGTTATAATAGCAACTTTACAATCATCGATGGTTCAGAACAGTTAACGTTGATGAAACGGATTTTAAAAGAGCAAAACATTGATCCAAAACAACACGATCCTCGCAGTATTATTGGGGCGATTAGTAATGCTAAAAATGAACTACAAACGCCTAAAATATATGAAGCTAAAAATCAAGGCTTTGTAGAAGCAATCGTTGCTAAGTGTTATCATGCGTATCAAAAAGAATTACGCCATAATCAATGTATGGATTTTGATGATTTGATTATGCTGACGATTCGTTTATTTGAAGATAGCCCAGAAACCTTACAATATTATCAAAATAAATTTCACTACATTCATGTAGATGAGTATCAAGATACTAACCATGCCCAATATACCTTAGTTAACATGTTAGCTGATCGCTTTAAAAACCTTTGTGTCGTTGGTGATGCGGATCAAAGTATTTACGGTTGGCGTGGGGCTGATATGGAAAATATTTTAGATTTTGAGAAAGATTATCCCACAGCTAAAGTCGTCTTATTAGAACAAAATTACCGTTCGACTAAAAATATTTTAACAGCCGCTAACCATGTCATTGGTAACAATAGCAAACGTAAAGATAAAAAATTGTGGACAGATAACCTTGAAGGTGAAAAAATTACCTACTACCGGGGAGAAACAGAACGGGGAGAAACCCAGTATATCGTTCAGTCTATCCAAAAAGAAATATTAGAAAATCAACGTAACTACGGTGATTTTGCTGTGTTATATCGAACAAATGCCTTGTCACGGGTGATGGAGGAAATGCTCCTTAAATCGAATATCCCTTATAAAATGGTTGGTGGTCATAAGTTCTACGACCGTAAAGAGATTAAAGATATTTTAGCTTACTTAAATGTGATCGCGAACCCAATGGATTCGTTAAGTTACGCTCGCGTTGTCAATGAACCTAAACGGGGAATTGGCGCCACATCGATTGAAAAACTCCGAGATTTTGCTAACATTCATGAGTGGTCCCTTTTAGAAGCCTCTTTAAATGTTGATCTAGCTAATATTAGTGGTAAAGCTGGCAAAGAATTAGCCAATTTTGCAATTATGATGGAAGACTTACAACAGATGGTGCCCTTCTTAACGATTACTGAGCTAGTTGAAGAAACCTTAAAGCGCAGTGGTTACGAGGCGGATTTAAAACGGCAAAATACCTTAGAATCACAAAATAGACTAGAAAACTTAGAGGAATTCTTAACAGTTACCCAAGCCTTTGATAAACAACAAGCGGCAGCTGAGGAAGAATTAGCAGACCCAACTGAAAAGTTAACGATTTTCTTAAATGACTTAGCCTTAGTTGCGGACATTGATTCCTTAGAAGAAGAAACTTCCCAAGTGACGTTGATGACCCTCCATGCTGCCAAAGGATTAGAGTTTCCAGTCGTCTTCTTATTAGGTCTAGAAGAAGGGATTTTCCCGCTTTCAAGAGCCTTAATGGAAGAATCAGAATTAGAAGAAGAACGGCGATTAGCTTACGTTGGTATTACCCGGGCCGAACAAAAACTCTTTATTTCAAATGCTTTTTCAAGAACTTTATACGGCCGAACCCAATACAATCGGCCCTCACGTTTTATTACGGAAATTAATCAAGAACTTTTAATGAACGAAGGCTCGGCAACTGCTTTACAAAATCGCCAGTCATACACAACAGGAGCTAGTGTCGTTAGACCAACTGCACCCCAAGCTCAAGCTGTTAAAACTTCAGCGAAAGTTGCAACTGGTGGCGATAAAGAAGCTTGGCGTTCTGGCGATAAAGTGAATCATAAAAAATGGGGTGTTGGAACAGTTGTCAAAGTGAGTGGTTCAGCAAAAGACATCGAATTAGACATTGCCTTTCCAGCTCAAGGTATTAAGCGCCTCTTAGCGGCTTTTGCCCCAATTGAAAAGATGTAAAGATTTAGGAGGAAACAATGAATAAAGAACAGGTGAGTAAACGAATTCTTGAATTACGAGCAGAGTTAGCTGAAATGGCTCATGCTTATTATGTGTTAGATAAACCAGCAGTGGAAGATACAGTTTACGATCAGTTATATCATGAACTTGTAACCTTAGAAGAATCTTATCCCGACTTAGTGACTCCCGACTCAATCACTCAACAAATCGGTGGCGAAGTAGCGGAGGGCTTTACGAAAGTCACTCATTCAATTCCGATGTTAAGTCTCGGCAATGCTTTTAATAAAGCTGATTTAGAAGCTTATGATCAAAGAATTAAAAAATTAACGACGGATCAAATCGAGTACATGTGCGAGTTGAAAATTGATGGTTTAGCGATTTCTTTGAAATACGAAAATGGTCGCTTTGTCCAAGGAGCCACTCGTGGCGATGGCCGGATTGGTGAAAATATTACAGCTAACTTAAAAATGGTCAAAGCCATTCCTAAAAAACTAACGGAGCCCTTGAACATTGAAGTCCGTGGGGAATGTTACATGCCTAAAAAATCTTTTGTGGCTTTAAATCTAACAAGGGAAGAAAACGGCTTAGAAGTCTTTGCCAATCCGCGTAATGCAGCTGCTGGCAGTCTAAGACAATTAGATGCCAAAGTTGTAGCCGAGCGGAATTTAAGCACCTTTATGTATTCAGTCGCTGATTTAGGTGACTTACCGGCGACTTCCCAAAGTTTAGCTTTAGAGGAGTTGGATCGTTTAGGTTTTAAAACTAATCAGGAGCGGAAAGTCTGCCAAACCATTGATGACGTTTGGGATTATGTCCAAAAATTCCAAGAGGAACGGCCGAACTTAGATTACGAAATCGATGGCATTGTAATAAAAGTGAATACCTTTGAAACTCAAGAAGAAATTGGCTATACTGTCAAAGCCCCTCGTTGGGCAATTGCTTATAAATTTCCGGCAGAAGAAGCGGAAACGGTAGTTAACGAGATCGAATGGACAATTGGTCGAACAGGTGTTGTTACGCCGACAGCGATTATGACTCCTGTTCGCTTAGCCGGAACAACCGTTGCTAGAGCTAGCTTACATAATATGGATTTAATCCGTGAACGTGACATTCGTTTAGGGGATAGTGTGATGATTCATAAGGCTGGGGATATCATTCCCGAAGTCACTAGAGTTCTGCTAACTAAGCGTAATCCAGCTAGCCAACCATACGAAGCCCCAAAGGATTGTCCGGCTTGTGGCAGTGAGTTAGTCCATTTAGAAGAAGAAGTGGCTTTACGCTGTATTAACCCAATGTGTCCAGCCCAACTGAAAGAAGGGTTAAGTCATTTTGTTTCCCGTAACGCTATGAACATTGATGGTTTAGGACCAAGAGTCTTAGAACAGCTTTTTGATAAAGGCTTAATTAAAGATGTGGCAGATTTGTACACATTAACAGAAGCTGATTTTTTAACTTTAGATAAAGTCAAAGAAAAATCTGCGAATAACATGTTAAGGGCGATTGCTGCCAGTAAAGCTAATTCCTTAGAAAAATTACTATTTGGCTTAGGCATTCGTCATGTTGGTGCAAAAGCTGGCCAAGTCTTAGCAGAGCATTATGTAACGATTGAAGCTGTCATGGCAGCAACCGTTGCTGAGTTGACTGAAATTGATTCTTTAGGCGAGACAATCGCCCAAAGTATAGTGACTTATTTTGAACAAGAAGAAGTTCAGCTGTTAATTTCTGAGTTACGCTCAGCAGGCGTTAACTTGACTTATAAAGGCGTAACGACTGCAGATTTAGCAGATATTGACTCTCCTTTTAAAGATAAAACAATTGTTTTAACAGGCAGTTTAAGTCACTTTAATCGCAATGAAGCCAAGGCAAGAATTGAAGCCCTTGGCGGGAAAGTAACTGGCAGTGTTTCTAAGAAGACTGATATTGTTGTTGCAGGGGCTGAAGCCGGTAGTAAGTTAACTAAAGCCCAAGAACTTGGCGTCACAGTCTGGAATGAAGAACAGATGGTAGCAGCCATTGAAGGGAGTACAAAGAATGAATAAAAAATTTAAAATAGCCCTCTTAGTTAGTGGCGCCTTCTTATTAGCCAGTTGTGGCAAACTGGAAAAAGGTACCTCAAGTATTTCACCAAATAGTAATGCTAAAGACAAAGCTGTAGCAACAGCTCAAGTCGATAGTGGCTCTTATCAAGCCTTACTGATTGATGGGAAATATCGGACGAGTCAAGCCCGTGGCTTAACTGCTAATCGCTTAAATAGTAATTACAATAGCATTAATTTCGAACGGGGCTTGTTAGAACTATCGAAAGAACACTTTGCCGTTAATGACTTCTATTTTCAAGAAGGGCAACTCTTTTCCCGGGAGGAAGTCATTCAACTATTTAGTCGTAATCCAAAAGAATCAAAAAAAGGCTTAAACCCAGAAAGTGGACCAATCGTCTTTCAACAAATCGTCGAACAAAATTACATTAATAAAAAGAGTGAAAAATTGGAAGGGATTAGTATTGGGATTGCCTTGAATCAAGTGGATTATAGTAGTGATCCAGTAGAGTCAATTGATGATGCAACTATTCTAGCCGAAGGGCAACGAATTGCTCCCCTAATTTTAAAGGAAATTCGTTCAAAAGATGGCATGGACAAAATCCCAGTAACGATTGGCTTATTTAAACAAGCACCAAAAGATAATATTGCAGGCGGTAGCTACTTTTCAACTGCCTATAGTTCTAGTGGTGACAAGCTAGATAAATGGCAAGACGTCAATGAAGACTATTTTGTTTTAGGAACTGGCAGTAACGATAAGACACCGCCAGCTGATGATGGCTTAGAAAATAAGTTCACAGATTTCAAAAACAATATTCAACGATTTTTTCCGAATACAAGTGGTATTTCGGGTGTAGCAAGTTACCGTAACAATGAACTAGTCAAATTTACAATTGTGATTGAATCAAAATATTTCGGTGAAACGGAAATGATTAATTTTACCCAATTTGTAAGTGGCAGTGTCGAAACTATTTTTACGATGAATGGCAACATTGAAGTCCAAATCAACACGTTAAATGCCCCTAAAGGCTTAGTCAAAAAAGAAGTTGGTTCTGATCAAGTTCAGACGACAATCTTTAATTAATAGAAACCTAGACTAAGGACTTTTAGAAGAGTCTGCTAGATTTCTGAAAGTATGGTAAAATGGTTTCATGAAAATGAATGGAAAGAAGGGTCAGTATGTCAATTAGTGAAGAGCAAATTAAACATGTAGCAAAATTGTCAAAATTAGCTTTTTCAGAAGAAGAAGTCCATAGTTTTACTGAACAATTAAGTAAGATCATTAACATGGTAGAAACCTTAAGTGAAGTTGATACTGAAGGAGTAGCTGTTACGACCAATGTTATTTATAACGATAACGTCATGCGTAAAGACGTGGCAGTTCCAGGAACTGATCGTGACTTATTAATGAAAAATGCGCCAGATTCAGAAAATGGCTATATTCGCGTACCAGTAATTATTGAGAATGGGGAGGCCGGTGCCTAATGTCAGAACTATACCAAAAAGACTTAGTTGAATTACATGACTTACTAGCAGCTAAAGAGCTAACTGCCAGTGAACTAACTAAAGCAACTTTTGCTCGAATTAAAGGAACTGAGGAAGACTTAGGAGCTTTTATTACTTTGAATGAAGAAGCAGCCCTAAAACTTGCTAGTGATCTTGATCAAGGAACATTAACTAGTCCCTTAGCTGGTTTACCAATCGGGATTAAAGATAATATTGTAACGAAAGATTTAACGACAACAGCAGCGAGTAAAATGCTTCATAACTTTGAGCCAATCTATGATGCCACAGTAATGACTAAACTAGCTGACGCTGGCATGGTGCCAGTCGGTAAATTAAACATGGATGAATTCGCCATGGGTGGTTCAACAGAAACATCATACTTCAAGCAAACTAAAAATGCTTGGGACCACAGTAAAGTACCTGGTGGTTCTTCAGGTGGTTCAGCAGCAGCCGTGGCTGCCGGACAAGTACCAGCTTCATTAGGAACAGATACAGGTGGTAGTATTCGCCAACCAGCGGCTTTCAATGGCGTTGTTGGCATGAAACCAACGTATGGTCGGGTGTCACGCTTTGGTTTAATCGCCTTTGCTTCAAGTTTGGATCAGATTGGTCCTTTAACAAGGACTGTTAAAGACAATGCTTTAGTTCTAAATGCGATTAGCGGTTGGGATAAAAATGACAGTACTAGTGCCCAAATTGATGTGCCAGATTTTACTGCCAACTTAGGCAAAGACATTAAAGGGATGAAAATTGCTGTTCCTAAAGAATTTATGACTGAGGGGGTTGCACCAGCGATTCGTGAACAAATCGAAAAAGCAGTGGCGACTTTCAAAGAATTAGGCGCAACTGTTGAAGAAGTTAGCTTACCTCATTCGAAATACGGAGTGGAAGTTTACTACATCATTGCTTCATCAGAAGCCTCATCGAACTTACAACGTTTTGACGGCATTCGTTACGGTTACCGTTCTGAAAATGTGAAGGATTTAGAAGACATTTATATTAATTCACGTTCAGAAGGATTTGGTACAGAAGTGAAACGTCGGATTATGTTAGGAACTTTCTCTTTAAGTGCTGGTTACTACGATGCTTACTTTAAAAAAGCCGGTCAAGTTAGAACGTTAATAAAAGAAGATTTTGATAAAGTCTTTAATGATTATGACTTAATTATTGGCCCAACAACACCAACTGTGGCTTACGGTTTAGGTGAAAATATTAAAGACCCAATTACGATGTATACCGCTGATGTCTTAACAATTCCAGTTAACTTAGCTGGTCTACCAGGAATGTCAATTCCTTGTGGCTTAGTTGATGGTTTACCAGTAGGCTTACAATTAATTGGTAAACATTTTGATGAATCAACGATGTATCAAGCGGCTTATGCTTTCGAGCAAGCCACAACGTTCCATACGCAAAAACCAGAGATTTTAGGGGGTAAGGCATAATGAATTTTGAAACAGTCATTGGTTTAGAAGTTCACGTTGAACTTAAAACTAACTCAAAAATCTTTTCATCATCACCCGCTCATTTTGGAGCGGAACAAAATACGAATACTAACGTGGTTGACTGGAGCTATCCAGGCGTCTTACCAGTTGCTAACGAAACAGCGATTGAATTTGGCATGAAAGCGGCTCTTGCTTTAAACTGTCAAATCTCTCAAGAAACTTATTTTGACCGTAAGAACTATTTCTATCCAGATAATCCGAAAGCTTACCAAATTTCCCAAGACAAACAACCAATCGGTCATGATGGTTGGATTGAAATTGAAGTAGCTGGAGAAAAACGAATTATTAGAATCGAACGGGTTCACTTAGAAGAAGACGCGGGTAAAAATATTCACGGCGATGGCGGTTACTCTTACGTTGATTTAAACCGTCAAGGTACGCCATTAATCGAGATCGTTTCTGAAGCAGATATGCGTTCGCCAGAAGAAGCTCATGCCTTCTTAGACGCTGTTCGTTCAATCATTCAGTTTACAGGTGTCAGTGATGTTAAAATGGAAGAAGGCTCAATGCGTTGTGATGCCAATATTTCTCTTCGTCCTTATGGTCAGGAAGAATTTGGAACAAAAGCCGAGCTTAAAAACTTAAACTCATTAAACTTTGTCCGCAAAGGCTTGATTTTCGAAGAAAAACGTCAAGCTAAAGTCTTATTATCTGGTGGTATTATTGAACAAGAAACTCGCCGTTACGATGATAGCACTGGCGAAACAATTTTAATGCGAGTCAAAGAAGGGGCCAGTGATTACCGTTACTTCCCAGAGCCAGACTTGCCAATGTTTCATATTAGTGATGAGTGGATTGAAGAAGTTCGCAACTCATTACCAGAAATGCCAACTGCTCGTCGTGAGCGTTATGTGAAGGAATTAGAATTGCCAGAGTATGATGCAATGGTCTTAACTTTATCGAAAGAAATGTCTGATTTCTTCGAAGAAACCTTAGCCAATGGCGCTGACAGCAAGCAAGCGTCTAACTGGTTAATGGGTGATGTTTCGGCTTACTTGAACAGCGCTCACATCGAATTACATGATACTAAATTAACACCAAGTAATTTAGCCGGCATGATTAATTTAGTTGCTGACGGAACAATCAGCTCGAAAATTGCTAAAACAGTCTTTAAAGAATTGATTGAAAATGGTGGCGACGCCAAAGAAGTCGTTGAGAAAAAAGGCTTAGTTCAATTGTCTGATCCAGCTCAATTACTGCCAATTATCAATGACATCTTAGAACAAAATCAACAATCCATTGAAGACTTTAAAAATGGTAAAGATCGTGCTGTTGGGTTCTTAGTTGGTCAAATTATGAAAGCAACTAAAGGGAAAGCTAACCCTGGGGTAGTTAATAAACTTTTACAAGAAGAATTAGGCAAACGTTAGATTGTCGCTATAGAGTCAAAGAAGACTAGAACTTATTTAAGTTCTAGTCTTAACTTTGCCTAAAGCATGATATAATAAAAAAAGAAGTGTTATTAACATAAACGAAGGAGATTTATCATGAAAGCTAGAGTGATTTACAATCCAACCTCAGGTAAAGAGCTATTAAAGAAGAACTTACCTGATGTCCTAGATATTTTGGAGCGGGCTGGCTATGAAGCGAGTGCCTTTGCCACAACGGCTGAACCTGATTCAGCCCAAAATGAAGCTAAGCGAGTGGCTTTAGCTGGTTTTGATTTAATTGTGGCTGGCGGTGGTGATGGGACAATCAATCAAGTCATTAATGGGATTGCTCCCTTGGCTAAACGTCCGAAAATGGCAATTTTACCAGGTGGAACGACTAATGACTATGCCCGAGCGCTAAAAGTCCCTCGTGACAATATCGTTGAAGCAGCCAAAGTCATTTTAAAAAATCAAACAGTAAAAATGGATATCGGTAAGGCTAACGACACTTATTTTATGAATATTGGAGCTGGTGGCTACTTAACTGAGCTGACTTATGATGTCCCTTCACAACTTAAAAGTGTTTTTGGTTACTTAGCTTATTTAGTTAAAGGAGCGGAAATGTTGCCTCGGGTTAAGCCGATTAACATGCGCCTAGTCTATGATCAAGGTGAATACATTGGAAAAGCTTCAATGTTCTTCTTAGGCTTAACTAACTCAGTTGGTGGTTTCGAAAAGATTGCCCCGAATGCCCAACTTGATGATGGCAATTTTTCTTTGATTATTGTGAAAACAGCGAATGTCGTTGAAATTCTTCACTTAGTCGCTTTAATGATTAACGGCGGTAAGCACGTTGATGACCCTCGGGTGATTTATACAAAAACAAGTTCTTTATTTGCCGAAACATTAGATGATGGTGTCCGGATGATGATTAACTTAGACGGGGAATATGGTGGGGATGCCCCAATGACCTTTACTAATTTACACCAACACATTGAAATGTTTGCTGATTTAGACATGATTCCAAATGAAGCTGTTTCTGGGGAATTAGAAGAACTGCAAGATGCTTCTGATGCCTTTGTGAAGGAAGTTGAACAATTAACAGATGAAGACATTGATGGGGATGGCAAAGTGTCTTAGAAAGTTTAAGCAAAAAGAAATCAGAACTGAAATAGTGTCTGATTTCTTTTGTTGTCTATTCGTGTTATAATTTGTAGTCAAATAAGATCTGTCTAGTAGCAATAGTAGATAAATGCACAAAAAACTAAAAGAAAAGAGCAAACAAATGAAAACATTACCTGTAGCAAAAAATGATACGTTAACAGTTGAGATTATCGATTTATCTCATGAAGGTTCAGGTGTCGCAAAAGTTGACGGCTACCCACTGTTTATCGAAAACACTTTACCTGGTGAAGAAGCTGAAGTTTTAGTCTTAAAAGCTGGTAAAAAATTCGGCTTTGCAAAAGTTGTTAAGTTATTAAAAGAAAGCCCGGATCGTGTTTCTCAAATCAATGAAACCTTGATTAGAACTGGCATTGCCCCATTACACCACATGACTTATGAAGCGCAATTAGCGTTTAAAGAGCAACAAGTTAACAATGTTTTCCAACGAATTGCGAAAATGTCAGATGTTAAAATTTTACCAATCAAAGGAATGGAAAATCCTTTAGAGTACCGTAACAAAGCGCAAATTCCCGTTCGTCGCATCGATAATAAATTAGCCACTGGCTTTTTCCGTAAAAATAGTCACGACCTTGTGCCTTTAGAAGATTTTTACATTCAAGATAAAAAAATCGATGAAGCGATTGTGATTGTCCGTGACGTCCTAGAAAAATATGGTGTTAAAGCCTACAACGAAGAAGAACATACTGGTAACTTACGTCATATTATTATTCGTCGTGGTCACTATTCTCATGAAATGATGGTTGTTTTAGTAACGAGAACAGCTAAATTATTTAACTATGAGAAAATGGTTCAAGAAATTCACTTACAATTACCGGAAGTTGTGTCAATCGTTCAAAGTATTAACGAAGAAAAAACTAATGTCATTCTTGGTAAATCAGCAAAAACCTTATTCGGTCAAAACTATATTTCAGATAAACTGTTAGACCATAAATACCGTATTTCTGCTCAATCTTTCTACCAAGTGAACACTGTTCAAGCAGAAGTCCTTTATCAAACGGCCATTGATTTTGCTAATTTCAAGAAAAGCGATACAGTCATTGATGCCTATTGCGGCATTGGGACAATTGCTTTATCTTTAGCTGATCAAGTCAAGCAAGTTTACGGCATGGAAATTAGTCGTGAAGCTGTTTCAGATGCTAAAATTAACGCTCAAGTTAATGAAATTCATAACGTGAAATTTGAAGTTGGTAAAGCGGAAGAAGTCATGCCTAAGTGGTTAGAAAAAGGCATTAAACCAAATGTCTTAGTCGTTGATCCACCTCGTAAAGGCTTAGCCGAAAGCTTTATTGAGGCTGCTGTTGAGATGGCACCGAAAAAAATCATTTATGTCTCATGTAACCCTGCTAGTTTAGCTCGGGATTGCCAATTATTTGCTGAAAAAGGCTATGTTGTCAAACAAGTCCAACCAGTTGATATGTTCCCACAAACACCTCACGTTGAGGCAGTAGCAGAATTAATTAAAAAATAGTCTCATTTAGAAAGCCGACAATGAAAATTGTCGGCTTTTTTTGTGAGCAAAATGACTGAATTAACGAATTAAATAACGGAAGCAAAAAGGACATCAAGGAATTAGCAAAATCACCTTGTTGTTCTTTTTCGTTTCAAAAACTAATTGAACGGTAAATAAAAATATAAGCGATTTATTATAATGATTATTATTTTTTAGTCAATAGATATGATTGCGTTGTTAATTAGAAAAACTCTCATAAATCTGTCATTTAATAATTAATGTTTGATTTACCAATGAATGAAAACGTTTTATAAATGAGAAGGTAAAAAAGTATAAATCACTTTCTAAAAGTAACCATAGATGTGTATTTTCCTTGTGAAACCTATACTAGAGAAGTTGAAATTTTAGCTACAGCCATATTTATGAATAATGAGTAAATAAAGAACGAGAACGTAAATCGTTTAACTCAAATCCAAAATGAGAGAGGAAAGATTTAACTTGAAAAAAATTGTACCGATACTAGCTGTTGTAACCTTACTTTTACAGACACTAGTAGGACCAGTAGTTGCCGTAGCAGATACATTAGGAGCAACGGACAACCTACCTAAAATTAACTTAACGAGCATTAATGCTGAATTAAGAGAAGGAGACCAAGAAGTCACTTCTATTGAAAAAGACAAAGCATACCAGTTACATGTGACTGGTGATTTCACAAAGAATGAGACGGAATTAGCTGAATTACTAATTACTATTAGTAATAATTTTAAGTTAGTAAATCAACAAGTTGCTTTAACGAACTTGAATGGCAAAGTATTAGGTCAAGCGTCAACAGCAGACCAAGAAATTAACTTAGCTATTAAGGAAGAGATTATTGCAGAAGAAAAGTTCAGTCTTGATCTAGCTGTAACTTATAAAGGTCAAGAGGCGGTCACTAATGATAGCTTAGCCCTTAATAGTTCATTAGGAACAACAGAGATTCCAGTCGCTGTGACAGGGACTGAAACTAGTTCAAGTGAACTAGCAACTAGCGAAACAGAAGAAGCAGAAGAAACAAAAGAAACAGTAGGCAGTACAGAAGAAGTCACAAAAGACAGCAGTGAAGCAACAACTAGTACTGAAAGCAAAGAACCAGCCAAAAAATTAAGTCTGAGAGAATCGGATTTATTTGATGGCAAAGAAATCAAGGAAAATATTATTAAAGATTTAACTTATACAGTTGAACCAGCTGGTGCTGTGACTATTGACTCAACGATCTCTTTAAAAGTTGATTGGTCCTTACCAGAAAAATTAAGAGATAATATTTATGGAGGGGAAACTTTCTCATTTGACTTAGCACCAGAATTTAAAATTGGTAGTGGGTTTTCTGGAGATTTTAAAAATGACGACGGTAAACCTTACGCCAGCTATACTGTTTCTGAAGCAGGCAAAGTAGTTATTACTTTTAATGACAATGTTCAAGACATGGAAGATATTCAAGGTAGCTTCAATATTAAAACGACTTTGAACGAGAAGTTAATTACAAAAGAAGAAACTTACACGATTAAAAACCCGATTAAAGATAAAGACTTTACAATCGAAATTCCAGTTACATCTAAAACAGAAGAAAAAATTGGGAAAACTGGTCAAGCGAATAAAGATAAAAATGCTACAGCCATTGATTGGACTTTAATGGTTAATACAGCTCAAAAGAACTTAACTAACTTAACGATTACTGATACTTTACCAACAGGTTTAGTCATTGCTAAAGCTGAAGACGTTAAGATTTATGCTGTTAGCGTTGATATTAACGGAAAATTAACTGGTGGAAAAGAACTAGTTTCTCCAAGTGAGTACGACCTTGATATTAAAACAGGTCAAATTAAATTTAAAGGTAGTACGAATAAAGCCTACCAAATTGAGTACCAAACTCAAATTGAAGAATCAGCTAAACCTGCCGACGGTGGACATGTAAAGTTTACAAATAATGTTAAACAAACCTCAGACAATGGCAAAGACTTATCAACAAGTGCCACAGTTGGCGTAAACTATGGTGTCTTATTAAATAAATCAAATGGTGCTTATGATACCGCAACGGAAACTGCTAGTTGGTCAGTTGAATATAACTACGGCGAGAAAAAGCTGAACGAGAAAGACAGTTATTTAGAAGATACATTTGATGAATCAATGGTCTTAGTTAAAGAGTCAGTCAAATTATATGAACAAGTGGCAGATGAAAAAGGTAATTTTTCTGAAGGCCGTCAATTAGTGTTAGGCAAAGATTATGAATTAGTCGAAACAGATAATAGTTTTAAAGTCACCTTCACTGATGGTCTCGATCATGCAGTGAAAATGACTTATGACACTAAATTTAAAGATAACTACTTCGTTGACAGTGGTACTAAAGAAGTTAAAAACACTGTGAAAACCGCGGGTGACTCTAAAGGTGGTACAACTAACGGGGTTACTCAAAATGGCTTAGTTAAAAGTGTCAAAGATTACGACTACACAAATGAAACGATTGACTGGCAGTTAACAGTCAATCAAAGTAAATACGAAATGAAGAACTGGGTATTAGAAGATATTTTTGCAAACAAAGGCTTAACTTTCTTAGCTGAAACGTTAGAAGTTAGATTAAATGATGGAGATGGCGAAGTCTTAAAAGCTGGAACTGACTATGTCGTTTCACCAAAACCAGACAAAGCCGGTTTTGATTTATCCTTAAAGGGTAACTATGAAACTACCAATGAGACATTATATATTTCTTATCGAACAAGCTATGATAAAAATGAGCTAGCTGATAAGAGCCGTGGCTTCTATAATCACGCCATTGCGACTTGGACCGATACAAATGGTGAGACTCGTAAAAATGAGGTTGGGGCAGAGCACTGGCCAAATTCTGAAACTTATAACAATGGTAGTAAGTCAGGTGTCTATGATGCTGAAACGAAACTGATTACTTGGACAATTAATGTTAACTATAACCGTAAAGAGATTATCGATGGTTATATTTCAGATAAAATTAACGGCAACCAAAAATACGTAGCCAAGTCCGCAGAATTAAAAGAATTTACTGTTGATAAAAATGGTAATATCCAAACTGGGAAAGTAATCTCAGACGCTGCCGTAACTGAACCAACAGCAGAAAATGAAGCCACTTTAGAAGTCTTTTTACCGTCACCTTCTGAAAAGATGGGGTATCAGTTAACTTTCCAAACAAGTTTAGCTGGTGAGATTATTGAAGAGCAAGACAGTTATAAAAACAAGGCTGAATTCTATGTTGGCGAGAACTTACAAGATACTTTAACCGCTGATGTTACGATTAAAAATGGTGGTACTTTCGCTACAAAACGTGGGAATCAAAACCAAGAAAATGAGAAACAAGCCGATTGGGAAATTCGTGCCAATGAAAGCCAATCAACAGTTTCAGGCTTTACCGTAATTGATGAGCCTTCTTTAAATCAAGTCATTAAAGAAGACACAGTTAAAATTACAGAAATGAAAACTGATAAAAATGGCGATCATTCTTACACAGACAAAGTCTTAACGCGTGATGAAGATTATTCATTAGTCATTACTCAAGACTTAGCAACAGGTCAAGAAACAATGACAATCTCATTTTTAAAAGAAATTACTAAAACTTATGGGATTAGTTATAGTACCGACTTATTACTAACAGACGGCAATAATGCCTTAACTAACAAAGTCTCAGCTTATGGGGACAATGAAAAAGTAACAGTTAAAGAAGTCAGTGAAACGATTAATGTTTATCACACTGATCATGATGGTACAAGCTCTGGTAAGATTTCAGAAGTCTTTATTAGAAAAGAAGATGACCATAAACGTAAATTATCTGGAGTTAAGTTCCAACTATTTAATAAGGCCGGTAAAATGGTCCGTGAGAACACCACAGATGAAAATGGTATCATCCATTTTGCTAATATCTTATCAGGAACATATACGTTAAAAGAAGTGACACGTAATTCAGGCTATATGTTGGATGAATCATTAACAGCAGGTACGAAAGAAATTAAAGTTGTTCGTGGTGAAACCAATGAAGCTCAGCCATTAATCGTTGTTAACACGTTAAATGAAGTACGGATGCAAAAAGTTAATGAAGAGGGTACGCCCTTAGCTGGAGCAATCTTTAGTCTAGCGAAAGAAAATCCTCAAGGTCAATTTGAAGAATTGCCAGCGTTCCAAAAGATTGCCACTAATGAAAATGGCGAACTATTAATTGAAGGCTTAGCAATTGGTAACTATCAATTGACGGAAGTTGAAGCAGCGCCAGGTTTTATTAAAAATACTGAAATTAAGTCTTTTGAAATTACTGGTAATGAAATTGCCGCTGTTAACTTAGGGGAATTTGTCAATTATCAAGGTCAAGCAAGTTTAATAAAAAAAGACAGCCAAGGAACACCGATTTCAGGAGCGGTCTTTAGCCTCTTTGATAGTAAAATGCAACCTTTAAATATTAATGCTACTGCTAATGAGGATGGCTTAGTTGAGTTTAAAAACTTAGCACCAGGAAGCTATATCCTTCTTGAAACCGTAGCAGCCCCAGGTTACATGTTAAATAAAACGTCGCAAAGTTTTACAATTGTTAATGAAACCAAAGGTGAAGTTGTCAACGTGCCTTTAAATGATGTTGTCAACTATCAAGGATCAGCTCAATTAACAAAAGTTGATGAAGCTGGCAAAGGGTTAGCAGGTGCCGTTTTTGAAATTATTAATGAAGAGGGCGAAAGTATCCTTACAGATTTAATTTCTGATGAAAACGGAATAGTTGAAGCAACAAACTTAGCACCAGGGACTTACTTCTTTAAAGAAGTTACTGCCCCAGAAGGTTATCTTTTAAATAGTGAAACTTATGAGTTCACAGTAGCTAATGAAGCAACTGAAACTCCAATGATGATTGAAGTTGGTAAAGCGACTAACTACCAAGGTTCAGCGGAGTTAATTAAAACTAACAACGATGGCGAAGGGTTAGCTGGAGCAGAATTCAAAGTAACTGATGCTGAAGGTAAAAAAGTTGGCGAGGTCTTAACATCGGATAAAGATGGTAAGTTAGTAGTTGAAAACTTAGCACCAGGTACCTATCATTTCGAAGAAATCAAAGCACCAACAGGTTATATTTTAAACACTGAAAAAGTTGAATTTACAATTAGTCCAGAAGCAGCAGGCGAACCAACTGTTGTTACAGGTCTTGAATTAATCAACTACTTAGGTTCAGCTCAATTAGTTAAAACTAACGAAGACAACCTAGCTTTAGCTGGGGCAACTTTCAAAGTTGAAACAGATCAAGGTCAAGTCATTGAAACGGATTTAATTTCCGACAAAAATGGCCTAGTAACAATTCAAGATTTAGCACCAGGTAAATACGCTTTTATTGAAACAAAAGCAGCACCAGGGCATATGTTAAATAAAACACCAATTACTTTTGAAATTGTTGCAGAAGCAGCCGGTCAACCAGTGTTAGTTAATGCAGGATCATTAATTAACTATCAAGGTGGCGCACAGTTAACTAAAGTTAACGAAGCAGGTGAGACACTTTCAGAGGCGGTCTTTAGTCTCTTTAATGAAGGAAAAGAACTAATTACTAGTGGCTTAACTTCAAATGACAAAGGGCTAATTGAAGTCAAAAACTTAGCACCAGGTAATTATTATTTTGAAGAAACTCAAGCACCAACAGACTATGTTTTGAATGAAGAAACAGTTTCCTTTACAATTAGTCATGAAGCGACAGCAACACCGACGATTGTTGAAGTTGATTTTGTTAACTATCAAGGTGAGATTGTCTTCAGAAAAGTCAGTGGCGATGTTCGTCCACGAGCTACTTTTGTTGATAATGGTTTAGCTGGAGCAGAATTTAAATTAGAAAAATTAGTTGCGAGAAGTACCCTTGAGGCTGAAACAGATGAAGAAGTCGAAGACGTAGCGATTATTAAAGCAGATAAAACTGGTTTAGTTAAAGTAACTGGGTTAGCACCTGGTGATTACAAGATGACTGAAATCAAAGCACCGACAGGTTATATCACTCGGACGAAAGTCTTTGATTTTACTATCGAGGGAAGTGCTAAAGGTCGTCCTGAACACGCCTATGGCATTGAACAAGGGGCAGTTTTTGAAAACTACCAAGGAACGGCAGAACTAATTAAAACAAACAAAGAAGGTCAAGGGTTAGTTGGGGCTGAATTTAAAGTCACTGATGAAACTGGCGAAACAGTTATTGAAGGCTTAACTTCTGATGACACAGGGAAAGTTTTAGCTGAAAACCTAGCACCAGGTAAGTATTTCTTTGTTGAAACACAAGCACCAACAGGTTACGTCATTAACAGTAACCCAGTGGCTTTCACTATTGCTGAAGAGTCAGAATCAGGACGTAGTGATGTCACAGGTTTAGAATTGATTAACTATCAAGGTAGCGTTGAATTAAATAAACGTGATCAAGAGGGGAATCCTTTAGCGGGAGCCGTCTTTAGCATTATTGATGAGCAAGATAATGTTGTGTTTGAAAATCTTGTCTCTAATGAAGCAGGCTTAGTGAGCCAAAGTGATATTAAACCTGGTACATACCGTTTAATTGAAACACAAGCACCAACAGGTTACATCATTAATAGCGAACCAGTTGAATTTACAATTGCTGCAACATCAGAGACTGGTCATGCAGATATTAATAATTTAGAGTTAATCAACTATCAAGGCAGTGCTGAATTAGTTAAAAAAGACAGTCAAAACAAGGCGTTAGCTGGAGCAGAATTTAAAGTCTTCGATGCTAATGATAAGTCAGTTGGGGACGTGTTAACTTCTGATGAAGAAGGTAACATTACTGTTAAAGGTTTAGCGCCAGGAACGTACTACTTTGAAGAAATCAAAGCACCGACAGGCTATATCTTAAATAGTGAACCAGTTGAGTTTACAATTGAAAAGACAGCTACAGGTCAACCTGAAGTTGTGAAAGACTTGGAATTAATTAACTATCAAGGGTCAGTTGAATTAATGAAACGTGATAACCGAGGCAATGGCTTAGCAGGAGCAGTCTTCAAACTAGAGAAACTAGTTGCTGGAGAAGTTGATACTGAAGCAGATTATCCAGAACATATCTCTGATAAAACTGGCTTAGTCAAAGTCGAAAACTTGGAACCAGGAGACTATCAATTAGTTGAAATCGAAGCTCCAACAGGATATATCATTAATAGTACGCCACAACCATTCACGATTAATGAAGAATCAGCTAATGGTCGTGTTGATGTGAAAGACTTAGAATTAATCAACTACCAAGGTTCAGTTGAATTAACTAAACGTGCTGTTGAGGGCAAACAAAAAACGTTAGCCGGTGCAGAATTCAAATTAGTCGATGAAACTGGCAAAGTGTTAAAAGAAAAATTAACAACGGATAAAGCTGGAAAAATCAAATTTACTGATTTAGCGCCAGGTAAGTACCACTTTATCGAAACGAAAGCGCCAAGTGGTTACCAGCTAGATGAAACGCCAGTACCATTTGAGATTGAAACTATCATAGCAGGCCAACCTAACGTCATTGAAGTGACAGCATGGAATACGGCCGTTGATCCAGTAGAACCTCTTAAACCAGGGAAAACAGACCAATCTAAGCCTAACAATAAACCAAGTAATAAACCAAGTAATAAATTACCACAAACAAATGAAGCTAGTAGCTTATTATTAACATTAGTAGGAATGACTTTAGTTTCAGTTGCCTTTGTTGCAACTAAACGTAAAAAGTCGTAAACGCAAAAAAAGTCAGTGCCGATCAAGGCGCTGACTTTTTTTTGTAAGTAATCTAACTGAAATTATTAGGGATATTAGTTTGAACCTTCGATTAAAAGGACGCCGGTTTGTTGTTTCAAAAGGGCTTGTTTAGTAAAAATCACAAAAGATGTCGGCGTTTCTTTTGTGATTTTCTTTAAGGAAGGGAGTAAATCTAAGAGAAAATCGAGAGGCAAAGCTAGTTCAACATCATTTAAATAAATAACTTCCCGCTGTAAGGCTAGCCCTCGAATTAAGTGGATTAAAAACTTAGTTTCAGGACTAATACTGGCTGCTTGTTGATTACTGACAACGGTAGCTAGTTTAAAGTATTGACTCCATTTAAGAATATTTTGAAAGTAGCTCTTTTTTTGTTTACGAGAAATGCCTAGTAAGAGATTTTCTTGGACTGACAAAAAAGGGAGCAGCGAACTATCGTTACCAATATAATAATAGCTTGTCATTTCTTTAGCCAAGTGAGGATTTTTTTTAGCTAAGTCTGGTGATCCCTCCTTATCAAAGTAAACGATAATTAAAGGGTGATTTTGTTGTTTCAATTCATCAATTAGTTTAGTCATTAACAACCCACCTTTAGGCATACATGTTTTTTTGAAGATAAAAAACGCTAGCAATTGAAGTTAAAGTAATAAAAAGTAGACTAAGTAAAAAGAGCTGAACAAAGCTACGGGCAACTTCAGTTGTTAATTGTAGGCTGCCAAAAGTACTTTCAGATGTTTCAATACTATAAAAAGCTTCTGCATTGAAAGGGAGTAAAAGTTTTTTATTCGTTTGATCAGTATTTTCTAAGTCGTTATGGGACTTAATCACAATTTCAAAAGGCAGCTCTTTAGAAAAGAGTTGCTCGTTTATCGACATTGTTTCTTCTTTAATAAAGTTTTGGGAAAGCAACATGACTAAAAGGACTCCTAAGAAACTGAAAATAATTGGAAATAAGGCTTCGATGATTAATTGAAAACTAATTCTCCAAAGGCTGAGGCCTAAGCTTAATAAGGCTTTGATATCTTGCCGTCGGTGATATAACAATGTTCCTGTTAGAGCAATTCCAATTATCAGAATACTCGACATTGCGATTTTAGTGACGAAGAAATATGTTTCTTGAAGTTCGATATTAGCAGTAACGATCGTATTGAAGCCTTTAGTTGGTGTTCCAGGTAAATACTGGGAAAGGACGTCCCAACGCTCAGAAATTAATAACATTTTGCTTTTTTGAAATTTAAGTAAGAGTCTTAACAAAGTCAGGACCATTAAAGAAAGACTAAAAAAACCAAAGAGCAACAGATTATATTTTTTATAGTAACGAATACTAGCAAATGTATTTTGCGCTTTCTTCATGTTCTGGTCACCTCATACTATTTATTATAAACAGAACATGTGAAAAATATATGAAATTAAAGCGGATAAAGCATAAAAAAGCCACGAATTTAAGTTAATTCGTGGCTTAAGCTTATTCTGTTTTTTCTTCAGTTGAAGAAGTTGCTTCAGTTTTCTCATTAGCTAACTCTGGGTAGTACTCTTTAAAAGGTTTAGTGATATATGAATCAACGGTTGATTTATTACCATTTTGGCTAAAGAGACTAGTTGAGTCGGCGCCTTTATCAGCTTCAATTTGTTGTAATTGCTCCAGTTGATTTTTATAATTATAATCAGTTGGAACAACTTCTTTCAAGCCACTGTCAAAGTAACGTAATAAGTCACCATTGGTTAAGCTATCAGATGTATTTAACTGTTTCATGACTTTCTCACGGTAACCTTTAATTTCTTCTGTTAACTCTTCACCAAGTTCATGAATCATACTACCAGTAGAATTATCATAGACATTGTCCCCAATAACAGTGTATTTAGGTGTCATAAAGTTACCATTTCTAAAGGCTACGATTTGCTCATTTTCTTTTGAAAATAAATCTTGTCCTAATTGTAAGTATTTTGAGTTATCAATGCCTAGTAAACTTAGTAAGGTTGGTAAGACATCCACTTGACCGCCAAAGGTTGAGTTAACGCCACCTTTAGTTTCACCTGGAATGTGGAACATTAAAGGCACACGTTGCATTTGCGCATTGTCAAAGTCTCCCCATTCAACAGGGCTCTTGCCAACAAGTTCTGCTAAGTCGGTGTTACGTGAGTCTGAAATTCCGTAGTGATCGCCGTACATCACGATCATTGAGTTTTCATAAAGGCCACTTGTTTTTAAGTAGTTGAAGAACTCTTCAACGGCCTTATCTAAATAGTTAGCAGTGGCGAAGTAACCATTAATCGTAGTGTCTTTCGTGTCTGCTAAGGGGAAGCCAGCATCGTCATCTTTAAATTCTGAATAAGGATAATGATTTGAAACAGCAATCATTTTCGTGTAGAAAGGTTGTTGCATATGTTCTAAATATTGAATTGATTGTTGGAAAAATGGCTTATCATGTAAACCGTATTGGAACGAATTACTTTCGTTAACATCATAGTAACTAGCATCAAAGAAATAATTGTAACCAAGGTGTTTGTAAGTTTCGTTGCGGTTCCAGAAAGTCCCAGCATTTCCGTGGAAGACGGCACTAGTGTAGCCAGCTTCTTGATTTAAAATAGCAGGAGCGGCTTGGAACGTATTTTTATCACCCAGTTGAGTAAACAATGGCCCTTGGTTTAAACCAAAGAATGAATTCTCAAGTAAGGTTTCAGCATCACTCGTTTTACCAGATTTTACTTGGTGGAATGAATTTTCAAAACTAAAAGTATCTTGGCCGTGGAAAATTTTGTTTAAGAAAGGTGTGACTTCGTGTTCAACGCCATTTTCATCTTTTAGTTTATAATCAATTACAAATTGTTGTAAACTTTCTAAGTGAATGTAGATAACGTTACGGTCTTTAGCAATTCCGAATAATTCAGGATTTGCTTCAGCGTGGTGTTCTTTAACGTATTCTTCAATAGTAACAACATCGTTTTCACTTGCTTGAGCACGATTTTGGTTTGCTTTGTAAGTTTGGACACCGTCGTAAGCTGTAAAGAAGTTAATTCCTAAGTATTTAATGATATGGTCTCTTGAAAATGTTCGTTTCAACAATTCAGAGCGGCTTGTTTCAGCTAAAGATAAGTTAGCGGTGAAAACCATCACTGACAGAGCAGTCATTGCAAAAGCTAAACGGGCACGTAAAGGTTGAGTTTCCATTTTGATTCGTTTAGTTGCTAACATAAAGATAATTATTAGAATGTCGATCACGTAGACGAAATCATAAGGACGGAAAAGTCGAAGAGCACTTTCCCCTAAGCCAGAAGCAACTTTACCAGCACCTAGCATCGTATTGATCGTAATAAAATCAGTAAACTCTCGGTAATAAGTCACATTAGAGAATAATAGTAAGGTCATTAATGAGTAAATAATTAGCATTGTAATGTATGAGCCTTTTTTATTTTTGATGTAGAGGGCAGCTGATAGTAAAAAGATTGATGAGGCAAATGGATTAATGAATAAGATAAAGTATTGGAAGGCATTTTCAACGCCTAAATTAAAGTCAATTATGTAAGCAAAAATACTTTTTGCCCAAAATAAAATAATTAATAATCCGAAGAACCCCATCCGTTTGTTAAGCCAGTTTGGATAGTGTGATTTTTTCAAAGTTAAAACTTCCTTTCAGTTTCCATGTTTCAGTCGTTATTTTTAGAGTTTTTGCGTAATTTTAGTTGTGGGCACAGAAACCCACACTCTTCATTTTACCAAGAAAGTGACTCCTTTGTCAATTTGCATTCATTTCATGAAAATTACAATCTGATTATTTTCATATATAAAAGCAAAAGTTGGTTATTAATGGAAGATATCATCAAACAACTAAAATTATGTTAGAATAGACTTTAAGAAAAGTATACAAAAAAAGTGTGAAGAAATTATATTAGAAATGAGAAAATTATGAAAAAAATTCAATTAAATAAAAAAGTCTGTGGCAAAATTAGCCAAGGCTATCCTTTGATTCAAAAAATGGATTTACTTAATCCACAAGAAAAAGTCACTTCAGACTGGGTCACTTTTTATTCTCCTCAAAATGAGTATTTAGGGACTGGCTATTTAGGCGTTCAAAATAAAGGCATCGGCTGGGTCTTAAGTCGGGTAGCGAATGAGGCAATCGATCTTGAATTTTTCCAGCAGTCATTTGCTAAGGCCTTGGCTAAACGTCACGACTTAGTTAATAACCCTCAAACAACGGCTTACCGCTTGTTTAATGGTGAAGGGGATGGGGTTGGTGGAATGACCCTTGATATTTACAATCAGTTTGCAGTGATTTCTTGGTACAATCAAAGCATTTATCAACACCGTGAATTAATTACCGCCGCTTTGATTGAAGCTGTCCCAATGATTAAAGGACTCTATGAAAAAAATCGCTTTGAAAGCCAAGGGATTGTCGAATCCCAACATATCTTTGGTGAGGTTGCCCCAGAGCCTTTGTTAGTTTTAGAAAATGGGGTAACCTTTGCCACCTATTTAAATGAAGGCATGATGACTGGTATCTTCCTTGATCAAAAAGATGTCAGAGGTCGCTTAGTGGCTGGGATGGCTAGTGGCATGAGTGTTTTAAATACCTTTAGTTATACTGGTGCTTTCTCTGTAGCGGCAGCAAGGGGAGGTGCGACTAGTACCGTCAGTGTTGATTTAGCTAAAAGAAGTTTACCAAAGACTAAAGAAATGATTGAAGTCAATGATTTATCTCTAGAAGCGAATAAGATTGTTGTGATGGATGTCTTTGATTATTTTAATTATGCGAAACGCAAAGGGATGTCCTTCGATATGATTATTCTTGATCCACCAAGTTTTGCCCGAAGTAAAAAGCGAACTTTTTCAGTGGCCCAAAATTATGGTGATTTAGTAGCAGATGTGGCGGGGTTAATTAACTCACAAGGTTGGTTAATTGCCTCAACTAATGCGGCTAATGTGTCTTTGGATAAATACCAAAAGATGGTTGAACAAGGCTTGAAAAGTCAAGGTCGCAAATTTAAATTAACTGAGACTCATCGTTTACCGCAAGATTATGTAATTAATCGTAGTTTCAAAGAAGGAAACTACTTAAAAGTATTAATCTATCAATTAGATTAACAAGGAGGCAATTATGAAAGAAGTTTTGATGGGAAAAGTAGCAATAGGTCAAGGCAGTCCTAAAATCTGTGTGTCAATTGTTGGCAAAGATGAAGAAAGCTGTTTAACTCAAGCCTTAGAAATTAAAGAGTCTCAAGCTGAATTGATTGAATGGCGTTTAGATTACTTAATTCCGCAATTTACTCCAGCTCAAATCATCAATTTAGGTCAAAAAGTCCAAGAAGTCCTGGGAGATAAACCGTTACTCTTAACGTTTAGATCGAAAGTTGAAGGTGGTGAAAGTGCCTTAAAAGGGAGTGCCTACAATCAGTTGTACTTAGGCTTACTGACCGCAAAAATTGGTCAAGGAATTGATTTAGAAGGTCGTTTTGGTCAAAGTAGTTTAGAACCAGTGATTAAAGCCGCCCGTCAGGCAAACGTAGCAATCATTATTTCTTATCACAACTTTAAAGAGACACCTAGCCAAATGGCATTAGTCGAAAAAATTCTGGAACTAGAAGAAGTTGGTGGGGATCTAGCGAAAATTGCGGTGATGCCGCAAAAAGCGAGTGACGTCCTAGACCTTTTAGTTGTGACAGATCAACTAAATCAGCGATTAGATAGCCAACCATTGATTACGATATCGATGGGCGAATTAGGCAAAATCAGTCGTTTAGCAGGGGGCTTAGTTGGGTCAGCGATTACTTTTGGTGGATTGAGGACGACTTCAGCGCCAGGACAATTAATGGTTTCAGAGCTTTCTCAATGGCTCACCCCGAGCTAGAGAAAATCAGCAAATTCTAGGAAGTGAAGAGATGGCGAAGAAAAAAATTCAGAAAACTAATGCAATTCGGCTCTTGGAACAAATGAAGATTGCGTATCAAGAAGCGGAATACCCTTTTGAGGAAGAACACATTGATGCCAATACAACAGCTAAAACATTGGGCTTGCCAGCAGGGGCGATTTATAAAACACTTGTGACTGTGGGCAATAAAACTGGACCAGTAGTTGCGGTAATCCCTGGTAATTGTGAACTAGATTTAAAAAGTTTAGCCAAAATCAGTGGTAATAAAAAAATGGAAATGTTGCACTTGAGAGAGTTAGAGAGCACTACAGGTTATATTCGCGGCGGCTGTTCGCCAATTGGTATGAAGAAATTATTTCCGACTTTTATTGATGACAAGGCTCAGATTCAAAAGGAAATCCATATTTCAGCCGGTCGCCGTGGCTTGCAAATGAGTCTTCAATCAGAAGATTTAGCGAGAGCTACTAAGGGACAGTTTGCCAAGCTGACGTTAACATAAAAAAATGGATCTGTGACAGTTAAGTCCCAGATCCGTTTTTTTTATTTAGTTTCAAAAACTTTTTTCTTTGGTAAAGGATAATCAGAGACAGTCTCATTATCAGTCGCTAAGGCTTCTTCAAAATCTTCAATCGATAAGTCTAAGCGACGGGAGATATTAAAAACACTATGTAAAACATCATGGAAGTACATTGAGTTTCCTTGTTCGAAGAAATCTTTAAACTGGCTAGAAGTGTTAGAGTAACCTGTTTCCTCTTGGAAAGCCTGTGATTCTTTTAAAAACTCATTAAAGTGTTCACGGGTGTATTCAGCAAATTGGTTATAAATATTAATTGCTGTCGTTAAATCAGCTTGCCAATTTTGATAAGATTTTTTAGCTAATCCGTTAACTGATTCAATCAGTTGGAAATTTTTATCACGAATATTTTGAGTCATTAACATGTCTAAGTTTAAGTTTAAACCTGTGTATGACACGTCGTCAAAATCAAATTTCTTCATTAATTCTAATTCGGCTAATAAACTTTCTGATGTAAATTGACGATTTTCTAAGGTCTTAAAAACTTTCTTTTGTTGGAACATTTAATCTCCTCCAATATAATAATTCTTATCAGTTCTATTATATAACAAAGTTTGCGGACTTACAAAAAGAAGCCATTAATAGAAGTCCCAATTCCTGTTAGCTCAAGGCAGTTAGAAGTTTATTTTTAAAAAATTCAAGCTAAATCTCTTTCAATTTATAAATAAATGAGCTACTATTTTGTTGGTATAAAAAGAATGATGGGGTGACGTGGCAGATGGATATTAAGGATTATCAGTTATTTATTAGTGAGTTTTATAAAGAAAGAGATTGGTATAATTACGGGCCGTTCATTCGGGCTAATTTTTTGAATGAAGAAGTTGGTGAAGTCAGTCGGGCCATTCGTGATTTGGAAATAGGCCGTGATCGACCAGATGAAATTGAAGAGACCCCAGAAGCTAAGTTAGCTAATTTAATTGAAGAATTAGGAGATGTCTTAGATAATGTCTTTATTATTGCTGATAAATATGAGATTTCTTTAGAAACAATTATGGTCAATCATCAAGCTAAATTACTTTCACGGTACAAAAAATAAAAGAGAGTCAGAACCTGACAGTAAAAATAGGTTCTGACACTCTTTTTTAATTAATAAGCATAATAACTAGCAATTTCAGCAGCGTGTTTACCTGCCACATGACCTGTGACAAAGGCAGCCGTAATGTTATAGCCACCAGTATAACCATTGACGTCTAAGACTTCACCAGTGAAAAATAAACCATCGACTAATTTACTTTCAAGAGATTTTGGTTGGATTTCTTTAAGAGCAATGCCACCACCTGTTACAAAAGATTTTTCAACAGGCCAAGTCCCATTAACTTCAATTTTAAACTCTTTAATTAAAGCAACTAGCTCAGCTTGTTCTTTATCTTCTAAGCGTTTTAAAGGTAGACTACCATCAATGCCAGCTTTTTCTAAGAGAAACTCTAAGTAACGTTCAGGTAAGAGATTTTTCAAGCCGTTTTTAATGGATTTATCTTCAAACTCTCTTTGGCGCTCAGTAATCATTTGAGAGACCTCTTGAGGTGTTTTTAAAGGCATGGCATCTAAAGCCACCGTTACAGTTTGCCGTTTTTCAAGTTCGTTATTAACAAACATGCTACAACGTAAAGCCGCCGGACCAGAAACACCGAAATGGGTGAATAATAAGTCCATTTCATGAGTCACGATGGCTTTATTTTTTTCATTTAAAACAGTTAAACCCACGTCTTGCAAAGCTAGACCTTGGAGGGTTTTATTTTTTATAAATGGTTCATCAGATAATAAGGGAGACTCGGTTGGAAATAAGTGAGTGACAGTATGGCCAGCTTTTTTAGCGAAGCGATACCCATCACCAGTAGAACCAGTGTGTTGATAGGTTTTACCACCAGTAGAAACAATCACACAAGGGGCAATGTGGCGCTCACCAGAGTCTAATTGGACACCGACAATCCGTTTGTCTTCAATAAGTAATTTTTTAACAGAGGCTTCTGTTAAGACTTCGACGCCTAGTTCAATCATTTTATCAAAGAGACAACCGACAATTGTTTTCGAGCGATTGCTAACAGGAAACATCCGACCGTGATCTTCTTCTTTAAGTGAAACGCCATTTTCCTCAAAAAAGGCCATCACTTGATGATTATCAAATTGTGAAAAAGCGCTGTATAAAAATTTGCCGTTCCCGGGAATGTGGTGAATAATATCTTCTGCAGGGCGATTATTAGTCACATTACAGCGACCACCCCCTGTTAATAGTAGTTTTTTTCCAACTTTTTTATTTTTTTCGATTAGCATGGTTTTTGCGCCATGTTGGGCAGCAGAAATAGCTGCCATCATGCCACTAGTCCCGGCACCGATAACGATGACATCTTTCGTCATAAATACTCTCCTCCGTTCTAAATAAGTTTACCATAAATGAGTATAAAAGCTACTCTCTTAAGATTGAAAGAAACTAGTGAAAGAATAATGAAAATACTTTTATTTTGTTGCAATATACTATATACTTATAAAAAATATTAATGGAGGTGTCGGGAAAATGACAGTAAGCAACTATTTGTTAAACTTAACTGAAAAAATTGAACAAAAGAATCCAGGGCAAGAGGAATATTTACAGGCAATTCATGAGTTTTTGCCAACAATTGCCACCTTTTTAACTAAAAATCCTCAAATCATGGAAAGTAATGTTTTGGAACTGATGTTAGAACCGGAGCGCTTAATTCAATTTAGAATACCTTGGCAAGACGACCAAGGGAAATGGCAAGTTAATCGCGGGTTTCGGGTTCAGTATAATTCAGCGATTGGTCCCTACAAAGGTGGCATGCGTTTTCACCCGACAGTGACAGAAAGTGTCATGAAATTTTTAGCCTTCGAACAAATCTTTAAAAATAGCTTAACCGGCCTGCCAATCGGTGGAGGTAAAGGTGGCAGTGATTTTGACCCTAAAGGGAAATCAGACCCGGAAATTATGCGTTTTTGTCAAAGTTTAATGACGGAATTGCAAAAGTACATTGGTCCAAGTATGGACGTGCCTGCTGGCGATATTGGGGTAGGTGCTCGGGAAATTGGTTATCTCTTTGGTCAATATAAACGTTTAAATGGCCATCAAGGCGGGGTTTTAACAGGTAAACCTTTAGCTTACTGGGGCAGTTTAGGCAGAACCGAAGCCACAGGCTATGGTCTAGTTTATTTTGTGAAGTATTTATTAGCTGATCAAAAGGACACGTTAGAAGCTAAAAAAATCATTGTCTCTGGTAGTGGTAATGTGGCGATTTATGCGATTCAAAAGGCTCAAGAACTAGGTGGAAAAGTGATTAGTTGTTCTGATTCAAGTGGTTATCTTATTGATACCGAGGGAATTGATGTGGCTTTATTGAAAGAGGTTAAGGAAGTTAAACGGGAACGCCTGTCAGCTTACGCAAATGAACGAGACTCAGCGACTTATTTTCCAGGGGAATCAGTTTGGTCATATCGTGAAGCCTACGATATCGCTTTACCTTGTGCCACTCAAAATGAAATTGACGCTGAGCTAGCTAAAGTTTTAGTCGCAGCAGGCGTTAAGATTGTGGCAGAAGGAGCTAATATGCCAAGTACTCTAGCTGCAGTTGAAATCTTTAAAGAAGCAGGGATTAATTATTGTCCTGGAAAAGCGGCTAATGCTGGTGGTGTAGCTGTCTCAGCTCTAGAGATGTCACAAAACTCTCAACGATTAGCTTGGACGAAAGACGAAGTGGATCAACAGTTAGATCAAATTATGGAAAAAATTTATACAACTTGTCGTGATACTGCCACAGAATATGCCACCAGTGGTGATTTACTTGCCGGTGCTAATATTGCTGGCTTTGCTAAAGTTGCGACAGCGATGATCTCTCAAGGATTGGTCTAATTAATTAAAATTTCACAAACAAAAATGCTAAAAGGGCAGAGCAACTATTTATTAGTTGCTCTTTTTTTCACTTTTTTACATGGAAGTTTACTTGTTTACTTGAAAAATGCTTGAAAAAAACGTAAAGTATAGAGGGAATGAAGAATTACTAAAACCTTGAAGGAGGAACAACAATGTCACACATTAAGTTTGATTATTCTAAAATTGGTTCATACATTGGCGAACACGAATTAGAATATATGCAAAACCAAGTTTCAGCAGCTGATAAAGCATTAAGAGAAGGAACTGGTGCTGGTAGTGATTATTTAGGTTGGATCGACCTACCTGTTAATTACGACAAAGATGAATTTGCTCGTATTAAAAAAGCAGCGACGAAGATTCAAGAAGATTCTGAAGTATTAGTAGTCATCGGAATTGGTGGGTCATATCTTGGAGCGAAAGCTGCTCTAGATTTCTTAAACCACTCATTTTACAACTTATTAGATAGCAAGGAGCGTAAAGCACCACAAGTGTTCTTTGCAGGTAACAGCATTAGCTCAACTTATTTAGCAGATTTAATCCAAATTATTGGTGATCGTGACTTCTCGATTAACGTGATTTCTAAATCTGGGACAACAACTGAGCCAGCGATTGCTTTCCGTGTCTTTAAAGAGTTATTAATTAAAAAATACGGTAAAGAAGCAGCTAACAAACGAATTTATGCAACAACAGATAAAGAAAAAGGGGCAGTTAAAGTTGAAGCTGACTCTGAAAATTGGGAAACATTCGTTATTCCTGATGATATCGGCGGACGTTTTTCAGTCTTAACCGCAGTTGGCTTATTACCGATTGCCGTTAGTGGCGCAGACATCGATGGCTTGATGGCTGGAGCAGCAGCAGCAAGAACAGATTTCAGTAGTGATCAACTTGCTGACAACCAAGCTTATCAATACGCGGCTTTAAGAAATATTTTATACCGTAAAGGGAAAGTGACTGAAATTTTAGTTAACTATGAGCCTGGGTTACAATACTTCTCTGAGTGGTGGAAACAATTATTTGGCGAATCAGAAGGTAAAGATCAAAAAGGTATTTACCCAGCAAGTGCTAACTTCTCAACTGATTTACACTCAATTGGTCAATCAATTCAAGACGGATCAAGAAACATTTTTGAAACAGTAATCAAAATTGATAAAGCCCGTCATACATTAACAATTCCTGAATTAGATCTTGATTTAGATGGATTAGGCTACTTACAAGGAAAAGAAATCGACTTCGTTAACACGAAAGCCTTTGAGGGAACATTATTAGCTCATACTGATGGTGACGTGCCAAACTTTGTGATTACGATTCCAGAAACAGATGCCTTTACTTTAGGTTACTTAATGTACTTCTTTGAAATCGCCGTTGGGGTGTCTGGTTATATTAATGGCGTTAATCCATTTGACCAACCAGGTGTTGAAGCCTACAAGAAAAACATGTTTGCTTTATTAGGTAAACCTGGTTTTGAAGAGTTACAAAAAGAATTAGAAAACCGTCTGTAAGAAGTTATTTTAGAATAAAATAAAAAATCCATTCAAGGAAAAAGCTTGAATGGATTTTTTTAGTTTGGATTAATTTTTTCAGACTCTTTAAGAGGGGGAGTTTTTTTTGAAACTAACTTTGATTCGTTGATGCCGTCTCTAACCGCGGCTTTAATGACGCAATAAAAAATGATTAATATTAAAATAAAAAATAGTAAGCCAATTAGACCAAATACCATAGTGATACCATCCTTTCTTTAATATAATATCTTAAAGAAAGAATAAAAACTACCTTTTTTGAAAAGGGTTAAGCATCAATGTCTCGAAAGAAGCAATGAACGTACCAAATGACGGAAACCGATAAGAGACAAGCAGAAATAAGTTTTAAGATTAGCATTGATACCACTCCTTTGATTTGTTTATCTATAAATTGATAATACCACAAAGGCGCCTAGCCAAGGGCTAACAGAATTGTCAGAAAGCCCCCTTAAAATGACAAAGTTGTAAGGGAGCAATAAACTATAAGAGAAACTAAAGTAGGGGGAGAACAAATTTTTTGATTAATCGATAAAGTAGATACAGTAAACAAACTAAAATTATGAAAACAATAATGCCACCAATCATATAAAGACCTCCTTCGTCGAGAGAATATTAGCGGTAATAAGTAACTAATTTACTTCCTTCAATTTTTGCACGAACTCCGCCAGTCCATGATGGACCACCAATCCAAGGTATTGAAGCGGTAAAAGTTAGAGAAAGAGTCGCTTGCTTACTATTATTGAGACGTAAAGAACTAGTAGCTTGATAAACGGAAACAAACCACTGATCGTAAGCAGAAGTTATATTTCTATTATTAACACGGATTGTAAAACCAGCATTGTTTAGACCGAAGATGACATTAATTTTATAAGTACCATTAGTTATGTTGTTCCTCGTATGCCAATGAGACCACCGGAGCTGAAGTTCAGGTTCACCCTCTTCGATTTTAGTAACGATTATCTTAGCTTCCTCGCCATATTCAAGGGAAATAGTTTGAATGTGAGACTGATTTAAAGCTAAAGTGGGAATAATATTAGTATCATCTGAGGGGCTAATTTGAGGAGTAGAAATTTCGGTTGCCATAGCAGTAACTGATAAAATTGTTAACAATGACCCTGAGAGACTAAAAGTGACGAGAAATATTGTAGAAATTTTTTTTTAATAACTTAAACATAAAAATAAATCCTTATTTTTGATAATATAATTCTAACTCATAATCAGCAATTAAAGGGAATATTATCATGAACTAATAAAAATAACTCACCAAATTTCTTTTTTGTTAGTTTTAAAAAATGTTTTTGATTTTAAGTGACGTACTTTATAGTTGTAAGGACTATTGATTGAGGAGGAGGGGTTGATGTTATCAGTGTTTATTTATGAAACAAATTGGAAGCTAAGTCAAAAAATTGAAAAAATGTTAAATAATCAAATTATGATAGAAGAATTTGACATGAAGGTGATGATGAAGACGAATGAAGCCTGTAAATTAGTTACCTATTTAGTTAAAAACTCTCAGGTTAGAGGGATTTATTTTATTGATATTGATGGTGATGGTCAAATGGCGGGCTTAGAGTTGGGAAAACAAATCAGAAATATTGATCCTCTGGGGAAAATTGTTTTATTAACCAATGACATAAAGAAAATCACTTTGAGTTTTGATAATCAGATTGAAGCAATCGCATACATTGTTAAAGATGATTACTTAATGTTGAGAGAGAAGACCCTAGAAGTTTTAAAGCAAGGGCAAAGACACTATCAGCTAACTAGTGAATGGGAACCTAACTTAATTAAACTTAAGATAGGTAGTAGAACTTGTATTTTTTCATTGTCAGACATAATGTTTATTGAAACGACTGGTACTCCCCACAAATTGAGGCTGCACTTAGTTAAAGGGCAACTTGAATTTTATGGCAAGTTAAAAGCCGTTGAATGTCTATCACCAGAGTTATTGTCCAGCCATAAATCATGTGTGGTCAATAGCAAAAATATTAGAGAAATCAATCGAAAACAAAAAGAAATCACCATGGTTAATGGGGAAAAATGTTTACTTTCCCTAAAAAAAGTCAAAGAATTGCCACTGTCAGAGGGGATTATAAACTAATAAAAAATTCTTCTTAGCAAGAGCTAAAAAGAATTAATTGTGTCATTCTGAATTATATGACCAATAATATAAATAACTGCTAACTATCAAAGATTACTCAAATTCAATTTCAAAGACTGATTCGTCAATGGATTCTAAAAAATCATCTTGGGTTAGAAAATTAAGCCAAGCCTCATCACCAGGTAGTTCTTTATTGATTTGTGGGCGGATTTGATTATAGACATTAGTAAGTAATTCTTTCCACTGTTTATCAATCACCCGCTCCATTTTAACTTCATTCCAGCGTTTGGCAGGTGCCCGGCGTTGGTTTCTGGCAAGTTGATCATCTAAAGATTTGGCGTAGAAGGCATCTTTACTATTTAAACGGGCTTCGATATAAGTGATAAATTCGCTAATTGACATGTGTGTTAGCCTCCTTTTTTTAATGACATGCTTATCTAGTATAGAGGTAATTCTAAGTGAAAACAAATCTTTTAACTAGGAAAGGCAAAAAATTTCTTGATTGTCAGATTTAGTATATAATAAATGGGACAATAGGAGGCAAATTATGAAAACTTTAGTAATAATATCACACCCAGACTTAGTTAATTCTAGCAGCCAACGTTTTTTGAGAGATTCTGTCGCCCATGATGAATCAGTGACTCTCCATCATTTAGACAGCTGTTACCCTGATGGAAAAATAGATGCCGCTAAAGAACTCGCCCTTTTAAAGGAACATCAGCGAATTATCTTTCAGTTTCCATTATATTGGTACAGTTCACCGGCTTTACTTAAAGAGTGGCAAGACGTTGTATTAAGCCAAGGAGAAGGCAAGCTTCAAGGGAAAGAGTTTGGATTAGTCATCACGATTGGGGTGGCGGAAACGGCTTATCGGGTAGGTGGTAAAGAAGGCCAGACAATCGATCGTTTAACGGCACCGTATCAAAGTGTGGCTCGTTATTTCGGCATGAACTATTTACCAAATTTTTGTATTTATCAATTTGCTTATTTAACAGAGGAAGAACAGCTAACTTTAGTGACGGATTATCACTATTATTTAACAGGACCTAATAGCTCGGCTTTAAAGGATCGAACAAAATGGCTCTTGGGAGAACTAGAAAAAGCAAGAGCTAGGGACTTGGCTGACCCCAATCAGGAAACGTTAACTTATGCCCAAAGTCATGTGTTAGAGTCTTATGAAGAAATTGCTGAGCTAGATCAGACTTTAGCTGAGTTTGATTAAGGAAGGGGTGAGGTTAATGACTAAAAGCGCATGGATTCAAAAAGAATTAAGTCAGGGGATGACAAGTAGTCGTGACTACAAACAAAAAGCGCTAATTTTTGCTACGAAAAAAATCATTCTAGAACAAGACATTCGCCTAGAACAAAAGCAAGGGGAAATCGATGGTACCTTGTGGAGTCCCAATAATTGGCGAAAATAAGTTGATGTTATAATGAGTGGGATTAAAGCCCTTTAATTAAAAAAGCTATGACAGAAGTCATAGCTTTTTTGTGTCAGCGCTTTCTCAGGAAATGTGCTAAAATATAGTTAAGGAACTAATAAGGGGGATGTCGAATGAGTTATATTGAAATTGTGACAATTGATCAAGACAAATATTACATTCAAGCGGAGAGCCTAGTTGCTGGAGAATTAGAATTTTGGAACGTAGTTCAAGAAATAAATGAGAACAAAATAATCGTTTTTAGAAGTCTGGCTAGTGGAAGCTTATTTTCCATGCCGACGTCGAGAATTATATTTAAGCAAATAATCACGGCAGATGAGTTGCCATTAACGAGGAAACCTCATTTTGTTAAGCTAAGTAAAATGCAATTAAAGGAGACGGAAACTAGTGAGTAAAGATGGAATTTTTATTGCTAAAAGTGCAGATGTTGTCGGGAAAGTTAAGTTGAAACCGGCAAGTAATATTTGGTTTCAAGCGGTTTTACGAGGAGACTATAACGAAATCATTATCGGTGAGCGGACAAATATCCAAGATGGGGCAGTGGTTCATGTTGATCATGATCATCCTGTGCTGATTGGGGCAGATGTGACGGTGGGCCATAACTGTATTATTCATGGCTGTGAAGTTGGGAATAATGTTTTAGTAGGCATGGGGGCAACGGTGATGAATGGGGCGGTGATTGGTGAAAATACCATTATTGGCGCTAACTCTTTAGTGACGGAAGGCAAGCAAATCCCGCCTAATTCTTTAATTATGGGTAGCCCAGCTAAATTTATTAGACATTTAACCCCGGAAGAAATTGCTGGCATTACACAAAATGCCGCCTATTATGTTGAAAATAGTCAACAATTTGCAAGTCAGGCATTTAAACAAGATTCTGCTGGTTATGTGGAGGTTGACTAATGCCGGAAGCTTATCGCTTTAGTGACAACCAAGTCATCAGCCAAGAGCAGTTACTAGAACTATATGGAAGTGTCGGTTGGACAGCCTATACTGATCAGCCAGCCTTATTGCAACAAGCTGTGGCAAAATCCTTAAAGGTGATTAGTCTTTGGCAAGGTGAGAAACTTTGTGGACTAATTAGAGTTGTTGGAGATGGCTTAACGATTATTTATATTCAAGATATTTTAGTTAATCCAAGCTTTCAAAAACAAGGTTTGGGAAGCCAACTAATGACAAAAATCTTTGAAGCCTATCCAGAAGTTCGACAAAAAGTTTTGTTGACAGAAGAAACCCCAGGAACGAGAAGGTTTTATGAAAGTCTGGGATTTAATTCTTGTGATGATGGCAATGTCGTTGCTTTTGGCAAATTCAAATAAAACAAAAAACAATCCCTAGGGATTGTTTTTTTTGTTTATTTATTTAATTGTGCGGAAACGAGCGGCATCATCCATGTATTCTTTCTCGCCAGCAGGTGCTTCAATTGAACCAAAAGGCATTTGAGCTGTTAATTTCCAGTTAGCTGGAATATCCCAAGTGCTAGCGACTTCGCTATCGATTAATGGGTTGTAGTGTTGTAATGAGGCACCAATATTTTTTTCAGCTAAAGCGACCCAGACAGAATGTTGAGCAATACCAGTTGATTGTTCAGACCAGATTGGGAAGTTATCAGCGTATAAAGCAAATTGATCTTGTAAAGATTTAACAACATCAGTGTCTTCAAAGAATAAGATTGTTCCTTTGCCAGCTGCAAAACTTGCTAATTTTGCTTGGGTGTTAGGAAAAGCTTCAGCTGGTGTCACTGGTTTTAAGGCCCCTTCAACGATTGACCATAATTTTTGGTGAGCATCTTCTAATAAGATAACGACGCGTGATGTTTGTGAGTTAAATGATGATGGGCTTTCTTTGACTGCTGAATGAATCAATGTTTCTAATTCTGTTTCTGTTAAACTAATATTAGAACCAATCTCGTAGATTGAGCGTCTGTTTTTTAACGTGTCGATAAAGTTTGTCATAATATGTGTACCCCTTTAATATTTTTTTTATTTGATTACATGACTTAGTATATCTGCTTACTTAAAATAAGTAAAAAGTTATGCTCACAAAAAATAAAAAAGTTACCAACTAAAGATTAAACCATAGCCTAAGGCGAAAACTTCCCGTAAATAAGTCACGGTTTTCGCACTTGTTGTCGATTTTGCAGCTAAGCCAGTGACATTGTTAATGCCGATTCGTTTAGCTAACATTTTGGCTCGATAGAGATGGAAATCATTAGAAACCACAACTGTTTGCCCTAAGTCTGTCAGTTTTTTTGCATTCAGCAAGTTTTCCATCGTATTAGTTGATTCGTCTTCTCGGATAATCATGTCTGGATCAATGCCGTGACTAATCAAATAGTCAGCCATGACATTAGCTTCAGAATCCATTTCATCATGACCTTGGGCACCAGTAACAACGACTTTTGTAGCTGGATTATTTTGTAAATAAATTAAGGCTGTGTCTAAGCGCTCTTTTAAAACAGGACTCGGCTTGGCAGGTTTTCCCCGGACTTGCGCACCTAAAATGATTAATGAGTCAGCGGACTCAATCCCTTGGTCGTTAACAGAGCTTAAAATCAAGCTGAAGACTAACATACTGTAGAGTAAGCCTAAAGAAAAGATTAATAAGGCAATTCGTTTAAATTTTTTCATCGTGTGTCATCTCCTATAATTGCATTAGTGACAGTATAACGAGAAAATATTAACGAAAGTTGAGGAAAAGTATAAGAATTAGATAATATTTATTGACAGTTTTTTAATAAAGTTGCTTTAGCAGTTTGAAAACTTCGGAGAAACTTCGGATGATCAAGTAAGCTCATCATGGCAATACACTGATCAATTTGTTTTAGATAGTTAGGATCTTTAGTTAAAGCGTAGTTTAATTCCCCTTCGAAAAACAAATAAATAATTCGTTCGAAAGACATATCAATCGAATCACTAATTTCTTTTAAAGCAGGGAGGAAATAGTTAACTTTCGACCACTCGTTTTGATCAACTAATTGATCGATAAAGTTGATTAAAGTGGCAGCTAATAAGCGGTTAGTTGCTTGGAAATGCTGGTAGTTAGCTAGTTTTTGCAAAGCTCGCTCCATTAATTGTGTTGTCAATGAGATTGGAAAGTAAGATAAACTATTAGCAAAGACTTCTAATTCGAATAACGTCCAGCTTTCAACCCCTAACAAGTAGTTTTTGATGAACTTGATCGGTTCCGCTGTTTGTTCCCAAAAGGCGATGTCAGAATGGTTAGTCAAAGAAGCAATTGAAAAACCACTTAGATAAATCAAGTTTTTTTGGAGGGTGGCTTTGAAGCCAAGTTGATCTGCTAATGAGAGATAGTTTTTTTTCAACTCTGCTAAGTTGCCAGTGTTCGAAGCGTCAGCATAAATTTCAGCATAAGGTTGCAGTTCATGACCTTGATAACCATTTTTAATATAAATAAATTCATCGTAAGTTAAATACAACCGTTCTAAGGTTTTTTCAAAATGATTAAGCCCCATTTGGTGTTGGCCTTTTTCAAAGGCAATGGCATAAGATTTAGAGACGATGCCACTGTAAATTTCTTTTTGCCGAAAGCCTTTATCAAGACGAATTTGGCGAATGGTAGGTCCGTAAGTTTCGATAGTTATGCTCCTTTTCATTTAATAGGTCTAGTATACTAGACTTTTTTTAGAAGGGGAAGTTTTCCAAGGTAAACTAAAACTATCAAAACCAACGAAGGAGTCTTGACTATGAAACTATTAAAAATGAATCAAACTTACCGACACTTAATTTTTGCAACGCTATTTTCAACTTTTGGCGACAGCATTTATTATATCGCCTTATTAACCTACGCTAGCCAGTTTGAAAATGCTACCTTAGCTATTACGCTAGTCAGTTTATCAGAAACTTTACCATACTTATTAGGCGTAGTGACAGGTGGTTTAGCCGATCAAAGTCGAAATAAAAATCGCAAGCTGATAATGATGGGAGCCAGTCGTGGCCTTTTATATGGAATCGTTGGAATTTTAATGGGCTTTCAGCAGTCCTTATTATTGTTAGGTGGGATTATTACAATTAACTTTATTTCCGATATTATTGGTAAATATGCAAGTGGTTTGACCATTGTTTTTTATCCTTACATTGTCAAAGGAGAAGATTTGGAAGAAGCTCAAGGCTTAAGTGGGGCCTTGCAACAAACGGCAAGTATTGCTGCTGGGTTTATCGGTGCCTTCTTAATCGGCATCTTTTCTTATCAAGTCATGGCTTGGTTGAATAGTTTAATGTTCTGGGCTGTGATGGTCATGATGTTAGTGTTAAGCCCTAAATTGCACCAAATTGAAAAAGAGTCATTAACAGTGACTGAAAGTCAAAGTCTGAAGGAGTTCTTTCAAGATATTTTGAGTGCACTGAAAATTTTAAAACAGCAGCAACTTTTATTTAGGGCCTTATTATTATTAGCTGCAGCCAATGGCTTTTTATCACTCTTATCACCATTAATTAGTATTTACTTCAGTCAGTACCCTCATTTGATTGTTGGTAATTTTGCTTTAATGATTGCCTTGATGCAAGGCATATTCGCAGTCGGTATTATTGCCGGGAATTTATTAGGAGCGAAGCTAGCAAAAAATCTTTCTTTAATGTTCATCTGTCAATTAATCTTTCTAAGCTTAACGTTGATTAGTCTTTCCTTGATGATGCAATCAATTCCATTCGTCTACCTTAGTTCGATTATGGCTACTTTTTTATGTGGTGTGGCCAGTCCGAAACTATCGGCCTTATTATTAAAAAGCATTCCCGTTGCTCAATTAGGAACTGTCTCTGGCGGTGTTAATACGATCTTGATGGCAACAGCCCCAATGATGACAATCCTTTTTACAACAATTATTACAGCCCTAGGTTTAAAGACGGGCCTAAGTCTTTTTATGGTGAGTAGTGGCCTGTGCTTAGGGATAATTAAATTTTTACCTCAGCAAGTCAATGTTGAAAAATCAACTAATATGGTAAAATAAAGAAAACACTAAAGGAGGAAGTTGTGTATGCCAATTATTAATATCCAAATGTTAGCAGGTCGGACACCAGAACAAAAAGCCGGCTTAATCAAAGATGTGACAGCAGCCGTTGTTAAAAATACTGGGGCTAGTCCTGAGGCTGTTTCAATTATTATTAGTGACATGGAAAAAGAAAATTACGGTTTAGCCGGTAAGGTTAAGAAATAAACTATTGCCAAAGTCCCTTAATCGTGGTTAAATAGATGAATATAGTCTTTATCAGTGAGAAAGACACCAATTATTAGATGCTGTTTCTCAGAGAAGGAAAACTTGGCTGTAATTTTCCTAAACATCGCTAACTATTGACCACTTTCGAGAATTTAGTTTGAAACTAAGTCGGCCGGACCGTTATCCCGTCTTAAGAGAAGTTAGCAAAGGGAGTTTACTAGCTAATATTCTAAAATTTAGGTGGAACCACGACCATTATCGTCCTAATGTTTTGTAAGTTATTTACAAAACATTAGGCTTTTTTTATTGTCAAAAGGTTTCAGATCTCTGACTGAACAGACCAAAATAAGTAATAAACTATAGGAGGAAATCACATGTCAATTATTAATGTTACATTCCCAGATGGCGCTTTGAAAGAATTTCCAAAAGGCTCATCAACATTTGAAATCGCTGAAAGTATTAGCAAAAGTTTAGCAAAAAAAGCTCTAGCCGGTAAGTTTAACGGTGAACTAGTCGATTTAGTTCGCCCCTTAGAAGTTGACGGCAAGATCGAAATCGTTACTGCTGATCACGAAGATGCTTTAGGAATTTTACGTCACTCTACAGCCCATTTAATGGCTAATGCTGTTCGTCGCCTATTTCCGGAGATTCATTTTGGCGTAGGTCCAGCTATTGAAAATGGCTTCTACTACGATACTGATAATAGTTCACAGCCGATTTCGGAAGAAGATTTACCGAAAATTGAAGCTGAAATGATGAAAATTGTGAAAGAAAATAATCCAATTGTCCGTAAGTCAGTGACTAAAGAGGAAGCTTTAGAATTATTTAAAGCAGACCCTTATAAAGTTGAATTGATTACTGATTTACCAGCAGATGAAGAAATCACTGTTTATGATCAAGGGGATTTTGTTGATTTATGTCGTGGCGTTCACGTGCCATCAACTGGTCGAATTCAAGTCTTTAAATTACTATCAGTGGCAGGTGCTTACTGGCGTGGTAATTCCGATAACCAAATGATGCAACGGGTTTACGGAACAGCCTTCTTTGATAAAAAAGCGTTAAAAGATTACTTACAATTCCGTGAAGAAATGAAAGAGCGTGATCACCGTAAATTAGGGAAAGAGCTAGGCATCTTTATGACAAACTCTGATGTTGGTTCTGGTTTACCTTTCTGGTTACCAAATGGTGCGACAATTCGTCGAACAATCGAACGTTACATTACTGACAAAGAGATCAGCTTAGGTTATCAACATGTTTACACACCAATTATGGCAAATGTTGAGTTTTACAAAACTTCTGGTCACTGGGATCATTACCATGAAGACATGTTCCCACCAATGGACATGGGTGATGGTGAAATGCTCGTTTTACGTCCAATGAACTGTCCTCATCATATGATGGTTTATAAAAACGACGTTCACAGTTACCGTGAACTACCAATTAGAATTGCTGAACTTGGCATGATGCACCGTTATGAGAAGAGTGGTGCCTTATCAGGTCTCCAACGGGTCCGAGAAATGACATTAAACGATGGTCATACTTTCGTTCGCCCTGATCAAATCAAAGAGGAATTCAAACGGACATTAGAATTAATGTTAGCTGTTTATGATGACTTTGCAATTGATGATTACAAATTCCGGTTAAGTTACCGTGATCCTGAAAATACTGAAAAATACTTTGACGATGACGAGATGTGGGATAAGGCTCAAAGAATGATCAAAGAAGCTGTTGATGAAATGGGCTTAGAGTACTTTGAAGCAGAAGGGGAAGCAGCCTTCTACGGTCCAAAACTTGACGTCCAAGTTAAAACAGCCATGGGAATTGAAGAAACCTTGTCAACAATTCAATTAGATTTCTTATTACCAGAACGTTTTGATCTAACTTACGTTGGCGAAGATGGTGAGAACTCTCATCGTCCAGTTGTTATCCACCGTGGAATTGTCTCAACGATGGAACGTTTTGTGGCTCACTTAACAGAAGTCCACAAAGGGGCGTTCCCGACTTGGTTAGCGCCGATTCAAGGAACGATTATTCCTGTTAGTAATGATCACCATATGGATTATGCTTTCGAGATCAAAGAAAAATTAGCTAGCCTAGGCTTACGTTTCGAAGTCGATGAACGGAACGAAAAAATGGGTTACAAAATTCGTAGTTCGCAAACGCAAAAAATCCCGTATCAAGTAGTTGTGGGAGACAAAGAAGTCGAAGCTGGTGAAGTTAATATTCGCCGCTACGGCAGTAAAGAAACTGCCTCAATGTTAGCGGAAGTTTTCATTGAGAGTGTAATAGCTGAAGTTAAAAATTATAGCCGTAAAGATTAATTAAAAGGATTGCTCCTAAGTTTAGAGAGCAATCCTTTTCTTATTTCAATTGATTGTAATAATTTTATTAAGTTAAAGGGAATTCAATTGCTAATCAGCTAAATAAATGAGATACTTTCAAGAGTCAACCGAGTTTACTCAAGCTAGGGAAGTCCTAGGCTAATTGAACTCGATTATTAAACAAGTTTGGAAGGAATCATTAAAATGAAAGAAAAACCTAAAAATAAATTTATAGAAAAATTAAAGTCCGAACAGAAGGCGGAAGTCAAAGGGGCAACCAAAAAATCTCACATCCCCTTTCGCTTAAACTTTTTGTTCTTTGTCGTCTTTGGTTTGTTCGTGGCACTATTAGTCCAGTTAGCTTACTTACAAATTGCTCATGGCAGCTTTTTTGAAGCGAAGATTGAATGGTCACAAAAAACAGTTGTTCAAGGCAATGCTCCCAGAGGAATGATTTATGATGCCAAAGGTGAAGTATTAGTTGGTAATGAAGCCAATCAAGCGATTATTTATACGAAGCGAGAAACGATGCAAACCCCTGAAATGCGAACTGTTTCAGAGAAAATTGTCAATTTAATTGCTATTGAAGCGGATAAACTAAGCGAACGAGACAAAAAGGATTATTGGTTAGCTGATGCTGCTAATTTAAAAGCCGCTCAAGGCCGCTTAAAAGATAAAGAAAAAGCAACTAGTTTATCAAATGCGGAAGTTTACAGCAACACAGTTGATAAAGTGACTGAGGAAGAAATAGCTTTCGATCAAGAGACGTTAAAAGCCGCAACAGTCTTCAAACGAATCAATGGGGCCTATGCCATGACCCCAGTTTTTATTAAAAATAAAAATGTTACAAAAGAAGAAGTCGCGATTATTGGTGAGAACATTACCGAGATACCAGGAATTTCAACGGGGATGGATTGGGACCGGGAATACCCAAGAGAAGATTTTATGCGGAGTATCTTAGGAACGGTTTCTTCGGAAAAAACCGGCTTACCGGAAGAAGAGAGCGCTGCTTACTTGGCTAAAGGCTATGCTCGCAACGATCGAGTTGGTTTAAGTTACTTAGAAAAGCAATATGAATCAGTTTTAAAAGGGACTAAATCTCAATCAGAAGTCATCATTAATAAAGAAACAAATGAGATTGAATCAAATAAAGAAGTTTACGAAGGTGAAAAAGGTAAAAACTTAGTCTTAACTATTGACATGGAGTTCCAGAAAAAAGTCACTGAGATTCTTGAGAAAAACTACCAAATCATCGAAGGTAAAGGCAAAACAGCTTATTCAGAAGGTATTTATGCCGTTGTCAATCATCCTAAAACGGGTGAAATCAATGCTATGGTTGGTTTGGCTCGAGATGAAGACACTGGGGAACTGAAAGACGATACGTTAGGAACGATTAATAATGTCTTTACTCCAGGCTCGGTAATTAAAGGAGCAACGATTATGTCAGGTTACGAAAATGGCATTATTTCTGGAAATGACAGCTTAGTCGATGAAGTGATTCAACTTAAAGGTGATAATCCTAAAAAATCAGTTTTCACTAGTGGCCCTCAATCGTTAACAGCCATCGATGCCTTAAGACGGTCTTCCAACGTTTACATGATGAAAATTGTGATGGGAATGATGGGTGAAACTTACACACCGAATATGACTTTAGGTGATCATAGTAACGTTTTCCAAACCTTAAGAAACAGCTATGAGAGTTTTGGTTTAGGAACAGCAACTGGCATTGATTTGCCAGGAGAAAGCAATGGCTTAGTTCCGAAAATCCATTACACTGACGATGGTAATTTAATCGAAGGTCGGATGGGTAACTTACTGGATTTATCTTATGGAAACTTTGATGCCTATACAACGATGCAAGTGGCTCAATATATTTCAACGATCGCTAATGATGGCATAAAAGTCGCGCCTCATGTCGTTAAAGGGGTTTATGGTAATAGTGCTGATGGTGGTTTAGGTGAGTTGGAACAAAATATTACACCAAAAATCATGTCTAGTGTTGGTACTCAAGATCAGCTAGAGATTATCCAAGAAGGAATGTACCAAGTGATTAATCATTACGGTGGTACGGCTCAGTTTTACGAAATGCCTTCAACGAAGTATGTCGCTGCTGGTAAAACAGGAACAGCGGAAGTTCCAAAAAACAATCCGAATGATCCTGAAAACCCAATTAACCTCGTTAATAGTACAATGGTAGCTTATGCGCCTTACGATGATCCAAAAGTTGCAGTCACAGTTATATTGCCACATTTAAAAGATGAAGAGGATAATTTGAATACGAAAATTACAGCAGAAATCTTAAATGCTTATTATGATTTTTACGAAAAAGACTAGTGAAAAAGAGTGACGTCAGCCAGATGTCACTCTTTTTTATTTTGTAAAGTAGAAGTACTTAACAAATTTGCGAAAAAGGCTAGTAATCTCTAAATAAAAATGATATGATAATTCAAGTAAGAGGAGCAATCTTCTATTTATTAATGCTTGGAGGGAATATCATGCGTGTTCATATCACATTAGAATGTACAGAATGTAAAGAACGTAACTATTTATCTAACAAAAACAAACGTAACAATCCAGATCGTTTAGAAGTTAAAAAATATTGTCCGCGTGAGCGTAAAGTTACGCTTCACCGTGAAACAAAATAGTCAACGATTATAAAAAGCTAAGACCCTTATTTTTAAGAGTCTTAGCTTTTTTTGTATTTTAAATTAACGGACAGCCATTTTACTAAAGCGTTTCAAACCAATAATAGACATCACTACAGTGAATAATAAGATGCCAACTAAGCTGACCATAATCGGCATTGTTTCAGTTGAGGAAGTCATGGCGAAACGTAAGGCTTCATTAATGTAAACTAAGGGGTTAACTAACACTAACCATTTGATGATTGGAGTTGCTGATAAAGCTGACCAACTAAAGAAAATTGCACCAGTGAAAATTAAAGGCATTAAAAAGCCTGGGAACATAGCGGAAATTTGCATTGGTTTAACAATCGTTCCGACTAATAAGCCTAAGGCAGCAGAAGTAATCGAACTAATAATTAAAATGCCCAAAAGTAAGAAACTGCTTGCTAAATCAAGTTGGATATTTAAATGATTTCCCATAAAAATTAAGGAAATTGGTAAGACGATTAAGGCGCCAATCCAAGATTCAATGATGCCGACGAACATCTTCGCCCAAGCAGTCAAACGGATATTAACCGGGGCTTGCAAGCGGTCCTCAATTTCTCGTGAATTATTAAAGTCCATGGAAAGAGGAACAGCAGTCCCATGAATTCCTGTTACTAGTAAGCTCATTCCAACCATACCGGGGAACATTTGATTAGGAAAATCCGCTGATAAAATCCCTATTCTTGGTAAAATATAACCATAAGTTAAAATTAAGATAAAGGGCAACATACCGACTCTAAAGATGAATTCTAACCAGTTGCGCTTTTGAATAACTAAGTCTCGTTTGACCATCGTCCAAAAGACTTGGCTTTGTTTTATATTAGTTGCTGTCATTTATTTGTCCTCCTGGGATTGATTAGTTAATTGAATAAAGATATCGTCTAAAGTTGTGACACTTAAATTAATACTCTCTAAAGTTTCAGCTTGTTTTTCGATTAAGCTAATGACTTCAGTTAAAAGCGTGTGACTATTATCACCGTAGACAACTAGTGATTTTTCGTTCTTTTGAAAGACTTCTTTGACTCCTGGCATATTTTTAATCGCGTTAATTAATCTAGGGGTGATTTGATTAAGGGTAATCGAAATCACATTTTTAGCAGGGACGAGTTCTCGTAATTCAGCCACTGTCCCGATGGCTTTAATTTCCCCTTGATTGTAAATAACGATTCGATCGGAGAAGCGTTCTGGTTCTTCCATATAGTGAGTAGTTAAAAAGACTGTTGTCTGTTTTTCTTTATTCAATCTTAAAACATGCTCCCACAAAATTTCTCGGTAAGCAGGATCAAGACCAGTTGTCGGTTCATCTAAAAAGAGAATATCAGGTTCGTGCATAATCGCCCGAGCAATTTTTAATCGTTGAGCCATGCCACCTGAAAAGCTTTTAACGTATTCATTTTGCCAATCCGTTAAACCGAAACTCGCTAGTAACTCATCGGCCTTACGGTTTACTTCTTGATGACTCATGCCGAAGTAGCGTCCGTGGTAAATTAAATTTTCACGGGCAGTTAAGCCCCGGTCTAAGTTGTTGTGTTGAGCGACGATGCCAACTTTACTTCTGACTAAACTAGGATTGTCAGTAATGCTTTGACCTTGAAATAAAATCTTGCCAGAAGTTGGTGATAATTGAGTTGTCAGCATATTAATTGTGGTACTTTTTCCAGCCCCATTAGGCCCTAAAAAACTAAAAATTTCGCCTTTTTTGAGTGCAAAGGAAATGCCGTTGACAGCAGTATGAGTACCGCCGTTTTTCTTTTGATAAACTTTTTTTAAGTTTTGAACTTCTAAAATAGTTGTCATAAAATTCCCCTCCAATTTTCGATTACGTTTGTAATCTATAGCTAGAGTTTACGATTGTAAACACAAAAAGTCAAGTAAATTAATTTAATAACTATTAGTGGGATAGTCAGGGTTTATGTTATTATGAGTTAGTAAAGTAGGCACACAGACTAAGGGGCACTTGAAGAAGTTGCTTAGTTAGCTGAAGTTAAAAGCAAGTTAATAAAAGTAAAAAAGTTAGGCGGGAAGCTCTATGAAAAAAATCATTCGTCAAGAAGTCTTAGCTAAATTAACTGAACTGTCTCATGACCCTGAGGTGAAGAAAGCGAAAGAAGCAGAACTACTAACTAAGTTATTTAGTTCCAGTCTTTGGAAAAAGTCAGAAACAGTGGCAGTGACGATTAGTTTAGGAGTGGAGGTCGCCACTGAAGAAATTTTAGCAAGAGGGCAAGCGGAAGGTAAGTTGATGGTTGTCCCTAAAATCACGCAAGAAAAAGCAATGGTTTTTATTAAGACAAATCTTAGAACAGTTTATGAAGAATCTGCTTTTGGCGTATTAGAGCCGAAAAAAGGTGTTATAATAAGTAAAAATGATCTTGATTTAATCATTGTGCCAGGTGTTGGCTTTCGCCCAGATGGTTATCGGATTGGCTTTGGTGGTGGTTTTTATGACCGTTATTTGGCAGACTACCAAGGGAAAACTTGTAGTTTAGTCTTGCAAGAACAACTGGTTAGTAATTGGGAACCTCAGCCTTATGATATAGCTGTCCAGCAGTTAATTATTGAAAATAATCAAGAGACAAGGAGAAATGAATGAATTATCAACAAGAGATGCAATTAAAACGTTTGAAAAATCAACCTTGGATGGTTTGGCTATTATTAGGCATTCAACTATTAGTTTTCTTAGGCATGACGTTAGCAGGCTTAGCTCGAGGGTATGGGCTAGATGGCTCACAAGTATCAAGTATTTTAGTCCAGTACGGTGCTATGGACAAGGAATTAGTGATTGTCGGCCATGAATATTGGCGCTTAATTTCACCAATTTTTGTCCACATCGGTTTAATGCATTTAATCGTAAATTCCTTAACTTTGTATTTTATTGGCTTACAATTAGAAGGATTATTAGGCCATTGGCGTTTTTTACTTGTTTACTTATTATCAGGGATTTCAGGTAATCTGTTAAGCTTGGCTTTTGGTAACCCCCTTGCAGTTTCCGCCGGGGCAAGTACATCCCTATTTGGTTTATTCGGGATTTTTGTCGCTTTAGGCCGAGTCTATCGTTATCACCCAACGATTCAATTTATGGCTCAACGAATGCAAACGTTAATTATTATGAACTTAATTTTCAATTTGTTTAGTACGCGAATTGACATGTTAGGCCATGTTGGTGGCGTGATTGGTGGCTTTATCTTAGGCTTGTTAATCTCTTTACCTTCAGTTAAAGGTAGTCGTTATGATAGGCTGGAAGTAGACATTCACCAAAAAATCCGAGCAGTCTTAATTTTAGTCTTTTTTATTGGGATTTGTCTTTACAAAATTATGAACTACGGTAGTTTTTAACTAGTTGAAATTTCAGCTAGTTTTTTTATTTGTTAACAAATCTAGCAGAGTGCTGAAAAGTCAGTTAAAAGATGCTGAAAAACCGATAATTCATTGCCAAAAGACCTAGTTGTTAGGTATAATTTAAATTGAGTGGTTTTTAATGAACAAGTCTAGACTAAGGCCCATTGTGACTTAGCTTAGGCTTGTAGCGATTATACTAAGAGGAAGTGGCAAAATTGAGAACGCTTTATGATGTGCAACAATTATTAAAGCGCTTTGGGTCATATGTTTATTTAGGCAAACGGTTATGGGATATTGAAATGATTGGCATTGAACTTGATAGTTTGTATCAAGCTGGTATGTTAGACTTGAAAGTTTATCAAACAGCCAAAAGTGTTTTAACACGAGAGCATGACCTTGAAAGACAGCGAGAGCTCAATCATAAGGAGGAAATAACAGTGAATCGTAAATTAATTGGAATTGACTTAGGTGGCACAACAGCTAAATTCGCTATTTTAACGGAAGCTGGTGAAGTGCAACAAAAGTGGAGCATTGAAACGAATAGCGCCGAGGAGGGAACGTTAATCGTTCCTGATATTATTGCTTCGATTAAACATCGTCTAGAAATGTATAATATGACAAAAGACGACTTTATCGGCATCGGCATGGGAACACCAGGAACGGTTGATCGGGAAGCTGGGACAGTCATCGGAGCCTACAACTTAAACTGGAAAACGAAACAAGAAGTCAAAAAAGACATCGAAAAAGCCTTAGGAATTCCTTTTGCTTTAGATAACGATGCGAACGTGGCTGCTCTAGGCGAGCGCTGGCAAGGTGCTGGTGAAAACAGTCCTGACGTTACCTTTATTACATTAGGGACTGGTGTCGGTGGTGGAATCATCGCTGAAGGTCAATTGCTTCACGGTGTTGCTGGGGCAGCTGGTGAAATCGGCCATATTACGGTTGAACCAACTGGTTTCGATTGTACTTGTGGTAAAAAAGGCTGTCTGGAAACAGTGGCTAGTGCTACTGGTGTTGTCCGCTTAGCGCGAACGATGGCTGAAAGTTATGCCGGTGAATCAACCTTGAAATATATGATTGATGACGGTCAAGATGTTACGAGTAAAGTCGTTTTTGACGAAGCCGTGGCAGGGGATGATTTTGCTTTGATGGTTGTTGATAAAGTTTCCTTTTATTTAGGCCTAGCATGTGGTAATATCGGTAATATGTTAAACCCAACTGATATTGTTATTGGTGGCGGGGTGTCAGCAGCTGGGGAGTTCTTAAGAAGTCGCATTCAGACTTATTTTAACGAGTTCACTTTCCCCCAAGTTACGGAAAGCACTAAGATTAAATTAGCCCAACTTGGAAATGAAGCTGGTGTCATCGGCGCAAGTTCTTTAGCATTACAGTTTAAAACAGCAGATTAGAGTTAGAGAGGAAGCAAGCAAGTGAATCCAACATTATTAACGATTAATATTATTTTAGCAGCAATCCTTTTAGGAATGGGCGGCAATGAGTTATACCTTCGCATGATGGCAAAACGCTCAGCTAAAACCATTACTGAAGAAGAGTTTAAAGAGCGAATGAGAAAAGGTCAAATCATTGATGTTCGTGAAAAATCATCCTTTGATGCTGGTCATATTTTAGGGGCTCGCAGTGTTCCTTATTCAATGTTTAAACAATCTCAAGGGTCATTAAGAAAAGATTTACCAATTTTCTTATACGACCAAAAGAAAACCTTAAGTATTCGCGCAGCTAATGTGTTACGTAAAAATGGCTATACGGATGTTTACATCTTAAAAGGTGGATACAACGGCTGGACCGGTAAAATTAAAAAGAAATAATTAAAAAAGTTTGAGAAAGATATTCTTCTCAAACTTTTTTTGTAGTAAATAATTGTGAAAGCGTTCTTTTAACGTGTTATAATGAAAGTATTAAGAGAGGAGTGCTTTCAATGTTAGAAACATACCAACGAATATTAGTCGCTGTGGACGGATCTGATAATAGTAGTCGTGCCTTTAAACATGCAGTGGCGGTGGCGAAACGGAACGAAGCCACACTCTATATTTTACAAGTCATCAACGACCAAGCCGGTTCTTATAGTCCTTTTGCTTATGGGGAGATTATGGATGGGGAACAAAAAGCTGCTGAAGCAGAAATGGAAAAATACGTCAGTTATACAGCCAATCATCGTTTGAAAAATGTGGTGCCTCTCGTTCGGTTAGAAAATCCTAAAACAAGTATTGCCCGGACAGTACCTGAACAATTTGAGATTGATTTAATTATAATTGGGGCAACTGGTCGTGGAGTTGTTAATCGAATGATCATCGGTTCAACAACAAATTACGTCGTTCAACATGCTAAATGTAACGTTTTAGTAGTAAAGCAACATTAAATTAAAAAAAGTTAGGAAGGACTGTCATTGGACAAGTCTTCCTAACTTTTTTGCTTAATTATCTGAGGTTAAAATCATTGGTAAAATCATTGGATGTCTTTCGGTTTTTTCAACTAAGAAAGGATCTAAGGTTTTAACAATAATGTCTTTTAACATTGCTTCATTACAGTTTGGCTCTTTTAGCGCTTTATTAATTGCACGGGCTAAAATCCGTTGGCATTGATTAATCAAATCTCCAGATTCACGCATGTAGATAAAGCCACGAGATAAAATATCTGGACCAGCCATAATTTGTTGTTTTTTATAGTTAACAGTAATAACCGCTAAGACAAGGCCTTCTTCTGAAAGAATCCGGCGATCACGTAAAACGATGTTACCGATATCGCCAACTCCGTTACCGTCGACGTAAACATCACCAGCATTAAAGTGACCAGCAACACGAGCGCTTTCAGGTGTTAAGGCTAAGACATCACCATTTTCTAAAATGTAACAATTTTCTTTTGGCACACCAGTATCTTGGGCAAGTTGGGTATGAACTTTTAACATCCGGTACTCACCATGAACAGGCATGAAGTATTTAGGACGCATTAAGCTTAACATTAATTTTTGTTCTTCTTGACCACCGTGACCTGAAGTATGGATGTTGTTAACTTTTCCATGAATCACTTCGGCACCAGCTTCAGAAAGTAAATTAATTACTCGGTTAACACTTGTAGTATTGCCAGGAATTGGTGAACTTGAGAAGATCACGTTATCACCAGGTTGAATTGAAATTTGACGGTGAGTCCCGTTAGCAATTCGACTTAGAGCAGCCATTGGTTCACCTTGAGAACCAGTACATAAGATTAACATTTCGTTAGCAGGGACACTGTTGATTTGACGAGCGTCAATAAAAGTATCATCTGGTACGTTGATGTAACCAAGTTTTTGACCATTGATGATGGCGTTTTCCATACTTCGCCCAAAGACTGCGACTTTACGGCCGGTTTTAACAGCAGCCATCGCCGTTTGTTGAAGACGGAAAATATTGGAAGCGAAGGTAGCGAAAATAATTCGTCCTTCGATTTTCTCGAAAATATGTTCAATTGATTTACCAATCGTTTTTTCAGATTTAGTAAAACCAGGAACTTCGGCATTTGTACTATCAGATAACATACACAGAACGCCTTCTTCACCAATTTTAGCCATTTTTTGTAAGTTAGGTGGGTCACCCACCGGAGTGAAGTCAAACTTGAAATCCCCTGTACAAACAATATTACCTGAAGGTGTTTTAACAACAACACCTAATGCATCAGGAATACTATGAGTCGTTCGGAAGAAGCTGACTGCGGTTTTCCGGAATTTAATGACAGTGTCTTCATTAATTTCATGAAGTTCTGCTTCCCGTAAAAGGCCGTGTTCTTCTAGTTTGTTTTTTATTAAAGCCAGCGCTAAAGGTCCAGCATAAATCGGAATATTCACTTGTTTTAATAAGTAAGGGACGCCACCAATATGATCTTCGTGGCCGTGAGTAATAACTAAGGCTTTGACCTTTTTGATGTTTTGCACGATGTAGCTATAATCTGGAATTACATAGTCAATTCCAAGTAAGTCGTCTTCTGGAAATTTAATCCCAGCATCAACAATAATGATTTCATCTTGAAATTGTACCCCGTATGTATTTTTTCCGATTTCACCAAGTCCACCAATGCCAAAAACACCTGTTTCATTGTTTTTTATATTGGGTTTCATCTTAGTTAAACACCGTTAATGAAAACTCTGTATTTTCTTTTTCATAGTCCAAGTGGTTACCATCAAGTAACTGAACTAATTCAATGTTGTATGGGGTATTGTCTTCAACTAATTGACGAGCAGCAACTTCTGTTTCGGCTTCAATATATAAAACCTGTGTTTGCTCTCTTTTTGGGTTTCTAATCTTTGTTGCTTGGTAGTATACTTTGAAAATCATATATCATTCTCCTTCATGCATAGTTTGCTATGCGTATTATTATTATTATTGTTGTTTATAAAAACTAAGATTTGAACACACCAAAATCAGGCGAAATTCACCTACTTTTTTTATGAAACTCTCTATAACACTGGTTACTAGAGAAATGAAACCTTGAATTCGTCTCATTTTGTTTGTATGTAGACTTACATAGCTAACTGTTTTATAAAAGATGTGTGCATTACAATTAAAATAATTCTATCATAATTTCAGGAATAAGTATAGGAAGGAGGTAACAAAGAGTCTTTTTATATAATAGGTAAAGTTTGTTTTCGTCTTTAATTGTGTGCTATATTTAACTAGTTAAATATAATGTGTATTTTATTCCTTAAAATATGCTGTAAAGAAGGATTGGAGATGATTAGTTGAAACTAATGTGGGAGTATACAATGCGCCATAAAAAATTGCTCTTTTTTAATTTTTTATGTGTCTTTGGCTTTATTATTATTGAGTTAGGTTTGCCAACACTACTTGGTAAAATGATTGACACAGGCGTAAAACAAGGGGATTTTGAATATGTGAAAATGATGGGGATCTTTATGATTGTGATTACCTTAATTGGGATTACACTAAACATCTTATTAACTTATTTTGGCGCCCGTTTAAATACCTCAATTATTATTGATATTCGTGATGATATGTATAAAAACATGCAAACTTTTTCTCATCAAGAATATGAGCAATTAGGCGTGTCTTCCTTAATTACGAGAACGACGAATGATGCTTATCAAGTAATGATGTTCTTAGGGATGCTTTTGCGAACTGGTTTTATGACACCAATGATGTTTACTGCTAGTCTTTACATGATTATGCGTGAAAGTGTCTCACTGTCAAAATTTGTCTTTTTCGCTATTCCGTTGTTACTGATTGGCGTGGTGATTTTAGCTAAAATTTCAGAACCACTTTCGGAAAAACAACAAAAGAACTTAGACAAAATCAATTTGATTTTAAGAGAAAATTTATCAGGTTTGCGAGTCATTCGAGCCTTTGTTAATGAAAAATTTGAAGAGAAACGCTTTGATAAAGTCAATAGCAACTATACGGAAAGTTCAACGAAACTTTTTAAACTCGTTGCAATTGCTCAACCAGCTTTCTTTTTCTTGTTTAATATTATTATGGTTTTAGTCATTTGGTTTGGAGCAAAGGAGATTGAATTAGGGCAACTAGAAGTCGGGAAATTAATTTCCTTTATCGAATATGTGTTCCACGCCTTGTTCTCATTTATGCTCTTTGCAACAGTCTTTATGATGTACCCACGAGCAGCTGTGTCCGCTGGTCGGATTCAAGAAGTCCTTGATACAAAGACTTCAATTTCAGAAAATCCGACTGGGGTAACTGAAACAGCAACTAATGGGGTGATTGAGTTTAAGAACGTGACTTTCGCTTATCCAGGTGCAACTGAGAGCCCAGTCATTCGGGACGTTAGTTTTACGGCTAATCCAGGTGAAACAGTGGCTTTTATTGGTAGTACTGGTAGTGGTAAATCAACGTTGATTCAGTTAATTCCCCGCTTTTATGATGTGACTAAAGGTGAAATTTTGATTGATGGTGTGAATGTTAAAGACTATCAGTTAGCTGCCTTACGGAATAAAATTGGTTATATCCCGCAAAAAGCGTTGTTATTTACAGGGACGATTAAAGAAAACATGGCTTTTGGTAAAGAAGATGCTACCGAAGAAGATTTCTTATACGCCGCAGATGTTGCTCAAGCAACAGAGTTTATCTCACAAAAAGCTGATGGCTATGCTGAAATGTTATCAGAAGGTGGCGCGAACTTCTCTGGTGGTCAGAAACAACGTTTAGCGATTGCCCGGGCGATTATTCGTCGACCAGCCATTTATGTCTTCGATGATAGTTTCTCAGCGTTAGATTATAAGACTGACGCCAACTTGCGAGCCCGTTTGAAAGAAGAAACGACGGAGTCAACGGTCTTAATTGTCGCCCAACGGGTTAGTACGATTATGAATGCTGATAAGATTGTCGTGCTTAACGAAGGTAATTTAGTCGCAATGGGGACTCATAAAGAGCTCCTAAAAACCTGTGACATCTATTACGATATTGCGTCATCGCAATTGTCAGAGGAGGAATTAGCATGAAAAATTCAATCAAATCGCTAAAACGCTTATGGACCTATATTCGTCCTTATCAATTGATGTTTTGGTTCTCTGTCTTTTTCACCGTTTCTTTTGTGGCATTGAATGCGGTGCTACCCTACGTAACTGGTTTACCAACGACAGAAATTTTAAAAAATGTCACGAATAAAGAAACGATTAATTTCAACTACATTTTGATGACAATTTTTTGGATGTTAGTGATTACCGTCCTTTATAGTTTGGCCCAATACTTTGGTCAAGTCTTAATGACTAAAGTCGTCCAACGAGCAATGAAAGATCTGCGAACGGACATTGCCGAAAAGATTAATCGCTTGCCAGTTTCGTATTTTGATACTCACCAACAAGGGGAAGTCCTTTCCCGGGTCACCAATGATGTTGACGCAGTGAGTAATGCGATGCAACAAAGTTTTATGGCGGTCATTACGGCTTTTCTTGGAATTACCATGGCTGGAACAATGATGTTTGTCTTAAATGTCCAAATGGCTTTAATTGCGATTTTAATGATTCCAGCCTCAATTCTTTTATCTCGTTACATTGTCTCTAAGTCTCAGAAGTATTTCCAAGAACAACAAAATGCTTTAGGGGATTTAAATGGCTATGTCACGGAAAATATGACTGGCTTTAATGTCTTAAAGCTATACGGTCGAGAAGAGCAATCTTTAGATGGCTTTAAAGAAGTGAGTCACCGTTTATCACATTTTGGCTTTAAATCAGCCTTTATTTCAGGCTTAATGATGCCCTTAGTGCAATTTACAGCTTACATTGCGTATATTGTTGTGGCAGTCCTAGGAAGTTTCTTTATTATTGCCGGCAGCTTAACGGTCGGAAACTTACAAGCCTTTATTCAATATATTTGGCAAGTCAATCAACCGATGGGGCAAGTCACCCAGCTAGCAGCTGTATTGCAAAGTGCTTCGGCTTCAACGACTAGAATTTTTGAAATTTTAGATGAAGAAGAAGAACTAGTCAATGATCAAGACACACCTGTTCCTGCCACAGTGGAAGGACATGTTAAATTTGAGCATGTGGCTTTTAGTTACGATGAACGTAAACCGCTAATTAAAGATTTAAGCTTTGAAGTGAAACCAGGTCAAACTGTGGCAATCGTTGGGCCAACTGGCGCTGGGAAAACAACGTTGATTAACTTGTTAATGCGTTTCTATGATGTTGATTCAGGTGCGATTAAAATTGATGGCATTGACATGAAGCGGATGAATCGGAGTGAAGTACGTTCACTCTTTGGTATGGTTCTCCAAGATGCTTGGTTATACCACGACACAATTGGGGAAAACATTCGCTTTGGTAAATTAGATGCTACGGATTATGAAGTCGTTGATGCCGCTAAAACAGCCAATGTTCATCACTTTATTCGGACGATGCCCAACGGTTATGAAATGGCTATCGATGAAGAAGCTGGCAACGTCTCTCTCGGTCAAAAGCAATTATTAACGATTGCCCGAGCCGTTATCTCTAATCCGAAGATTTTAATTCTTGATGAAGCCACAAGTTCTGTCGATACCCGCCTAGAAGCTTTAATTCAAAAAGCCATGGCGAGAGTCATGGAAGGTCGGACGAGCTTTGTCATTGCTCACCGCTTGTCAACAATCCGTGATGCTGATTTAATCTTAGTCATGAATCAAGGAGAAATCATCGAACAAGGAACTCATGATGAGCTACTTGCGACTGGTGGTTTTTATGAGCAGTTATACAATAGTCAATTTGATGAAGAAGGGGATTACGAAGAAGTTCTTTCCTAATCGACTTAAAAAGCAGTTGGAGCCTTGGCTCTGACTGCTTTTTTGTGATTTAAGCGACAAAACTTGCATTAGTCAAATTCTCAAGGTATAATACTTACATAAAGTAAGTTACTTTTGAAAGTAATCACTTATCTAGGAGGAAATGTTATGACAACTAATCACGATATTTTAGGTATTCATCATGTTACAGCAATGACCAGTAGTGCGGAAAAAAACTACCAATTCTTTACGGAAGTCTTAGGAATGAGACTAGTTAAAAAGACAGTCAACCAAGACGATATTCAAACTTATCACACGTTCTTTGCTGACGACCGAGGCAATCCAGGGACGGATATGACGTTCTTTGATTTTCCAAATAACCCTCAAGGCATCAAAGGCAATAACTCAATCACCCGGACAGGTTTCAGAGTTCCTAGTGATAAAGCCTTAGACTATTGGCTAGAACGCTTGACGGAATTTGGCGTTGAAAATGAAGGCATTAGTGAAACATTCGGTAAGCAAAGTTTACGTTTTAGCGACTTTGATCAGCAACGTTATCAGCTCTTTTCTGATGAAGGCGAGACTGGTGTTGCCCCAGGGATTCCTTGGCAAAATGGTCCAGTCCCTCATGAATTTGGAATTGTCGGATTAGGCCCAGTGGAGTTAACGGTTAGTTATCAAACGAAGATGGCTTATTGGTTAGTTGATAAACTAGGCTATCGGGAAGTAGCTGAAGCTGGGGCGAGTAAGTTGTACGAAGTCGGCGAAGGAGGGAATGGCGCCCAAATTATTGTTGTGACTGATTCTGAGAGCCCTTCTGGTCAGCAAGGTTACGGTGAAGTTCACCATCTAGCTATTCGCGTTAAAGACCGGGCCGCCTTAACTTATTGGGAACAAATTTTAGACAGTGAGGGCTTACGCCATTCAGGTTATGTGGATCGCTTTTACTTTAAATCACTCTATGTCCGGATTGGTCATATCTTGTTTGAATTTGCTACTGATGGCCCTGGCTTTATGGGAGATGAGCCTTATGAAACTTTAGGGGAAAGTCTATCCTTACCACCATTTTTAGAAAGTCAACGGACTTACATTGAAAGTGCTGTCCGGCCTTTTGACACAACGAGAAGGGACGATAAATAAAATGGAACACTTATTTATCCAAGGGTTAACCCAACGAACGTTAGTGTTGCTTCACGGCACTGGGGGCGATGAACATTCATTAGTTGAGTTAGGGAAGTTCTTAGATCCCCAAGCAAATTTGTTAGCTTTGCGAGGAACTGTCCAAGAGGGCGGAGCTAATCGTTATTTTAGACGCTTTGCCGAAGGAGAGTTTGATTTAGTGGATTTAGCTAAACAAACGATTAAATTAACAGCTGAACTTTTAAACTTAAGTGAAAAATATCAGTTACCATTAACAGATATGGTTTTAGTTGGTTATTCAAATGGGGCTAACATTGGCGGCCATTTACTTTTAGAAAAGACGACAGACATTAACAAAGGGATTTTATTTCATAGCATGTCTTTAGGTCCTAGTTCGAACGAGCCGGAGTTAAGCAACCAAAAAGTTTGGTTGTCGTATGGTGAGCAAGATCCGATTGTCCCTTTAGCTAGCTTTAATGAGTTAGTCGAAAAATTCAAAAAAGGCCAAGGGGAAGTCACTGATTACCGTTTACCGATTAGTCATGGCCTCGTTCAAGCAGAACTTGTGGCAGCCCGCCAATGGTTAGAGGAGGTTAACTAAATGAAACATTTTCCACAGTCTAAGTTAACAGTTGAACAACAATATAAGTTTTTAAGTGGCAGTGTCGTTCCCCGTCCGATTGCGTGGATTACTACCCTTGGACCAACTGGGGAAGTTGTCAATTTAGCGCCCTTTAGTTTTTTTTCAGTTGTCTCTAAAGAACTACCTTTAGTTTCAGTTAGTATTTTACGAAAGGCTGGGGAATTAAAAGACACTGCTTACAATATTTTACAAACTAAAGAAGCAGTGATTCATATTGTCGATCAAAGCTTAATAACTGAAATGAATCTAAGTGCAAGTTCTTTACCGCCAGAAGAAAGCGAGCTGTCTTTAGTTGATTTGGAATTAGTTCCAAGTCAAACTGTGAGCGTGCCAAGTTTAAAAAAGCCTAAGATTCGTTTTGAAAGTCGGCTATTCCAACATGTGGAAATTAAAGACCCTAGCCAAGATAAGATAATTAGCGACTTATTTATTTTAGAAGTTACCGATTTTTTCTTTGCAGAAGCGGTCTTTGATGAAGAAAAAGAATATCTTAAATTGGCTGAACTAAATCCGATTAGTCGGTTAGCAGGACCAAACTACGCTAGTCTTGGAGAAACAATCAAGTTAGAACGACCAAAATAAAAAACAGCCCATCTTTTAAAATAAAAGGTGGGCTGTTTTTATTGGGCGCTACTTTGGTCAGCAATCAACTGGTCATAGTCAATTTTTAAAAAGTCACAAACGAGTCGCAGGAAGTCTTCGTCTTTCAATTGTTCGCTAAGACTTTGGATAATTAGGAGTTCTAAGTCGCCGTCAGTTAGATAGCTTTCATCAATGCCGTAGTTAGCTAAAAACTTTCGCGCTTTTTTTAATTGGGCTTCGGTAACTGTAGAACTTGCGACTTCCGTTGTTTCACTGGTAGAAGTTGTCGTTAAAGTCGTTTCTTTTTCCTTAGTAGCTAAGGTGACACCTTTAATTGTTTGGCTATTACTCGTTGTTTCGAGAGTGTCTTTAACTAAGTAGCTCAAGTAGCTATCTCTCATGTCATTAGCGGCCTCTTCATTAGCAATGTTAAAAGTTAGGTCGTTAATTTTAAAGCTTTCCCCAGGCTCAACAATAAATGTATCAGTTCCGTCATTAGCTGAGTATTGAGAATAGAAAAAAGTCATGTCTTTGGTTTCAATGACAAGTTGGCTGCGATTGAAGCTGATTTTTTTAGTCGAATTATTTTTAACATCAACACTGAAAGTCAGTGGACCTTCCCACCATTTATCATTTCCTTGGGTGGCAGTGAAAATGATGTCAGTTTTATTAGCTAAAGCATCGTAAGAATAAACTTTGCTTTCCAACTCTTGGCCGATGCCTTGAGCAACTAAAATCATTTTGTCCATTAGGCGTTGCTGATGGGTTTGATTGTAGATTTTTTCAACAGCTTCTAAGGCAGTCGTATACTGAGGAGTAGCAATGCCAGTCATAACTTGTTCGTCCTCAGTAAAAAGTTCGTCAACTAATGTATCTGCTTCTTTGATGGTTGCTAACTGTGTTTGAGCATTTTTAATTAACGTTAAAATACTTTTATCCCAATTGTCTTTTGGCTTTTTTTGGGAAAGTTGCTTAACTAAAGGCTGAATTTTTTTCTCAGTTAAGTCATCTTGAACAATTAAATAAGGATTGACCTTATCGCCATTAATTGCTACTAGTTGGGCAAAGTTTTTCAGTTGTTGTTTGTCTTTTTCCGTCTTCGATTGTTCTTTTTCTTCTGTGGATGCGGCAGTCGAATGATCAGTTGATTCTAATAATTCTTTAGTTTTGGTTATTTCAGCGTATTCTTTACTTGTGGCTCCTTGACTAGTGACGTCTCGGTAATCACTTGCTAAGAAAAAACTATTGACTGCTAGTTGATCTTCAAGCTTGTCGGTGACCAAGGTCAATGTTTGCCATTGTTGATAAAGTGTGTCATCATTTTTGAGGCTTTCTAGCGATAATTTTTTGCCAATTAAAATTCGTTCAAACTCGTCTGTCACTTTGGCAATGTCACCAAGGGTTAAATTTTCTTGTAAGTAATCTTGATTTTTTGAATCAGATAAGCTAGCAACTTTATCAGTAAAAGCTAACATGACCGATTCAGAATTATTTTTTGAATTAGTTGCTTTTTGTCGTTTTAAAAAGCTAACACTAACAACAGCTGCCACAAGTAATGTAGCGATACTTAGATAAACGATTTTTTTTCTCATGAGAAACTCCTTTAGTGAATATACTAGCCCTATTATACCGTATAAGATTTAAAATTGGGATGTTTTTAAAAAGATTAAGCTATCAAGAGAAACTAGTTTTTTTAATAAAAACAGTATTTTTGTTAGAACTTTGTTATGATAAAGGTAGTATTTATAGATAAAATAGCTGAAATGGAGAATTATATAATGACGAAAAAAATTGTGTTTATTGATGTTGATGGAACTTTAGTAACAATGAATGAAGAAATACCCTTATCTGCTCAGAAAGCTATCAAAGCTGCCAGGGCAAATGGTCATATTTTATACTTGTGTACTGGACGTTCAAAACCGGAAATTTATGACTCGATTTTAGAAGTTGGCTTTGATGGAGTGATCGGAGCTGGTGGCGGCTATATTGAATCTCAAGGGGAAGTCATCTATCAACGTCAAGTAACAGCCGAGAATGTGAGACAGATGGTTGATTATTTTATGACTAATAATTTTAGTTTTTACTTAGAGTCCAATGGTGGTCTTTACGGGAATTTAAAATTACGGGAAGATATTATTGAAAAGTTCACCCAAGCAATACCAGCAGAGCAACGGGAAGCAGCTAAAGAAAACTTCCAACACCCATTTCTTGATAAAATTCATTTTAGTGATGACAATCTCTATCGAACAGATGTTAATAAAGCTTGTTTCTTAGAAAATCCAGCTGTGGCTTTTCCAGACATTGTAGCGGAATTTAAAGATGCCTTTGAAGTCATACATTGTACAGTACCAGCTTTTGGCGATGATAGTGGCGAATTAATGGTTCCAGGTGTCCATAAAGGTGTCGCCATTGAGTTCTTGTTAGATCATTTAGGGATGGATGTCAGCCAAACTGTTGGAATTGGTGATGGCATGAATGACAAAGAGATGTTAGAGCTTTGCCAAATTGGAATTGCCATGGGGAACGCTAAAGAAGGTTTAAAAGCTGTGGCTGATTATGTGACAACTGATTTAGAAGATGATGGTTTATATAATGCCTTTAAGCATTATAATTTATTTTAAATAAATAGAAAAAAACAACGACTTGCTTATGACGGCGAGTCGTTGTTTTTTGTTAGTTGATAATGGCAATCGTTAGCTTCGTCATAAAAATCTAAAACATCTTCCTCAGGTTTAAAAACTAAATGATAGCCGTATGGGTCACGGACAACCATTTTATCAGCAGTCAGTTCTAAGAGCTCATTGACTAATAAGTTATTATCTAGTAAGACAGATAAATCAGTTAAAATGTTTAAAGTATGCTTAACCCGTTGGTGTCGGTCGTAAAATGACCAGTTACCTTGATAAAGCTTTTGTAAAGTGTCTTTTGACGGATGGGTTTGACGTTTTTTTTTGATTAACAATGAACTAGCTAGGCCAACAGCAACAGAAAGACCAACAAATAACGATAAATGTTTTTTTGACATGCCTAGACCTCCTTTTTGAATAAGACTACTTCTTTATCATAGTACATCTAGGGCTATTTAGCTATCATTCTAAAGTCTGAATTGAAAGAAATTTTAGTGTATAATTAGTTAATGAAAAGGATGTGGATTAGATGGTTATTTATCCAGAAGTGACAGTAGCAAGATTTAAGGAACGAAAAAATCGTTTTATTGCTCATTGTCTCCTTCCTGATACATTAGAGGAAGTTGTTGTTCATGTTAAAAATACAGGTCGCTGTCGAGAACTGTTACTGCCAAACGTTGAAGTGGCGTTGAGTTTTCAAGGCTCCCCTACAAGAAAAACCGATTATGACTTAATTGCAGTAAAAAAAGGGCAGCAATGGATTAATATTGATAGCCAAGTCCCAAATCAGTTAGCTTTTGAGGGGATCAAGAATAAAACAATCAGCTTGCCTGGTTTAAGAGGAGAGCTAACTGTTTTAAAACGGGAAGTCACCTTTGGAGAATCACGTTTTGATTTGTATGTTGAAACAAGTGAGCAGCAAAAAGCAATTATTGAAGTTAAAGGCATGACTTTAGAAAATCAGCAAATTGGTGCCTTTCCAGATGCACCAACTGAGCGCGGCTTAAAACATGTCAAGGGTCTAATTGAGTATCAAAAAGCTGGCTATCAAACTTATTTATTGTTCATTGTCCAGCTTACTCAAGTGACTAAGACAACGATTAACCAAGTGATGCAACCAGCTCTACGAGAGACAATCTCAGGGGGACTGCTTCAAGGCCTCCAAGTGTTATCTTATGATTGCCAAGTGACACCTGATACAATAGCAGTTAAAGGGCAAGTTCCTTTTGACTTAGTAACTGAATTTACTCCTCCGAATAGTCAGTTGTAAGGCGGATTAGGTAGTAGAGTCAGGCAGGAAAAAGAAGTTAAACTAACCAAATTAAGCTAACGAAATCAAAAGAAATGGCTGAACATAGTAGTTAAATTATGTTATGATGCAAGAAACTAGAAAAAAATTGGAGACTAAGAAATGACATTCAGAGAAAAATTACCAGCAGCGTGGCAACAATATTGGGAAGAGCTAGGCTACGAAACAGCTTCGCCGATTCAAGAGAAAATGTATGACTTGCTTTTATCAGATCAAAACATTGTCGGTGTTTCACCAACTGGTTCTGGTAAAACTGTGGCTTACTTACTACCATTATTACAAAAAATAAAAAAAGGCGAAGGCAATCAATTATTAATTTTATTACCTTCTCAAGAATTAGCTGTACAAGTTGGAACAGTTACTAAAGCCTGGGGTGATTTATTAGGTCTGACAGTCCAATCACTGATTGGTGGGGCGAATGTTAAACGCCAAGTTGACAAATTAAAAGAAAAGCCTGAAGTTCTTGTGGGAACGCCAGGGCGGGTCTTTGAGTTGATTAAAGCTAAAAAAGTCAAAGCTCACTTACTATCAATGATTGTCCTCGATGAAGTGGATCAGTTAATTGAAAGTAGTGAATTAAATGCGACTAAAAATATCTTAAAGGCAATTATGAATGAAACCCAAATTGTTTGTGTCTCAGCAACGGCCTTAGCTATTGAAAAAGAATTAGGTACTAACTGGACAAAAGAAATCGTGACTGTTGATGTGAGTCAAGAAGACCAATCAGCCGGAACAGTGGTTCATGGTTACATTGAAGTTGAGGCTCGTAAGAAATTAGAAATGATTAAAAAGCTAGCCTTTGTGCCGGGCTTTAAAGGAATCATCTTTTTTAACGAGTTACAAGAAATGGGCTCTGTGTCAGAAAAACTTAGTTACCAAGGAGTACCGAATGTCACCTTAGCTTCTGATCAAAATAAATTAGAACGGAAACTAGCCTTAGGAGCCTTTGCAGAAGACAAAGTTAATTTATTATTAACAACGGATATTGCTGCCCGTGGCTTGGATTTTACAAGTTTACCTTATGTCATTCATTTTGATATCCCTTATGCCCAAGAAAACTATGTCCACCGTTCAGGTAGAACAGGTCGAATGGGGAAAGACGGAACAGTTATAAGCTTAGTTAACGAGTATACGATGCGTGATTTACGCAAAGTTACTAGAGATGTCGAAGACAGTTTAGTTGCCTTCAACGTTCATAGTGCTAAAATTGTCGTAGAGCAACCAAAAGCTGCTCATAAAAGTCTTAAACCAGTCAGTGATCAGCCGGCAAGTGTAGCTGAAGCGAAAAAAGTCCGCGTGCCAGTAGCGGAACCGGTCAAAAAAAGACTTGAACCAACAGTCAAAAAGAAGAAGAAAAACAAGCCAAAAGATACCAAAAATAAAGGGGCCCGTAAGAAAAAGTAAGTCCTAGTACTAAATCTTGGAGGAGAGTTATGTCTAATAGAAAAGAACAGATTATCCGCTTATTAACCAAGTATCCAGAAGGCTTAACCGCAATGGATGTCGCCGAGAAAATGGAATTGGATCGGACAAATGTTAGTCGTTATTTAAATGAATTATCTAAAGAAAAGCGGGTCAGTCGTTCGACTGGCCGGCCAATCATCTTTAGTGCCTTGATAGAATCAGAAGAAACGCTAGAATCCTTTGCTGTGACTTTTGATAACTTAGTTGGTGCAAATGAATCTCTGAAAGTTGTGATTCAACAAGCAAAAGCCGCAATGCTCTATCCACCTCGAGGCCTTCATTCAATTATATTTGGGCAAACAGGAACAGGAAAATCCTTATTTGCTGAATGTATGTATCGTTTTGGAATTAGTTCAGAAACCTTACCAGAAGATGCCCCATTTATTTCTTTTAACTGTGCAGATTATGCTCAAAATCCGCAATTACTTTTTGCACATGTATTTGGTGTCAAAAAAGGCGCCTTTACCGGCGCAACTGAAGATCGGGAAGGCTTAATGGCAAAAGCCGATGGCGGGATTCTCTTTTTAGATGAGATCCATCGCTTACCACCAGAAGGTCAAGAGATGCTCTTTACCTTTATTGATAAAGGTGTCTATCGGCCTTTAGGTGAGAGCAATAAAACCCATGAAGCTTCAGTTCAAATTATCGGAGCGACAACAGAGTCATCCGAAGCGTTTCTAAGTACGTTTAATCGGCGAATCCCGATGTCGATTACTTTGCCACCATTAACAGAGCGCTCTATTGATGAACGTTATGAAATTGTAACTTTATTTATTAAACAAGAAGCGAATCGCTTAAACCAACGGATCATCGTCGAACGGGACTCGATTTTAGCCTTTATGCTCTACCATGCTGAAGGGAATATTGGTCAAGTCAAACGGGATTTAAAATTAGTTTGCGCGAAAGCCTTTCTCCACTATCGGACGAATCAAGAAGAGTACCTTACAATTCATCAAGGGGAGTTACCTTTACAAGTTCAAAAGGGACTGCTAAAAATCAAAGAAATGCCTGAACGAGTCGATCGTTTTATTGACAAAAATAGTCAATTTTTAACGTTTGATCCAGGGGCGAATGATGTCGTTTGGTCTTTAGATCCAGCTCGTGATATGGGTGTTTACAATACAATTGATGAAAAAGTCTCAGAGTTAAGCCCAAAAGAACTAGAAGATACTAATTTGGAACACTTAATTGAAACCGATGTTAACAAGTATTTTGAGGCTTACGTTGATGAGTTAGCCCGGAATGACATTCACCGTGATTTAATTACTGATAGTATTTGGCATTTAACTGACCGTCTTTACGACATAGCGGAAGAACGTTTAGGACGGCGTTATAATGAAAAAGCCCGCTTTACCTTTGCCTTACATTTACAAGGAACCTTAGAACGAATCCGGGACGAGCGTAGTATCATTCATCCCAACTTAAATGAGATTCGGATTAACTATAAAAAAGAATTTAAAGTTGCGATTGATTTGTCGGCGATCATCGAAGAAGAATATGATATTGAAATACCTTTTGATGAAATTGGTTTTATTAGTATGTTTCTTTCGATTGATATTAGCGAGAAAACGCAACCGCAAGAAAGTAAAGTAGCAGTTATCTTACTTATGCATGGTAAATCAACGGCTTCTAGTATGTTAGAAGCTGTCCAAGAGTTACTAGGGACTGAAACTGGTCAGGCTTTTAATATGCCTTTAACAATGGAAGTCCAACAAATGTATGAACAAGTTAAAAATTTTGTCGTTGAGCACAAAGCAGAAATGGCTAGTGGGATGTTGTTATTAACAGATATGGGATCACTGAATAGTTTTGGCAATATGATTTTTGAAGAAACTGGTGTCCGAACGAAAGCGATCTCGATGGTCAGTACGATGACCGTTTTAGAAGCTGTTAGAATGGCAAGTATTGGCCGAACGTTAGAAGATATTTACCAAAATATTCAAATGTCTTTTGAGAGTATTATTCGAAATCAGTTCCGACCTCAAAAAGAATTGAACAAAGCGATTATTGTCACTTGTTTCACTGGTGAAGGAGTTGCCACAAAACTTTACGAGCGGATTTTACCTGTTGTTAATACGAAGGAAATTGAAATTATTCAAATGCAGTTTCTGGAAAAAGAAGCGTTCAAAAAACACATTGACGAATTAATGGAAACCTATGAGATTAAAGCGATTGTTGGAACAGTCAATGTGGAGTATCAAAATATCCCATTCTTTTCAGCCTTTGATATCTTCAATAATGAGAAATTAAATGTCTTTAAACGACTAGCTGCCGACGAAGTTCCCTTAGATCAGATGGTTGCATCTTTAGAAGGGACTATTAAAAGTGTTCCTTCGGTCTCACAACTTTTAACTGTTTTACAAAAAATTATTCATCAAATTCAAGCAGACATGCAAATTATCGTTGAACCGGGCGTTGATGCCGGGATGTTAATTCACTTAGCTTTCTTAGTCGAAGCCTTGAAAACTGGCCAAGAAGCACGGAAATTTAAAGATTTAGCAGCCTTTAAAGCTAAGAATAGAATTGAAATCAATGCGGTGCAATCTAATTTAATGCCTTTAGAAAAACAATACGACATCATATTACCTCAGAGTGAAATAGCTTACGTTGCGCAAATGATGTTGGAAAATAAAATTAATCAAGAATATTTAGATACACACTAAAGCTAGTGTGTAAGATTATAATCTTTAGTGTAAAGTGTAATTGTCTAGACCAGTCTACGTGAAAACACTGTCATAGCAAGGAAAAACCGTGCCGGGAAAGTTGGCACGGTTTTTGCATTATATAAAGGTGTAAATAAAAAAAAACTAAGGAGTGTATGTAAAATGTCAAAAAAAACAATTATGTTAGTCTGTTCAGCAGGTATGAGCACAAGCTTATTAGTAACTAAAATGCAAAAAGCAGCCGAAGCTCAAGGTCTTGAAGCAGATATCTTCGCAGTTTCAGCATCAGATGCAGATTCACACTTAGCAGATAAAAATGTTAACGTACTTTTATTAGGACCACAAGTTCGCTTTATGAAAGGCCAATTTGAGAAAAAATTAGAGCCAATGAACATTCCTTTAGAAGTTATTGATATGAAAGATTACGGCATGATGAATGGCGAAAATGTTTTAAATCAAGCATTAAACTTAATTAAAGAGTAGTTTTAATTAGACAATTGAATGACGATAGGAGTTTTTATAGATGGATGAAGCAAATTTAGAATCAATTATGGGGTTAATCATTAACGCCGGTAATGCTAAAAGTGACGCAATGGAAGCGATTCAAGCAGCTAAAGCTGGTAACTTTGAGGAAGCCGCAGAAAAAATTAAAAGTGCTGAAGCTTCATTAGTTGAAGCACATCACTCGCAAACAGGGCTTTTAACTAAAGAAGCCCAAGGGGATCACATGACAGTAACTTTATTAACAGTTCACAGTCAAGATCACTTAATGACATCGATTGCGTTCACTGATTTAGCGAAAGAAATCATTGAATTACACGAAAAAATGGCTAAATAAGGGACGGAAGTCTGATAGATTATTTCTTTAGGGAAGAACTGATTTATCATCAGCAAGTGTCATTGCTGAACTATTTGGTTCAACATTATAATAAATTTTTTGAACGGAATTTATTATTAATTATTGGCTTAAAGGGGATAACCCCATTAGCATATATTTATATTATAGGAGGTCTGTAAGATGATGGACAAATTTATGAGCTGGATGGAAAGATATATTCTTCCAGTTGCAGGAAAAATCGGTTCGCAGAAACATTTGGTAGCGTTACGTGACTCATTTATAGGAACAATGCCAGCAACAATGGCCGGATCAATCGCATTGATGATTAATGCTATTATTCGTGACTTACCCGCACAATTTATTGATGGGTATGATTACACTCAAATTCCAGTAATCAATGAATTAGTTGGAATTAACGGTTACATGTGGAATGGTACAATTGCCATTGCCGGATTAATCTTTGCTTTTTCTTGGGGCTATAACTTAGCTAAAGCCTACAAAGTTAACGAACTAGCTGGAGCAATTGTTTCCCTAGCAGCGTTAATTCAAGGAATTGGTTTTGCGGCAACAGGAACTGTTAACGTTGCTCAAGGCGAACTAGGTGATAAAGCAATTCAAGCTTTAACAGATGCTGGTTCAGTTGTTGCTACAGTAGAAGTAGTTGATCCTGTTACTAAAGCAGTGACGTTGTTCGACTCAGTTCAAAACGGTGCCTGGGGTTGGTTAAACCTTAACCACTTAAACGGGAATGCCTTCTTTACAGCAATGATTATCGGCTTTGTCGCTGTTTCAATCTTTGCATTCTTGATGAATAAAAACATCACAATCAAATTACCAGAACAAGTTCCACCGGCAGTTTCTAAAGCCTTTGCTGCGATTATTCCAGCAACAGCAGCCATGTATTTTATTGCACTATTTAACTTTGTATTCCTTAAATTAACAGATATGTTATTCATTGACGCGGTTCAAAAATATATTGCAGAACCGTTAATGGGCTTAACTCAAGGATTCTTCGCAATTGCCTTGATTACTTTAGCCGTGCAAGTCTTCTGGTTCTTCGGTATCCATGGACCAAACGTTTTAGCACCAATTTTAGAAGGTGTTTATGGTCAAGGTTTACTAATCAACCAATCAATCTTAGAAGCTGGCTATGCTGGCAAAAAAGGTACACCAGCTGTCTTAGCTGCCATTGAAGACGGAAAAGCCTTCATGTGGACTCGTGGATCATTCGATGCCTTCTCTTGGTTCGGTGGTTCCGGTGGTACAATTGTTTTAATCTTAGCCATTTTAATCTTCTCAAAACGAGCTGATTACTTAACAATGGGTAAATTATCATTAGGACCTGGTATTTTCAACATTAATGAACCAATCATGTTTGGTTTACCAATTGTTTTAAATCCAATCTTATTCATCCCATTCTTACTTGCACCAGTTGTGTCAGTAGCTATCGGTTACTTTGCAACAGCTGCCGGTTTAGTAGCACCAGTTTCACAAGCTGTTACATGGGTAACACCGCCATTACTGTTGTCATTCTTAGCAACAGGGGCTGACTGGAGAGCACCAATTGTAACCTTAGTAGCGATGATTGCCAGCTTTATTATCTGGGCGCCATTCGTTATTGCAGCTAACAAAATGGATCCTTCTATGACAGAAGATAACTAAATTTAAGTATTAGCCGTAACTAAAGCTAATATGGTACACTAATAAGTAAGTAAAGAGTTGCTTTCGCTTCCATTGAGGTGGAAGCAGCTCTTTATATTTTAAAATTAAGGAGTGAAGGAATTGATCGAATTAAACGCACCAGTTCAACAAGATAAAATGATTGAGTTTTTAGACGGATCTGAAATTGAAGGAGTAACTTTTACTTTTAAAGAAAAAAAAGGGATGAAACTCTTTTTTGAAGTTAATAGTGAAGATGTGGAAGAAGCTGCTCGCACAGCGAGAAATGCGATTAAAGCCCAACCATGGGGATCAGTCTTATATTTTCAAGCAGTAGGTATTAAATAAGAAGTAAAAAAGATTGGATGGTTTGATAGTATGATTAAAAGTGGGTTATTTTTATGCAGTATCGGTCTCTTAGTTATTGTCTTTAGTGCAAATCAAAATACTGCAACCTATAATTGGATGAACATGATTATTGGTGTGACGATTTTATTTGCAGGTTGTATTTGTTATTACAAAGGCGCCAAGGCTGAAAAAGCAGCAAAAGATAAAGAGGTGAAATAAGATGGAAATTATTAAACAAATGAATGTTCCAGCAGCGTTTTTATACGATAAAATCATTGATTCAGTCCTCTTTGATATTCGTAAGCAAACAGGAAAAAGCGTGACTAAAAAACAATTAAATAATTTTGAATATGTTAAAGAATATTCTAAAAATAGCCGAGCTAAAATTAAAATTGAAAAACATATTGAAAATCAATCTTATCACTTTAGAACCTCGACAACCCGCAACGATTTTTTAGTCAAATACGATATTCAACCAATCGACGACAAAACGTGTCAAGTTGTCTACCAAGAAGAAATGGAATCTTTCGGGACGCTGCAAAAACTAAATGATGCCGCTACCGGTTTACTACTAGGCTTCTTGAAGAAAAAACAATTTAAAAAAATGCTCACAATGATTGAGTCGTCTTACTAAATAGCCCCACAGAGGGCTTTTTATTTTGAGACACTATAAACAAGGAGCGAAGCGACGCAGAGAATAGATGTCGAAAAATACAAGGGAATTAATCAAAGATTAATTGCGTTGTTACCGACCCAGAGGAGACACTATAAACAAGGAGCGAAGCGACGCAGAGAATAGATGTCGAAAAACCCTCAATGCTTATGGCAGAGCCATTAGCAATTTAGGCGAACGAAATGATTTAAGTAATAAATCATGAAGTACAAGGGAATTAATCAAAGATTAATTGCGTTGTTACCGACCCAGAGGAGACACTATAAACAAGGAGCGAAGCTTTTGAATCTTTAGCACTTAAAAAGCCCCAGAGGGGAACTACTAAGTAAAAGAGCTTCACTAATCAGCACTAGATTCTTTAAACTTTAAAGTAAAAAAATTTAAAAGAAGACTAGACATTTTTCTTCCTTCATGAGAAACTAATAAAGGTCTTGTTCCTGTAGCTCAGTAGGATAGAGCAATTGCCTCCTAAGCGATAGGCCGCTGGTTCGATTCCAGTCAGGAACATTAAAAACGTCCTTGAGAAGAATCTCAAGGACGTTTTCCTATGTATAAAATTTAAGCCCAGTCGCCATTGCGGAATAAAGGCACTTTGGAACCATCAGCACGGATGCCGTCGATATCCATTTTGTCGGAACCAATCATAAAGTCAACGTGGGTTGAACTTAAGTTCAGTCCAGCTGCTTCTAATTCTGCTTGAGTCATTTCCGTACCACCTTGTAAACTAAAGGCATAGGCTGAACCTAAAGCTAAGTGATTTGAGGCATTTTCATCAAAGAGTGTATTGTAAAAAGTAATACCTGATTGAGAAATTGGTGAAGGATCTGGTACTAGGGCAACTTCTCCTAAACTTTTAGCACCTTCGTCAGTTTCTAGGAGTTTTTTTAGAACTTCTTCCCCTTGATCAGCTGAAGCCGAAACGACTTTACCTTTTTCAAAGTTAAAAGTCATACCAGTAATGGTTGTCCCAGCGTAGCTTAATGGTTTAGTACTAACAACCACGCCATCAATCCGGTTACGATCTGGAGCGGTGAAGACTTCTTCAGTCGGCATGTTAGCCATGAACTTCTCATTACGAGAGTTGAAGCTACCAGCACCTTCCCATAAATGATTCTTAGGTAAACCAATCGTTAAATCAGTACCAGGTGCAGTGTAGTGTAAAGCGTCGAACTGTTCAGCATTTAACTCAGCCGCTTTCGAGGCTAGTTTTTGGTCATGTTCAATCCAAGCTTGGACAGGATTATCACTATAAATCCGAGTTGTTTTGAAAATTTCATTCCAAAGAGCGTCAACTTGTTCTTCGCTAGTCGCTAATTCTGGAAAGACTTTAGCTGCCCAAGCAGTTCCAGCTGCGGCAACGACAGTCCAACTCATTTTATTCGCTTGACTGGCTTGACGTAACTTACTTAAAGCCTTACCGTTAGCAGTTTGGAAAGTTGCAACTCGGTCCGGATTAGTACCAGCTAAAGCATCAGGATCTTGAGAAACAACGCTAATTCTGCTAGCTCCTTGTTCTACCCATGAATCAGCTTCATCAATTTTATATTGAGGGACAGTTGACATTAACTCATCACCTGCATGTAAGAAAAATTCTTTTTGGATGATGTCATCTTTCCATTGAACACTGACGTGAGTGGCCCCTAGTTGGTATGCTTCTTTGACGATTAAACGAGCTAGTTCAACTTGCTCCACATCGATATTTAAAACAACTCGATGATCTTTTTGAACGTTTACCCCAGTTGCAACGATTAATTTAGCATATTTCCCTAAATTATCTTTAAAATTTGATAAAGTCATAAAAAAACCTCCTATATTTAGTTACTATTAAATTATGGTTACTTATTGTATGATAACACAAAGGGGTGGTCGCCTCAATTAATTTCAGACCAATCAATAACCAAATAACAAGCATTATATTAATAAGGATTGTTTACCGAACTTGATTAATATGTGCAACAAGGTGTAATATTAAGTTTGTTATATAACTTACTTTTTTTATCGTACGATTCATGATACAATAATATAATAATAAAAAAACAGTAATCGGATTACAAGGGATGAGTTTGAAATAACACGATTTAAAATCTCCCCCCTTTAAAAAGAGCCTGGCGAAAGAGAGGAAAGAAATTATGGCACGAAAAAAAACTATCACAAAAGATCAAATATTAAATGCGGCTTATGAGATTGTTGCAACAGAAGGATTTTCTAAATTTACCGCTCGTAATATTGCAAGTAAGATGAAATGTTCGACGCAACCAATTTACTTAGAATTTAAAAATATGGATGATTTAAAAGAGTCACTATTCATAAAAATTGAAACGTATTTACGAGATGAAATTTTTGGTAAAGAAATTACTGGAAATCCAATGATTGACATGAACTTAAATTATGTTAAATTCGCAACGGAAGAAAAGGTTTTGTATCGCTCACTTTATTTAGAAGGACATTCAGGGGACGAGATGCTTAACCAGTTTAGTCATGATTTATTTATGACTAATATTAATCAAGATCCGAAACTTAAAGATCTAGATGATGAAATGAAAAATGCGATTTTTTCTGGTACTTGGATAGTTGCTACAGGAGTTGCTTCATTAAAATCCGGTGGCCTCATAAATCCGACAGATGATGAAATCATTCATTTGATCAACGATGTTGTATCTAGTGTTACTTCAAATACTAATAATCAAATTTTAACGACACACATTAATAAGAAATAAAAAAACTGTCACTTACGAGATTTTTCGTAAGTGGCAGTTTTAAATTTTACTAGCGATTGTTTTAGCAAATGCTTCTAACTTGATGATATCTTCTTCTTCAGCAGCTAAATCAACTTTAACAGCTTCAGCACCTTTAGTAGCACCGGTTTTTTCAAAGACAGCTTCAAAATCATCAACAGACTTACAATAAAACTCATAAAATGTGTCGCCAGAGCCAACAACCCCATAAATTTTACCAGTTAAGTCGACTTCTTTGAGTTCTTCGTAGAAATCAACGATGTCATCGGGTAAGTCACCTTCATCATATGTGTAAGTCGCCACAATACAAATATCGGCATCAGCGAAATCGGCAGCATCAACTTGGGTACATTCTTCAATTTCAACTTCGATGTCTTGTTCTTCTAGTGCTTCCGCAACGATGTCAGCTATTTCTTCAGTATTACCAGTTAAACTGGCATAAACAATTTTAGCTAAGGCCATGTGTTTTTCATCCTTTCCAATCAGTTTACAGTTAAATTATACCAGAAAAAGATATTTTTAAAACAAACAACTTTAAATATATTCGATATTTGGTCTTAAAGACACAATATGATAGAATATAATGTGCGAAAGCCTTTAAGAAAAAGGTAAAAGAGCTTAATAGTCTTAAAGCTAGTTAAGCGAAGATGATAATAGAGGAGAAGGAACGAATGATTACATTAAAATCACAAAGAGAAATAGACAATATGGCAGAATCAGGAGCATTGTTAGCGCGAGTTCACCAAGAGTTAAGAACATTTATTAAACCAGGAGTAACAAGCTGGGAAATCGAAAAATTTGTTCATAAATTTATTAAAGAAAATGGTGGCGTAGCAGCTCAAATTGGTTTTGAAGGGTACAAGTATGCGACTTGTTGTAGCATTAATGATGAAATTTGTCACGGCTTTCCCCGTAAAGAAAAATTAAAAGATGGTGACTTAATTAAAGTTGACATGTGTATTGATTTAAATGGGGCAATGTCAGATTCATGTTGGTCATATGTCGTTGGTGAATCAACACCAGAATTAGATAAATTAATGGAAGTGACTCGACAAGCTTTATATGTTGGGATTGAACAAGCGCAAGTCGGCAACCGAATTGGCGATATTGGTCATGCCATTCAAACTTACGTGGAAGGGCAAGATTTAAGCGTCGTTAGAGATTTTATCGGCCACGGCATTGGTCCAACGATTCATGAAGCCCCAGCTGTTCCCCATTATGGCGAAGCTGGCAAAGGGTTACGTTTGAAAGAAGGCATGGTCATCACTATTGAACCAATGGTTAACACAGGCTCATGGCGCATGAAAATGGATGACAATGGCTGGACTGCGCGCACTGTCGATGGTGGAATTAGCTGTCAATATGAACACACACTAGCGATTACTAAAGAAGGTCCAAGAATTTTAACGTCACAAGGGGACCAATAACAAGGTGAGAAAGCACTTATCAATCGTTTAAGCATTGGTAAGTAGTTAAGGAGATTTATGGGTGCATTAAAAAAGCTAAGTAACAATGAGAAAATTAAACGTTTTATTCAAACGGTCCTTGGCAGGGTTAAAGAAGCAGAAATCGGACCATCGGCAGCGACAATCGCTTATTATTTGTTGTTGTCATTGTTTCCATTGATTATTGCAGTAGGAAATATATTACCGTACTTAAATATTAACCCTGAAACAGTTTTGCCCTATATTCAATCAATGTTACCTGAGAGTATTTTTAAAATGCTAGAAGGAACCATTCGTTCATTGTTAGAAACATCTAATGGTGGCTTACTATCCCTTTCAGCGGTGGCAACATTGTGGGGGGCGAGTCGTAGTATTAATGCCTTGCAAAATTCATTGAATAAAGTTTATGGGGTGACGAGGCGTTCTAATATGTTACTAACAAGACTTTTCTCATTTGGAGCAATCTTTATGTTTTTAGTCGCTGTCATGTTGCTAGCGATTGTCTTTACTCTTGGTCAGTCAGTCTTAGATTACATTTTACCAATCTTAAATTTACCTGGTACTATTTCTGGCTTATTCGGTACTTTAAAATGGCCGGTAACAATGATTTCACTCTTTTTAACGATGAGTTTAATCTATTCTTATTTGCCTAATGCGAAAGTCAGAGTGCGTTCAGTCTTACCTGGTGCTTTATTTTCAACAATCGGCTGGATGGCTTTAACTCAGTTTTTTGGATTGTATACGAAATATTTTTCCAATGGCTTTTCAAGTTATGGCTTAATCGGTGGATTTATTGTCTTTATGTTATGGCTGGATTTTGCCGCAACAGTGATTATCTTAGGTGGTGTCATTAATGCTGTGACAGAAGAGTATACAAATGGTGAAATCGAGGCTAGAGAAAGTCGCATCCCAGATAAGTTAACACAAATAATTAAGCAAACAAAAAAAGAAAAGTCATAGAAAAATTTATTTTTCTGACTTTTCTTTTTTTTCTGTTAAAATTTGATTGCGATAAGCACGATTGCCAATAAATTTGAGACAACTAATTAAAGGTTGGTGTTTGCTACCAGTTAAACCAATTAATTCAACGAAAAGTTGAAGACCGAAAATAGTCGCGACGATCATGATCCAGTTGGCAAGACCGCTAGCAAAAGAATAAAGAATCGCGATTAATGAGAAAATTAAAGCTAAAGCATAAATCATTAAAACGGCACCGCGATGAGTAAAGCCAATTGACAATAAGCGATGATGTAAATGCATATGATCAGCGCTTGAAATTGGTTGTTTGTTTAATGTCCGTCGAATAATGGCGAATAAAGTATCAGTTATTGGAACACCGAGAATAATAAGTGGTGTAATTAATGAGACAAAAGTTGCATTTTTGAGCCCTTGTAAAGAGAGAACAGCAATCATAAAGCCTAAGAAAAGGGCACCGGTATCACCGAGGAAGATTTTAGCTGGAAAAAAGTTTCTCGGTAAGAAACCTAAAATACTGGCAACTAAAAGAAAAATCGTAATTGGTACTTGAATCATAACCGCTCCAGAAGAAGTTGATAAGTAACCAACGATCCCGATAGAAGTTAAGGCGATGATTGAAACCCCTGAAGCGAGCCCATCTAAACCATCGATTAAGTTAATCGCGTTTGTTAAGGCGAGAATCCAAATGATTGTCATTGGGAAACTGAGAAACCCTAAGTCAATGTTAGTAAATGAGAAAAGATTAACAGTATCCATTTTAATGCCAGCCACAAAGTAGGCATACATTGCTGCTACAATCATCCCCACAAGCTTCTGCCGTGGTCTTAAGGCGTAAATATCATCGATTAAACCGGTTAAGACAATAATACCACTAGCAACAATGAGATGGATTGAGAAGTCCCAAGGGATAATGTCTTTAGGGAAAAACAGTAAAAGGGCAATTGAAAAAGTGAGATAAATGCCAAGTCCACCAGCGGAAGGCATAGGGATTGTATTAATTCGCCGTTCATTCGGATGATCAACAGCGTTTATTTTACAAGCAACTTTTTTGATTAAAGGGGTTATCGCATATGACAAAGCGACCGTTGCAGTTAATTTTAAAACTAATTCAACAATAAAACTCATGCTCTAAACCTACTTTCGTAATTCAAGATTATTATACAGTAGAATGAAGGAACTGCCAACAGCAATTCAGAAACCTACTAATTAATCTTAGTAATAGCTTACGGAATGTTTAAGAATTTTAGGATTCTTTTTTTTGAGGAGTGATTATGCTATAATTGATAGATAATTTAATGAAGGATGGACTAAATGAGCAAAAAAACTAAAAGAAATCGAACTAAGAGAAATTTAGATAAAAATGATGCAACTGATAGTACGATCACTAGAAGCCAATTACGTAAAAATAATAAAGTTTCATGGTGGCCAAGAATCTTAAAAACAACAGTCATAGTCTTTCTTTGTGGGGTTTTAGCTGCCTTAGCTTATGGGGCTAAAGTATTTGTTGAAACAGATAGTTTACTTGAAAATGCCTATCAACCAGTTAAAAGAAACACAACGATCAATGATGATATTGATCCGATTAAAGATCCAATTGCTATTTTAATTTTAGGTGTTGATAACAATGATGATCGTCAACTTGAATCAACTAGAACAGATGCCATGTTGTTAGCAACCGTTAGTCCAATCACTCAAAAAATTAGTCTCGTAAGTATCCCGAGAGATACTTACACTCAAATCAACTCACCAACCTTTGTTGGCATGGAGAAAATTAATGCAGCCTACGCTTTTGGCGAAGTTGAGTCTAGCATTGATGCAGTTGAAAACTTGATGAATATTCCAATTAATTATTACATGACAGTTGATTTTAAAGCCTTTGAAGAAATTGTTGATGTTCTAGATGGGGTTGAAGCAGAAGTGCCAGTTGATTTTGTTGAACAAAATGCTGCTGGTAAAGAGGTGGTTTCTCTTAAAAAGGGCTTGCAAAAATTAAATGGTGAAGAAGCCTTAGCTTTTGCCAGGACACGAAAAATCGATAATGATGTGATGCGTGGTAGCCGTCAACAAGAAATTATGCAAGCTGTTCTAAAAAAAGGCATGAAGCTAGGTTCTGTTACAAAATTAACCGAAGTAATGACAGCTTTAGACGGTCATTTTTGGACAGACATGGATATGGCGACTATGATGAAAGTGGCCCAATCAGGCATTACAAGTAGTTATGACTTTGATTCATATATTTTCTCATGGTTAAGTTTTGATTATTATGGCTCTAGCATGGTCGGTCTCCATGGTGACAGTTTAGATTACATTAGTCACCGTTTACGTTTATCTTTAGGGCTAGACGAAGCCGATGAACGAGATGTTGAAGGCTATGAGTTTGTTAGTAATGGTTTGATTTCTGAAAAAACTTTTCCACTAGATGGAATGGCGATTATTAATCCATAACTGCAAGTTAAAAGTATTCTAATTTAAAAAGATGTAATAAAAAGAATAGGTGGCGTTAAAGTGTCTAATAATACTGAAGTAAAAGTTAAAATGGAACTGATTACCAAAGAATATGATTTGTACAAAAAGAAATCAGACAAAATTAAATCCTTATTTAAAGGCTCTCAAAAAAATGTTCCGAAATTTTGGGCTTTACGTGGGGTTAGTCTAGAAGTTCACGCAGGTGAAACAATTGGTTTAATTGGCATAAACGGTTCTGGTAAATCAACACTTTCTAATATTTTAGCAGGAATCATCCCTCAAACAACAGGTGTTTTAGATGTTAAAGGGGAAACCTCAATTATTGCAATTGGCGCAGGACTTAAAGGACAATTAACAGGCTTAGAAAACATTCGTTTAAAATGTTTGATGATTGGTTTAACAAATAAGCAAATCACTGCTATTTTACCTGATATTATTGCTTTCGCAGATTTAGGTGCCTTCATCGACCAACCGGTTAAAAACTACTCAAGTGGGATGAAATCACGGCTAGGTTTTGCAATTGCTGTCCATAATAATCCGGATATTTTAATTATTGATGAAGCTTTATCCGTTGGTGATGACACGTTTTATCAAAAATGTGTGGATCGAATTGATGAGTTTAAAAAGGAAGGGAAGACGATATTCTTCGTCAGCCATTCCTTAAGTCAAATTAATAAAATTTGTGATCGGGTCGTCTGGATGCACTACGGTGAAGTTCGTAAGTTCGGTGAAACGAAAGAAGTAGTTAAAGAATACAACGAGTTTACGGCATGGTTTAGAAAACAATCACCAGCCGAAAAGAAAAAATATCAAGATAGTTATAAGAAGAAACAGAGTTCGTTTTCGTTGAAAAAATTAAAAACGGAAGTTCTGCAAACCCGGGTAACACCAAAGGAACTAACAGGACCTGCAATAGGTAAAATGACGTCATTGACTAAAGGGTTTATTGTAGTGGCACTCCTATCTCTAGTTTTTTTAGGATCTGTCAATGTGAATGGCCGTTCTTTAAAACGAGTCATTATGAATCCGACGTTGTTATTTAAAAAACCAGTACCAAGTAAACCAGCAACACCAGCTAATGAAAAGAAAAAAGCGGCGCTGTCAGATTTTATTACTGACGCTGAGTTAGCAAAATGGATGTGAGTTTAATTGATGCTAAAAAAACTATTAGTGAATCAAGCCAAAAGTTTTTATGATTTTTGTGTTTCAAAGATCTCACTTAAAGCAAGTCGTCAAACAACTAATAATGAAATTGCTTATGTTTTAAGTTTTCCAAACAATGACGAAGGCCTAATAACAGAAATTAGTGAGGCGTTCCCTGAAAAAAGGCTAGTCATCTACTACTCAGAGACATGTCTTAATGAAGCACAAATGCTAGCCTCGCAAGGTCTTGAAATTAGGTCGTTTGATCAGCCAGTTACATTTTTCAGAAGGGTAATTCCTGCCTTAGCACGGACCAAAATGATTATATGTGATAACTATTTTCCCTTTTTAGCAAATTTGGTTGTTCAGCCCGAAACGCGAATCATCCAAATCTGGCATGCCAATGGCGCAATCAAAAATTTTGGTTGGCAAGATAAGCAAACTCAAAAGCGAAGTCAAAGTGAAAAAGCTCGGTTTCAAAAAGTCTACAATAGTTTCACTGATTTTATTGTCGGGTCGGATGCGATGGCGGAAATTTTTAAAGAAGCTTATCGGGTGCAAAATGATAAATTCCAATACTTAGGTTTGCCACGAACAGATTTTTATTTTGCTAATCAAAATAAAGGAAACAGTCGGGAAAGGCTAATTGCTAAGTTCCCTGAACTAAAAAACAAACAAATTTTATTATATGCTCCAACATATCGGGAACACTCACTGACAGTCGTTGATTGGACAGAGGTTCTAAGTGAGCTGACAACTGAAAGTATTTTAGTTTGTAAGTTTCACCCGAAAATGTTGAAAGTTTTACCAAGGGCGGTCCAAGATGATCCCCGGATTATCATTGATTTAAAAGGGGTGAGATTAGCTGAATGGTTGCTAATAGCTGATTACTTGATTAGTGATTATTCCTCAGTCCCTTTCGAATATGCTTTAGCTAACCCCCAAGGTAAATTATTATTTTTTTGTCCAGATCTAACTGAATATCAAGCAGAAGTTGGCATCCAGGCACATTTTCAGCAGAGTGTTGCAGGTGGCCTTAGTCAAGCAACTTCAGAACTGATTAGCCAAATAAACCAAGAAGAAAGTGCGAATCTTGGGAAAATCAATGAAGTCTGGAATCGATATAATGATGGTCAAGCTAGCCAACGGTTAGTTAATTACATGAAAATAAGACTTAAAGAAGAGGGTTAAATTTATGGAAACAGAATATATTTTAGGCATTCCAGTGGATGTAGTGACTATTACTGAAATTATGAATGAATTACCTAGCTTATTAAAGTCATCCCGTAAATTAACTTTTACAAGCGTTAACCCGCAAATTGTTGTTCATGCCCATAAATACCCAGAAGTGATTGAATTTGTCAAAGCTTCTAGTCACCGCATTCCCGATGGTATCGGAATTGTTAAAGCTTCTCAAAAGCAAGGCGGGAAGATTAAAGAACGGGTAACTGGGATTGACTTGATGACTGAATTTTTAAGATATGCTAATGAGAATGAAAAGAGTGTTTTTTTATATGGTTCTAAGCCGGAAGTCTTGGAAAAAACACTAGTCACAATTAAAAATCAATACCCGAATATTAGTGAAATATCTGGTATCGATGGTTATACTAATTTATCAGAAACAGAAATTGTTTTTGAAATAAATAAGCGAAAACCAACTTTTGTTTTTGTGGCCTTAGGTTTTCCACGTCAAGAGCAATGGCTAGCTAGGAACTATCAAAATGTTGAAGCCCAAGTCTTTCAAGATGTGGGCGGCAGTTTTGATGTGTTAAGTGAAAGTGTCAAGCGAGCCCCTAATTTTTTCATTAAGGCGAATTTAGAATGGCTTTATCGCTCCCTTAGTACACCTAAGCGTTTAGTTAGAATGATTGATGTGCCGGTCTTTATGTATAAAACAAATAAATGGTTTAAAGAAAACCATTCAACAGAAAAAAGTAATGATTAAGTCCTTGATAAAGTGGCTTAATCGCAGATGCTTACTAGTAAGTGAATGGAAGAGGAGATCAGAAACGTGAATGATGTTAAATTAGTATTAAAAGAACAATTTGAAAATTTCGGAATCATCCGTCGGATATCAAAATATGAAGAAAAAGCGACTTACCAAAGTCACTATTTAGGTTTAGTTTGGCAGTTTTTAAATCCGGCTATTCAAGTGGGGATTTATTACTTGGTCTTTGGACTAGGTTTGCACCAAGGCAAGGAAGTCGATGGTGTGCCATTTATCATTTGGATGTTAATTGGGATCATTGCCTGGTTCTTTATTAATAGTTCAATTTTAGGTAGTTCAAATAGCATTTATAGCCAAGTCGGTCTAGTTTCTAAAATGAAGTTTCCAGTGAGTATCTTGCCCTCAGTTAACATTACGAGTAACTTTGTTAGCTACCGTGCTATGATGGGCTTATTACTAGTCTCAATGCTAATTGGTGGTGTTACACCGACGATTTATTGGCTACAATATTTTTATTATCTGTTTTGTATGATTGCCTTTCTCTTTGCTTTTGGGATTTTCAACTCAACGATTACAGTCTTAATTAGAGATTATCATATTATGTTACAGTCAATCATTAGATTGTTGTTCTACTTATCAGGCCCAATTTGGAATATTCAAGAGATGGCTCAGTTTAAAGGCAAAGATACAATTGTTAGATTGTTAGAGTTAAATCCAATTTACTATATTATTAATGGTTTTAGAGATTCATTCTTATCAAAAGGTTGGTTTTGGGAAAAAGGCACTCAGACATTATTTTTCTGGTTAGTGACGATCTTATTATTAACATTAGGCTCTCACTTACACATGAAGTTTAGAGCGAGATTCGTTGACTTTATTTAATGATAGGAGACACACATGCAAGCATTTTCAGTTGAACTAATAAAAAAAATGATTGGGTTAGTGTTTAAGGTAGTTGGCTATTTTACTTGCGAAAATCTAGTTTATTTTGAAAGTTTTCATGGCAAACAATTTAGTGATAATCCTAAAGCCGTTTATCAAGAAATGAAGAAAACCTATCCAAACTATCGTTTAGTGTGGGGCGTTTCAAAAGGTCACGAGGAAATCTTTATCAAAGAAAAAGTCGATTATGTTCGCAGATATAGCCTAAAGTGGTTATTAACAATGCCACGAGCAAAGGGCTGGGTAATCAATACTCGGACACCGATTTACATGGTTAAGAATAAAAGAACGACTTACGTTCAAACGTGGCACGGAACCCCCTTAAAAAAATTAGGCCTAGACATTTCAGAAGTAAAGATAGCAGGTTACGATACAGCCAGTTACCGTGAAGAGTTTATTAAAGAAGCCGCAGTCTGGGACTATTTAATTTCACCAAATTCTTATTGTACAGATATCTTGCCAAAAGCCTTTGGCTATCAAGGTGAAGTATTAGAAGTAGGTTACCCGCGCAATGATGAACTAGTCAAAAAACATGCTGACATCAAGAGAATTAATTATTTGAAAAGTGAATTAGGGATCCCTTTGAATAAGCAAGTCATTTTGTACGCACCAACGTGGCGTGAAACTAAGAAAACTGATTTAACTGAATTAACTTTAGATTTAGCTGAAATTGAAAAACAATTTAAAGGCGAAGTGGTCTTCCTTGTTAGAACCCACTATTTAGTATCAGAGACAATTGATTTTACTAGATTTGGTGAAACAATCATGAACGTTAGTAATTACCCTGATATGAAGGAGTTACTATTGATAACTGATTTATTGATAACAGATTATTCTTCAAGCTTGTTTGATTTTGCAATCACGAAGAGGCCGATGCTCTTTTATATGTATGATCGATTAGACTATGAAGAGAAGATACGTGGAGTCTATTTTGATGTGACAGAAGCTTTACCAGGAAAGATTGTCACTACAGAAATAAGTTTAATCAATCATTTACGACAATTTGTAAATGATGAAAATACTTTAATAAGTGATAATTATGAAGAGTTTTATCAACAGTTTTGTCACCAGGAAAAAGGCACTGCTAGTCAAGCAGTTATTCAGAAAATTATAAAAAAAGAGGAATGAAACTAATGAAAAAAGTTATAACTTATGGGACTTTTGATTTACTACATAAAGGCCATGTTAATATTTTAAAAAGAGCGAGAGCCTTAGGAGACCATTTGACTGTGGTGTTATCATCAGATGAATTTAACGCTATTAAAGGGAAAAAAGCTTACACCTCTTACAGTGACCGTAAGTATATCTTAGAGGCGATTAAATATGTTGATGAAGTCATTCCAGAAATGACTTGGGAACAAAAAGTTAGCGATGTTGTAGATAATCAAATTGATGTTTTTGTGATGGGTGACGACTGGGAAGGGAAATTTGACTTCTTAAAAGAGCACTGCGAAGTTCAGTACTTAGCTCGTACCGAAGGAGTTTCGACCACCAAAATAAAAGCAGATTTAAAAGAGCGTTTTGGTAATTGATACTTAAAAATAGGAGCGAATTATTATGGGAATCAAAAATATCATTTCAAGAGTGATTGGTCCAGTTTATAAACCATTCAGACATCAACCAGCCAAACAAGGGCTGATGTTTGCTCGTTATTCTGAAAAGTTATCAATAGAAAAATCCACAATTATGTATGAAAGTCGCGATGGGCAGTCTTTAACAGACTCTCCCTTAGCGATTTTTAAGTATTTATTGGAAAATGATCAGGAAAAGAAATATACACATATATGGAGTTATGTTGATTCAGTGGAATTAAAACAAATAATTAAGTTATATCAAGCTGAAAGCAATGTTATTTTTGTTCAACGTAACAGTCAGAATTATTTAAAATGGTTAGCCAAAGCAGAATATGTGATTAACAATGCTACGTTACAACCATTCTATATGAAAAAAACAGGACAAACCTACATTAATACTTGGCATGGTACGCCTTTAAAAACGATGGGCTACGATATGCCAGGTAATCCTAGTGGTGCCAAAAATGTTGTTCGTAATTTCTTTCAAAGTTCTTTTTTAATTAGCCCGAATCAACATACTTCTAAGATGTATTTAGACAGTTATCGTTTACGGGGGCTATACAAGGGGGAAGTTCTTGAAGGTGGTTACCCACGGATTGACAGTACTCTCAAGCCAGACAAACAGGGTACATTCAAATTATTAGGCCAGTTTCAGAAAGAGATTGACCAAACAAAGGAAATATTATTATATACGCCGACTTGGAAAGGACTTGATTTAACAAGTGCCCGGAATGATATGGCGCAAGTGACAGCTGAGATGGCTTATTTACGTAAAATCCATGGTGATAAGTATAATATATTAGTTAAAGTCCATCCATTTATTTATAAAGAAGCGGTGAAAGAGGTTGCTTTAAAACCTTATTTAATTCCTGACGTGATTGATACGAATGAATTGTTAGGAATAGTCGATGTGTTAATCACAGATTATTCCAGCATCTTCTTCGATTTCTTAGTAACAAACAAACCAATTTTATTTTACTGTTGGGATGCTGATTTATATGCCGAAGAACGAGGCAAGTATTTTAATGACGAGGAATTACCTGGGCCGATTAGTTATACAGTCGAAGAACTGGCAACTGCTTTAGGTGATTTACCAAGGATTGCTAAGGACTACGCTGATAATTACCAAAGGTGTCAAGAAGTATTTACCCCTTATGAAGATGGTAATGTGACTAAAAAGTATGTTGATTACATCTTTGAAAAAAAAGAACAACCAAAGTTAGTGATACATAAAGAAAACACTGATAAAAAGAAACTGTTGTTTTACCCAGGAGGCATGCGGAATAATGGCATCACTAGTAGTTTTATCAATTTAGTAAGTAACATCGATTTTACTAAGTATGAGGTAACTTGCTTGTTAGATGATCCACGTTTACTAGAACAAGTGAGGAATATCGAAGGCATTCCTAAAGAAGTCCACTTAATATTCAAATTTGGTAGCCCAAACTATACAATCAAAGAATCTTATTTGGATTTATATAGTCATGTAAAGGGCTTAAATCGTAAATTTAATCGTTTATTTCCAGAGAGAGCCTATCGCAGAGAAGTTACTCGTTTATTAGGAACACTAAGTTTTGATACAGTCATTGACTTCAGCGGTTATAGCTTATACGGGACTAAGTTACTCTTAAATGTTCCTGCAACTAAACGCATCTGCTTTATGCACAGCGACATGTTAGCTGATAGTGGTCGAACTGTCAACGGGAAAAAAATTCATTTAATCAATCTCAATGGCTTATTTTCGGTCTATGATAAATTTGATCAATTAGTTTCAGTGTCACAATCGACAAAAGAAGTTAACTTAGCTAAATTAAAGGACTACGCCCCTGCTGATAAATTTACAGTTGTTAGAAACACAATTAACCCTCAACGGATTCTAGCTGATAATAGCCAAAGGGAAAATGCTGAGACTAATCAATTAGTAACTAAAAAAATGATTTCACCCGGGAAATTAGTTGAAGCTAAGACAACGTATCTTATGTGGAATAAAAATCCTGGTGATCAAACAGCAATCAGCAAAGAGAGGCCTTTAAATCCTGCTGAAGAAGTCTTAGTGATTGGCCAAACAGAAATAGCTGGTAGGACGTATAACAAAGTCATGCAAGGGGATATTTATGTTGGTTGGCTCGATGCTAGGGAAATCACTTTATTAGCAGATCAAATAATCAGTCAGAGAACTGTTACTCTTATTGGGATGATTAATACGAATGGTGAAGACTTACTATATAGTGAACCAGTAGGACTAGTCGATAGTTATGTTGTATCACAAGCTAATTTTTTAAGAAATCGTTATGTGGAAATTAATGAAGTCATCGAAACTCATACAGGTAGTTATTTTAAAGTAGTCATTAATGAACAAGTCTTAGGTTGGTTACCAATGACCAAATTTAAAGCTTCTCATCGCTTAAATAATACTAAGGGGATGTTAGCCAAAGTTTCTCAACCGCTACTGAAAAAATTAATTTTCTCTCGTGATCGCAAAAAATATAGTTTAGAGTTGAGGCATTTAGAGTTACGAATTATTAAGACTGAAACGGTTAAAGCTTATGGTCGACTGACTAATGAGAAAGCAGTAGTATGGTCAACTCCTCACTGTAACAAAATCATTGGACCAGCTGTCACTGATTTTGCAGTTAGGCCAGGTCAAATAGTTAAAATTAGTGAGAAAAAAGTAACGATGACTGGAACTAGTTTGTTGATTACTAATGCCCTTAATCAAAGTGGCTGGATGACTGAGCTGGCGATTGAGTTGTTAGAGGCAGGCAAGATGGAGCTATTTGCTGAAACGAATCAGTCCTACATCGGAAGACTGCTAAGCAGTGAGGTAACTTTTTATCACGATTGGCAATTAGAAACTAAGAGTCCAGTGGCACTCTTACCTGAAACAGTTTTGACTGTTATCAAAGAGTGTGAAATGACAAATGGCCAAGTTGTTGCCCTTGTTGAGTTGCCGAACAAAGAGCAACTTTGGTTAGACCAAAGTTATCTTAAAGCAGATTTAAGTTTTGGGGCATTTAACGTCAAAGGTAACTATTATCCTTATCCGCAAACAACAGAACCAGTCTTCGTGACAATGGGACGTTTATCACCGGAAAAACAACAATTACTTTTAATCAGAGCGTTTCATGAGTTTTATCAAACGAATCAAAAAGGCAAGCTTTACATTATTGGTCAAGGTGAGGAATATCTGAAGTTAGCAAATGAAATTAAAAAATTGCACTTAGAAGAACAGGTTATTTTAACTGATCAGATTGCTAATCCCTTTAATTTTATGGCTAAATGTTCGATTTTCTGTCTGACATCGATTTACGAAGGTCAACCCATGGTTTTATTAGAAGCAATGACCTTAGGCTTACCGATTATTTCAACAGATATTCCAGCTTGTCGTTATGTCTTAGAAGGAGATCGTTACGGTCTATTAACTGAAACCAATGATATTGCTGGCATTGTTAAAAGCATGGAAGAGTTAGTTAGCAAGAAGCGAAGGTTTGCTAAGTTTGATTACGAAAAATACAATCAAGAAGCCCTTGGCGAATTTTACCAAGTTGTTTAAATTTTAAGATGACTTAAAGCCAGTGATTTCTGAAATCACTGGCTTTTTTATTAAGAAATGACTAAAAAGATTAAGAGATGACACTGAGTTCTAATTATTATGGTATAGTCAGTAAAGTAGTTTAGTAAGAAACTTTATGAGGTGATTTAAATGAAATGTATTTTGATAACAGGTGGAGCGGGTTTCATTGGCTCAACAATAGCAAATACTTTATGTGAAAATAATCAAGTAATTATCGTAGATGATTTATCGATGGGTAAATTAAGTAATTTAAAAAAATCAAAAAATATTACCTTTATCGAAGGTAGCGTAACTGATCCAGAATTAATGGAGTCACTAATTAGTCAAAATGATTTTAATTATATTTATCATTTTGCAGCAATTGCCAGTGTAGCCGATTCAGTGGCCAGACCTTTAGAAACCCATCAAGTCAATTTTGAGAGTGTCTTATCATTACTGGAAACTATCAAAAAACATAACAAAAAGCCAGAGCGACTGATATTTTCTTCTTCGGCAGCAGTTTACGGTGATGAAGAGACATTGCCAAAGGCTGAAGAATCAGTGATTAGACCATTAACACCTTACGCAATTGATAAATTTGCCGCTGAAAAGTATGTTTTAAGTTACAGTCAGCTATATGGGATTGCCACAAGTGCAGTTCGATTCTTCAACGTCTATGGACCGAATCAAAATCCTGAATCACCTTATTCCGGGGTCATTTCAATTTTGATTGACCGTTATGAGAAGCTGCTAAAAACCGATGAAAGTAGCTTTACAATTTTTGGTGATGGGGAACAAACAAGAGATTTTGTCTATATTGAAGATGTTGAGCAAGCCTTGAATTTAATTTGTCGTAAAGAAGAAGCAATCGGCCAAGTTTACAACGTAGCTACAGGTATTGAGACATCATTGGCTGGGCTAATAGAGATGATGGATCAAACTTTAGAAACAAAATTACCGCTAATCCATGAACCGGCTAGAAGTGGGGACATTCCTTCTTCTTATGCTGATATTTCTAAATTAGAAAGTTTAGGCTTTAAAAATAAGTACACGGTTAAAGAAGGTATTCAAAAGTATTTAGAGACGATTATGTAGTCATTATAGGAGGAAAATTAACGATGTCATTAGGAAAAAAAATATTTTTAAGTATTTTGTCGGTCATGTTAGTAATTGTGCTTGCTATAGTAGGCTATGGCGCTAAAGTTTACTTTGATATTAAAGGAACTGCAACCGGTATTCAAGAAGAAGTAGCAAGGCCGAAATCTTCCTTAAGAGATAAAAAAGTGGAACTAGGAAAAGGGGATGCTTTTTCAGTTTTACTACTAGGATTAGATACAGGTGATTTAGGCCGAGATGAACAAGGACGTTCGGATACAATGTTAGTAGCAACTGTTAATCCAAAAAGTAATAAAACGACGTTAGTCAGTCTTTCTCGTGACACATACACTGAAATTGTTGGTCAAGGAACTGTCGATAAATTAAACCACGCCTATGCGTTTGGTGGCGCGGAAATGGCAATTGCTTCAGTTGAAAACTTATTGCAAATTCCTATTGATCATTATGTAACAATCAACATGAAAGGCTTAAAGGAGTTAGTTGACGCAGTTGATGGCGTTAGTGTTGAAAATACATTAGAGTTTAGTCAAGACGGCTTTGACTTTCCTTTAGGGACTTTACGGTTAAATGGCGAAGCTGCCTTAGCCTTTTCAAGAATGCGAGATCAAGATCCGAAAGGTGACTACGGCCGTCAAGACCGTCAACGTAAAATCATTAACAGTATTGTAAAAAAATCAATTAGCTTGTCAACACTGACTGGCTATACTGATATTTTAAAAGCGATTGAGAATAATATGAAAACCGATTTATCTTGGGACAACATGTTAGATTTACAAAAGAGATATAAGGCAAGCTTTGATAACATGGAAATGGAAGCCTTAGTTGGGGACGGTGTCATGATTGATGGCGTCTCTTATCAACAAATTCCAGCAGAAGAGTTAAACCGTGTGCAGCAATTGTTGCAAGGCGAGTTAGCTAATTAAAAAAGAGAGGCAGTGACACTAGTCACTGCCTCTTTTTGAACGGGTTTTCTTGGAATCGGCGATTCTTTAAGAAAAACAGAAAGTGAATACTAGCTGATATTAGTATTTTTTAAAAGTAGTTCACAAAGGGGGGCTATTGAATTTGTTTATAAACAAGCTATAATAGAGTAGAGAAATTATTCAGAGGAGAGTTAGATGAAAAAAATAAAAATAATGACGGTGTTTGGTACACGACCAGAAGCAATCAAAATGGCACCACTCATTAAAGAAATTGAAAAACAACAGACTGATTTTGAAAGCATCGTAGTAGTTACAGCTCAGCATCGTGAAATGTTAGATCAAGTCTTAACTTTTTTTGAAATTGAACCAGATTATGATTTAAATATTATGAAAGCCGGTCAAACAATCGCTGGCATAACTAGTAGCATCTTATTAAAATTAGAAAGCATCATTAGTGACACACAACCGGATATTATTTTAGTTCATGGCGATACGACGACAACTTTCGCAACAAGTCTGTCAGCCTTTTATCAACAAGTTAAAATTGGGCATGTAGAAGCCGGGTTGAGAACATGGAATAAATACTCCCCCTTTCCAGAAGAAATGAATCGTCAGCTGACAGATGTGTTAAGTGATTTATATTTTGCGCCAACGGAAGAAACCAAAACTAATTTATTAAATGAAAAGATTCCCGCGGAAAAAATCTTTATGACTGGAAATACAGTGATTGATGCTCTGAATTATACGATTAAAGAAGACTATCAGCCGACGAATCTGAAAATGCAGTCACCAGAAAACAAGCTGATCCTCTTAACAATGCATCGAAGAGAAAATCAAGGTCAACCGATGGTGAATGTCTTTAAAGCTCTTAGAAGGGTGTTAGATGAGCGTCAGGACGTTGAAATCGTCTACCCAGTCCACTTGAGTCCAAAAGTTCAATCTTTAGCTAAGGAATATTTAGAGGGGCATGAGCGAATTCACTTAATCCCGCCCCTTGATCTAGTAGAATTTCATAATATGTTAAATCAAGCCTATTTTGTGATGAGTGATTCCGGGGGAATTCAAGAAGAAGCTCCCTCCTTAGAAAAACCAGTCCTAGTTTTAAGAGATACGACTGAGCGTCCAGAAGGCGTGGCGGCAGGGACGTTGAAATTAATTGGGACGGAAGAGGCTGAGGTCTATGATGAAATGTTAGTGTTATTGACGGATCAACAGATTTATCGAAAAATGGCTCAAGCTAAAAACCCCTACGGTGATGGCAGAGCTAGTCAACGAATTTTGGAAGCTATTAAAAGTTCCTTTAAGTCAGAATAGGATGAAAGGAGCAGCTGATGATTGATTTACATTGCCATATTTTACCTCAACTAGATGATGGACCAGATACTTTAATTGAGTCTTTAATGATGGCGGAAGAGGCGGCTGCTCAAGGCATCAGTCGGATATTATGTACCCCTCATCATAATATCGGCAAATATTGGAACCCTAAAAATAAAGTTATTATGGCTGTAGCAGAGTTCCAAAAGATTTTAGATGAAAATAAGATCCTAATCACTCTTTACGAAGGACAAGAGGTTAGGATCTCAGGTAATTTATATGACCAGGTTCAAAAAAATCAACTTTTATTTATTGATGAGGGGAATAAATATTTACTCATTGAGTTTCCAACAGAGACAATCCCAGTTTATACTAAAAAACTCTTTATGAATTTAATCAATCACGGTATTCGGCCGATTATTGTTCATCCAGAACGTAATGAGTATTTTGCTAACCATCTCGATCAGTTAGCTGATTTAACTGAAATAGGTGCCTTATCACAAATGACCGCCCCAAGTTATTTAGGGAATTTTGGAAGTCAAGTTAAATTAAATGCTCAAAAAATGATAGAATTAGGCTTGATCCAATTAATTGGTTCAGACGGACATTCAATTAATCAGCGCAAAGTTAGACTAGCTGAAGTTTATAGTGAATTAGCAAAAGATTATTCGCCAGATTTTGTTGAGGAGTTAAAAAATAACGCAGAAACCATTTTTGATGGTGGGGATATAAAAAGGAAGGTTCACTTAAAGGGGACTGAACCCTTAAAATGAGACAGTAATAAAAACACCTATGCGGTTGCTTGTTTTCGATAATCTATCGGAGATAAGTAACCGTATTTTTGTTGAATTCTCTTTTCATTATAATACTTGATGAAATTTTGTACAGTTTCGATTACACTAGTAGTAGAGCATCCAAGCTCTGACTGTATTGAGAACGTTTCAGACTTTAGAGTGGAATGAA